>NZ_JACXAB010000019.1 GCF_014699075.1 Microvirga sp. | reverse complement strand
CGCCGCGCTGCTTCGCAACGTGCTACGGATCCGGCTACGTCGCGCGGCTGTTCCGTAAAGCGCTGCGGATGCTCGGAATCCGGCATATTCGGACGAAACCCTACACGCCCAAAACCAACGGCAAGGCCGAACGCTTCATTCAGACCCTTCTGCGGGAGTGGGCCTATGCGATCCCATTCAGTTCATCGCATGCGAGAGCGGACGACCTGCCGCGGTGGCTGACCTGGTACAATCAGCAGCGCCCGCATGGTAGTCTCGGACGACGAACACCGGCTCAGGCTCTCGCCGGAACAACCTGATCAGAAATCACAGCTAGATAGCTGCAACTGAGACATGCATGAGGACTCACCTTTAAGTTTCAATGCGGCCGCAGATCCCCTCAAGAACTCTTGAACAACCCTTGCCTCCCGCCCCTCCCCCTGCCAAAAGCGGTCACGCAGGAGGCACAGCCATGACCCCGAATGAGGTTCTCGAGGAATTCCGCTCCGCAGGCGCGTTGCTGGAGGGGCACTTCATTCTCTCGTCGGGACTGCACAGCCCGGTCTTCCTGCAGAAGATGTTCGTGTTTCAGGATCCGGCGCGCACCGAGCGCGTCTGCCGGGCTCTGGCGGGTAAGATCAGGGATAGATTCGGAGCCGTCGATTATATCGTGTCGCCGGCCGTCGGCGGGATCGTGCCGGGCTATGAAACGGCCCGGCATCTGGGCGCCAAGGCGATCTTCGTCGAGCGTGAGAACGGCGTCTTTGTGCTGCGCCGCGGGTTCACGATTCTGGAGGGCGCCCGCGTCGTCATGGTGGAGGACATCGTCACAACGGGCCTTTCCTCTCGGGAATGCTTGGCATCTTTACAGGAGCATCCCGGAACGACGCTCGGTGCCGCCTGCCTTATCGATCGCTCGGGCGGAAAGGCGGATCTCGGTGTGCCTCTTGTGTCCTTGGTTCAGCTCGACATTCCGGCTTATGCGCCGGACCAGCTGCCGCCCGAATTGGCCTCCATTCCGGCCATTAAACCGGGCAGCCGAAGCCTGAAATCAAAATAGCTGTTTATTTGTCACACAAAGGCTTGACTGCCTTGGTTCCGACAACTTGACTCTTGGAATTTACACGCCATTAAGTATTTTCCATTGTCAGGATTACTGGTCCGAAGGGTTAATAGCAGCCTGTTCTGGGGCACGTCATACATTTTTCGCGCAGTTTTATTGCCTGCGTAAATAATAGATGTTGCTTGAATAATGAAGGTTGTTAGGCCGCTCCGGCAGACACGGATAGAGAATACTTATGTCAGGCCAGCAGCGGATCGCTCTCTTCATTGATGGCGCCAACCTTTACGCTACCACGAAAACTCTCGGCTTCGATATCGATTACAAGCGCCTGCTGAAGGAATTTCAGGGCCGCGGCTTGCTCGTGCGCGCCTTTTACTACACGGCCCTTGTGGAAGATCAGGAATATTCTTCCATCCGCCCGCTAATCGACTGGCTCGATTACAACGGCTACCGCGTGGTCACGAAACCGACGAAGGAGTTCGTCGACTCCGCCGGCCGCCGCAAAGTCAAGGGCAACATGGACATCGAGCTCGCCATCGATGCGCTCGAGCTCTCGCCCTTCATCGATCACATGGTTTTGTTCTCCGGCGACGGCGATTTCCGCTCCCTCGTCGAGGCCATGCAGCGCCGTGGTGTGCGGGTTTCAGTTGTATCCACCGTCACGACCCAGCCGCCGATGGTGGCCGACGAGCTGCGCCGGCAGGCGGACGAGTTCCTCGACTTGTCGCAGCTCGCGTCCCGCATTGGCCGCGATCCCTCGGATCGCCCGCAGCGTCCCATGAACGAGAACGGCGACCGCCCCCGCCCGCAGCCGCGCAGCCCCGCGCTCGAGAGCCGCTACGGCATCCGCCAGCCGCAGGACGACGAGCTCGATATCTGACGCGATCAAGCAGAAAAGAGCATGGCCGGGATAGACCCGGCCATTTTTGTTTGGATCAGAGCGAGCTCTCTTCCACCTGGCAGCTCAATCCCAGTGCCCCGGCGGTGTTGCTGACGGTGGCCAGGCACAGATCGGTCCGCCCCGGCGGAATCGAGACCGCAAAGCGCGTCACATAAAGCCCGCCCTCCGCCTCCGGCAGCTTGCGCGCTTCAAGGCGCACGATGTTGGCCTCGTATTGCTTGAACACCTCAGCGAGACGGGCCACGAGGCCGAGCTGATCGCCGCCGCCGATGGCGATGCGATGGGTCACGCTTCCCGCAGGGCCGGGGCTCGGATCGAACGCATAGGGGACGGCCCGAGTCTCGGCGCCTTCGAGTTCCGCAAGCTGCTTGAGGCCAGCCTCCACGTCGCCGGCCGTCACCTCCGGCGGGAGTTCGCACAAGGCTACAAACTCGGCCCCGGAGCCGAGGGACGCGAAGGTCGTGTCCCGCAGGTTCACGCCGATGTTGAACAGGTGCTCGGCAATCGCCGCGACCAGCCCGACCCGATCGGGCCCGAGAACCGACACCAGAGCCACGGACGCCATATCTTCCCTCCTGAACGAGCCAGAGGGAACCTAGCGCACAATGCCGTTGCGTCAGCCCTTGTCGCGCATGAGGCGGGCTTTCTCCCGGTTCCAGGAGCGCTCCTTCTCCGTCTCGCGCTTGTCGTGCAGCTTTTTGCCCCGGCCGAGGCCCAGTTCCACCTTCGCGCGACCGCGGTCGTTAAAGTAGATCTTGAGCGGAATCACCGTGAACCCCTCCCGCTGCGTGGCGCCGATCAGCTTGTTGATCTGGCTCTTGTGCAGGAGCAGACGCCGAGGGCGCTTGGTTTCGTGGTTGAAGCGGTTGGCCTGCAGGTACTCGGGGATATAGGCGTTGAAGAGGTAGAATTCCTCCCCCGAGGGCCCGGCATGGGCCTCGCCGATGGTGGCCTTTCCCTGGCGCAGGGATTTCACCTCCGTGCCGGTGAGCGCGATCCCGGCCTCGTAGGTGTCGATGATCTCATAATGGAACCGCGCCTTCCTGTTGTCGGCGACGACGCGGTTGGGGCTCTTTGGATCTTTTGCCATCAGGTTCTTTAAGCGTTGATAAGGCCCGCATGGACCATGGCCGAGCGAACGGCCTGCTTCGCGTTCTCGGAGGCGGGCACCAGCGGCAGGCGCACATCGTCCTGCATGAGGCCGAGCAGCGATGCCGCGTATTTCACGGGCGTCGGATTGGTCTCGATGAACAGGTTCGTGTGCAGGGGCATGAGGCGGTCCTGCACCTTCAAGGCCGACGCGTAATCGCCGTTCAGGCAAGCGCCCTGCATCTCGGCGCAGAGGCGCGGCGCCACGTTGGAGGTGACCGAAATGCAGCCATGCCCGCCATGAGCCATGAAGCCGAGAGCCGTGGCGTCCTCGCCGGAGAGCTGGATGAAGTCCGGCCCCATCACCTGCCTCTGCTGGCTGACGCGCGCCATGTTGGCGGTGGCGTCCTTCACGCCGGCGATGTTCTTCAGCTCGTAGAGCCGCGCCATCGTCTCCACCGACATGTCGATCACGGAGCGGCCCGGGATGTTGTAGATGATGATCGGAATGCCGACGGCGTCGTTGATCGCCTTGAAATGCTGGTAGAGTCCTTCCTGCGTCGGCTTGTTGTAATAGGGTGTGACGATGAGCACCGCGTCGGCGCCCACCTTTTCCGCGTGCTTGGAGAAGGCCACCGCTTCCGCGGTGCTGTTGGACCCGGCTCCGGCGATCACCGGCACCCTGCCCTTCGCCTCCTCGACGCAGATCTCGACGACCCGGTCATGCTCCTTGTGGCTGAGCGTCGGGGTCTCGCCGGTCGTGCCCACGGGAACAAGCCCGCTGGTGCCCTCCTGGATCTGCCAGTTGATGAAGGCCCGGAACGCTGCCTCATCGACGGCACCATCCTTGAAAGGGGTTACCAGGGCCGTGATGGAGCCTTTGAATTGGGTCATGAATCTTCCTCGGGTAAAGCGCGCCGGGTCCTAGAGGCCACAAGGGTTTAACACATAGGGGGTGCGGCGCATGGGCGCAAACGTTCCTTCGGGGAGTTGTCCTAGCTCGGCTCTTAGTGTTTCCTCAAGAGAAACGTCGTCACAATGAGCTGCGGGCGACAGCAAAGGGGTTAGCGGGTGAGCCTCAACATGCGTCTTCTCATCGGTCTTGTGACATGGGTCGCGCTTGTCCAAGTCTCTACCCTCGCCGTCCATGCGAACCAAACGCCGGTTTCAAAGACCGAGGTGCCACAGACCAGCACCCTGGAAACCTTTGTTCCGGCCAATCCGGTGCCCGGAGACCTGGATCACCTGGCGGGGATCTTCAAGGCCTATCGGGACAACGATCTGACCGAGGCCGAGATCCTCAGGACCAAGCTCGCACAGCCGGCCGGCCGTGCTCTCGCAGAGTGGTACGCGATCCGCAGCGGCACGCCCGTTACGTTCGACCGCATCATGGCCTTCCGGAAGGATTATCCGGATTGGCCCCTGACCAACCAGATCCGCCGCAGGAGCGAGGATACGCTGCTGGCCGAACGCCGGTCGCCGCCTCAGGTCCGCTTCTTCTTCAGCAACCAGGCTCCTGTGACGCCGGGCGGACGGATCGCCCTTGCCTTCGCCATGAAGGCTGATGGCCTTGGTCAGGAAACCCATGAAAAGATCCGCCATGTGTGGCGCGAGGACACGTTCGGCCCCGACGTGGAACGCCGCATCCTTGATCAATTCCCAGGCGTGCTCTCCCAGGCCGATCACCGCTTCCGCATGGAGCGGCTGCTCCTGAAGGAAAACTGGGGCGGTGCGCAGCGGGCGGCAGGTTATGCCGGCAAGGATTACGAGCTTCTCGTCAAGGCGCGCATGGCCGTGTTTCAGGGCAAGAAGAAAGCCCAGAAGGCTTTTGGGGCCGTACCCGTCTCCCTGCGGGGCGACCCGTCCTATCTCTTCTCCCGCGCCCTGCTCCAGCGCCGCAGCAACAATCTGATTGAGGCCGCCAGCATCATCATGCAGGCGCCTCGCGATCCGGAACTGCGGGTCGACGGCGACGAGTGGTGGGCCGAGCAGCGCCTGATCACCCGTGAGCTTCTCGACAAGGGCGATGCCAAGACCGCCTATGAGGTTGCAAGCCATCACGCCGCCGAGTCACCGGTGCAGCAGATCGAGGCGGAGTTCCATGCGGGCTGGATCGCCCTTCGCTTCCTGAACGATCCGGCCAAGGCCTCCCAGCACTTCGCAGCCGTCGCCAAGACGGCTTCGACTCCCATCTCCCTTTCACGTGTTGCCTACTGGCAGGGCCGCGCGGCGGAGGCGGCCGGCGAGGCTCAGAATGCCCGCCTGTTCTACGAGCGCGCCGCGGATCAACCCACCACCTATTATGGGCAACTCGCTCAAGAGAAGCTCGGTCGGACCATTGCCTTGAGGAAGGTTGATCCTTTGACAGAGGATGAACGCAAGGCTTTCGACGCCCTCGTTCCGGTCCAGGCACTGCAACTGCTGAAGCAGGTCGGCGAGCAGGATCTGGCCATGGGCCTCTATTCCGATCTTGCCCAGACCTTGAGTGATCCGGGCCGGCTCGATGCGCTCGCGAGCCTCGCCACATCACAGCAGAATCCCCGCGCGGTGCTCGCCATCGGCAAGATCGCCCTGCAAAGGGGCTTCCCGCTCGATCAGCATGCCTATCCGCTGGCCGCCATTCCGGATTTCCAACCTGTCGGAGACGAGGTGGAGCCCGCCATGGTCTATGCCATCGCCCGGCAGGAAAGCGCCTTCAATCCGCGCGCCATTTCCAGCGCGGGCGCCCGGGGCCTCATGCAGCTCATGCCGGCAACCGCCAAGAGGACGGCCCAGCGCTTCGGCGTCGGGTTCGATCTCAATCGCTTAATCGAGGATCCTTCCTACAACGCGAAGATCGGCTCCGCCCATCTCGGCGAACTGATGGAGGACTGGAAGGGCTCCCATATCCTCGCCTTTGCGTCTTACAATGCAGGCGGCGGCAACGTGATCAAATGGGTCCGGTCCTACGGCGACCCCCGGAAGCCGGATGTGGACGAGGTCGATTGGATCGAGCGCATCCCTTTCTACGAGACCCGAAATTACGTGCAGCGCGTTCTGGAGAACCTGAGGGTCTATCGGCAGCGCCTGAACGAGAAGGCCACACCGGCGGCTCCAGCGACAGCGGACGCGACAAGCACGAACTAGTGATGCAAGATGCGGCTCATCGACGTCCAATGATTATGGAATGAGATGAGCGACACCTACCGGGATCTTTTCGTTTCCGCAGCCGACGGGCTGCGCCTTTATTCTCGAGACTATGACCCTCACACGGCCGGTGCCCTGCCGATCGTGTGCCTTTCTGGCCTCACGCGATCATCCGAGGATTTTCACGAACTCGCCATGGCCCTGAGCCGTGATGCGGCACGTCCTCGACGCGTCCTGTCCTTGGACTATCGCGGTCGCGGCCGTTCCGATTGGGACCGGGATTGGCGCAACTACGACATCAAGGTCGAACTGAACGACGTCTTGCAAGTGCTGACAGTCGCAGGAATCGAGAAGGCCGTGTTCGTCGGCACGTCCCGCGGCGGTTTGATCACCATGGCCTTGAGTGCGGTTCGCCCGACCCTAATCGCCGGCGTGGTTCTCAACGATATCGGCCCCGTGCTCGAAGCCAAGGGACTCAATCGGATTCGCGGCTATGTCGGCAAGTTGCCGACACCTCGTACCATGGACGAAGCCGTGCAGATCCTGCGGCAGACGTCGGGATCCGAGTTTCCGGCCTTCACGGATGAACAATGGCAAGCCCTGGCGCGGGTCACATGGCGTGAGGCCGACGGCCGACTCGTTCTCAACTACGACCCGAATCTGATGAAGACGCTTGAGTCTTCTGATCCCGAGGCACCCTTGCCTGATCTGTGGCCGCTCTTCGAGGGATTGAAGCCGTTTCCTCTTCTTGTCATCCGCGGCGAGCATTCGGACCTGCTCTCAGCCGAGACGGTGCAGGCCATGCAGGACAGGCATCCACGGCTCAGGGCGATCACGGTTCCCGGCCAAGGACACGCCCCCGCCCTCGATGGCGATCTCACACAGATGATCAAACAATTTGTCTTGTCAGTGGAGAAACCTACCTGACGCGTGGACAAAAAAGAGGCCGGAGCGTCTCCGGCCTCTTTCGACACTTTCCGTGACGGTCAGGCGACCTTCGGGCCGATCACCCCTCGGCGAATCTGATCCTCTTCGATGGATTCGAAGAGAGCCTTGAAGTTGCCTTCGCCGAATCCGTCATCGCCCTTGCGCTGGATGTACTCGAAGAAGATCGGCCCGATGGCCGTATTGCCGAAACGCTGGAGCAGCACTTTCGTGAAGCCGCCTTCGACCACGCCCTCCCCGTCGATGAGGATCCCGTTCTTCCTCAGGCGATCAAGCGGCTCCTCATGCTTAGGCAACCGCTTGTCGACGCGCGAGTAGTAGATCTCGTTCGGCGCCGGCATGAAATCGAGCCCAGCCTCGATGAGCGTCTCGATGCTCTCGTAGAGATCGTGCGAGCCGAGCGCCACGTGCTGGATGCCCTCACCCTTGTATTCCTGCAGATACTCCTCGATCTGCCCGGTCTCACCCGCATCCTCGTTGATCGGAATGCGGATCTTGCCGTCCGGACTCGTCATGGCGCGGGAGTGAAGCCCCGTGAGCTTGCCTTCGATGTCGAAGTAGCGGATCTGGCGGAAGTTGAAGAGGCGCTCGTAGAACCCGGCCCACTCATTCAGCCGTCCGCGATAGACGTTGTGGGTCAGGTGATCGATGTAATGCAGGCCGACACCCCTCGGCTTCGGGTCGGGCTCGCCGAGCCATTCGAAATCGACATCGTAGATCGAGCCCTTCGCGCCGTAGCGGTCGACGAAATAGATATGCAGGCCGCCAATGCCCTCGATTGCCGGGATCTCGAGCTCGTTAGGTCCCACCTGCGTCTGCACGGGCTTGGCGCCCATGGAGAGCGCACGCTCGTAGGCATATTTTGCATCGGCGACGCGGAAGGCCATGGCCGGAGCGGACGGGCCGTGCTGGGCTGCGAACCGTTCGGCAAAGGAGCCCGGCTGCGCATTGACGATGAAGTTGATGTCGCCCTGGCGGTAAAGCAGCACGTTCTTCGACCGGTGCTTGGCGACGACGCTGAATCCCATGGTCTTGAAGAGACGGTCGAGAGCCTGCGGATCGGGGTGGCAGTATTCCACAAACTCGAAGCCATCCGTCCCCATCGGGTTCTCTTCGGAAATCTCGGCCGGGGGGGCATCATGCGGGAACGGTCCCATGGTCTTCCTCCTGTCATGCCTCCGATGCGGGAGGCCTTGCATGTGAAACCAACGCATTCGCCCTGAGGCGGATGCAGTTCTTGGTCAGGCAGCGTCGGGCTGGTTGGCCGGCGCGGCATCCTGGAACGCTTTGAGCTCGGCGCAGGCCGCATCCACAGCGACGATCTTCGGATAGGCATCGAGCGGGACATTGAAGCGCCGCGCATTGAAGACCTGCGGCACGAGATAAACATCGGCCAGCGTGACCTTGGCCCCGAAAGTGTAAGGCCCCGGCCCGAGCATGGCCTCGATGGCATCGAAACCTTCACGAACCCAGTGGGCATACCACTCGTCTGCTGCGGCCTGATCGTGCCCGAGACGGTTCTTGAGGTAGCCAATCGTCCCGGAGTTGTTGAGCGGGTGGATATCGCAGGCGATCAGGCTGGCAATGGCCCGGACCTTGGCCCGGTTGACGGCACCCATCGGCAGAAGCGGCGGCTCCGGGTAAACCTCATCCAAGTACTCGAGAATGGCCGGCGACTGGATCAGCGTCGTCTCGCCGATCTCAAGGGAGGGCACGCGCATCTGAGGATTGAGCGTTTTGTAACCCGCCTCGCGCTGCTCCCCTTTCAGAAGATTGACCGACGTGGATTCATACGAGACGCCCTTGAGGTTAAGGGCGATCCTGACCCGGTAGGCCGCGGACGAGCGGAAGTAGGTGTAGAGCTTCACGCCTCTTCCCCCTCTGCGTCCTGCGGCGCCAGCATTCGCGCCTGCCGGGTGAGCTTGTCGATCAAGGCGGAGAGCGTCTTCTGCTCCTGAGGGGTCAGCACCGACAGGAGGCGCTCGCCCACGGCAAGGGCTTCCGGTGCCACCGCCTCGTAGATCGCCCGTCCCTCCGGCGTCAGGGCGAGCCATTCCTCGCGGCGGTCATCCAGGTTCGGGCGACGCTTGACGAGCCCACGCTTCTCGAGCGCCGAAACCGCCCGCGAGACCGTTGATTTATGCATGACGCCGTCGGGCGCCATGTCCCTGGCCGTCCGGCATTCATATTGCCCGAGGGTCACGATCACGCGCCATGCCGGGATCGAGAGACCGAACCGCTCGGCATAGATCTGGGCAAGCGCGCTGGACGTCAGCCCGGCCAGAACGTTAAGCCGGTAAGGCAGGAACTCCTCCAGAACCACCAAAGGCTCGGATGCCGGCTTCCTCGCTGCAGATCCACTCGCCATCGCCATTCCGTTCGTTGCTACTGCAACTAATAACAGGATTTGTTGCACGAGCAACTGGATTTTCCTGACGGAACGTCAACCCATCCCCATTCAAATCTGGCAGGATCAGAGTTTGGGCTCGAAGCTCAGCCCATCGCCGATGCTTTCAAGGGTTGGAGCCGACCTCTGCGGGAGTGTTTGCCAACGAACCTTATCCGTGTCGCGACTGATGTGACCGGTCGCCTTTTTCGCTCTGCGTGTCAGGTAGTTGATGCTGAGAGACGCCGTTTCGCCGCTCCCCCGGTGAGTTGTATCGCGGTCATAACCGATCAGCTCGAAGCGGCCGGATTTGTGCCGGAATGTATAAGTCGTGTTGAACGTCTCCCACCCTCCCGCGCTCATCCACCAATTCAGACGTACTTGAAAGCTGCCGCGCACGATGGCGATTCCGACCTCCTTGTCGAAGGGATCATCGGCAGCAGGCTCTGTTCGGCGAGGGATAAGGGTATGGTTCTGGAACTGCAGACTGAACTTGCCTGAAGAGTGGTCGCGAAACGCGATGGCCAGAATGCGCGGATTGGTGTCGAACGGCTTTTCGCCAAGCCCCTCGAAATCCTCCATCACATTGGCAGGGTTGTTCTGGCGTAGGACCAGGATCAGATCAGTGTTTTCATCCTGGTTGAGGTCGCCGGACGCCTGCGCCTCAAGCATCCATCCCAATGGCACGAAGCCCTCAGCCGTCTCGGCCTGACGCGGAAGCCTCGGGTAAACGACCTCGGGAATGGCGAGGTCCTGTGCCGCGGCGACAGAGCAGAAGAGAATGGCCGTCAGGCAAGAAGCCAGCCTTGCCTGACGGCGCATCATGCTTACACCCGGCCGCGGGTGCGGATCATGAAAGTATCGAAGGCATATTCGTTGAGCTGCCACCAGGGCAGGACATCGGTGCGGAAAGCCACCATCGAGTCGTAGACCTTCTTGAAGTTCGCATCCTTGGCGGAGAGCTCCGCGTAGAGCTCGTTGGCCGCCTTGAGCGAGGCCTCCATGATGGCAGGCGAGAAGGTGCGCAGTTCCGCGCCGGCGCCGACCATGCGGCGCAAGGCCTGGCCGTTCACCGCATCGTACTTGGCCAGCATCCAGTTGTTCGCCGCCTCGCAGGCGTTGGACATGATGGCCTGATAATGCTTGGGCAATTCATTGAATTTCTGCTGGTTGACCACGAGATGCAGCATGGCGCCGCCCTCCCACCAACCGGGCGCATAGTAGTATTTGGCCACCTTTAGGAAACCGAGCTTTTCGTCGTCATAAGGGCCGACGAATTCAGCCGCGTCGAGGGTGCCGCGCTCCAGCGCCGGGTAGACGTCGCCGGGCGCGATCTGCTGCGGCACAACGCCGAGTTTGGCCAGCACCATGCCGCCGAGGCCGCCGATGCGGAACTTCAGGCCGTTCAGATCCTCGACGGAGTTGATCTCCTTGCGGAAGAAGCCGCCCATCTGGGTGCCGGAATTGCCGCAGACCAGGGAGGTGCAGTTATACTTCGCCAGGATCTCGTTGATGATCTCCTTGCCGCCGGCGAAGTGCCACCAGGAATGGAGCTGGCGCGCGTTGAGGCTGAAGGGCAGCCCCGTGCCCATGCCCAAAGCCGGCTCCTTGCCGACCCAGTAATAGGTCGGGGTATGGGCGCATTCCACCGAGCCGTTCTGCACCGCGTCCATGGCCTGGAGGCCGCCGACGATCTCGCCCGGCGCGAAGACTTGAATCTGGAACTTTCCATCGGTCGCGTCCGCCATGTACTTGGCGAAGGTCTGGGCGGTGCCGAAGATGGTGTCGAGAGACTTCGGGAAGCTGGAGGTCAGGCGCCAGCGGACTTCCGGCATGCTCTGCGCGATCGCAGGAGCCGCCACCGTACCGGCCGCCGCGGCGAGGCCGGCGCCCTTCAGAAAGTTTCTTCTCTTGATCGTCGTCATTGGCGTTTCCCCGGAAAGCATTTCGTTGCAAGTTGAGTGGACCATAACAACCCGGTCGGTGGCAATGAAGCTCTCCTCCCTGAATCAAGGCCGTGATGGCCGCCTTGTGGTCGTCTCGAAGGACCTGACCCGCGCGACAGATGCATTTTTCATTGTTCCCACGCTCCAGCAAGCCCTGGACGATTGGGAAAAAGTCGAGCCCCGCTTGCGCGATCTGGCCGAGCAGCTCGAACACGGTTCGGTTCCGGCCTTCCGCTTTCACGAGCACGACTGCGCCTCCCCCCTGCCCCGGGCCTACCAATGGGCCGACGGCTCGGCTTATGTGAATCACGTGGAGCTGGTGCGCAAAGCCCGCGGGGCCGAGATGCCCGCCTCGTTCTGGACTGACCCGCTCATGTACCAGGGCGGCTCCGACTCATTCCTCGGCCCGAGGGATCCGATCCCGGCCGCCGACGAGGCGCACGGCATCGACTTCGAGGCGGAAGTGGCGGTGATCACCGGGGACGTGCCCATGGGGGCCACCCGCGAGGAGGCGGCGGCTGCCATCAAGCTGGTGGTTCTTGTGAACGACGTCAGCTTGCGCAACCTGATCCCGGGCGAGCTCGCCAAGGGCTTCGGCTTCTTCCAGGCCAAACCCTCCTCCACCCTCTCGCCGGTGGCGGTTACGCCTGATGAGCTGGGCGAGGCGTGGGATGGCGGCAAGCTGCACCTGCCCCTGCTCTCCACCCTCAACGGCAAGCCTTTCGGCCGGCCCAATGCGGGCGCGGACATGACCTTCGACTTCCCGACGCTGATTGCGCATGCGGCCAAGACCCGGCCGCTCGGCGCCGGCACGATCATCGGATCGGGCACCGTGTCCAACAAGGACGAGGGCGGCGGACCGGGCAAACCCATCGAACAGGGAGGCCTGGGCTATTCCTGCCTGGCGGAGCTGCGCACGGTGGAGACGCTTGTTCACGGCGAGGCCAGGACGCTGTTCATGCGCTTTGGCGACACGATCCGCATCGAGATGAAGGACAATGCCGGCCACTCGATCTTCGGTGCCATCGAGCAGGAGGTCCAGGCCTACGGCAAACAGGCGTGATGCTGCGCCTGGATCACGTTCAGCTGGCCATTCCCCCAGGGGCAGAGGACCTGTGCAGGACGTTCTATTCTGGCCTGCTCGGTTTGAGCGAGGTGCAGAAGCCTCCGGCGCTTGCCAAGCGTGGAGGCCTATGGCTGGAGTGCGGCTCGGTGCGGATTCACCTCGGGGTCGAGGAGGATTTCCGCCCGGCCCGCAAGGCGCACCCGGCCATTACTGTTACCGATCTCGATGCCCTGGCGCGGCTCCTGTCCGACGCTGGCCATGAACCGGCCTGGGACGATGCCATTCCGGATGTCCGGCGCTTCTACGTTCAGGATCCGGTCGGCAACCGGATCGAGTTCATGCAGGACTGACGCCTTAAACGAAAAAGGCCGCCGGGTTCCCGGCGGCCTTTCACCAAGCATCGGAAGCTTACATGCCGCGGCCGCCCCCGGCGATGCCCTGCGCATGCTGCAGGTGCATCTGCAGGTTCGGCAGAGTCTGGCGGGCGAAGGCGGCGAGCGGCGGAACGTCGCCGTTGGACGCATAGGACGAGAACAGGGCTACGGATTCCTGATGGGCCATGACCTGAGCGCCCATATAGGCCGCGTCGAAATCGGAAGCGGTCTGGAGCGAGGCCAGCATCTGCTGATGACGCGGAATCATCGCAGGCGCCGGCATCGGCAGGCCGGAACGGCGCAGCACCGCCGACATCCGACGGGTCGCCATGTTATGCTCGCGGATCATCTGACGGGCGAAACGGCGGACCTCGGGATTCCGTGCCCGGTCCAGAGCCATGCGGCTCGACTCGATCTCCAGGAGATTGGATGAAACTGCGGTGGGAACGAACACAGCCGCTGTGGTGACGGCCATCGGGGCCGGAGCCGACGCCATGGGCGTCATGCAGCCGGAAACGCCGAGTGCCATGGCACCGGCGACAAGAGCGATCTTGAGGTTCATCGAGGGAGTTCCCTTCCTGTGCCCGATCCGTACGGCCGAGCTGACGGCTCCTCAACCATGGAACACCCCTCCACGTTCCGGCAGCGCTGCCTGAATTCCTAACCCATCGGTGAACGCTGCCGCGCGGAACTCTTGGAAAAGACCTGCCTTTTCCTGATGCACATCCTCAGCACAGGGAGAATACCCATGAATCTCGGAAGCATCCTCGACGGCCTCATGCGCAGCCAGGGCTCTTTTGGCGGACGGCCGCAGCAAGGCGGCTTTGGCGGAATGCTCGGCGGATCCGGCGGCTTCGGCTCACAGATCCCAGGCGGCATGGGCGGCCTTGCGGCGGGAAGCCTTTTGTCCCTGATCCTGGGCTCCCGCGGCGGGCGATCAGCCGGTGGCTCGCTGATGAAGGCCGGCGGCCTTGCAGTGCTCGCGAGCGTCGCCTTCAAGGCCTATCAGGACTGGCAAGCCAACCAGGCGCCGGCCGCCGGGCGCCCTGGGAGCGTGCCCGCGCAGCCGCCAGCCGGCAGCGGCTTTCACCTCGAGGAAGAGAAAGACAAGAACGGCCATGAGATGGGCCTCGCCCTCGTGCAGGCCATGATCTCGGCGGCGAAATCCGACGGGCATCTCGACGGCGAGGAAAGCTCGCGCATCCAGGAGCAGATCCAGCAGCTCGGCCTCGGCAACGCGGAGAAGGGCTTCCTCCTCGATCTGATGGCGAAGCCCGCCGACGCCGCAGCCATCGCCCGCCTGCCCAAGACCAAGGAACAGGCCGCCGAGCTCTATGTGGCCTCGCGGGTGGCCATCGGCGACGCGGATACCGCGGAGGAGAAGGCCTATCTCGACCGCCTTATCGCGCTCATGGACCTTCCGAAAGATCTGGTCACCCATCTCGATGCGCAGATCGGCGCCGTTCGTCAGACGGTCGCCACCGACACGGGCGTTTGATCTCACTGAGGAGGCTCCGTGGAATGGCCATGGAGCCTCATCTCTCCAACACCCCTGGAGCACCCCATGAGTGACCACGTCTACAAGATCGTCGAACTCGTCGGCTCGTCCGAGACCAGCATTGAGGATGCCATTCAGACCGCCATCCGGCGGGCCAGCGAAACGTTGCGAAACCTGCGCTGGTTCGAAGTCATCCAAACCCGCGGCCACGTGGAGGACGGCGAGGTGCGCCACTACCAGGTGGTGCTCAAAGCCGGGTTCACGCTGGAAGCGGGCAGCTAGCAGGCTGCCCGCCGCCTAGTCCGCGCTCTATTTTACCTCGGCCTCGTAGATGTAAAGGGTGGACTTGTCGTCCTCGGGCATGAAGTACCCGCGGATCCCTGCATCGCTCGCTTCCATCCAGACCGGGTTGTGGGTCATGTCCATCCCGGCAGCGGTCCAGAGCAGTACAGGTGTCTGGAAGATCGGTCGACCATCGGTGAGGTTGATGATATCGAGCCCGCCGAGACGGAACGGAGCGGCATCAGGCGTGAGGCGCATCTCCGTGACGCCGGAGCACAGCATGCGGCTCTTGCCGACATATTTGCAGTCTTGATAATCGAGGTAATGCGACGTGTTGAGTGCTCTCAGCTTCTCGGGAGCCTCATTGGCATTCGTGGGCTTTCCATGGTCGTCGAGAGACCAACGGTAGAACCGGCGCGAACCCCAGCTCACCCCGTGCAGCGTCTTGTCGTCGGTGTTGTGCACCACGCCGCCAACGTGATCGGCAAAGCGGAACATCTCCTCCGCCTTCATGGTCTCCGGATCGACGCGGTAGACGATGGAGCGGCTGTTTGGCCGGTACTCCGCCACCGGAACCCAGATGTACTTGCCATCGTAATCGATCCCACCCGGATGATAGATCGTGCCTTCGCCGAGGGTGATGTCGGCGATGAGGTTGCCCTTCATGTCAATCTTAAATAGGTGGCCGGTTCCGGCACCCGTGTCGCGGTCATAGCCGTCCACCGCCTGCGGAAACCGCTTTGTCGGCTGCTGGATCTCAACCGAGGACACAAACAGTGTGTCGCCAATCTTCACCATGCCCTGCGGGTGGTGAGTCAGGAAGTTGATCGGAACCGCCGAAACGGGCTTCCACTGCGTGCCGCGCGACAGCTTGGTGACCCGCTCTGCCAGCACAGGGCGGTCAGGCTCTGCTGCTCTGAGCATCGAGGGCACAGCCCCCAGGCAGAGAACAGTCATGAAAGTGATCAGGTGACGTCCCGAAAAGCAGTGCATAGCGATCCTCCTTCAATGACAATCAGCTTCTAGCGAGCGATTGATGTCACTTTAGTGTCGCGCCTGGGCTCTCTGCAAATTGATGAACGATCATGCAGCCCCATCGGGTCATGAAGTTCCTTACCCTTCCAATTCCTCCCGCAACATTTCCAAGTCCAGCCACCGCTCCTCGGCCGCATGCAGTTCCGTCTGCAACGCCGTCAGGGCATCCATGGCTTTCTGGAAGCGGGCCGGATCGCGCGCATAAAGCTCCGGATCGGCGAGGATCTCCTGTACCTTGGCGATCTTCGCAGTCAGTTCTTCCATGCGCTTGGGAAGCGTCTTGAGATCGTGCTGCTCATTGAAGGAGAGCTTGCGCTTGTTCTGAGCCTGAGGCGCAGCAGCCGGCTTGTCGGCGCTCTTCGCCTTCGCTTCCTTCTCGACGACGCGGGCCTGCACGCCGCGTCCGCGCTGGGACACCATGTCGGTGTAGCCGCCCGCATATTCGAGCCAGCGTCCCTCGCCTTCCGACACGAGCACCGAGCTCACCGTGCGGTCGAGGAAGTCGCGGTCGTGGCTGACCAGGATGACCGTGCCGGAATAATCCTGGATCATCTCTTCGAGCAGATCGAGAGTCTCCAAGTCGAGATCGTTGGTGGGCTCGTCGAGCACCAAGAGGTTCGAGGGCTGCGCCAGGGCGCGGGCCAGCATCAGCCGGTTGCGCTCGCCGCCGGAGAGCACGCCCACGGGGGTGCGAGCCTGCTCGGGCGAGAACAGGAAGTCCTTCATGTAGCCGATCACATGCTTGGTCTGGCCGCCGATGGTGACCGTGTCGCCGCGACCGCCCGTGAGCGTTTCGGCCACGGTGGCGGTGGGATCGAGGCTCGCGCGGCGCTGGTCGAGGGTGACCATCTGCAGGTTGGAGCCGAGGCGCACCCGGCCTTCGTCCGGCGCCTGAACGCCTGTCAGCATGTTGATCAGGGTCGTCTTGCCGGCGCCGTTCGGCCCGATGATGCCGAGCCGGTCCCCGCGCAAAACGCGCAAGGACAGGTTGGTGACGATGGGCCTGTCGTAGGCCTTCGAGATGCCCTCCGCCTCGACCACGAGGGTGCCGGACTGCTCGGCCTCGGCGAGGCTCATGGTCACCGTGCCGACGGCGCGGTTGCGGTCGCGGTATTGCTGGCGCATGGCGTGGAGGTTGCCGAGGCGGCGCACGTTGCGCTTGCGCCGGGCGGTCACGCCATAGCGCAGCCAGTCGGCCTCGGCCACGAGCTTGCGCCCGAGCTTATGGTGCTCGGCCTCCTCCTGCTCCAGCACCTGGTCACGCCATTCCTCGAAATGAGCAAAGCCACGATCCATGCGCCGGGTTCGGCCCCGGTCGAGCCAGACGGTCGCCTGGGACAGGCTTTCCAGGAAGCGGCGGTCGTGGCTGATGAGCACCATCGCCGAGCGCAGGCTCTTGAGCTCGCCTTCCAGCCATTCGATGACCGGCAGGTCCAGATGGTTGGTGGGCTCGTCGAGGAGCAGGATGTCCGGCTCGGGCGCCAGCACATGGGCAAGCGCCGCGCGGCGGGCCTCGCCGCCTGAGAGGTCGGCGGGCTTCTCTTCCCCGGTCAGCCCGAGCTGCTCCAGCAGGTAGCGTGCCCGGTAGGGATCATCCCCCGGCCCGAGACCCGCCTCCACATAGGCAAGCGTCGAGGGATAGGCCGTGAGGTCCGGTTCCTGGGCGAGATAGCGGACGGTCGCGCCCGGCTGCATGAAGCGCTTGCCGCGATCGGCCTCGATTTGCCCTGCGGCGATTTTCAGCAGGGTGGATTTGCCCGAGCCGTTGCGGCCCACGAGGCAGGCCCGCTCGCCCGGAGAGACGGACAGTTCCGCGCTCTCGATGAGAGGCGTGCCGCCGAACGTGAGAGCAATGTCCTGGAGGGTCAGAAGAGGAGGAAGCGCCATTCCTGCTCCCCTGACACCTCTTCGCCGCAGATGCAAGGCCGCTCAGGAATGCTACGGGGTGGACGCTCTCCCGTCTTTGTGCTCCCCTGCTGAGGTTAAGCTGAGCGTTTGAATGACCCTGACGAAGCGTCTGCTCCTTCTGGCGTTGATTTCGGTTCTGCCGGCCATCGTCATCTGGACATACACTGAAGTGTCCCTGCGCCGGGCTCGCGAAGCGGAGGTGAACGATCTTGCGGTCCGTCAGGCTCAGCTGGTGGGCGCGGAAATCGAGCGCATCTTCGATGGCGTCCAGGGGCTTCTGCTCGCCATCGACGAGACGCAGTCCATCCGCAACTTCGACACGGCCGTCTGCAGCCCCTACCTGAAGGCCATTCAGGAGAAGGTGCCCTACATCCTGTCCTTCGTGGCCATGGACATCAGCGGGCACATCCGCTGCCGGCCGACCGGCACCATCGATACCCAGCACTATTATGCGGACAGGCCCTATTTCCACAACGCCCTGGGCCAGAAGGGCTTTGTCGTCGGGGAATATACGCCGGCCTTCGAGGAAGGCGGTTTGGGGCGGCATCCCGTGCTGCCTCTCGCCCTGCCGATCTGGAATGACAGGGGCGACGTGGTCGGCGTGCTGGCCGCGGCGCTGGATCTGAGATGGCTCAGCGAGAAGCTGAAGGAGCGCACCGTGCCGGAGAACGGCTCGGTCACCGTTGCCGACAGGAACGGCATCGTTCTCGTGCAGGAGCCGCAGCCAGAGCGGTTCCTAGGCCGGCTGCTGCCGCAGGAGTTCATGGCACAGGCCAAGGCCGGAGAAGCCATAACCGCTCAAAGCACCATTCCCGATGGCGTCAGGCGCGTCCTCGCCCACGTGCCGCTGCAGCTCCCGCCCAGGGATATCTACGTCAATGTCGGGTTGTCGACAAAAGCCGCCTTTGCTGGGATCAATCAGGCCGCACAGCGCGGTTTCATGCTGATCACGGCGGCGCTCATTCTGGCGCTGTCCCTGTCGGCGCTGCTGAGCCGCGCCTTCATCACCAAACCCTTCGAGATGGTGACGGACGGCATCCAGGCCTGGCGGCGTGGCGATTACCGGGCGCGGATTCAGCTGCCGCGCAAATCCGGTGAGTTCAGCATCCTGGCCAAGGCGTTCAACGACCTCATGGACGACGTGGCCGAGCGCCAGCAGGCGCTTCAGCTGAGTGAGGAGCGGGCGCGTCTGGCCCTCGAGGCAGGCCACATGGGAACCTGGTGGTACGATCCGGACAAGGATGCCGGCGGCTGGTCCCCGCAGGCGGCCGCGATGATCGGGCTGCCTGAAGCCATGGCGACGATGAACCCGAGGGACTGGGTGGGCATCCTTCATCCCGAGGACGCGGATCGCGTCATCGAGAAATGGCGCGCGGCGGTGAGGAGCCGGGGCGACTACGAGGACGAGTACAGGATCCGTGACAAGAACGGGAACATCCGCTGGATCAACTCCAGGGGCCGCGTGTTCCTCGATACGCAGAAGCGGCCGGTCTATTTCGTCGGCATCCTGCACGACATCACCGAACAGAAGCACGCCGAGGAGCAGCAGCGCTTCTTCCTGAACGAGCTGAACCACCGGGTGAAGAACACCCTGGCCACGGTCCAGTCGATCGCTTCCCAGACCCTGCGCACAACGGAGTCGCCGGGACAGTTCAGGGAAGCTTTCGAGGGCAGGCTCCTGGCCTTATCGAAGACTCACAACCTCCTGACGCGGCAGTCCTGGCGCGAGGCGGAACTGCGCGACGTGGCGGAACAGGAACTGGCCCCCTACCGCAAGGCCGGCGACGCGCGGGTCGTGCTCGAGGGCCCTGACGTGAAGCTGCCGGCGCGCTACGCCATCAATCTTGGGCTGGTTCTGCACGAGCTGGTGACGAACGCGGCCAAATATGGGGCGCTCTCCACCAATGTGGGCCATCTGGAGGTGGCTTGGTCCGTCATCGAGAGCGAGGATCGCCCGAAGCAGTTGCGCATCCGCTGGTCCGAAAGCGGCGGGCCGCCCGTTGCGCCGCCCAAACGCCAGGGCTTCGGCTCACGCCTCATCCGACGCAGCATCGAGGGCGAGCTCGGGGGCTACATGGTGCTGAACTTCGCCGAGAGCGGAGTCGCCTACGACATTTCCGTTCCGCTGACGCCACCGGCTAGCGCAGCAGCATAGACAGCAGGCGGTTCATGCTTCTTCCATAGGGCGCCTTCGTCATGCCGGCTCCGTTGAAGCGCGCCTGCCGGAACACCGACCGGGCATGGCTGAAAGTCTTAAAGCCCGCCTCTCCGTGATAGGCCCCCATGCCGCTCGGCCCCACGCCGCCGAAGGGCAGCTCCTCCTGCACGCAATGCAGCAGCGTGTCATTGATTGCGACGCCACCGGATTGCGTCCTGGCAAGAACGCGCTCGGCGGTCGCCTTGTCATGGCTGAACAGGTACAGGGCCAAGGGATGCGGACGCGCGCCGATGAAGCGGCAGGCCTCCTCGACATCGTCATAGCCGACGACGGGAAGGACAGGGCCGAAGATCTCCTCCTGCATGGCCTGAGCCTGATCGGGCACATTGGTCAGCACCACAGGCGCGAGCTTGCGCTGCGCTGCATCCAGCGTCTCGCCGCCCGGATTGATCTCGTGCACCTGTGCGCCGCGCTCGCGCGCATCGTCGATGAGATGGCGAAGGCGTGCATGGTGCCGCTCGCTGACGATCCCCGTGTAATCGGGATTGGCCGCAAGGGTCGGGTACAGACTTGCGACCGCATCCCGATAGGCAGCGACAAATGTTTCCTGCTTGTCACGCGGCACGAGCACGTAGTCGGGCGCAATGCAGGTCTGGCCCGCATTGAACAGCTTGCCGACGGCGATCCGCTCCGCTGCCTTCTCGACCGGGTAATCCGTCGCTATGAGTGCAGGCGATTTCCCTCCCAGCTCCAGCGTCACCGGCACGAGATTGTCGGCCGCCGCCTGCATGACCTGACGCCCGACCGATGTGGAGCCGGTGAAGAGCAGGTGATCGAACGGCAGATGTGCGAACACCCGCGCTACATCGGGCTCACCCTGCACCACGGCCACTTCCGCCGAATCGAAAACCTCCGCAATCACCTCCTCCATGAGTGCGGAGGTGCGCGGCGTGATCTCCGAGGGCTTGATCATGACCCGGTTGCCCGCTGCCAGCGCTCCCGCAAGCGGCCAGAGCGCGAGCTGGACCGGATAATTCCACGGGCTCACGATTCCGACGATGCCGAGGGGCTGATAGAGGGTGTGCCCGGTGCCGGGTTGGAACATCCATTGAATAGGGCGGCGGCGCGGCTTCATCCAGCGGCGGAAATTCTTGCGCGCATGGCGTAAGGCGGCGATCACCGGGTAAAGATCCGCCAGCTTCGTCTCATGCGGCGAGCGATGCCCGAAATCGGCCGCGATGGCCTTCGTGAAGTCATCGGCATGGCGCACGAGCGCCTCGCCGAGCGCGCCGAGCGCCTCGTCGCGCCGCTCAGGCAACAGTCCCCCCTGCTCCGCCCAGGCATGCTTCTGGGCTTTGAAACAGGCCTGCAGCCGGTCTCTGGCCGGATTGGGGACGGCGTCGTGCACGGGTCAAAAGCTCCTCTGGCTCCAGGCATCATATGGCGGAGGAAACATCATTCTCAACACAGCATCGCCCGAGACGGATTGACGGGGCGTGCCGGATCGCAAGGATAACCCTTTGACCCGTCCCGCAGGAGAACGACAGTGAACAGCCCCTCCCCCGTGCTGTCGATCGAGAATCTCTCCATCGGCCTGCCGGCCCTGGCCGACCGGCAGCACGCGATCAGGAACCTGTCGCTCTCCATCAAACCGGGCGAGACCCTGTGCGTGGTGGGCGAATCCGGTTCCGGCAAGTCAATGACCGCCATGGCGGTCATCGGCCTGCTGCCGGTAGGCGTCGGAGTCCTGTCGGGTGCGATCAAGCTGGGCGGGCGCGACCTCCTGTCTCTCGATGAGTCCGGCTGGTGCGATGTTCGCGGTCGGGAGGTCGGCACGGTGTTTCAGGAGCCGATGACCTCGCTCAACCCGGTGATGCGGGTAGCGGACCAGATTTCCGAGACCTTCCGAGCCCATGGACTGCACAGCTCCAGTGAGCGCGACAGGCGTGTGCTCGACCTCCTGACGGAGGTGCACCTGCCTCACCCGGAACTGATTGCCAGAGCCTATCCGCACGAACTCTCCGGCGGCCAACGCCAGCGGGTGATGATCGCCATGGCGCTGGCGCTCGAGCCCAAGCTCCTCATTGCCGACGAGCCGACCACGGCGCTCGATGTGACCACGCAGGCACAGGTGCTCAAGCTCATCGACAACCTGCGCCGCAAGATGGGCACGGCGGTTCTGTTCATCACTCACGATTTCGGCGTGGTGGCCGAGATCGCCGACCGGGTGGCCGTGCTGCAGCACGGCGAACTGGTCGAGGAAGGAACGGTTGATGAGGTGCTCACCCGCCCGCAGCACGCTTACACCAAGCGGCTGCTTGCCGCCGTTCCCTCTCTGACGCCTCCGGCCCCCAAGGTGCTTGCAGGCGAGCCCATTGCCCTCAAGGTTGACGGCCTGACGAAAACTTATGGTGGCCGCGGCTTCTTCCGCAAAAGCCGCGAGGTCCAGGCGGCGGACGCGGTGAGCTTCGACATCCGGCGTGGCGAGACGCTCGGGCTCGTCGGAGAGTCCGGCTCCGGCAAATCGACGGTCGGGCGCTGCGTGCTGCGGCTGATCGAGCCTGATGGCGGGGCCATCACCATCGGGGATCTCCCGTTCGGCACCCTGTCCCAGCGCCAGTTGCGTTCCCACCGCCAAAAAATCCAGATGGTGTTTCAGGATCCCTTCGCCTCCCTCAATCCGCGACGCACCGTCGGTCGCATCATCGCCGAGGGGCCGGTCACGCAAGGAATGGACCCGGCCAAGGCTCTCGATGATGCGCGCATCCTGCTGGAGAAGGTCGGGCTTCCCGCACAGGCCATCGACCGCTATCCGCATGAATTCTCCGGCGGCCAGCGCCAGCGCATCGGCATCGCCCGCGCGCTCGCCATGCGGCCGGACGTGCTGGTGGCGGACGAGGCCGTCTCAGCCCTCGACGTGTCGGTTCAAGCTGAGATTCTGAAGCTGCTGAAGGGCCTCCAGGAGGAGTTCGGCCTTGCCATTCTGTTCATCACCCACGACCTGAGGGTTGCCGCCCAGATCTGCGACCGCGTGGCTGTCATGCAAAAAGGGCGGATTGTGGAAATGGCTGAAACCGCGCAACTGTTTGCGCATCCGCGGGATGCCTATACCCGCCAGCTCCTGGCCGCCGTGCCGGGCATGCACACAACGTTTTAGGGAGACGACACCCGTGAACGATCAGGTCAGCGCGACGGTTGCGCCCAACATGGTGTTCCAGAATTTCATCGGCGGACGCGACCGCCCTGCATCGGACGGCATGACGCTCGATGTATTCTCGCCCGTCGACGGCACGCTCTTCGCCCGCATCGCCTCCGGCACGGCGCAGGACATCAATGAGGCCGTGAAGGCTGCTCGTGAAGCGCTTGATGGCGCATGGGGCAAGCTGACGGCGACGGAGCGCGGGCGCCTGCTCATGACGCTTAGCCTCGCCGTTGAGGCCCATGCGGACGAGTTGGCGCTTCTGGAAAGCCGCGACAATGGCAAGCCGCTGCGCCAGTCCCGCGCCGATGCCGTCGCACTCGCCCGCTATTTCGAATTCTACGGCAGCGCCGCCGACAAGCTGCACGGCGATGTGATCCCGTATCTCAACACCCATTTCATCGGCGTCGAGCGGGTGCCGCACGGGGTGACGGGACATATCGTGCCGTGGAACTACCCGATGCAGATCTTCGGCCGCTCGGTAGGGGCGGCATTGGCTGCCGGCAACGCCACCGTGGTGAAGCCGGCGGAGGACGCCTCGCTGACGATCCTACGCATCGCGGCGCTTGCCCGCGAAGTCGGCTTGCCCGAAGGCGCACTCAACGTGGTGACGGGCCTCGGCCGCACGGCAGGCGCGGCACTCGCCGGTCATCCGGGCATTGATTTCCTGTCCTTCACCGGCAGCCCCGAGACTGGCACGGCCGTCCAGGTTGCGGCAGCGCGGAACCATGTGGGCGTGACCCTCGAACTCGGCGGCAAATCGGCCCAGGTGGTGTTCGACGATGCGGATCTCGAACGCGCGCTGCCGACCCTCGTCAACGCCATCATCCAGAACGGTGGCCAGACCTGCTCGGCCGGCAGCCGCCTGCTGATCCAGCGCGGCATTTTCCAAGACGTGGTCGACGCCGTCGCAGAGCGCTTCCGCGCCCTGCGCGCCGGCCACCCGGAGCATGAGCCCGATCTTGGCCCGATGATCAACCAGGCGCAGCAGCGCCGCGTCCTCGGCTACCTGGAGCGTGGACGCAACGAGGGCCTCACAGTCGTCGGCGAGGGTGTGGTGGCGCTCGACGCGCCTCCCGGCGGTTATTACGTGGCGCCAACCTTCCTCGCTCCCGTTCCGCACGAAAGCATCCTGACCCAGGAAGAGGTCTTCGGACCGGTGCTGGTGGCGACGCCCTTCGAGGATGAGGCGGAGGCCATCCGGCTCGCGAACGGCACGCAATTTGGCCTTGCGGCAGGCGTCTGGAGCCGGGACGGGATGCGCTCCACGCGCGTCTCCCGCGCCATGCGCGCAGGCCAGGTTTTCGTGAATTGCTATGGGGCCGGCGGCGGCATCGAGCTGCCCTTCGGCGGCTTCGGCCGCTCGGGCCATGGCCGCGAGAAGGGTTTCGAGGGTCTGATCGAGTTCACCACGACGAGGACGCTCGTCATCGCGCACGGATAAATCAACACGTTTCAATCAGGGGAAGAACGCATGAATCGCCTTGAAGGCAAGGTGGCGCTGGTCACGGGCGCCGGGTCGGGCTTCGGCTTGGGGATCGCGGAAACATTCGCCCGCGAAGGCGCCAAGGTCGCCATCGTCGACATCAACGAAGCGGCGGCCAAGAGCGCGGCGGAGACAATCGGCACTTCCGCCATCGGATTGGCGGCCGACGTGTCGAAGGCCGCCGACGTGAACGCAGCGGTCGAGAGGACCATCTCGGCCTTCGGCAAGCTCGACATCGTCGTCAACAATGCGGGCATCAGCCATCGCAACCGGCCGATGCTGGAGGTCGAAGAGGACGAGTTCGACCGTGTCTTCGCGGTGAACGTGAAGTCGATCTACCTCTTCGCCAAGGCGGCCGTTCCGCTGATGCAGAGGCAGGGAGGCGGCGCGATCATCAATGTAGGCTCAACGGCAGGCCTGCGCCCGCGTCCGGGCCTGACCTGGTACAACAGCACCAAGGGCGCCGTGCACACCATGACCAAGTCCATGGCCGTGGAGCTCGCCCCCAGCAGGATCCGCGTCTGCGCTCTGGCCCCGGTCGCCGGAGAGACGCCGCTGCTCGCCACCTTCATGGGCGAGGACACGCCCCAGAAGCGCGAGCAATTCGTCAATTCCATCCCGCTCGGCCGCTTCTCGACCCCGCAGGACATCGCCAACGCGGCTCTCTACCTCGCCTCGGACGAAGCCAGCATGATCACCGGCGTGGTGCTGGAGGTCGATGGGGGACGGTGTATTTGAGGCCAGCAACATCCGCCGCGACATCGCCGACCCTGTGCCGATGGTCGCGGTTTGAAATGACACGCCCTGTCATTCCGGGGCTGCGCAGCAGAGCCCGACCCGAAGGGCCGCGCCGAAGGCGTGGAAATCCATAACCGCTAACGGTACAGAACCAGACGTAACACTGCTCGCTCTTCTTGAAACGTGGTGGTTATGGATTCCGGGCTCGTCTCTGATGAGCCGCCCCGGAATGGCAGGGGCCCATCAGCCCTTGGACCACGCGAACGTCAGCGGCGACTCCCGGAAGGCAAACCGGTCGAGATGCGAGACGACAACGCCTTTCATCCGCTGCAGCGTCTCGTCGTCCTCTGCCTCCACTTTTACCGTGAGGGCCTCAGAATCCGCCGTCACGGTGGCAACGGCGGCCGGGAAGCGCACGATTCCCTCGTTTTCCGACAGGTGGACATCCAGCTTGTGGCTCCAGTGCTTGCAGAGCTGCTGGAGGTATCTGGCGCCGTTCACAGTCGGCACCCGGGATGTCTCAAAAGCCATCTCAAAGCCTTTCGTTGCCGCCAAAACCGTTCACACGAGTGGGCTTTGCGGGTCACTCAACAAGCCTGCTTAGGCTTTCCCAGAACCGAAGTTAAGTGAACAATCCGTAACGGCGGTCTTCCATCCGGCGCCATCCTGCGTAAGCTGAGAACATCGCGACCTGTCGCAGCCCACACCGGATGGAGTTCAAGCCTGATGACGAAGCGCCTCCTGACTGCCGCCCTCCTCCTCTCCGTCAGCGCCCTTCCGGCTTTGGCCGCCAAGACCTCCCTGGTGGTGGGCATGCCCATCGAGCCGCCGGGTCTCGATCCGACGATCGCCGCCCCCGTGGCCATCCGCGAGGTGACCTGGGTCAACCTCTACGAAGGCCTGGTGCGCATCGATCGCAGCGGCAAGGTGCAGCCCCTGCTCGCGAAAAGCTGGGAGGTCTCGCCGGACGGCCTCTCCTACACCTTCCGCTTGCAGGAAGGCGTGAAGTTCCACGACGGTTCGACATTCGATTCGGCGGATGTGAAGTTCGCCTTCGACCGCGCCCGCGATCCGAAATCGACGAACGCCCAGAAGCAGATCTTTGCGCCCATCACGTCCATCGAGACGCCCGATCCCGCCACCGTGGTGATCAGGCTGAAGGAAACCTCGGGCAACTTCCTCTACTATCTCGGCTGGGGCGACGCGGTGATCGTGGCGCCCGAAACGGCAGCCAACAACGCGGCGAACCCAGTCGGCACCGGACCGTTCAAGTTCAAGTCCTGGACACGCGGCGACCGGGTGGAGCTGACGAAAAATCCCGATTACTGGCAGAAGGACAAGGTGAAGCTGGAGAGCGTCACCTTCCGCTTCATCAGCGATGCGCAGGCGCAGGTGGCGGCCCTGCGCGCGGGCGACGTGGACGCCTTCCCGAACCTCGGCGCACCGGAGCTCTTCGCCGAGTTCCAGAAGGACAACCGCTTCAAGGCGGTGGCCGGCAACACGGAAGGCGAGACCGTCGCAGGCATCAACAGCGCGAAAAAACCCTTCGACGACGTGCGCGTGCGCCGCGCGCTCATGCATGCTGTCGACCGCAAGGCGCTGATCGAGGGCGCCTATTCCGGCTTCGGCCAGCCTATCGGCAGCTTCTTCTCGCCGAACAACCCAGCCTTCGTTGATACCACGAACGTCATTCCCTACGACGTGGAGAAGGCAAAGGCGTTGCTGAAGGAGGCAGGACACGGCAACGGCCTGTCGATCACCATCAAGTCGCCCCAGATGGCCTATGCCAGCCGCTCGGCGGAACTGCTCTCGGCCATGATGGCGGAGGTCGGCGTCGACCTGAAGATCATCCCGACCGAGTTCCCGGCCAAGTGGATCGAGGAGGTGTTCAAGAACAAGGATTACGATGTCACCATCGTGTCCCACACGGAGCCACTCGACATCGAGATCTTCGCCCGCGACAGCTACTACTTCAACTACAAGAACGAGAAGTTCAAAGCCCTGGTGGCGGAAGCAGCCAAGACCACGGACGAGAAGGCGCGTTTCGCGAAGTACGCCGAGGCGCAGAAGATTCTCGCCGAGGACGTGCCCGCCCTCTTCCTGTTCCAGCTGCCGAAGCTCGGCGTGTGGAACGCGAAGGTGCAGGGTCTGTGGGAGAACTCACCGATTCCGTCGAACGATGTGACGGAAGTTTCGTGGAGCGAGTGAGACAGGGATATGGTCTCACGCAGCTTCCTTTGACACGCCATCATCCCCGGACTTGTTCCGGGGATCCACGTCTTAACACCGCTCAAAGACGTGGATGGCCGGGACGAGCCCGGCCATGACGGAAAGGTTTCACCTGGTCACAGTACCCTCCCCGCAAGGGGGAAAGAGAGAAGCGTAAACTCGTGCTGCGTCTCGTCATCACCCGACTCGTTTCCCTCGCGGTGACACTCCTGTTCGTGTCGCTGGCGATCTTCCTGATCCTGGAGGTTCTGCCGGGCGATCCGGCTGCCATCATGCTCGGCACAGCCGCACGGGAGGATACGCTGGCCGCGTTGCGGCAGGAGCTCGGACTCGATCAGCCGGCGCTCCTGCGCTATCTGCAATGGATCGGCGGAATCTTTCAGGGCGATCTCGGCACGTCGATCACCTACAAGATGCCGGTCTCGACGCTTGTGGCCGAGCGCATGAACGTGACGCTTCCGTTGAGCCTGCTCGCCATCCTGATCTCGACTGCCCTCGCCCTGCCGCTCGGCGTTGCAGCGGCCGCGCGGCGCGATGGGCCGGTGGATCGGGCCGTGCTCGTGTTCAGCCAGCTCGGCGTCGCGGTTCCGAATTTCTGGATTGGCCTCCTGTTCATCCTGTTCTTCTCCACCTGGCTCGGCTGGTTCCCGGCGGGCGGCTTTCCCGGCTGGAACGCTGGCGTCGGCCCTGCCCTGCAGGCCCTGCTCCTGCCGGCCGTGGCGCTTGCCCTGCCCCAGGCCGCCGTGCTCACCCGCGTGACGCGCTCGGCCACCCTGGAAGTGATCGGCGCCGACTTCGTGCGCACCGCCCGCGCCAAGGGCGTCGACAAGAGCGCAACGCTGCGCCGTCATGTGGTGCCGAATGCGCTCATTCCCGTGACGACCATCCTGGGCCTGCAGCTCTCGTTCTTCTTCGGCGGCGCGATCCTGGTCGAGAACGTATTCAACCTGCCCGGGCTCGGACGGCTCGCCTACCAGGCGCTCAATCAGCGCGACCTCGTGGTGATCAAGGACATCGTGCTGATCTTTTCCGGTCTGGTGATCGTGGTGAATTTCCTGGTCGACATCGGCTATGCCATCCTCGATCCGCGTCTGAGGAGTCGGGCATGACGAAGCGAGCGCGCATTCCGCTGAATTCCGCGCTTGTGGTCGGCGGCATTCTGACAGTGCTGCTCATCGCCACGGCTCTCCTGTCGCTCGTCTGGACACCAGAAGTGCCGACCCGCGTGCGTGTTGCCATGCGCCTGAAAGGCCCCGGCGAGGTCGGCATCCTCGGCACGGATCATTTCGGCCGCGATGTCGCTTCGCTGCTCATGGTTGGGGCGTGGAACTCGCTTGCCATCGCCTGGCCGGCGGTTCTGCTGGGGGCAGCCATCGGCACCGCCATCGGCTGTGCGGCAGCCGCTTGGAAGGGCTTGGCGGACGAGATCGCCATGCGCGTGTCCGACGTGGTGTTTGCCTTCCCGGCCGTGCTCTCCGCCATCATGATCGGCGCACTCCTAGGCTCCGGGCCGCTTGCGGCCATTCTGGCGATCGCGGTGTTCAACATCCCCGTCTTCGCCCGCGTCACGCGCGGCGTTGCCCTTCAGGTCTGGACGCTCGACTACATCGCAGCGGCGCGCGCCATCGGCAAGCATCCGCTGCGCATCACCTGGGAAGACGTGATGCCCAACATTGCGGGTGCATTGATCGTGCAGGTCACGATCCAGCTCGCTCTCGCGATCCTCACCGAAGCAGGCCTGAGCTACCTGGGCTTGGGCGTGCGCCCGCCGAACCCGAGCTGGGGCCGCATGCTCAGCGATGCGCAGACCTACCTCTCGCAGGCGCCGCACCTTGCCATCGCGCCGGGCATCGCCATCGCCCTTTCGGTGCTCGGCCTGAACCTTCTCGGTGATGGCTTGCGCGACGCGCTCGATCCGACGCTGAAGGGAAGAGGCGCTACGGCTTAAGCGCCTCGGCAAACCCATTCTCGACCTCATCCTGAGGAGCAGACGCGTCTGCGTCTCGAAGGAGCTTCAAGAGAGCACTGGATGATCCTTCGAGACGGCCGCTTCGCGACCTCCTCAGGATGAGGGTGGAGTATTGGTGAGCGCTCTCAAGCCGCATTGCTCGTTGCCTTCTGCAGGTCAGCCAAAATCTCGTAAGAACGCAACCGCTTGCCGTGATCGTAGATTGCCGAGGCGACGATGAGTTCGTCCGCGTCGGTCTCGGCGATGAAACCCTCCAGTCCTTCCCGCACGGTCTTCGCGGAACCGACGAAGGAGCAGGAGAGCATACTCATGGCCTGCGCTTTTTCATGCGGCGTCCAGTAGCTCTCGATATCGTCGATCGGCGGCTGAAGCTTGCCGCGTGTGCCGCGGAACATGTTGGTGAAGGCCTGCTGTGCTGAGGTGAAGAGACGCTTCGCCTCCTCGTCCGTCTCGGCGGCGATCACATTGACGCCCACCATGGCGTAGGGACGGTCGAGCTGGGCGGACGGCTGGAAGCGCTCGCGGTAGACCTGCAGCGCCTGGATCAGGGCACCCGGAGCGAAATGGGATGCAAAAGCGTAAGGCAGCCCCAGCATGGCAGCCAACTGCGCGCCGAACAGGCTGGAGCCCAGAATCCAGATCGGCACGTTGGAGCCTGCCCCCGGCACGGCCTGAATCACCTGATCGGGCTGCACGGGCCCGAGCAGCGCCTGCAATTCGAGCACGTCCTGCGGGAAGGTATCGGCGGCGGTCGGATCCCGGCGCAGGGCCCGGAGCGTGCGCTGGTCGGTGCCAGGCGCGCGACCGACGCCGAGATCGATGCGGCCTGGGTAAAGCGCATCGAGGGTGCCGAACTGCTCGGCGATCACCAGGGGCGAATGGTTCGGCAGCATGATGCCGCCAGCACCCACGCGGATCGTCCTGGTGCCGCCGGCCACATGGCCGATTGCCACGCTCGTCGCCGCACTCGCGATGCCCACCATGTTGTGGTGCTCGGCGAGCCAGAAACGGGTGTAGCCCCACTTCTCGGTGTGCTGCGCCAGGTCGAGAGAGTTGCGCAGGGCATCGGAGGCCGTGAAGCCTTCGGGGATATGCGCGAGATCGAGAACGGAGAAAGGAGGCATGGACAATCTTTCTGGTGCGGTTCAAGGCCGAACAAGGGTGATCATGAGATCATCATTCTTGGCCTCGGATACAACCCGCCGAGCCTCCCGCTCGGGGCACACCAGCCCTGCAAGTAAAAACCCGGCGTCTGGGACGCCGGGTTTCCGCTGGCTTGACGGATCAGGGATCAGCCGCGGGTGCGGGCGCGGATCATGTAGCTGTCGAAGGCGTATTCGGCCACTTGGAACCAGAGGTATTCCTCGTTGCGGAAGGCGCGGATCGAGTCGATCAGCTTCTTGAAGTCCGCATTCTGGGCGGAGATCTCCGCATAAACCTCATTGGTCGCCTTGTAGGCGGCATCCAGGATCTCCGCCGAAAACGGGCGCAGCTGCGCGCCGGCGCCCACGAGGCTGCGGAGTGCGGCCGGGTTCTTGGTGTCGTACTTGGCCAGCATGTCCTGGTTCGCCGCCATGGCGGCGGATTCCACGATCGCCTTGTAGTGCTTCGGCAGCGATTCCCACTTCTCCTTATTGAACATGAAGTGAAGCGTCAGGCCGCCTTCCCAGAATCCTGGATAGTAGTAGTACGGCGCGACCTTCTGGAAGCCGAGCTTCTCGTCATCGTAAGGGCCGATCCACTCGGCGGCGTCGATGGTGCCGCGCTCGAGCGACGGATAGATGTCGCCGCCGGCCACCTGCTGCGGAATCACGCCCAGCTTCGCCATCACCTGACCGGCGATGCCGGCGATGCGCATCTTCAGGCCCTGCAGGTCCTGAACGGTCTTGATCTCCTTGCGGAACCAGCCGCCCATCTGGGTGCCGGTGTTGCCACCGGGAAGGGCATAGAGGTTATGCTTGGCCATGAACTCGTTCACGAGGCCGATGCCGCCGCCATGATACTGCCAGGCATTGAGCTGGCGGGCATTGAGCGTGAACGGCACTGCCGCGGCGGCCGCGAAGGTCGGGTCCTTGCCGACATAGTAATAGGCTGCCGTATGGGCCATCTCGACCGTGCCGGAGCTGACGGCGTCAGCGGCCTGGAAGGTGCCGACGATCTCGCCTGCTGCGAAGGGCTGGATCTGGAACTTGCCCTCGGTCGCCTCGGACACGTACTTCGCCAGGAAGTCGGCCCCGCCATAGATCGTGTCCAGGGACTTCGGGAAACCCGAGGTCAGACGCCAGCGGATCTCCGGATTGGATTGGGCGATGGCCGGCTTGGCAATGGCACCGGCTGCAAGGCCTGCACCGGCTGTGGTGAGAAAGTTGCGGCGTTTCATGATTGCCTACTCCTGTTCGGGGGCATGTCGCGCTTTGAAGGAGGCCCGGTACAAGGGATTGGTGACGCTCAGTAAAGTTAGACTAAAGTTTTAAATTCAATGTCCCACGCGTGGCGGCTTCCGGCGAGCCAATCAACAGCATCCGTGATGGTTCCAGACTAACATATTGATAAGCTTCACACACTTTCTGCGGATGGTTCGAATTCACAGATCGAAGTGGGTTAGCGCGTGTCGCGAGCTATGAGATCAGCGCAGAAGCAGGCAGGCGAGCTTGCACACGAAGCATGAGTTCGGATGCCGGGCCTTACGCGTCGCGAGATGAGACGCCGGGCTAAAGGATCGACAGTCGCGAGCGTGAGCAATCGATCTCGGCCATGGCTCCGTAGGGCAGCGTCGCGATCGGGTCGGTGTGGCCGAAATCGAGTTCCGCCAGAACCGGCAGATGATGGAGGCCAGCCTCGTCGAGCGCGCGCAGGACCGTCCGTTCCTGTTCCTGCCGATACGCTTCATCGGTCTGCCCTCCGGGCCGCCCGAGAACGATGCCGGACAGGCGGTGCAGGATGCCCTGCGCTGCGAAGTTGCGCAGCCAGCGGAGCACCTGTGTGGCCGCCGGCGCCTCCTCGGAGGTTTCGTAGAACAGGATCGCGCCGTCCCAATACGCCAATGGAGGCCACCAGTCCGAGCCTTTGAGCATCTCCAGCACTTCGGCGCAGCCGCCGATCAAGTGTCCCCGGACGGTGCCCTCTCCCTGCAGGATTCGGGGACCGGTCGAGGGTGTCAGCTTGCGACGTTTGTTCTGGTTCTCAGGATCCTTCCAGGGCAGGTGCTCGACCGTCCATCCCTGGCTGTTCGCCTCGATCTCGCCGATGGGTGTCGTTTGGAAGACAGCCTTGCGCACGGAGGTTTCCGCGTAAGCGTGCATGCCGCCATTCTCGGCAAAGCCTGACATGATCATTGGGCCGTAGAAGGAGCAGAGACCAGCCTTAAGGCAGCCGAAATGCAGGACTGTCGGGTCCGAATAGCCGAGAAACACCTTCGGATTGCGCGCGATCACATCGAGATCGACATGCGGGATCAGCCGGATGGCATCGTCGCCGCCGATGCTGGCAATGACGCCTTTGATGGAGGGATCAGCAAAAGCCGCGTTGATGTCCTCGGCGCGTGCCTTGGGATTCCGGTCGAGCCAATCCACTTCGCGCAAAACGTGAGGCATCTCGACGGGCACGAGTCTGAGCGCATCCGCCAGATAGCGTTTGCCGGCCTCGTAGCGATGCGGGAAAACCGCCGGGCCGCCCCAGCTCGTCGAGACGATGGCAACGCGATCACCCGGCCGAAGGGCCTGCGGTTTGACGAGAGGTCTCTGCCACCAGCGATCCGCCATGATGTCCTCTGCGAAGTGAGCACACTTTTTGGCAGATCCTGCGCGCAAAGAAAACGGCGCTGCTCACGCAGCGCCGCCCATTGTTGGGATCGGTGCTGAGGCTTAGAAGTCCATGCCGCCGGCAGGCATGGCCGGAGCAGCGTCCTTCTTCGGCTTCTCGGCGATCATCGCCTCGGTGGTGATGAGCAGGCCCGCCACCGATGCGGCGTCCTCGAGCGCCACACGCACGACCTTCGCCGGATCGATGATGCCGAACTTGTACAGGTCGCCGTATTCGCCGGTTTGGGCATTCCAGCCGGCAGCGTAGTCCCTGGCCTCAGCCACCTTGCCGACGATGACGGAGCCGTCCTCGCCCGCATTGATGGCGATCTGACGAGCCGGAGCCTGGAGCGCGCGGCGCACGATTTCGACGCCGGTCTTCTGGTCGTCGTTGGCGGGCTTCACGGCATCGAGCGCCTTGAGTGCACGCAGCAGGGCTACGCCGCCGCCGGGCAGGATGCCCTCCTCGACCGCCGCCTTGGTGGCGTGCATGGCGTCATCGACGCGGTCCTTCTTCTCCTTCACCTCGATTTCGGTCGCGCCGCCGACGCGGATCACCGCGACGCCGCCTGCGAGTTTGGCGAGACGCTCCTGCAGCTTCTCACGGTCGTAGTCGGAGGTGGTCTCCTCGATCTGCGCCTTGATCTGGCCGACGCGGGCTTCGATGTCGCGCTTGTCGCCGGCACCGTCCACGATGGTAGTGTTCTCCTTCTCGATCACCACCTTCTTGGCGCGGCCGAGCATGTTGAGCGTGACGTTCTCCAGCTTGATGCCGAGATCCTCGGAGATCGTCTGCCCCTTGGTGAGAACCGCGATGTCCTCGAGCATGGCCTTGCGACGGTCGCCGAAGCCCGGAGCCTTCACAGCGGCGATCTTCAGGCCGCCACGCAGCTTGTTGACCACGAGGGTGGCAAGAGCCTCGCCTTCTACGTCCTCGGCGATGATGAGGAGCGGCTTGCCGGTCTGAACGACGGCTTCCAGCACGGGCAGCATGGCTTGGAGGCCCGAGAGCTTCTTCTCGTGGATGAGGATGTAGGGATCCTCAAGCTCCACGCGCATCTTCTCGGCATTCGTGATGAAGTAGGGCGAGAGGTAGCCGCGGTCGAACTGCATGCCCTCGACCACTTCGAGCTCGGTCTCCAGGGACTTCGCTTCCTCGACGGTAATCACGCCCTCGTTGCCGACCTTCTGCATGGCCTCGGCCAGCATGCGACCGACGTCAGAGTCGCCGTTGGCCGAGATGGTGCCCACCTGGGCGATCTCGTCGTTGGACGTGACCTTCTTGGCGTTCTTCCTGAGATCCGCCACCACGGCCTCGACGGCAAGATCGATGCCGCGCTTGAGGTCCATGGGGTTCATGCCGGCGGCCACAGCCTTGGCGCCTTCGCGGACGATGGCCTGAGCCAGAACGGTCGCCGTGGTGGTGCCGTCGCCGGCACGGTCGTTCTGCTTGCTTGCCACCTCGCGTACCATCTGGGCGCCCATGTTCTCGAACTTGTCGGAGAGCTCGATTTCTTTCGCGACGGTGACGCCATCCTTGGTGATGCGCGGAGCCCCGAAGCTCTTCTCGATCACCACGTTGCGGCCTTTGGGGCCGAGGGTGACCTTCACCGCGTCGGCGAGGATGTCGACGCCGCGCAGCATCTTGTCGCGAGCGTCCAGGGCGAATTTGACTTCCTTAGCAGCCATTGTTCGTCACTCCTGTGAGACGTAACGATGTGTGACTCTGATTATGGATTTGGCCTTAGGCGGCCTTCTTCTGGACGGCGGACTGCTCCAGCACGCCCATGATGTCGCTCTCCTTCATGATCAGGAGATCCTGGCCATCGATCTTGACCTCGGTGCCGGACCATTTGCCGAACAGCACCGTGTCGCCGACCTGAACGTCGAGGGGCACGAGCTGGCCCTGCTCGTTACGGGCGCCGGGTCCGACGGCGATCACCTCGCCCTGCTGGGGCTTTTCCTTGGCGGTGTCGGGGATGATGATCCCACCCGCGGACTTCTGTTCGGCCTCGATGCGGCGGACCACAATCCGGTCATGCAAAGGACGGAACTTCATGAAGCTTCCTCCAATGATATCAGTCTATTAACTGCCTCAAGCGGAGCCGTTCGGGCCTCCGCGGTCGATGATTTGGTTGAAAGAACGTCACCGTTCAAGAGGGGTCATGAAAATTTTTTGGCACTTATGGGAACCGAGTGCCAAACCGGTCTCGCTGTCATTCCGGGGCGAGCAAAGGGAGAGCCCGGAATCCACAACCGCTAACAGGGCAGAATAGGACTTTATGAGAGCCGCAGCACTCTTGATCAGCGTCGTGTTTATGGATTCCGGGCTCCGCTACGCGGCCCCGGAATGACAGTGGAAAACTAAGTATGAACCTTAGAAGGCCTCGGCTTTAGTAATGCGGCGGCGGAGGCTCGGGCGAGCGGGGCCCGGTGCTGTCCTCGACCTCCTCAACCCTGTCCAGCACCTCGTTGAGCTGGCGCCTGAGGGCATCGATCTGCTTCCATTGGGCAATGACCGTCTGGTTCAGGTCTTCGATCACCTGATCCTGGTAGGCGACGCGCACCTCCAGGGCCTCGATCCGGGCATTGGCGGCATCAGGATCGGTCATCATTCGACTCCCCTGCCTCCACCAAGCCATGGCCCAGGGCCACACGCTCGTCGAACACGAAGCACTCGCCCTTCCACCGGCTCTCGGCTTCCGGCGTGTCCTCCAGGTATTTGAGGATGCCGCCCTTCAGGTGGAAGACCTCCTCGAAGCCCTGGTTCAGCATATAGGCGCTGGCCTTCTCGCAGCGGATGCCGCCGGTGCAGAACATGGCGACCTTCCTGTGCTTGGCCGGGTCGAGCTCGTTCTTCACGAAATCCTTGAACTCGCTGAAGCGCTTGATCCGGGGATCGACCGCGCCCTCGAAGGTGCCCATCTCGACCTCGAAGCCGTTGCGGGTATCGAGAAGCACGATGCCGGGCTCCTCCAGGAGCCGGTTCCACTCGGCCGGCGACACATAGGTGCCGACCCGGCGCAGGGGATCGATCTGCGGATCGCCCAGGGTCACGATCTCCTTCTTCAGGCGCACCTTCATGCGCTTGAACGGCATTTCGGACGCGGCGGAGAACTTCAGCTCCAAGTTGTCGAGGCGGCTGCCGAACAGCGCCCCTGCCCGCAATTCGGTCATGAGCGAATCGATGCCCTCCCCCGTGCCGGCCACGGTGCCGTTGATCCCTTCATGGGCGAGCAGGAGCGTGCCCTTGATCCCGAGGTCGAGGCAGAGCGCATGAAGCGGGTCCTTGAGTTCCCGGAAGTCGGGCAGCGGAACGAACTGATAGAGAGCGGCAACCTTGTACGTCATGGCGGCTGTTTATCAGGAGGAGCCGAGCCGGGGAACCCGGCTGCGTGATCCGCGATGTCGCTCCAATAGTGACACACGCTCGTCATCACCGGCCTTGTGCCGGTGATCCCGATTTGAAAAGCGCTGCGCCCCACAGAATCGGGATGGCAGGGACAAGCCCGGCCATGACGTGGTGAATGTCAGCGGCTTACCTAAAGCTTCGGCCAGGGCCGCTTCTCCGGGCACATATCCTCCCAGGCTTGGGAAAGCCGGAGCACCCCCACATCGTCGAAGCGGCGGCCGATGATCTGGAGGCCGATGGGCAGGCCCGCCTTCGTATAGCCGGCGTTCACGGAGGATGCCGGCTGGTCCGACATGTTGAAGGCGACCGTGTAGCCGATATGCTCGAAGGGCTCCTCCGGATTGTGGATCGGCGACGCCAGTTCCGCCGGATAGGCCACGCAGGGCGCCACGGGCGAGATCACGAAGTCGAAGCTTTGCGTGGCGGCCACTGCCGCGTGGCGCATCATCATCATCTGGTTCATCCCGCTATAGACTTGCGAGCCTGTCAGGCTCTTGCCTCCCTCGGCCCATTGCCGGATGTAGGGCAGGATCTTTCCACGCTCTTCCTCGCTTAAAGGAGCCATGTCGGTCCAAGCGCGCTGGCGCCAGAAATCGTCGAGACCGTCGAGCATCTCGCGAGTGATGAAGGCGGGCGCCTCCTCGATGATGGCACCGGCATCGGAAAAGAGCTGCGTGGCCCGCTCGACCGCAGCGCGGATCTCCGGGTCGAGCGGCATGCCGATGCCCGCCTGCATCATCACGCCAATCCTCAGGCCCTTGAGGTCGATCCCGAGATCGAGCCAGGGCAGATCCTGGTACGGCAGGCTCATGGCGTCGCGCACATCCGGACGCGTCAGGCTCGTCATCATGAGAGCGGCATCGCGCACCGTGCGGGTCATGGGCCCGGCCACACGGCCATAATAGGTGGGGTCAATGGGGATGCGGCCGAAGCTCGGCTTCAGACCGAAGACTCCACACCACGACGCAGGCAGGCGGATCGAGCCGCCGATATCGGTGCCGATGTGGAACGGCCCATAGCCCGCGGCAGCCGCAGCGCCTGCTCCTGCCGAGCTGCCGCCGGGATTCTTCGACAGGTCCCACGGATTGCGTGTGAGCGGATGGAAGCTGGAGAGGCCCGAGGAGAGCATGCCGTAATCCGGCATGGTGGTCTTGGCGAGAATGACCACGCCATCCTCGCGCAGCCGTGCCGCCGACGGTGCATCGTCAGCGGCAGGAACGAGCGGGCGTGCAGCGGTGCCGAGCGGCACCGGCGTTCCCTTGGTGGCGATGTTTTCCTTGATCGTTGCTGGTACACCGTCGAGCGCCCTCGCCTCACCACGCATCCAGCGTTGCTCCGCCTCGGTTGCGGCGCTCAGGGCCGCCTCGGGATCGAAGGCATAGAGAGCCTGAAGCCGCGGCTCGTAAGCCTCGATGCGAGCGATGACAGCCTTCGTCGCATCCACAGGCGATATCGACTTGCGGGCATAGGCTTCAAGGAGCTGGGAAGCCGACCAGTCGGCGAGGTTCTCGGATGAATTCCGAGAGGAATGATGTGCCGACGATTGCGTGCTCAATGCGAAACTCTCCCGCTCGCGGATTCGACCGGCAGCCATGCTGAAGCCATCCTCGGGCCTGGTAAACCCGTTTTACCGCATCTCTGCGCATGGCCCTATGAAGCTGGTGCAGGGGCATGTCGGTCCGGCCTCGCCCAAACGGCTGTTTCCAGCTCTTTGGAGGCATCAGCCTTACCTTGGCGGCACAGAGCTGGGCCGATGCCTGTTATCGGCCGGGAGAGTGGAACATCATGTTCAGAATGATTTTTTGAGAGGTGATGGAATAACAACGCTCATTTGAGTGTTTATACTGAGAGACTTGGCTATTCAGCCGCTAGTTGTGCCATTACAGTATTGCAGTATGGCTGATTTCCGTTTTGGAAGTCGGCTCAACCCAGTGATCCCTTGCCATGAAGAATGGTTCCAAGGCTGCCACTCACCGAAGAAACCGGCTCCTCGCCGCTTTGGAGCTTGAAGACTTTTCTTGGCTTGAGCCCCACCTTGAAATCGTCGATCTGCCGCGGGGCAAGGTACTCTTCGAAGTAGGAGAGCCGATCAGGCACACCTACTTCCCCCATGACGCAATCGTTTCTCTCCTGACGGTTCTTCGGAGCGGCGGATCCGTCGAGATGGCCGTCTTCGGCCGGGAAGGCGCCCTCGGATTCATCAGCGCGCTCGTCACACGCCAGTCGTTCGGCCGCTACATCACTCAAATTCCTGGAACGGCGTCGCGCGTTTCCCTGGAGCGGCTGAACGAAGGCGTGGCGGAGCGGCCCAAGCTGCGGCATGCCATGTTCCGCTTCACCGAGGCGTTCTTGGCCCAGACGCTGCAGACTGTAGCCTGCAATGCCGTTCACAGCGTCGAAGCCCGATGCTGCCGATCCATCCTGACCACGCGGGATCGCACGGACCGGGATGAGCTTCCCCTGACCCACGAAACACTAGCCGAGATGCTGGGCGTTCAGCGCTCCACGGTCAGCAGCGTCACGAGCGCTCTTCAGAAAGCCGGCCTCATCGTTCAGGGAAGGGGCACGATCCGAATCACGGATCGACAAGGCCTCGAAGCGACGGTCTGCGAATGCTACCGCACAATCTGTGAGAGCTTCGAGAGGCTCCTGCCCGGTGCGCTCAGACGCGATTGATAGCGTCCGAATGGTCTGTGATGTGCAGGCCAGCACAAGAGTTTTCAATGAAAACGATTTCTTCCGAGCTTATGTCGGCTACCCAACAGACGAGGTAACTCCAGCTCAGTACCTTCAATCTTTATTAACGCAAGTTAATACGAGGAAGAAGATGAACGATACTAAGTTTCGCAAAGATGAATTTAATAACAGGGCTCTCCACCCGAGAATTTACTCACCCGCATATCAACCTTTGCTGCAGTCTCTCCTGGCGACCCTGGCCGATCTGGACTTCGACTACGAACAGGAGCGCGAGAAACTCAGCAGCACGTCACCCGACGCCACCATCAAGGATCGTGCTCTCGAGAAGCTCAAGAACCGGCATCGAGAACGCCGCGAACCGTACATTCAGCAGCTTGCCATCCTGCAGAAGCGCATGATGGATCTGAGGGCCTGATCCGATCGGCTTGAATCCGTTCGGTGCATCCCGATGCGAGGCACCGGATTTGAATAACAAAAGAATTCTGCTGGGGGCTAATGCACTCGATGAACAGGTCACACGAGTGCCATCACAAGACCTGAGCACATCACACATGCTCACGCGGGATTGTAAGCCAATGACAGAGGAAGAGATTGAGGTCGTTGCGGAAGAACTGGCCAAGATCGGGGGCGTCACCTGGTATCCGGGCAGGGAGAGGGGAACCCTGATGAGGGTCGTCTGCGATCGCTACCGTGACCGCGCCAGGGTCGCGATCGAAGCGCTGGAGCGCCACCGCGCGGCCCGACAGGCGAGCGTAGCCCAGGACAACGAGAAGCCTGCAAGTCTGCCGACAATCAGCGCGCCGGTTTCCCTCGCCAACGATGACATCCGACCGGGAGCCACCGTGATCTACCGTCCTCCCGGGGACCGCAGGGCCTATCCCTGCCGCGTGGTCGAGATCGAGGGCAACCGCGCCTATCTCGCGCCGATTCTGCGGGCTTGCACGGAGTGGGTGTCCGTCGAGCACCTGATGCCGTCCGGGACGGACGATGTCGTGGCACGCGACTGAATGACAAAGGGCGGTTCCTTTCGGAGCCGCCCTCGCCGATCAACCACCCACACGCCTACTGGGCCAGCTTGCTGTAGGTCCCGCCCTTCCAGACATTGATGTCGTATTTTGGGTCCTTGATGTCGCCCTTCTGGTCGAAGGTCACCGGACCGATCACCGTGTCGACACTGGTGCTGCGCAGGGCCTTGGCCACCGCCTTCGGGTCCGCGCTGCCGGCCTTCCTGATGCCTTCCGCGATTGCCTGGACGGTCGCGTAGGAGAACAGGGTGAAGCCCTCGGGCTCGAATCCGATCTGCTTGAACTGCGCCAGCGCCTCCTTGGCCGCCTCGCTGCGGCGGGCATCGGGCGGGAAGGTGAAAAGGGTTCCCTCAGCCGCAGGTCCTGCCACCGAGGCGAATTCCGGAGTCGCGAGACTGTCGCCCATCATGAGCTGGAACTTGTAGTTCTGATCCGCGGCTTGGCGCATGAGGAGGCCGGCCTCTGTGTGGTAGCCCCCGAAATACAGGAACTCGACACCCTGGCTCTTGAGGCGATTGACCACCGCCGTGTAGTCCTTCTCGCCGGCGTTGATGCCCTCGTACAGCACCTCCTTGACGCCTGCGCCGTTCAGCGAGGCCCGCACCACATCCGCCAGCCCTTTGCCGTAGGCGCTCTTGTCGTGAAGGATCGCAATCTTCTTCGACCCATAATTCTGCTTGATCCATGGCCCGATGAAGCGGCCCTGCGCGTCGTCGCGCCCATAGAGGCGCATGATCGTCGTCCAGCCCTGCTCCGCCGCCTTGTCGGTCATGGCCGGATTGCTGGACGCCGGGCTCATCATCAGCACGTCGGCCTCCGCATAGATCTCGGAGGCCGGGATCGAGGAACCGGAGCAGGCATGGCCATCGACGAACTTGACGCCGTCGGAAATGATGCGGTTGGCAATGGCGACGGCCTGCTTGGGATCGCAGGCATCGTCATGCACGACGATCTTGATCGTGTTGCCGTTGACGCCGCCATTCTTGTTGATGGCCTGCGCGGCCAACTCGGCGCCGTTCTTGAGCTGCTCGCCGATGCTGGCCACCGCTCCCGTCAACGGGCCCGCCACCGCGATGGTGATCTCCGCAGCCTGCGCGAAGCCAGCGCTGACCAGCAGGGACAGGGCAGACAATTGATAGGCGTATGCTCTCTTCATGGGCTTGCCTCCATGTTCGACTGTTTAGTTTCTATGCGTTGGCGTCTTGAACCAATTGTGCTCCGAACCGGCGGACCCGGAAACGGGAGATGTCGCTCGCAGATGTCTTCCCCAGAGCAAGGTCGGCCAACACCTCGCCGATGACGCTGGCGAACTTGAAGCCATGTCCCGAACATGGCGACGCGAGAACGATCCGCGGGTCGACAGGCGAGAGATCGATCACGAAATCCTCGTCCGGCGTACGGGTGTACATGCAGGCGCGCATCTGTCGAAGGGGGCCGTTCGCATCCGGCATCGCCAGCTTGAGCATCCGCCGGATCTGCGCCTCGTCGGCGGGACCGCCATCCTGCGCCAGGTCACCTGCCGTCGGCAGGACCGTTCCCTCCCGATGGGAGGCTGTCTTGACGCCGGTGCCGGCGAAATCCGGGAATCCGTAGCAGGCATCGTCTTCGGATTCGAGCAGGAAGACCGGGCAGCGATCCGGCGTGAAGAGCGAGGGCTCGAGCGGCGAGAACCAGCCGAGCACCTGACGGGTGATCTTGAGATGCGGCGTCAGCGCGGGCGCGAAGTCGCCGATCCACGCACCGGTCGCCACGATCACCGAGCCGGCCTCGATCACCTCCGTGTCTGTCCGCACCCGGATCCCCGCACCGAAGGGCTCGATGGCCACGACACGCGTGTTCATGCGGGTTTCCGCGCCCTGCTTCTCGGCCAACCGCACGAAGGACCGTATGGCCAGTTCCGGCCGAAGGAACCCGCCTTCGGGTTGGAAGAGGCCGGTCCAGTGAGACGGAACCTTGAAGCCGGGAAAACGCCGGGTGATCTCCGCCGCGGTCAACACGTCATGAGTCAGCCCGTGCTGCCTGGAGGCATCGAGGGAGCCGCTCACGATGGGAGATCCCGGATAACCCGCTTCGAGAACACCCGTCACCGTCAGGATCGTTTCGCCGGAGACGTCCTCCAGCTCGCGCCATTTCTCCAGGGCCCGCCGCACCAGAGGCACGTAGGACGGGTGCTCGAAATAGGACAGGCGGATGATCCTGCTCTCGCCGTGCGACGATCCCCTGTCATGGCCTGGTTCGAACTGCTCGATGCCGACGACGCGGTGACCCTGGCGGGCCAGGTTGAACAGAGCAGCGCTGCCCATGGCGCCGAGCCCGATCACCGCTACATCGAATGTCTTCATCGACTTCCCTTCACCGCCTACTGCGCAGGATGGCGGGCATCGCGGCTGATACGGTCGACAGCGTAAAGCCTTCTGCACCCCTGCCAACCCATATTCACGTTCTTGCACGGCGCTTCAGCCGGAAAAAGAGGCTTGGAGGGAACCCTTTCGGTGCACTTGCGATTCCCCGTCCATCGAATGAGGAGAAACGACATGAGCCGCGGCTTTCCATCCATGACAGCGCTTCTGGGCCTTCTGGCCGTTGCCGGTTACCAGAACAGGGACAAACTTGCCGAGATGCTCGGCGGCGCCTCGGGCAACCGGACCGGTTTGCCGGGAGGAGCGGGCCAGCAGTCGGGCGGAATGGGCGGGCTCGGTGGCCTTCTCGGCGGCGGAGGCCTGGGCGGGCTTCTGGGTGGCCTGAGCGGCAATGCGAGCCCCGGCGGCCTGGTGAGCGGCGGCCTGGGTGAATTGATCAACAGCTTCCGCCAGAACGGCCATGGCGACACGGTCGATTCCTGGGTGGGCACCGGTCCCAACAAGGAGGTTGCACCGGACCAACTGGAGCACGCTATCGATCCCGACGTGCTCGCGACGCTGACGCAGCAGACCGGGCTTTCCCGCGAGGAGCTTCTGTCTCGCCTGTCGAGGGAGCTGCCAAAAGCGGTGGATCAGTACACACCCAACGGGCGCGTTCCGAGCGAGCAGGAATTCTAGTCGAACTGCTTCACCGGATTCATCGTGTACAAGCGCTGCGCTCCCGGCCCAAATCCGGGGCGCAGTCGATCTTTTGACACTCCTGAGAGCGGCGCCGGCGACGGGCAGACTATCCTTCTTGAGGTGTGATCGCTGTGACTTGAGAAACTCTACCCTTTTGTCCTGGTCGCCTACCCCCATCGTTTTCCCCGACGCGCCTCGCAATCGGATAGGCTTCTCCCGCTTCGTCAAAGGGCGGAGTGAGGGAGAAGCTGATGCATACGGATCGGTTTGTCGTCTTCAAGTTTCAGGGCGAGTGGCTGGTCACCTACGCGGACCGAAAGCAGACGGCGTTTGCAACATGGCAGGACGCGGAGCGCTCTGCGTTCGATGCCGCCGACAGTCTCGCTTCCAGCGGCCATGCCGTTTCCGTCCTCATCTTACCGGATGAAGCCGAGGCAACGACTCCGCTTCCGGACAACAGCGCACAAAGGGCGAGTTTGAACTGACTCGAAACATTCTATCGCACTCAAGGCGTCAACCCTGGGGATAAAGGGCGCTTTAGGTCCATGCCTCCTGACCAAGGCCAGCCTGCCGCAAGCTTGGGCATTCAGTTGCCACAATTGTATGCCCAAAAGCCGAGATTGTTCGGATTGTTCATTGGAGAGGATTGTGATTGCAGCCTACAATCTCGACGAGATGGTCGACCTCCTTGCGCTCAATCGCCCGTTTGAGGGTCCTGTCGGCCAGACCATGGCCGGCAAAGTCGCGACGCTAACTCTTCGGGACGCGGTCACCCTGGTTGTCGAGGATTGGGCCGATGACAAGTTCCGGCAGCTGAGCGCCGTCATCGTGAGGCCCTCCGGACCTGCAATCCGGGGCCTCGAGGAGATCAAGGATCTTTATGCCATGGCGGAGGCCGCTCCGGCCTCCTGACGGGCCCTGCCGCCCCTCCGCGGCCGGCGAATTTGGACCTTGACGAAAGCACCCTGTTCGCGTCTATTGCGCCACCTGCGAAGCGGGATCCCGATCCTGCCTTTTCGCCTGGAGACGTGGCCGAGCGGCTGAAGGCACTCGTTTGCTAAATGAGCATACCCCAAAAGGGTATCGAGGGTTCGAATCCCTCCGTCTCCGCCACTAACTCATTGAAATCATTGAGCTTTTTATCTCACAGGGATAATTCCAGGGATAATAAGCTTGGGATTCAGTGGAAAGAGTTGTGGTAACTGCGGGGATAACCCGGTTCGTAAATCCTTGCGCCGCTTAGGAAATCCGACCATCGGGCCTCTTGCTCATGAGCGTCCTAGCTTGCCCGGCGCATGACTCAACAGTGCCTTACCCTCAGTACGAGCAGACGCTATCGGCGGGAAGACACCGATAGCCAAAACCAATCACCACAGTTCCGTTTCCGAGTTACAATCTTTCGTTGGCGCGCTTGAAAGCGGCCGCGCAAATGAGCCTGTGAATAATTCACCTGTTATTTGAAGCACATAGGGGCTCTGGGTACGCCTGGAGGATGAACAATATTTTGAGATAATGAGATAAAATGAATGAGTTGGCTCTTTTCGCGGGCGCTGGTGGAGGAATACTCGGAGGCCATCTGCTCGGATGGCGAACAATTTGCGCAGTCGAATGGAACGCCCACGCCGCAAGCGTACTTGCCGCTCGACAGAATGACGGACTTCTCCGGCCCTTCCCGATCTGGGATGACGTTCGCACCTTTGACGGACGCCCTTGGTGTGGCCGTCTTGATGTCGTTTCTGGCGGCTTTCCCTGCTAGGATATCAGTGCCGCGGGGCGTGGAGCTGGCATCAATGGAGCGCGCAGCGGGCTCTGGCGAGAAATGGCAAGGATCGTTCGCGAGGTACGACCACGCTACGTCCTCGTGGAAAACTCCGCAATGCTCACTTCTAGAGGGCTTGGACGAGTTCTCGGAGACTTGGCCGAGATGGGGTTCGATGCGGAGTGGGGTGTCGTATCTGCAGCCGACACCGGCGCTCCCCATTTACGAGAGCGCATCTGGATTGTGGCCCACGCCAACAGCAGTGACTGCAACCGGCGGCGCAGCCCTGTGCAAATGGGGCGGATCGGGAGCACGGGCGAAGTTGCGCACCATGGTTTCCGAAAAGGAGCTGAATGGCCCACTGAACCCGGAGTGGGTATCTTGGCTCATGGGGTGGCCGCGCGGGTGGAGCAGCTTACAGCCCTTGGGAACGGACAGGTTCCAAGAGTGGCAGCAGCAGCATTTACTATTCTCGCTGGACGCGCAGCAGGAGGCGGCCTGACATAAGTGACCTCGACGAGATCCAGCGCGTCAGTACTGACGACATCCTCTCCCGCTTGCGACAGGAGGAAGCTGCGCGTGCCGAGCAAATCAGGATGTGGCGCCGCAACGCCTGTGGCGGGAGCATCCAGGAGGCTGATCACTACCACCGCCTGGCGAGCGATGCAGCGTTCGAGATCGCCCGGCTGCGGCTCAAGCTGCGCGAGGCCGCGATCTCATACGAGATTTCGGGGTGACGTATGGGTCGAGGCGGTCAACCGCCTCTCGCACCGTCTGAGCATAATTTCGGTTTAGCTGAGCTGTGAGAGGAGCATGCTGATTTCTCATGAGCACTAAGCGCCCGTCTAGGCCCTTAGCTCCCGTGGGAATGCCACCAAGGAGAATGAGTTGCTGTGAGTGCTGGTCGATCAGCCCGTAAGCCCTCAAAATCGCTTTGACGGTTTCGACGTCGAGTAGCCCAAGTTTAGAGATTAGTTCAGGCATCACCCGAACCAAATTCCCAACGTTCGGAGTGTAGAAAGAATCCTCGCCATTGACGCTGCCGAGGGTCTTTGCATTCGCAAGCAGCATCTCTTCGATAGAAATCAGCTCAGCTCGCAGTGCGGCAGCAACTGAGCGCGCGTCGGCGCTGCGGAGCGCATCATCCCTCCGCCGATTTAGGTAAGCATTGAAAAGCGCGCCCAGCAGCAGGGCGATCAGACCAATTGCGGACCCAGTTAGCGACCCCACGAAGGCAGCGGCTCCGCCCGAAAGCCCCTGTAACCACTCAAACATACTTCGCCCCAGACCAATATTCTTGGGACGCGCCGGGCCCAGCGCGCCGCCGCCGAAGCGGCTCCCTTATCCCTGGGACCAAAGTGAATGGAAGGCCCGCCCGGGAGCAGATGCCCAACCATTGGTTGTCCCCTCTCTCACGCCCGAAGCGTTACGAGCTGGGCCTTCCCTGCTTTGAGAAAGGGCGCAGTCCAATCAAGCCGTTGCCGGCTCCCCTAGCGCTATCTCGGGCCAAAGCAGCGATCACATTGGTCCATTCTCAGGGATAATTCCAGGGATAATTGAAGGACATCGAGGGGTAGCCCAGGGTAAGGGGCCATTGAGTTCATTATGTATTTTGGCCCTGAGTTACCCTCCAAATACCCTGGAAAGTGTACGGAGGGGGTTCGAAGCCCTCCGTCTCCGCCATTCCGTTGATCTAAATTCTTCTACTTGTTGACTTATTCCTCAAGTCCGCAGGGTGGGCGCCGACAGTAGCTTAAGGCCAAAGTTTCCTAACAGAACTGCCTTGGCTCAAATCATCAAACCACCAATGTCTCAGCAGTAGGCAACCTCGTTTCCGACAGCGGCTACCCCTCTGAAATGGTGACTATGTTCTTTAAGTGGAGGATGGGCCGCTAGACCATCGCTGCCCCGGCCAAGGCGATCAGATTCGGCCACGACCGTCCAGAAGCGGATATGGGGGTGTCTGGGACCAGCATGCTGGGACTCGAATCCAGAGCTCTTTGATTAAAAGTCAGATGGTTGGATGGAGCTGTTTTCCAGCTGTTCAGCGCCCCGGCAGAGGACCAGGATCTTCGTAGTTTTCGGCAGCGCGGCGCGCGAGGGTGATGGCCGCAGTGTCGCTAAACTCTACTTGGAAGTCCTCCCGAGCCGATTCAAGAAATCGGTTGAGGGTAGAGGGTCCGAAGAAGTGCATCGGGATCATCAGCGGAGCATTGATTGCCCGCAGCACCTCCATCATGTCGAACGTCTCCAGCGTGTAACCACCATCCACCGGCACCAGCAGAACATTGATGCGCCCTAGCTTCTTCAAATGCTTGGGCGAGAGGGTGTGGTGCAGGTGACCCAAATGAGGGATGAATAGCTGGGCGGTCTCAAACACGAAGATAGAGTTGCCATTGTATTCCGTCGCTCCACAATAGCTGCGGATGTTCGTTGGCACATTCCTGATGCGCACATCCTGCACGGTCAGGTCCTGGACGGCAGGCCCTCCGGCGGGGTTCCAGCCCTTGAGCACATGTTTGATTCCCGGATCCGGACGTAGCTGAAGTGGGTGGAGTGCGCCTTGTTCATCGTGGCCACGTCGGGCGTGACGCGCGGATGTGTGCCATCGCTGTCGTCGGTGGCGATCCGTACTCCCTGCGGTATCCCGATCAGGAAGGTGGCGTGGCCCACGAAGGTAAGGTCAACCTCGTCTTGGCGCAACGCAGCCCATGACAACAGAGTGTCTCGGAAGGCAATCGGGCCAGGGCAGCTTTCCGACTCCGCCCAAGTAGCAGACAACCGCGCGCTCAGGCCTAGCCATGCAGCAACCGCACAGGCGATTTGCATCAATCTTATCATCGGCGCCTCCACTGTCCTAGATCAGGAAAGTCGTAAACCTCCAGGATGCCGGCGGAACATTGAAGATGAAGGCATTGGAAGTCGCCAGACCACAAGCCGATGGCTCACATGGTCTCTCGCGCCGCAAATGATTCCCTCCGGCCGCTACCACGATAAGACGAGAGCCCCCGACATCAGAGGCCTTCAGGCAAGGGGCGCACGCTGCGGCGCCAAGAGGATGGCCTGCTCAAGGGCCTCAAGCATGCTCCGCTCGTCAGCCCGGCCCGTTCCGGCGATATCGAAGGCTGTGCCATGGTCAACGGACGTGCGGATCACGGGCAGCCCCACGGTGACATTGACGCCGTCCTCAATACCAAGGACCTTGACCGGGCCGTGGCCCTGGTCGTGGTACATGGCGACCACGAGATTAAAGTCGCCGCGTTGGGCGCGGAAGAACAGGGTATCAGCCGGAAGAGGGCCTTCGACATGGAGGCCGCGCGCCTGGAGGGCCTGCACGGCTGGCTCTATCTTCTGCTCTTCTTCACCACGGCCGAACAGTCCGTTTTCGCCGGCATGAGGATTGATCCCGCACACCCCGATGCGGGGGCTGGCGATCCCCGAGCGCACAAGGGCCTCGTGTCCGCGCAGAATGGTCCGTTCGACCACCCCCGGCTCGATTTTCGCAATGGCATCGATCAAGCCGATGTGGGTGGTCACGTGGATGACGCGCAACTTCGGTGTCATCAGCATCATCGAGACTTCCGGCGTACGCGTCAGTGCCGCTAGGATTTCGGTATGGCCCGGGAAGGGATGCCCTCCTGCGTGGAGCGCCTCCTTGTTGAGCGGGGCCGTGCAAATGGCATCAACCTCATTTACTGAGGCTAGTGCGACCGCCCGCTCAATGTACCGGAATGCCGCATCGCCCGCGAGCGGGGACAGCTTGCCCCAAGGCAAATCATACGGAATCAGGCCGAGATCGATGCAATCAACCGATCCATACTCGAACGCAGCCTCCTGCGGACCTGACGCAGGTCGAACTATCAGGGAGGATCCGACGATCTCACCGGCCTGCCGCAGGCGGTTGACATCTCCAATGATCAGGGGGTTACACCGCTCGTAGACCTGCCGATGAGCAAGCGCCTTCATGATGATCTCGGGACCGACACCGGCCGCATCGCCCATTGTGATCGCTATGACAGGCTGATTCATGCACGCATCCCTCTCTCCAAGAGATTACATTACTCGCTCACTGCAGAATTGGAACGACTGCTCCGACGACCTTGCAGGGCTGCGCGGCACCGTTTCAAAGTCGCAGGATCGCCAAAGGCCCCGGCCTTTGTGATCACCGGGATGGCAATAGCACCGGTCGATACTCCAAGGGATGCTCCGGGCTCGATCTCGCCCTGGATTCTCAACCCTGATATGCCAGCCCGATCCAGAATCGCTCGTGCCGTCTCGCCACCGGTCACAATAAGCCCGCCAACCTGGGACAGGCGCGGGGCAATCAGCTCCGCCAAAGCCGCAGCAAGCTGCGGCCCTTCCTGTAAGTTGATTACCTCACCCCTAATCGTGACCGCGACGTCTGACCCCGATGTCAAAGCCGCATCCAGTGTTCGCGCATAGAACTGCACTTGGTCTAGGGCATTGCTCTCCCGTAGAGCTGACGGCAGAATGGTTAGGGATATGACGCCCTGTTCCTCTGCCAGCGCATCAAACTGCGTGTGTGACACACTGGATGCACTGCCCACGACAGCAAGAATGGGCCTTGCCGCCGCCCATATTGGGACTGATGAGGGAACGACCTCCCCCTCCCTGGCCGTAACGAGAGCCCGCATCAGGCCTGCAGACCCGACCCAAAGCGGCTTTCCCGGCAGCATGAGTGATGCGGCCGCAACTGTGAGCAGATCGTCGTCTGTCTCAGCATCGCACACAACAACATCGCACCCGACTTCTGCCGACTTTGCGAGCCGCGCCTTGAGTGCCTCTGAACCGAGCGCGACCTGCTCGAGAGTGGCCATTCCGACCCTGAACCCTGCATCCTCAAGGATAGCCCGCAGATCGCCGGAACCTGCCAAGCCCGCCTGTTTCCAGAGGCCTGTGTTCCCGAGCGGGGTGCCGTTGACGAACACCTGCCCGTTGATCGTAGCGCGTCCCGTTCCCGGGAAAGCGGGTGCAATAATCACAAGGGGCGGATGCCCAAGCACATTGGTTGCGACTTGACGGATATGGGCAAGCTCCAATGGCCAGTTGCCACGCAAAGTAGAGTCAATCTTGTGGTAAAGGATGCGTGTGCTCTTGCTGTAGAGCTGTTGGACAACTCCTATGACGGCGGCTCCGGCCTCCTGGGCCGTCATGGCCCGTGAGTTCACATCGACTGAAACAGCAGTTGCACCGCCCGGATCGGCTTTCGCATCGAGGAGAACCACCGTGTCGGCGCCCACCGTGGCGCAAGAAACGGCGCAATCTGCGGCACCAGTCAGGTCGTCAGCAATGATAAACGTTTCAGTCATCGGCGTCCGGCTACCCCAGCCTCTAGAGACATACTTACTAGTACATCGATTCTGAACTGCCGATCAGGCTCGTGAGGGATTGCATTGCGCTTTGGCGCCCTCGCGGTAACTTCGAGCCAGGATCACGGTGGTGGAGCCATCATGGCTGGAAGGCAATGGGTCCGTGTTCGCTCCCAAGTGGGACAGAAGCCGCCTGAACCGGAGAAGGTGGCGATTACCGCCGCCTGCGAGCGCTTTCTGGCCGAGGTGCTGCGCCCGCGCTTCCTGCCCGAGATCCGGCCCAGTACCGCGTTCAACTACCCGGTGGCCATCCTGGGTAAATGGCATGGCAACAAATACCGCTTCCTGCAGCGCTTCCGCTGCGATGATCCAGACGCGCTCGAGCCCGAGTTCGATTCGCCGTTTGCGCGTCTGGAGTATGTTGGCCGCGACTGTTTTGATGTGTCCTGGTATCGCCATACGGGCGAGTGGTGGTGTCTTCACCGCTCGGTCTCCCTCACCGAGGCCTTGCGGCTGATCGAGAGCGACGGCCATCTGCACCCGGTGTGACGCGCCGTTGCGCCCCATGGGCTGGAACAAGGAGGCGCGATGTCCCGTGCGACTGTGTCCGTTCTGCCTCTCACCGCGGCAGATCACTCTCTCCTGAGCACGCTCGCCCAGGCGCGCACCGCTCCCCGTCACCATGCCGAGCGCGCCGGCATCGTGCTGCAGTTGGCGACGGGCCGAAGCGTGCGTGAAGCCGCAACCCGGCTTGCTCTCAGTCGGCAGCGGGTGAGACGCTGTGCCAGGCGAGCCGCAGCGGTCGGGGTCATCCGCGCACTGGACGACTTGCCCCGCTCCGGACGCCCGCGCCAGATCACGCCGGCGGCGCGGCTGTGGCTGGTCGGGCAAGCGTGTGCCCAGCCCAAGGCCCTGGGCTATCCTCATGAACTGTGGACCTTGCGGCTTCTGGCCAGCCATGCCCGTCGCCTCGGGCCCGCGGCCGGCCACCCCTGCCTGGCCACTCTGGTGCCGAGCACGGTTCGGGCCATTCTCCAGGAGCAGGAGGTCCGGCCGCACAAGGTCCGTTACTATCTGGAGCGGCGTGATCCTGCCTTCGATGAGCGCCTGGCGGCGGTGGTTGAGGTCTATCGGGCCGCGCAACAGCTCCAGGATGTCGCGCCGGAGGGGCATCGGGTGGCGATCCTGTCCTATGATGAGAAGCCGGGGCTGCAGGCGCTTGCTCCTACTGCCCCGGACCGGCCGCCGCAGCCGGGCCGGTATCCAACAGTTCAGCGGGATCATGAATACAAACGGCTGGGCACCGTGACGCTCAGCGCTGCGGTGGACCTGGTCTCAGGTGTCGTTCATCACGCTCTCACACAACGCCATCGCAGTTGCGAGTTCGTGGCCTTTCTGCGCCGCCTCGATGCGAGCTATCCGGCCGAGTGGCGGATCCGTCTGCTCCTGGACAACCATTCCGCCCATCGCTCGCGGGAGACCCGCCGCTTTCTGGACAGCTGTCCCGGGCGGTTCGAGCTGGTATTCACGCCCAAGCACGCCTCGTGGCTCAACTATGTCGAGACGTTTTTCTCCAAGATGGCCCGCTCGGTGTTGCGCCACATCCGCGTCGCCAGCCGGCAGGAGCTGTGCGAGCGGATCACCGCTTTCATCCAGGCCTGCAACGACACCCCGGTTGCTCCAAAATGGTCCTACGGCTTGGGCACCCCTGAAGCGCGTGCAGCCCCATGAACTGCTTCGAGAATTCAAAAACGATGTACTAGCCACAGATGAACTCGTAAGACGGCAACGTTCGAGTGCGCTGATGGCGTGGCACTGTCGCGGTGGTGCCTTCAGCATTCACTCCGTAGACCTGAAACACACGCTTGGCCAAGTCTAGACCGACTGTGGTAACTCCCATGGTGGAGAGTTCCTTGCTCGAGTTTGCCTGATAGCAATCTATCCTGACACTCAGATTCTGTCAGTGGCAGCCATCCATCTCATCTGCTTATAAGATTGGACAAGTGGCTCCTCCAGGAACGCTAAGGGTCAAGGAGTAACCAACCGCAGATGGAATGAAGGTCCGATCACCGCCTCATGAGCAGATCAAAGCGTTTCTTCCGAGATGTGCCAGATGCTGACACCAAGGGGGCAAACGTCCGGCGGACTGCTGTTCGAGAGACCTAGCGCAAACTGGGCATAATTCCACGTACGTCTCGTAGCAACGCATGTTGGCATAGACCTCCGGGAGCTTCGATGCAGGATGCACCGGCGAGTGGAGCTCACCAAGAAGATCCGGGGCATTCGGCTATGCCGCGGCATGGGCAGCAGGACGGATGCCTCCAACGCCCCATTTCTTGACATCACCGTCCCAGCGCAGCGCAGCGCAGGACATCATTCGGCAGCGATCCTTGAACGCGCATCCGCACGAGTGTCTGATGGAACAGCCAGGATTGCTCTGTCGAGCGTTTCCGTCTCAGGTTCATCCCTTGGCCCGACGAAGCGGCTGAACATGCGACTGAACAGGCGCGACAGGTCATCCATGAGGATGAAGAAGGCCGGCACGAACACCAGTGACAGCAAGGTCGAGACGATCAGTCCCCCGATCACCGCGATGGCCATCGGTGCGCGGAATTCACCGCCCGCACCCAGCGCCAGAGCGCTCGGCAGCATGCCGGCAGCCATGGCAATGGTCGTCATCACAATCGGCCGCGCCCTTTTGCGTCCGGCATCAATGATGGCTGTTTTGCGGTCCACACCTTTCGCCACCTCCTCGATGGCGAAGTCGACCAACATGATGGCGTTCTTGGTCACAATGCCCATCAGCATCAGGAAGCCGATCACCACCGGCAGGCTGATCGCTTTCTGCGTGATCACCAGGGCCATGATCGCGCCGCCGATCGACAAGGGCAGCGAGAGCAGGATCGTGAAGGGTTGCAGGAAGTTGGCGAACAGAAGGATCAGCACGCCCAGCACCATCATGATGCCGGCTCCCATGGCCTTGCCGAACGAGGTGAAGACCTCCGTCATGACCTCGGCGTCACCCGTCTGCTTGATCGTGACGCCCGGCGGAAGATTTTTGACCGTCGGCAGGTTGTAGATGGCCTCCAGCACCTCGCCGAGCGCATCCGTGCCCCGCATGTCGGCTTCAAGCGCCACGCGCAAGGAGCGGTCATAGCGGTCGATGGAGGTCGGTCCCTGACCGAACGAGATGTCGGCGACAGCCGAGAGCGGAACGGCAGCGCCGTCCTTGGCCGGGACCTTGAGGATATCGATCAGCGCTCGGTCGCCGCGTACCGCCTCGGGCAACTGGACGCGGATCGGGATCTGCCGGTCGCCGGCATTGAACTTGGCGAGATTGGCCCCGACGTCACCGATGGTTGCAACCCGCACCGTCTCGGACAGCACGTCCGTCGACACCCCGAGCTCCGCCGCTAGGTCCGGCTTCGGGCTGATGCGGATCTCGGGCCGGTCGAGTGGCGCCGTCGACATGGGATTTTCGACAGTCGGAATGCTCGCCATCTCGCGCTGGAGCTTGGCCGCGGTCTCAACCACCACGCCTTGGTCGGGTCCGCTGACAATGAGCTGAAGTCCGCGTTGTCCGCCCTCTCCGAGGACGAAGAAGCGGATGTCCGGCACGTCGCGGAACTCCTCGACAATACGGCCCTCGAACTGGCGTTGCCGCAGGGACCGATCCTCCTTCGGCACGAGGTTGACCGTGAAGGTCGCCAGCCGCACCTCTTTCTTGCCGGGAAGCTGGAGGCCGCCGTTCACGAACACCGACCTGACCTCGGGCATGGCGCGCAGGCGCTCCGCGAGCCGGTCGCTCACCTGCTGCGTATCGCTCAGTTTCGATCCGGGCGGCAGCTCGGCCACGAAGAGGGAGCGGGAGATATCCTCCTCCGGCAGGAACGCCGACGGCAGGAGATTGGTCGACCAGAGCGATGCTCCGAAAATGCCGAGCCCAAGGATGAAAGTGATGAACTTGTGCCGGACGGACCAGCCGACCAGGCGGGTGTATGCCCGCATGACGAACCCGTCCTTCTGCTCGACATGTTTGTGCGGCCGCATGAAATAGGCCGCCATCATCGGGGTGATCAGCCGGGCCACCAGAAGCGAGATCAGGACCGCGGCCGCGACGGTGAGCCCGAACTGCTTGAAGTACTGCCCGGCGATGCCGCCCATGAAGCTGACTGGGGCGAACACGGCGACGATGGTGAACGTGATCGCAATCACCGCCAAGCCGATCTCGTCCGCCCCTTCAAGCGCGGCACGGTAGGGCGACTTGCCCATGTGCATGTGGCGCACGATGTTCTCGATCTCGACGATGGCATCGTCGACCAGGATGCCCGTCACCAGGGTCAGCGCCAGAAGGCTCACCAGGTTGAGCGAAAAGCCCATGGTGCTCATGATCCAGAAGGTGGGCAGCACCGAGAGCGGCAGGGCTATGGACGCGATCAGGGTAGCGCGCCAGTCGCGCAGGAAGATGAACACTACGATGACGGCCAGGATGGCGCCCTCGATGAGCGTGTGCATGGCGGATTCGTAGTTGCCCACCGTATAAGCAACGGTGTCGTCGATCAGGTCGAAGCGCACGTCGGGATGAGCCTGACCCAACTCGGCGACTTTGGCGGCGACTGCCTGGCCTACTGTGGCGTCGCTGGCGCCGGTTGCGCGTGTGACCGCAAAGGCGACAACCGGTTGACCGTTGAACCGCGCGAAGGTGCGCGGCTCTGCGGCGGTGTCGGTGACGGTTGCCAGTTCATCGAGGCGAACCTTTCGATTGCCTGGGAGAGTGATGCTGGTCGACGCGAGGTCTCCAAGTGTTTGCGCGGCACCTAGGGTCCGGATCGACTGCTCCTGCCCGCCAACCTCGCCGCGTCCGCCGGCAAGATCGACGCTGGTCAGGCGCAGCTGCCGGTTGACATCCGCAGCCGTGATGCCGAGCGCCAGCAATCGATCAAGCTTCAGCTCGATCCGGATCTCGCGCTCGACCCCGCCCACTCGTTCAACGCGCCCGACACCCTGGACGCTCTGAAGCTGACGCGCCACAACATCATCGACGAACCAGGACAGTTCTTCCGGCGTCATGGCGGGGCCGGAGGCGGCGTAGGTGACGATCGGGAGACCGGCGATGTCCAAGCGCTGAATGACAGGCTCGTCGATGGTGCGTGGCAGGTCGGAGCGGATCTTGGCAACCGCATCCTTCACGTCATTGACGGCCCGATCCGAGTTGATTTCGAGCCGGAACTCGATGGTCGTGGTGGAGATGCCTTCCGAGATCGTCGAGGTGATGTGCTTGACGCCGTTCACGCCGGCAACCGAGTCCTCAACCCGCTTGGTGACCTGGTTCTGGAGCTCGGACGGCGCAGCGCCGGCTTGCGTTACCGAGACCGTGACGAGCGGAACGTCGATGTTCGGGAACCGCGTGATCGGCAGCCCCTGGAAGCTGAAGACGCCCAGGATCATCAGGACGATGAACAGGACGAGGGACGGGATCGGCTTTCGGATCGCCCAGGCGGAGACGTTGAGCTGCATCACCGGGCTCCTTCGGCCTGCGCCGACTCGGCCAAGACCGGCCGGACCACATCGCCGTCGCGCAGGAAGCTGCCGGCCCGGGTCACGATCAGGTCGCCCGTGCTGACACCCTCGACCTGGACGAAGCCGTCTGCTGAGAGCCCGGTGCGGACCTGGCGTGTCTCGATGCGTTCATTGACTACGATCTGGACTGCTGCGCCCTTGGCGCTGTAGAGCACGGCACTGAGCGGAACCGCCACCCCCGTGGTCCGAGCCAGCTCGACGGTGCCCCGGGCAAAGGCTCCGATGCGCAAGGCGGGATCCCGAGGCAGGGCGATCCGTACCCTGCCGAGGCGGGTGGTGCGATCAACCTCCGGAGAGATGTTGCGCACACGCCCCTCGATCGTCCGGCCTCGGTCGATGCTCACCTGAGCGGGAGCGCCCTCGCGCAGGCGAACGAGTTGTGTCTCCGTCACCTCCCCTTCGAGTTCGATCTCGCCGTTCGCGATGATGCGAAAGAGCGGGTCGCCTGCGGCGGTCGCGGTGGCGCCGACCTTGGCGTTCTTGCGAGAGATGATCCCCGCTTGGGGAGCCTTGATCGCGGCACGGGCGAGGCGAACCTGAATCTCCCGTTTCTGCGCCTCCTCGGACTGCCTTTCAGCTTCGGCGATGCGCAGGCCGTCGCGGGCGGCGGCAAGGCGCCCTTCCGCGGCCCGGGCCGCGGAGACCCGCTGTTCAAGCTGGGCTTCTGTCGTGTTGCCGCCTTTGATGAGCGATCGCGTACGCTCCAGGGCCTGGGCTGCCTCGACCTGTGCGGCCTCGGCCTGCACGATCTGGCTGCGGGCTTGCGCGACCCCCGCCTCGGCTCGGGCAGAGGAGGCCGTGTTGCGGGCCAGTTCCGTTTCGAGGAGATCGGTCGCCAGACGGGCCAGAACCTGCCCCTTCGTGACCGCATCCCCCTCCTCGACCAGAATGTCCGTGATGCGCAAACCCTCCAGTTCCGGGGCGACCAGAACCTCCTCGCGCGGAACAAGCGTTCCGGTGACCACCGCCCGCTCCGTGATCTCCCGTTCCGCGATGCGCGTCACGGACACAGCGGGCGCAGGAGCGCCCTGCGGCTGCGCGGCCAACGCTGCCAGCGGGAGAAAGACCATGGCAGCCGCCACACTGTGCAACCTGCGCATCATGACACCCTTATCTCCGGCACCCGATGTCAGGTGCGTGTTAGGTTGATCTTCCCGGCAAAGGCCGCCTCGATGACAGCCATCAGGCTTGCGACCCCGCGCTCGGCATCCAGCGTGGCATCCACGGCCCGACGCACGAACAGGCCGTTGGCAATGGTCACGATCAAGGACGCGAGCACCTCCAGGTCAACCTCCGGAGCGATAGCCCCATTGGCCTGCGCCTGCCGGAACAAGGCGCACATGCGCTCGCAGATATCCCTGTCGAACGCCTCCGACATGGTGGCGAACGATCGGTTGCGGGTCGCCTCAGCCCAGATCTCCAGGCAGAGCACCGCCCGCTCCCGCGGCTCCTCGGCAAAATGCTTGTGGGCAATAGAGCGCAAGGTAGGCAGGAGGTCACCCGGCCAGGACAACGCAGCGAAGTCCTCACCGATCCGGGCACGGTCCCTCTCGGCGAGAGCCAGAACGACGGCATCCTTCGAGCCGAAGTAGCGGTAAAGATTACCAGGGCTCATTCCAGCCTCGGCAGCCACGTCCTGCATGGTGGTGCGGTGAAAACCGGAGCGGACGAAGCAGCGCTCGGCGGCATTGAGGATGCGCGTCTGACGCTCGGCAGATGGATCCGCCTTCGGGTCGAGGAGAACTTGCTGATCTGCCATGAGGCACAATGTTTCGAAGTTACGAGAATGAACGTTCATTCTCATGTATTCATCAGTCGGCGCAGGGTCAACCCACACCTAGTAAAATCCGGCGGCTGTCGAGTGGCCTGATCTGCCCCGGATTAAATTTCACAGTCATGGTCGGTTGAGAGTTTGTTGGTCACTAAAAATGAAACCCTCGGTCGGCCTGTGCTGGATTTGCTTCTATCAAAACGAAGGTAGCGACGGCATCAAGGTGCCCGATTTCGCTTTCCTCCACCGAGCAAGTTAGACTGGGAAGGACTTCTCTGGGTCGCGTCTCTGAAACTCACCTGCCCTACAGGAAGGCCGGTGTTCCTTAGGTAGGCGGACGTCCGCTGTGCTTCAGTTCAGAGGCAAAAGCGGCCCTTCGGCATTTCTGGCATGGCGCTACCGCGAAGACCGGCAGATCTACGTCCAGGCCGATGTCAACACTTGCGCTCAATCGCGATAACGCAACGCATCAACGAGAAGGGCGAAGGCTGGCGTGGGTTGCCGACCGCCTGGATAGTAGAGGTGATAGCCTGAAAACGGGCGGATACCGATCCGCCAGCACCCGAATGAGGCGTCCACTCTTGAGGAGTGCCTGCACGTGATCCTAGACCAAGGACTCTAATCCGAACCCCACCAATGTCGCGTTTAGGATCGGAGCGGTGTTGCTGAAGACGAACCGAACCATGTGGCGGACTCCGTCTCCGCCATTCCCTTCCCCGATCCTCTGCCCCTCTTGTCGAGCAAAGCTGGAAGCCATGCCCCAAGTCGACGGGGTGAAAGGGTGAGTTCAGCCTTTCACGCTCACGACGCCCGTCGCCACACCCGGACAGGACAGAACGAACTCCGAGTGCAAGCGGGTGTGCTCGATTCCGCTCACGACCGTGCAGCCCTTCAGGTCAGGTCTCGTGGCGATGTACTCGACCGCGGCTTCCTCATGCCTGACACCGGTTACTGATACGGGCACGATCCCGCGGCGCTGCTCGCACATGGTCTGCACCGCCTCGGAAATGGCGTATGCAGCCACCAGGATTGTTGGCTCTCCGGGTCTCTGGAAGACCTGGTAGCCGCCGCCGCATCGCGTCTCGACCTTGTACGCCGGTGTCGCCACGTAGTACGAGAGCGATCCGGGAGCCGTTCCTCGGGCACAGCCTGAGACGGATGCGGCCAGGACCGCAGCGAGAATCAAGGGCAGAGTCCGGGCGAGCATCGGTTCCTCGGAGTAGGAGCAGGGTCAGCCCTCCTAGCAGCAATTGCCGAGCTTGTCTTGTGGGCCTGTGCTCCCAGAAGCCGATGGGCTGTGCTAATCCGGCGCGGGAGAGGCAACACATGAGCGGGATGAGGCCATGATGGACATTCGGCGCATCGGCGTCGCTGCGCGATACAGCGATCTCGTGATCATCGGGAACACGGCCTATTTCTCGGGCTATGTCCCTGAGACCACGCTTGATGGATCCGTTGCGGAGCAGACCCGTGACATTCTCGGGCAGATCGAGCAGTCGCTGGCCGAGATCGGCAGCGACAGGTCGAAGCTCCTGCAGGCGACGATCTGGCTCGCCGACATGGCATCCTATGAAGAGATGAATGCCGTGTGGGATGCCTGGGTTGTTCCGGGGCAGGCTCCGGCCCGGGTCTGTGTCGAGTCCAAGCTGGCGGATTCCGACTACAAGCTTGAAATCCAGGTCATTGCCGCCCTTTGAGGCCGCATAACGTTACGCCCGCTCAGCCCTGGAATTGGCCTTGGCCAGCGCATTCATGCGCTTGCGCTCGTAGTGCTTGGCCAGCCGCAGATGGCGCCAGGTGGCGTAGTTCATGGCGATCAGGAAGCCGTAGGTGCCGCGCAGAACATGCAGCCTCCCGAAATAGGCTTTCAGGAAGGCGGCGGGGAACTCGAAATAGACCCGCCATGTGGGGATCGAGATGCCTCTCACCTCGAAGTCGACGGCCTGCTGATCCGTATAGCTGTTGAGCTTGGCGAGCTGATCCCCGAGGGATCGCACGGACCGGTGGTGCACGAGGCCCTTCAGCTTGCCGGTCTTCGTGTCCGGCTTCAGTTCGACCCGGTCATGAACGAGCGACGAGGAATACCGGCCGGCATCCCGACGGTAGAGCCGGACCGGCGCGACGCGGTAGGCCAAAGGGTGCGGAGCCGCCTCCCCCGGGAAGGTTTCCGCAATCCAGATTCCGTAGGCCTGGCAGGGAGGCTCCCCCTGGGCGAACAAGGCGCGTATTTCGGCCAGAAGCTCCGGCGACACTACCTCGTCCGCATCGAGGTTCAGGAGCCATTCGTGCCGGCACTGATCCTCGGCGAAGCGCTTCTGAAGGCCGTAGCCTGGCCATGGATTGTAAATGACGCGGGCGCCGAGTTCCTCGGCCACCGCCTGAGTTCCATCGGTCGAGCCTGAGTCGACAACAACCAAATCATCCGTCAGCCCGCGAATGGCGCGGATGGTCGCGCCGATCCGGTCGGCCTCATTCTTGGCAATGATGAAGACGGAGACAGGAAGCATGGCGGGTGCCTAGCCGCCCTACCGGTTGATGGCAAGAGCCTTGAATCGCTCAGCAATAGGCGGCTGGGCGATTGTTCAGGCCTGTGCTATCAATCCCTCAGCCTCGAGGGCGTGCTTCACCATCGGGCGGGCGGAGACCCGGGTCATATAGGCGGTCACGGCCGGATGGGCCGAGAGGTCGATGCGGTGAAAGCGGCTCCAGCTGAGCACGGTGAAACAATAGGCGTCGGCGACGGTGAAATGCTCGCCGGCCAAGTAGGACCGCTCCCGCAGGCACTGATCGAGATAGGCAAAGCGACGCTGGAGGTGGCTCACGGCCAGTTGCCGGGCCTTCGGCGGCATCGGGGCGGTCCAGAGCGGATCGAAGCCCTTGTGAAGCTCCGCGCCCGTGAAGTCGAGCCACTCCTTGACGCGGTAGCGCTCCAGGGATCCCAGTTTCGGCAGGAGGCGGGCGGCAGGCACCTGATCGGCCAGATACTCGAGGATCACCGGCACCTCGGCCAGAATGTCGCCGCTGTGAAGGGCGAGCGCCGGAACATAGCCCTTCGGATTGATCCTGATGTAGTCCCGGCCGGAAGCCGTCGTTTGGGTTTTCAGGTCGACCTTGTCATACTCGATCTGCAGACCGGCTTCGCAGGCGATAATCCTTGGCGCGAGAGAACAGGCTCCAGGCGTGTAGTACAGCTTCATCGTGACCCTTCTTCCCGAGCCCCAGCGGGAATTAAAAATTATAACGTAACACGATGACTAATTCCTACGTCATACGATGGCGCTTTCAAGGCACCTTAGACTAATGGATACAGTATTTCACAGGCCAGTTGCAGGCTCACCCAGAAGCTCTCCTGCGTGGGTTCGCTCCGCAGCCTTGATATGCTTTCGGACACGAAGCTGCGCCAGCAGGGGGAAGTGGTCCGATGCGACGCGGGCCAAGGGGGTTCTCACAGGCCCGGCATCGATCACCTCGATCGATTTGGTGACGAAGACGTGATCGAGGCGCAGCACCGGTGCGCGGGTGTGAAAGGTCGGCTGCGGCTCGCCGAAGGAGTTTGAGAGCTGGGCGTCCTGCAGCCTGTCGGCGATCAGCCGGTAGGATCGTGAAAGGGGCGGCGCATTGAAATCCCCCAGCAGCACCGCCGGCTCGCCGCAATCGGGATGGCCGATCCAATCCCGTCCGACGAGAGCTGCCGCCTGGGTTCGCCTTTCCCCCGAGCGGAGGGAGAGATGGGCGTTGACCACTTGGATCGTCTGCCCGTCGATCTCCACGGCCACCCAGAGGGCGCTGCGCTTCTCGAAGGAGGGTCGCGTCGACTGGGTGGGGAGCCGTCCCGACTTCACCACCCGCGAGGAGTGGCGCGTCAGGACTGCAATGCCGTACTGCTCGCCCAGGATGCGGATTGTGGGCTGGAAATGCAGGTCCATGCCGAGAGCCGAGGCCACGGTTGCGGCCTGATCCACCTCCCCTGCCCGCGCCCGCCCGACGCGCACCTCCTGCAGGGCAACGATGTCCGGCTGGCAGGATGCGATGACCTCCGCAATCCGGGTCGGGGAAATCTGCCTGTCCGTGCCGAGCCAGCGGTGGACGTTGTAGGTGAGGATCCGAAGGGTTTGCCCCGGGTTTTCGGTGTGCTTCAAAGGTTCGTACCGGCTCAATTATCGTTACAGGTAAAGGCACCGCCCCGCTCGGCACAAGCCAAAAGGTCCAATTGCCAAGAGGCCCAAGGGCGCGGCGTATGTGGCAAACGTGTCGGATCAATGACTCTGCTTAAAGCCCGGTTCCAGGGCTCGGCAGGTCTTGAAGGCGAGGTTTTCGAAGGCGCTTGACCTTCCCATGATTGGAAGGATTAAACCTGCTCCCTATATCAGGATCAGGAGATTCCCCATGGCCGCCGGCAAGCTTGCCCCTATCGATGCAATCGACATTCCCATCCAGGGCATGACCTGCGCGTCCTGCGTGAACCGGGTCGAGAAGGCGATCCGTTCGGTCGAGGGCGTGAAAGCCGCCAATGTCAATCTGGCGACGGAACGGGCCCATGTGGAATTTGGATCGGGCGGCGCAAATCCCGCCGCCGTTGCCGAGGCGATCCGCACGGTGGGCTACGAGCCCTCCGACAGATCGGTCGAGCTGAAGATCGGCGGCATGACCTGCGCCTCCTGTGTCGGCCGGGTCGAGAAGGCGCTGAGCCGAGTCCCCGGTGTCCTGGAGGCCAACGTCAACCTCGCCACCGAACGCGCCTCCATCCGTTATCTGGGCGGAGCGGACATGGTGGGCCGCCTGATCGACGCCGTCGCGCAGACCGGCTACGAGGCCGAGGCGTTGCGGCAGGGCGACGATCACAACGACCGTGAGCACGCGGCCCGGGAGGCAGAGATCTCCGGTCTCCAGCGCTCCCTTGCGCTTGCAGCCATCCTGACCCTGCCCGTCTTCGTGCTCGAAATGGGCTCGCATTTCATCCCGGCGATCCATTACTGGGTGATGGGCACCCTTGGGCACCGCACGAGCTGGTATCTGCAATTCGCGCTCACCACCCTGGTGCTGTTCGGGCCGGGCCTGCGCTTCTTCCGCAAGGGCATTCCCGCGCTCCTGCGCTGGGCACCCGACATGAACTCCCTCGTGGTGCTCGGCACCAGCGCGGCTTACGCCTATTCGGTGGTGGCCACCTTCCTGCCGGGGCTCCTGCCCGCCGCCATGGCCAATGTCTATTACGAGGCCGCGGCCGTGATCGTGACCCTGATCCTGCTCGGGCGCTATCTGGAAGCCAAGGCGAAGGGGCGCACCTCGGAGGCGATCAAGCACCTCATGGGCCTGCAGGCCAAGACTGCCCGTGTGATGCGCGACGGCCAAACTCTGGAGACCCCGCTCGATCAGGTGCTCGCCGGCGATGTCGTCCAGGTGCGCCCAGGCGAGAAGATCCCGGTCGACGGCGAGGTCCTGGAAGGCTCCTCCTTCGTGGACGAATCCATGATCACCGGCGAGCCGGTGCCGGTGCAGAAAGCCCAAGGCACCGAGGTCGTGGGCGGCACCATCAACAAGACCGGCAGCTTCACCTTCCGGGCCACCCGCATCGGTGCCGACACGGTGCTGGCCCAGATCATCCGCATGGTCGAGCAGGCGCAAGGATCCAAGCTGCCGATCCAGGCGCTGGTCGACCGGGTGACGGCTTGGTTCGTGCCGGCCGTGATGGCGGCTGCCGCCCTCACCTTCCTGGTCTGGCTCGTCCTCGGCCCTGAACCGGCGCTGACATGTGCGCTGGTCAATGCGGTGGCCGTGCTGATCATCGCCTGCCCCTGCGCCATGGGTCTGGCCACGCCGACCTCGATCATGGTCGGCACGGGCCGGGCGGCAGAGCTCGGCGTGCTTTTCCGCCAGGGCGAGGCCCTGCAGAGCCTGAAGGAGGTCGGCGTCGTCGCCCTCGACAAGACCGGCACCCTGACGCAAGGGCGCCCGGACCTGACCGATTTCGTGACCGCTCCCAGCGTCTCCGAGGCGGATGCGCTGAGGCTGGTTGCCGCCGTGGAAGCCCGCTCGGAGCACCCGATCGCCCAAGCCATCGTCGCGGCCGCCGAGAAGCGTGGACTCGCTCTGCCTTCGACCCACCGCTTCGAGGCTGTGCCGGGCTTCGGCGTCTCGGCCACGGTCGAGGGCCGGAAGGTCGATGTGGGCGCGGACCGCTTCATGACGAAGCTCGGACTCTCGGTTGCGGAGTTCAGCGACACGGCCGCCCGCCTCGGAACCCAGGGCAAGAGCCCGCTCTATGCGGCTGTCGATGGCCGGCTTGCGGCTGTCATTGCAGTTGCCGATCCAATCAAGGCCTCGACCCCTGAAGCCATCGCGGCTCTCCATGCCCTCGGCCTGAAGGTCGCGATGATCACCGGCGACAACCGCAGGACCGCCGAAGCGATCGCCCGGCAGATCGGCATCGACGAGGTCGTGGCGGAGGTCCTGCCCGACGGCAAGGTCGAGGTGGTGAAGCGCCTGCGCGCAACGCATGGCAAAATCGCCTTTGTCGGCGACGGCATCAACGATGCGCCGGCGCTGGCGGAGGCCGATATCGGCATTGCCATCGGCACCGGCACGGACATCGCCATCGAGAGCGCCGACGTGGTGCTCATGTCCGGCGACGTGCGCGGCGTGGTCAACGCCATCGCCCTGTCGAAAGCCACCATCCGCAACATCGGCCAGAACCTGTTCTGGGCCTTCGCCTACAACGTGCTGCTGATCCCTGTCGCCGCGGGCGTGCTGTACCCGATCTACGGCATCCTGCTCTCGCCGATCTTCGCGGCGGGCGCCATGGCGCTCTCCAGCGTCTTCGTTCTCGGCAATGCCCTGAGGCTGCGCGGCTTCAAGGCTCCCGTTCCCTCCGTGCAGGGCACCGCCTCTGCCGCTCGAACTGCTGAAAGTGTCGCATGAATATCGGACAAGCCGCTCAGGCCTCCGGCGTCTCCGCCAAGATGATCCGCTACTACGAATCCATCGGGCTGATCCCGAAGACCGTGCGCACGGAGGCTGGCTACCGGGTCTATTCGGATCATGACGTGCATACCCTGCGCTTCATACGCCGGGCACGCGATCTCGGTTTCTCCGTCGAGCAGATCGCCGATCTGGTGTCGCTCTGGCAGGATCGCGAACGGGCGAGCAAGGACGTGAAGGCCATTGCACTCGAACATGTGACCCTGCTCGAGCGCAAGATCCGCGAATTGCAGGAGATGGCTTCGACACTGACGCATCTCGCCAGGAACTGTCATGGCGACACGCGTCCGCATTGCCCGATCCTGGAGGAGCTGGCGAACGACGAGGCTGGACAAGGTCACGTCAAGCCGGATGCGAAGTTCGGCGTGCTGGGCAAGGCGCCTGCGCGGTAGACTGATTAAGCGAACCACTCCCTAAAGCCGTCATCCTGAGGACGTCACGCCCAGTGACCGTCTCGAAGGATCAGGGCGCCTCCAGCACCCGCTGGAAGCTCCTTCGAGACGCCGCTGCGCGGCTCCTCAGGATGAGGTTGAAGGGTGATCGGACACTTAAGCCGCCATCTCGACCTCGCGGCCGCGGCCGAGATCGCGCATGAGCTGCTCATAGCGGGGCATTCGACGAATCTGGCGTCCGTAGTGCCGGCGCAGAGCATCCACGAGCCGCCCGTTGCGGGACAAAAGCTCGTCGGCGAACGCGATCATGAGCGAATTCGGCCATGCCTGAGGACGAATCTCGGTCAGTCTTTCGAAGAGCTTTTCCTCACTCTCCTCCGGATGCGTCTGAGCCAACAGGGTCAGCATGGCAGCCGTCGAGCGGGACACACCCATATGGCAGTGCACGAGCAGATGCCCCTCGATCTTCCCGGCATGTCCCGCCGCCACCTCGTCGCCGAAACGCAGCACCGCCTCCACATGCTCAGGTGCAGGCAGGACCATGCCTTCAATGGGATTGATGATGTCATGGAAGCGCAGGATCGTTCTGTGATGGGGATCGTAAGATCCGAAAGCCTCGGGGTCCGGATGGTCCGGGTCGAGAATCGATAGCACATGCGTCACGGACCGCTCGCGCTGGTCGGGCAATTCCGAGATGCCGCAGATCGTGAGCATATGGATGGAAGGAGATTGCATCAAAGCACTCGCTCGAAAGCTGAATAGGAACGGAGACCTTACCGGACCTTGTCGGGAGGTTAACTCATGCCTCTGGAATTGGATCAACCCGTTCAAAAGACTGTGTCTTGCAAACCACAGGCGCTGTCTGCCACATTTCCGCCACGGTGCATCCACCTTCTCGTCACCACCGGGACTATGTCTCTTGAGGAGTACCGCCACCCGTCAGGGCCGGCGGATGATGCTAATAACCAGAAACTGCAGGTTGCCCAACTGATGTTTGCTGCACTGGCCCCGAGCCGATCCCTGTTGCACAGAGCTGTCCGCTCCCTTGCCCTTCTCCTTCCCATAGCCTTGGCGGCCTGCGTGTCCACCCAGCCTCCGCCGCAGCAAGCCGTGCGCCGCATCGATCCCGCTTATGCGGCGATGTACGGACCCCGCCTTGACGAGCCTCATCCGCTCCCCGTTACCGATATTTCCGAGGTCGACCCCCGCTTCCTGCGCCGCGAAGTTGCCTATTACGGCCGCGAGGAACCCGGCACCATCGTGGTCGATACGCAATCCCGCTATCTCTACCTGGTGCGCGAGGGCGGCCGCGCGATCCGCTACGGCATCGGCGTCGGCAAGGAAGGCCTCGCCTGGAGCGGCCGCGCCCGCGTTGGCCGCAAGGCCTCGTGGCCAGGCTGGACTCCCACTGCGGCGATGATCAAGCGCGAGCCGGAGCGCAACGCCCGCTGGGCCGGCGGCATGCCAGGTGGGCTGAACAACCCACTCGGTGCGCGCGCCCTTTATCTCTACGATAACGGCCGAGATACTATGTATCGCATCCACGGTACGACCGAGCCCTGGTCCATCGGACAATCCGTGTCGAGCGGCTGCATCCGTCTGTTCAACCAGGACATCATCGACCTCCACAGCCGCGTCCCGGTCGGTTCGCCCGTGGTGGTGCTGCAGGGCCAGCGCCTCTTCGAGGTCGAAGACGAGACGCGTGTGTCGTCGGCATTCTGACGGCACCTGTACCATTCCAGACAGGGATAGAGGGCTGGCCGCTGGCTAGCCCTTTTTCTTTCGTGACCTGCACCGCCTAGAGTGTAGGATCGCCCTGTCTCTGCTGGAGGCATGGTCATGACAGTGGAACGCGCGATCCTTCTGACCGTCGGCGGGCTCATCATTCTGAGCGTCCTGCTCGCCGTCTATATGAACATCAATTGGCTTTGGCTCACGGGCATTCTCGGCGCCCATCTCGTGCAGGTATCCTTCACGGGCTTGTGCCCCGTGGTGATGATGTTCAAGCGCATGGGCCTTCCGAGCAAGGCCGGTTTCACCTGAGACCTGAGCCCGCCCCCCTGGAGGCTTCCGCGGGCTGTCCTATGACTCTCTAGGACACAAGGCACAGGAGCCCCCATGGACGAATGGTTTCCCTCGGCGCTGAAGCTGATGACGCGCGCCATCGAGGTCGGTGGGATCGCCATCATTGTCCTCGGGCTTCTCGGCGCCAGCATCGCCGTCGTATGGCAGGTGCTGCGAGGCCGCTCCGGATCGGAGGCCTTCAGCCTCTACCGCTCCAACCTGGGGCGGGCCATCCTGCTCGGCCTCGAGTTTCTCGTGGCGGCCGACATCATCAGCACGGTGGCCATCGAGCCGACGCTCCAGAGCCTTCTCATCCTGGGCGGCATCGTGCTGATCCGGACCTTCCTGAGTTTCTCCCTTGAGGTCGAGATCGAAGGGCGCTGGCCCTGGAACAGGCACAAGGCCGAGGATGAGCGCTCCTCAAGCCGAGCTGCCTGACGCGGGGGTGGCTTTCAGATCACTGCAAGGCGGCGATGATCCGCCGCAGGGCATCGCGGCTCGCTTTGATGTGACGTTAGGGCAATTTCAAGGAATATTGCCCATAATAGCTTGTGCAATTCATCAATAACCGCACGGAAGCGCCTGTGAGAGAGACGACGTCAGGATGTCAGGGATGCCGGAGCGCAGAGCCGCTCCCCTTCGATTTCACAATGGCCTTCCACCCGATCGTCGATGTCGCGCGAGGCACCGTTTGGGGCTATGAGGCGCTCGTGCGCGGCACCGGCGGAGAATCCGCAGGCGCGATCCTGAGCCAAGTCGATGAGGAGCAACAGTACAAGTTCGATCAGGCCTGCCGGGTGAAGGCCATAGAGCTGGCAGGACGCCTCTTTCCGTCAACGGATGACACAAAGCTCTCCATCAACTTCATGCCCAACGCCGTCTACGAACCGGCCGCCTGCATCAGGACATCCCTCGAAACCGCACGCCGCGTCGGTTTCGACATGAAGCGCATCATGTTCGAGTTCACCGAGAACGAGCGCATGGCGGATACGAAGCACGTCGCCAGGATCATCGCGGAATACAGACGTCTCGGCTTCATCACGGCCATCGATGATTTCGGCGCCGGCCACGCGGGCCTGAACCTTCTCGCAAACTTCCAAACCGACCTCATCAAGATCGACATGGAACTGATCCGCGGGATCACGGATTCCGCGGCCCGTCAGGCCATCGTCGCCGGCATCCTGGTGATCGCCCGCTCCCTCGACATCACGATCATCGCCGAAGGCATCGAGACCGAGGCGGAGCTTGCGACCTTGAGAAGCGCCGGCATCAATCTGTTCCAGGGCTTTCTGTTCGCCCGTCCGGCTGTCGAAAGCCTGCCGACAGTTTCATTCAACGCCTGACGATCTGCAGGCCACGATCTGTGTCGGTTCGGCTCGTGTGATTGAATGGCGGCCCAATCCTTGGGCCGCCATTTTTGTTGAAGCCGATCAATCGCTCACGTGCACCAGAACATGCCGCTTCTTGCCGGCCGTCAGCTTCAGGGCTCCCCCTGTGAGATCGGCTGCGGTGACATGGGAATCCGCATCCTGCACGAGAGCCCCGTTGAGCCTGGCCCCGTTGTTGAGCACGAGACGACGGGCTTCGCTCTTGGAAGCGGACAGCCCTGCCTGAACGAGAAGCTGCGCGACGGTCACCCCAGAGTCGAGTTCGGCCCGCGGCAGATCAATGTATGGGAGCCCGGCGGCATGCTCCCCTGACTCGAAGGTTCTTCGAGCCGTCTCCACCGCATCTCGCGCCGCATCCTCGCCATGAGCAAGCTTCGTCGCTTCCATGGCGAGGACATGCTTCGCCTCGTTGATCTCGGCACCTTTGAGCTGGCCGAGCCGCTGCACCTCATCGAGCGGCAGCTCGGTGAAGAGACGCAGGAAGCGGGCGACATCGTCGTCCTCGACGTTGCGCCAGAACTGCCAGAACGCGTAGGGGCTGAGCTTCTCCGAATTGAGCCAAACGGCGCCGCTCGCCGTCTTGCCCATCTTGGCCCCTGCCGATGTGGTGAGCAGCGGCGTCGTCAGGCCGAAGAGCTGGCGCTGGTCGATGCGGCGGGCGAGTTCGATCCCGTTGACGATGTTGCCCCACTGGTCCGAGCCCCCCATCTGCAGCACGCAAGCATGATGGCGTGACAGCTCCAGGAAGTCGAAAGCTTGCAGAACCATGTAGTTGAACTCGAGCAGCGTGAGCGGCTGCTCGCGCTCCAGCCGCTGGCGTACACTGTCGAAGCTCAGCATCCGGTTGATCGTGAAATGCGTGCCGAAATCGCGCAGAAACGGCAGGTAGCGCAGCGGGTCGAGCCAGTCGGCATTGTCCACCATCACCGCATCGGTCGGCCCGTCGCCGAAGGTCAGGTACCGGGAGAAGACCTGCTTGAGGCCCGCGGCGTTCCGGGCGATCTGCTCCCCGTCGAGCAGCGGCCGGCTCGCATCGCGAAAGCTCGGATCGCCGATCTGCGAGGTGCCGCCGCCGATGAGCACCACCGGCTTGTGGCCGCACTTCTGCAGCCAGCGCAGGGTCATGATCTGCACGAGGCTGCCGACATGGAGGCTGTCGGCGGTTGCGTCGAAGCCGATATAGGCCGCAACCGGCCCGGCCGAGAGCCGCTCGTCGAGAGCGGCCAGATCGGTGCATTGGTGGATGAAGCCGCGCTCGGTGAGCGTCTTCAGGAATTCGGATTTCGCGGTGCTCATGTCTGTCTCTCAGGGTTTAGCGGGAGCCGCTGCCCGGAGACCTGATCACCAAATGAAGATGCCGCCGGAGAGCGGCGGCATCGAACGTTTGGTCGCAACCGAACGGAGCCGCCCTATGGGGACGGCGTAAAATAGTTCGTGAAGGTGGTGCGACCGGTGATCATGGGAGCATTCTTATGAGCACGAGGCAAAATCGTCAACTGGCTTCAGAAATAACGGTTGTCATTCCCGGCCGGAGCGCAGCGGAGGGGAAGGGAATCCATAGCGCCACGTGCGTGGGTGGATCCCCTTCCCTCGCTCCGCTCGCCGGGGATGACACCATACTTTGAAGCTAAGTCACGACTCTAAATATGACTTCAAATTCCCTCGCACGCGCTCCAGCACCGGCATATCCGGATCCGGCAGGGCGAAGCTCTGGCCTGTGATCCGCTCGAGGGCATCGATGTAGACCCGCGAGGTCTCCAGAACCACGTCCTGCGGGATCTCCGGAACATCGTCCTTGTAGGGATCGCAGCGCGCCACCACCCAGTTCCGGACGAAATCCTTGTCGAAGCTCTCCGGGCGCTCGCCCGCCTCGAAACGCTGCTGGTAGCTCTCCAGGAACCAGTAGCGGCTCGAGTCCGGCGTGTGGATCTCGTCGGCGATCATGATGGTTCCGTTCTCGTCGATGCCGAACTCGTATTTGGTATCGACGAGGATGAGGCCGCGTTCGCGGGCCATTTCCCGGCCCTTCGCGAAGAGCGCGAGCGCATAGTCGGAGACCGTCTGCCACTGCTCCCGAGTCAGCAGGTTCTGTTCGACGATCTCAGCGGGCGTGAGAGGTTCATCGTGGCCGCCGTGGAAAGCCTTGCTCGTCGGCGTGATAATGGTCTGCGGCAGCTTCTCGTTGTCGCGCATGCCATCGGGCAGACGAATGCCGTACATCGCGCGCTCGCCCTTCTTGTAGAGCGAGAGGATCGAGGTGCCTGTGGTGCCGGCGAGATAGTCGCGCACGACGATCTCGACAGGCAGGATGGTGAGCCTTTGCCCGATCAGCACGTTCGGGTCCGGATATTCGATCACGTGGTTGGGGCAGATATCAGCGGTTGCTTCGAACCAGAACTTCGCCGTCTGGGTCAGCACCTGACCTTTCAGGGGAATGGCCGCGAGGTTGCGGTCGAAGGCGCTCAAGCGGTCGGACGCGATGATGATGCGGCGCCCGTCCGGCAGGTCGTAGTTGTCGCGCACCTTGCCGCGGTAGTGGTTCGGCAGCTCCGGGATGGTGGCGTCCTCAAGGACGTAACCGGCATAGGCTCCAAGGGCTGCTTTATCGACCATGCTCACCTGCCAAGGATTTTCCACGCGCCGCACTGCGGTGGCGGCAGGCGGAGTTCTAGCCGGAAATCGCGCCCATGCTAGACCCCAAGGTCCAAAAACCTGCCCTGTCCACCAGAACGGGTTTACTGACCGGCCCGGGCATCCCGGCGATAGGTTGCGTTGAGGCCAGACAGGGTCACGGTGGTCTCGTAGCCCTGGGCATCGATGATGGTCCACGCCTTGAGCGCATTGGCCCGGGTGTCGAAGCGGAGCGTAATCTTGGATGTGCCGCCCAGCGTCGCGCTGTCGTCGAAACGAACAGTCACAACCCCATCGCGGCCAACCTGCACGTCACGCACCTTGGTGTCACGGGACAGGTCGATATTGTCCTGCACGAGGAACTTCAGGGGCGTCTGGGCGACGGGATAGACATCGTTGGTGCCGAGCTTCTTGTCGCGGATCGCCACGTTCTTCCCGTCGGAGACCACCTCGAGGGTGCTCGGCGGCGCATAGGCGAAGTGGAACTGGCCGGGGCGGCGCATGGAGAGATTGCCCTCGGCCTGCTGACCGTTCGGGTTCTTCTGCACGAAATAGGCCGACAACTGGTCGATGCTGTTGAAATAGGCGTTCACCCGATCAAGGGCCTCCTCGGGGGACTTCGGTCCGGGCGGTGAGGTCGGCGTTGGGGCCGAAGCGGGTGCTGCCACAGCCGTCGCAGCGGGAACGGCCTGGACCGGGGTCGATCGCGCGGGCTTGGGTGGCTCGGCAACCTTGGCCGGAGGCGGTGCCTCAACGGGCTTGGGGGGTTCGGCCGTCTGGGCAGGCGGTGGAGGCGCCGGCTTCTGGGGCTCGGGTGCGGGCGACTGGGAGACCGGCTTTTCGGAAATTGCGGCAGGAGCCTGGGGCTTCGGCTGCGGTTTCGCGGCCGTCTGAGGAGTGGGCTGCGGCTTCGGCTGAGCAGCCTTTTGCGGTGCAGGGGCCGGCGGCTTGGGAGCGGCCGCCCTCGGCTGCGGGCTGGGCTGAGCCTGCTGGCTCGGCCGTGCTGCGGGTGCAGCCGGTTCGGCTTGAGGAGCAGCCTGAGGAGCGCTCGCCGGAGGGGTCGGCTTCTTGAAAACGCCGTCCAGGAACCGGGTCAATGGATCGGAGGGCTGCTGAGCAGCGGCCGGGGACACGCACGCCAGGGCAAGAGCAAGACCGAGAATGCAACGCGGGGACGAATGGAGCATGACGCCACTGCTAACCTGAAAAAGCACGACGGCCGGTGCGCAAAAGCACGGCTCATCAAGGATTTATGGCTTGGATAAGAGGCTGAATGAAGGCAGGAACCTTGGCGTTGGAAGCGATTCGTGTCCAGGGCGCGTCAGGCCGCATCCGCCAACTCATCGTCATCGATAGCCTGACGAACAGGCGCCGGACGCGGCTTGGGCGCGCGTGGGCGGGAGGGCTGCCGCTTCTTGGCCTTGGCGGCTGGCTTCGATGGGCTGCCGATGCCCCTCCACAAGGCCTGCCAGCTCCAGGCGCCGGGACCTGTAAGGGTGTAGAAGAGAAGTCCGGCGAGAACTCCGAGATGGGACAGGAACACAGCCTGCTCGGCCTGCCGCGTCAGGCCACCGTAATCCCAGAAGCGGTGTAAGGTTCCGGTCGTCACCACAAAGGCGGCGATCAGGACGGAGGCGCTCAGTCGCGGTGCTAGGCCCAGAGCGAGGGCCAGAGGCCCGAAGACTTCCGCAACCACAACCACGGTCGCCACCACATCCCCATAGGGCATGCCCTTCATGGTCAGGGTCGCGGCAAAGCCGGAGATGTTCATGGCCCGCCCGATGGCGCCCGGCAGGAAGCAGCCCGCCAGCAGAAGGCGGTTCAGCAGCAGAACTCCGTTGATGCTCGTACCCCTGTCCATGGCCTGCCCTTTCGCCTTTGCCGGCCGGGAATCGGCCTGTGCTGGGACAGCATTTGACGGAAAGGTTCTTAACCTGTTCTTAGCGCGGCCAGGGGTTTTGCGGGTCTCTAGAGCTTGAGGTTCCTTTCCCGGAGCATGCTTTCCCAGCGCAGGGAGTGATCCACGATGCTGGCGAGGTCGTCGTGGCGCGGCTGCCATCCCAGCCGGGAGCGAATGCGGTCCGAGTTCGCCACGATCGTCACCGGATCGCCGGCCCGACGGGGCGCAAAGCGCGCCTCCACAGGCTTTCCGGAGACCTTGCGGACCGTCTCGATGACCTCGGAGACGGAGTAGCCATGCCCATAACCGCAATTCACCACAAGGCTCTCGCCACCCTGATCCAGATGGTTCAGGGCGAGCATGTGGGCTGCGATCAGATCGGTCACGTGGATGTAGTCGCGGATGCAGGTCCCGTCTGGGGTCGGGTAGTCGGTCCCGAAAACCTCCATGTGGGAGCGCATGCCCAGCGCCGTCTGGATCGCCACCTTGATGAGATGCGTGGCATTCGCCGTCGACTGGCCGTGGCGCAGGGCGGGATCGGCGCCGGCCACATTGAAGTAGCGCAGGATCACGTAGCGCATGTCGTGGGCTACTGCGACGTCGCGCAGCATCACCTCGGTCAGCTGCTTCGAGCTTCCGTAGGGAGAGAGGGGCGCCAGGGGCGCATCCTCTCCGAGCGGCTTGTCGGAGGCATTGCCGTACACGGCCGCCGTGGAGGAGAAGACGAACTTCTTGATGCCGGCCGCCACGGCGGCGGCCATGAGGGAGCGGCTTTTGACGGTGTTATTGAGGTAGTAGCCGAGCGGATCGGCCACGGATTCGGGCACCACCAGCTTGGCGGCAAAATGCGCGATGGCATCGATCTCGTACGTTTGCAGGGTGCGCAGAACCAGCTCGAAATCGCCGATATCGCCCACGATGAGGGGCACGCCCTCCGGTATGGACCAGCGGAAGCCGGTCGACAGGTTGTCGAACACGATAGGCCTGTGCCCGGCGTCGAGCAGGGCCAGCACCATATGGCCGCCAATATAACCGGCCCCGCCGGTCACGAGAACGTTCATGAGATCTCCTGGAGGAGCCAATCTACATTGTGTCATGGTGGCTCTATTGCAGCTGGATTTCCAGGTCAATCCGACGCCGGTAAACGTTAGAATAGCCTGTCAGACATGGACGGATGCAGCATGGACGATCGCAAGGAATATTGGTGGGTTCGCCACGAGGCCTCGATTCAGCCGGCGGAGGTCGGTTTTGTGGGTGGCATCCCGGTAAGCTTTCGGTTCATCGGAATGGCCGGCAGCATCCCAGCTGCATCGGCCGAACTGATCGAGCGCCTGCCCTCTCCTCCCGTGCCGCTCATCAGCCATCATGCTGAGCCGTCGCCACAGCCGCAGGCTCAGCCTCAGCGACGCGGCTCGTGGCTCTGGTTCATCGGGATCCTTCTTCTGATCCTCGTCGCCCAATGCTCAGGGCAGCTTTTCGATATGATCAAGTGAAACCGAGCTCATGCTCAAGCTTGACAATAGGTTCCGAGTCTCTTTTGGCAACGCCTCAGCCCATTCGAGGTAGGTCGGGTACTTCAACAGCATTAGCCTAAGGCGCGGCGACCGACGCGTTAAATCGAAATTGCATCGACAATACAAAATTGCTCCATTCCGAATTTGAGGAAACGCCTATTTAATCTTGAGCAATCTGGCAGTTACTGCAGAGGAAAAAGCCTTATGTTCATGACTTCACACGAGGCCGGACCAGCCCCGCCTTGAAAAGGTGGGACGGATCGTCTGCCTACCCGGCAGCGGTACTTCCTCAGCCCGACACCGAAGCGGCTGCGAACGACGCGGCCACGATAACGGCAAAACAAGACGAATGGCAGCCATCTCAGGCACTGGACGAAGTTCCGGCAACACTGACGCTCGCCGACACGTTCCTCGACCCATCTAAGCAAAGGACACCGAATAGTGGCATTCATCACTGTTGACTGAGGTGGCTCGGTTTGTTTGAACAGCGTTTTCGGCTGGATAAGTGGTGCGTCTGCCGGGGTTAGGCCGCCGCGAG
>NZ_JACXAB010000018.1 GCF_014699075.1 Microvirga sp. | reverse complement strand
CAGCAACAGGATCAGCATCGCATCTCAGAGGCTCATCTGACGATCAGAAAATTGAAACGATGTCGTCGGACCTCACACGTTAGTGTCGATGGAGTGTTTCTGCCGCCACGCTGAAACCCTTTCCTGGGCTAACGGTTCATCCGATTAATGTATGTTAGCCTGAGCAGCCGCGATGGGCCTACCAAGCAAGCACCCAAGGAGAGCATCAATGCCGCCCGACGCTTCAGGTGACGTGCGCCTGCCGCATGTGAACGACTTACACCCGGATATCGCCACCTTCATGATCGCACGCGCGTTCGCCGAGACCTATCGGGATGTGCTCGATGCACCAATCCCCGACCCGCTCATCGCCATCCTGCGCCAGATGGAAATCAGAGATGCCGACCATGAATGCTCTCCATCCTGAGCCTCATCTAGCCCTGATCGATACGAACAGGTCTACCAGCGCTGGCCGCAGGTGCTGTTGCTGATCTCGTCCAGTTATGCCCAACCGAGTCCTGACGAGATCCCGGACTATGAGCACTTTGTGTCAAAGCCTTACATTGGGGCCACTCTCGTGCGGGACATCAACGAAATGATGCACACCATGCGAGGATTGTAGGGATTAATGGGACCTCTGCGTCGGGGCCGTCGGAGATCCTCAAAGGCGAACCTGCACGAGACTTCTGGTCGTGAGTGCATCACCCGTCGCGGCAAAAGCCGCCGTGTTGTCGAAGATGCACCAGGTGTCGACGCCCGCTCCGGCATCCCTCGCGAGCACCTCCGCGATGGCTGCCAGATATTCGGCAGTATAGGCAGAGTAGTAGATCCGGGGCGAGCCATGCAGGCGATAGTACGACAGACCGCGCCAGCCACCCGGGTCACCTGCGCTTGGAACCGGGGTTGGGTCGGCTGCGACGCGGGCGATCCGGAGCTCGGCGAGCAGGGCCTCAACCTCCGGTGTGAACCAGGAGATATGTCGGGGTTCGCAAACGATGCTGCCTTGGACCCGGGCTCTCAGCTCCCTCAGAAAGCTGTCAGTGATGCCAGCTTGGAAGGCCAAACTCGGAGGCAGTTGAACCAGTAGCGGCCCGAGCTTGGGCCCGAGGCCTCCCACCTCTGAAAGGAAGCGCTCCAGCAGATTACCCACCTCCCTCAACCGGCGCTCGTGGGTAATCGCCTTTGGTACCTTCACGGCAAAGCGAAAGTCCTCTGGCACTGACGCTGCCCAGCGCTCGTAGGTGGCTGTCCGATGCGGACGACAGAACGAGGAGTTAATCTCGACCGCGTTAAGGACAGCGCCGTATCGCTCCAATTGGGATCCCGCCAGAGGAAAGCGGGCTGTATGCTCCTTGGGGATGTTCCAAGCGGCGGTTCCGATCCGTAGTGTGCAAACCGCTCCATCGCCGAACAGACGGGGAACTCGAGAGCTCACGTGGACACGGTTAATAAAGGTCTGCATGCTCCCTCACTCGCCGAAGCGGACCAAGGCGCACAGATCCTCGATCAAGAGCTTGCGTTTATGGTCTGGCAAAAAGCCTTTGCAGGTTGCATCCACCAGCGCCTCCAGTTCCTGTCGGCTTGGACGGCGCTCCCGAATCTCGCGGACCCACATGACGATCAGCGAAGCATTACCGGCACAGAGGGGCAGTCGTCGACCATCTTCCGTGCTAAGGTCAAGATCTGATCAAGGGGTTGTGTCAGGGTCGGTGGGCATGGGCGGATCACTGTCGCTTGAGCTGATTGTAAGCTCCGGTCATCGGAGAAATCTTCCTCTGCCAACGTCAATAGGCACAGGGCCGTTCCGCCTCCTCTCGAGTTTAAGCACTAGCCGAATCAGGGTTCCCATACTCACACCACGCTTACTCCCGCGGATATTCTTTTGCGCTTCGAGAGCGGTGGGGGTCACTGCCTGCTGTGTTGAGACCATGCGCAGATGTACTCCGGCTCGGTCCGTTCCTGTGCCTGCCTGATCTTGCGGGCGCCCATCTGGGCCCATCAGATCAGGCGCGTAGCAGGCGAGGCGAGAGATGCGTAGGCATCGCGCCTGTTCGCCCGGAGTCTAGGCTCTATTATTCACTATGCATACTCTTGGGCTGCTAAACAGACCTCGAACTTGTATGATTGCGAACTGCACCTTTTGACACTGAGCTGAAGTACAACGATGGTCTGCTCTCGGGAGGAGTAGCGGTACACGAAGGAGTATACCCGCCTCTTCACGGTGGCCGGAGCCCTGCAGGCTGAGCGCATCATGGGGGTTGAGACAGGCGGATGCCCGCATACAGCCATTCGGGAGGATACCTCGATCAACTTAGCCGCCATCGCCACCATGCGGAAACGCTTCCCCGAGCTCGACGTCGTGCTGGTGGAGTCCGGCGGCGACAATCTGTCGGCGACGTTCTCGCCCAAACTCGCGTATCTGACAATCTACGTCATCGACATCGCGGACGGTGAAGAAGTTCCACGCAAGGGTGGCACAGGCTACACCCGCTCAGACCTTTTGGTGATCAACAGGATCGAACTTGCGCCCTACGTTGGGGCGTATCTCGCTGTCGTGGAGGACAAGAAGCGCATGCGCAGCCAGCGCCGCTATGTCTTCAGCGATATTCGAGATGGCGTTGGCATCAACGCCATCTCGCAATTTATCGAAAGAGCGGGCGATCTATCCGCGGCCGCCTGAGAGGAGCATCCTATGAGATTGAAGCATGCCCTTCTTGTCGTTTTCATAGTGGTGTCGGCCATACCGGCCCTTGCGCATACGAGCATCCATCCCGTTTCAGGATTAGGTGACGGGTTTGCGCACCCTTTAACGGTCTTGACCATATGCTGGCCATCATAGCAGTCGGTCTCTTTGCCGCTGTGCCCAGTGAACGGGCTGTCTGAGCCGTTCCGGCGACCTTCGCTTCCATGATGCTCGTCGGTGGCGTGATCGTATTCATGGGCATTGAAATTCCGGCTGCCGAGGTGGGCATTTTCCTTTCGGTGGTCATTCTCGGCGTAGCGCTATCCGCTAGGATCCGCTGAAGCACCACTGTAGCTATAATGCTGACCGGAATGTTTTCCCTCTTCCAAGGCTGCGCTCATGGAACTGAGATGCCAATGGAAGCCGCAGCAACCCGTTATAGTCTCGTCCTTGTTTCGGCCACCGCCCTTCTGCATAGTGCGGGTCCCACACTAGGCATTGTCCTCGTTGGCCGCCAGAAGATCCACCGCTTGGCAGGTGTGGACGTCAGTATTGCAGACCTTGCTATATCGCTGAGTTGAGGTTGCCAATCACGGGGAGCGTAGGTTGCCTATCCACTCTTATCGATCTGTACTGATTAATTGAGAACTCCTGACGCAAAGGTCCACCACCGCATCGGCCGGTCCGCTTCTGGTACACCTGACACTTAAGTCAGATTGCAGCAATCCCCACCTAAACGGACATTCCAAAAGGTCCGGGACATTGGTGCCTGACTCGAAGCGATCCTTCCGGGTTTTACCAAGGGGACGACTGCGATGTTCACTGGCGGGTTTCTAATGACGTCGAGTATTTCGATTGTGTACATTGATGCTCAAGGGACCTTTGCAGTCGATGCTTCGCCGGTTACGGTCTTGGATGAAACCAATGAATGGCGCACTCCATGACCGGATACGGAGATACCTATTACGCCCGCACACTTGCTGATGGGTCGCAACGGCCTTCTCTCCAGGGAGCAGTGACCGCCGACGCAGTCATCGTAGGCGGTGGCCTCGCAGGTCTTACGGCGGCACTCGATCTGGCACGGGCGGGGCGCTCCGTGGTGGTTCTTGAGGCTGAAAGGGTTGGCTGGGGGGCTTCTGGACGTAACGGCGGCTTTGTCGGGCCCGGATATGCAACAGGTCATGCTGACATAACCCGTATGGTTGGGGCGGAGCGGGCGCAGGTTCTGCACCGTCTTTCGATCGAGGGCGCCCGGATCGTCGAGGAGAACATCGACGGCCTCACCATGAGCGACAACAAGCGCGTTTACGGCAAGTTGAGCGTGCTTCGATATCATGATCCGGATAGCCTTGAGCGGCATTGCGAGATGATGCAGAGGGAATTCGGTTATCGCCTCGAAGTGATGCCGACCGATGCCGTGCGAGCCGTGCTGCGGTCGCCGAAGTATCATCAGGCGATTTACGACCCTGCGAGCTTTCACTTTCATCCTCTCAACTATGCCCGCTCGCTGGCGAAGGCCATCGAGGCCCTTGGTGGACAGATCTTCGAGAAGTCCCGCGTCACGGGATGCGATCTCGACCGGGCTGAGAAAACCGTCAGGACAGCGCAGGGAGAGGTGAAAGCACGAGACGTTGTTCTAGCTGGGGGCGGGTATACGGACGAGCTGGTGCCCCTCTTGCGCCGCAGCATCCTGCCGATCGCAACCTACGTGCTGCTGACGGAGGCAATGCCCGAAAGGATCGCGGAGGCGGTGCGCACGCCGATGGCGATCAGCGACAATCGTCGTGCCGGGGACTACTACCGCCTCGTTGACGACGGCAGACGCCTTCTCTGGGGCGGCCGGATCACAACCCGCACGACCGAGCCCCGCCGCCTCGCTCAGATGATGCAGAGAACGATGGTCTCCACCTATCCGCAACTCGAGGGCGTGCGCGTGGATACGGCGTGGTCGGGCCTCATGGCCTATGCCCGCCACCTGATGCCGCTCATCGGGCAGCTCCGTCCGGGGGTCTGGTATGTGTTCGGCTTCGGTGGGCGCGGCATGAACACGACAGCCATCGGAGGACGCGTGATCGCGGAAGGGATCCTCGGATCAAGCGACCGTTACAGGCTCTATGAGCCGTTCGGCCTCAGGTGGAATGGAGGTCTGTTCGGTGTTGCCGCGGCACAGCTCACCTACTGGACCTACCAAGCCATGGATCTTGCCAAGGAGCGTCGTGCGGCTCGCGTCGCCTGACGCGGGTCTCCAGTTTCTCACGATGCGCTAGTCGTGCCCAAGGCGCATGCGGCGTTCCAGGAAGCGGCTGTAGGCGCCCATCCCGTAGGAGAACACCAGGAATACGACAGCGGCGAAGACGTAGCCTTCCAGCACAGCAATGCCAACCCAATTGGGATCCGTCATCGCCGTGCGCACGGTGGAAAGGAAATCCAGGAGGCCGATGATCGTCACGAGGGTCGTGTCCTGGAAGAAGCCGATGGAAATGTTCACCAGCGGCGGAATTGCGATCTTCAGAGCCTGGGGCAGAACGATCAGACGCATGGACTGCCAGTAGTGCAGCCCCATGGCACTGGCGGCTTCGTGCTGTCCCCGTGGGATTGCCTGCAGCCCGCCGCGTACGGCCTCTGCGATATAGGCAGCTGCGAAGATGATGATGGCAATCTGAGCCCGTAGCAGCTTGTCGACAGTGATCCCGCTCGGCATGAAGAGCGGCAGCATGACGGACGCCATGAACAGGATGCTGATGAGCGGCACGCCTCGGATCACCTCGATGAATACAATGGCGATCACCCGGATGGCAGGAAGCTTCGAAGAGCGGGCTAAGGCCAGCACGACCCCAAGAGGAAAGCCGAGGGCTAGGCCGACAGCCGAGAGCAAGAACGAGAGTGGCAGGCCGCTCCATTGCGTCGTCGGCACATAACGAAGGCCGAATACCCCGCCCCAGAGCAGAACCGCCGTCGTCACGATCGTGACACCCCAGAGAACGAGGAGCCTGCTCGTCCAAAAGCGTGGGATCATCGTCACAATGATCGCACCGAGGAACAGGATCATTGCGAGCATGACGCGCCAGTGCTCGTCGTAAGGATAGACGCCGAAGGTCATAAAGCGAAGCTTGGCTTCGTAATAGGGCCAGCAGGCACCTTGCCCCATCTTGCACGCCTGAGCGCCCCCTGTGGTGACGGCTCGGGTCACAAGCCAGCCATAGGCGCCCTTAACCGCGAGCCAAATGATCCACAGGCTGACCAGCGTGATCACCGCATTGACCGGGGTGCCGATGAGGGGCTTCAGCGTACGATGGAGCAGGCGGCGTCCTATATCCGGCTCACGCCGAAGAGGCATCTTGAGTTGCGCTTCGGCAATGTCGGTTGCAGTCGTCATGGCCTAGCGCTCCTTCAACGCGACACGGCTGTTGTACCAGTTCATGAACAGCGAGATCGCAATCGATAAGCCCAGATAGACCAGCATGAAAATCGCAATGCCCTCGATTGCCTGACCGGTCTGGTTCATGGTCGTGTTCGAGACCATCACGAGATCCGGGTATCCGATCGCAATGGCAAGGGACGAGTTCTTGAAGAGGCTCAAGTAACTGCTGGTGAGCGGAGGGATGATGACCCGCAGCGCCTGCGGCAGCACCACGAGCCGCATCGTCAGCCCGTCTCTCAGGCCCAGGGCCCGCGATGCTTCCCATTGGCCCTTGCGCACCGACAGGATGCCGCTTCGCACGATCTCTGCGATGCCCGCCGAGGCGGACAGGGCAAGACCGACGAGGAGAGCCGTGAATTCCGGCGTGAGCTGCGAACCGCCGGTCAGGCGAAAGCGCCCCTTCTCGGGAAGGCTGACCGTGAACTCAGGCTGCAGGATCAGGAAGGCGAGAGCCGGCGGGAGCAAGAGAGCAAGGCCAACCCACGGCCAAACGGTTTGCGCCTTTCCGGTTCTGATGCGCTCTGCGGTGATGCGGCGGTGAACGGCAACCGCGAGAACTCCTCCCAGAACCAGCGCAGCGAATATAATCGTATGAGCACGGGTCCAAACCAGCGACGGAACGGTTAGCCCGCTGTTGCTCACAAACACGTGGGGAAGGACCTCCCACGCCTCCCGGACCGCCGGCAAGCCGGTGACGATCAGGGCATACCAGAGGAAGAGATAGAGCAGGAGAGGGACGTTCCGCAAAGCCTCCACGTACAGGAAGGCGAGAAGAGCGAGCAGCGGATTGCGCGACAGTCGCGCGATGCCGACGACGAGGCCCAGGACGGAAGCTAGCACGACGCTCCAGACCGAGACCCAGATCGTGTTGACGATGCCGGCCAGGATGGCGCGGCCGTAGGTGTCTGTCGGCTTGTAGTCGATCATCGTCTGGCTGATGACGAAGCCTGCCTCGCGGCTCAGGTAATCGAAGCCCGTGGCGATGTTCTGTTCGGCAAGCTTCTGCGAGACGTTCGAAAACAGATAGAGTCCAAGGAGAACGATGCTCCCGACCGCGAGGACCTGATAAAGGATCGCCCGGAAGCGAAGATTGTAGAGGAGCCTCGTCCCGCTCATCGCATCTACCCGCATGTTGATCCTTTCCGGGGAGCACTGAAGACGGAACGGGCGGCCGCACGGCCGCCCGTTGATTTCAGACTACCGGAAAGGCGGCGCGTAGAGCAGGCCACCTTTGTTCCAGAGCTCGTTCGGGCCGCGAGACAGGCCAAGACGTGTCTCAGGGCCGAGGTTACGCTCAAAGACTTCCGAGTAGTTTCCAAGGGACTTGATGACGTTGTAGCCCCACTTGTTATCGAGGCCGAGCATCTTTCCGAGGTCGCCGTTCACACCCAGCATGCGCTGGATCTCCGGATCCTGGCTCTTGAGTTGCTCGTCCACATTGGCCTGGGTGATGCCCTTCTCCTCGGCGGCAATGAGGGTATAGACCGTCCAGCTCAGGATATCGCGCCAGTTCGGATCGTTCTGACGAACTGTCGGGGCAAGCGGCTCCTTCGATATGGTCTCCGGCAGGACGACGTATTCCGAAGGATTGTTGGCGATGGCACGGACGGAAGCGAGATCCGAGCGGTCCGAGGTGATGGCATCGCAGCGCCCGTTGAAGAATGCATTGCGCCATTCGTCGGAATTTTCGAACACCACGGATTCATACTTGATGTTCCTGGGTCGGAAGAAATCCTCCAGGTTCTGGAGCGTGGTGGTGCCGGGCAGGAGGCAGATCGCGGCATCGGCGAGTTCGCTGGCGCTCTTCACATTGAGCTTGGTTGATACCATCAAACCCTGACCGTCGTAGAACACCACAGGCCCGAAATCGAGGCCGAGGGATGCGTCGCGTGAGAAGCTCCAGGTGTTCTGGCGGGACAGGATATCCACCTCACCGGACTGTACGGCCTGGAAGCGAACGTTCGTATTGAGCGGGACGAATTCCACTTTGTCGGGATCGGCGAAGATCGCCGCCGAAATCGCGCGGCAAACATCGACATCGAAGCCGCGTCGCGCGCCCTTGTCGTCGGCATAAGAGAAGCCGGGCGAGACGGGCGAGACGCCGCAGAGGATCTTGCCGCGCTTCTTGACCGTGTCGAGGGTCGCCTGTGCAGAAGCCGGAGCGGCCGAAACGGCGGCAACACCCGCGATGAGGCCCATTGCGAGCCAACGGGCCAAAGATCTGGATTGTGTCATTGTATTCCCTCTTTCCGTGCGCCTTATCCGGCCGCTACCCTTCAAAGCTAGACCCTAAACAACCGAGGTATCAAGGGTAGAATTTCCCAACGTAAGGCATTCCGGAACTTGCCGGTTGACCAAAAGGGATGCACAGTCGCGATCCTTCCGCAGTAAGTCTTGCCGCTGCTTATCGTTCGCGAGTTGTCATGCCGATCCTGCCTCAAGCCGATACTGTCCTCACAAACGGCCGCGTCTTCCGTGGCCTCTCAGAACAGGTGACCGAAGCGGTCGCCCTCTGGGCCGGTCAGGTGCTGGCGGCGGGGTCGGCAGCCGACATGGAGGCACTTATTGGGCCGCGGACACGCGTGATCGATCTCGCGGGCCGCCTCGCCACTCCTGGCCTGTGCGACTCGCATATGCATCTTCTCCCTTACGGTGTCATCATGGGGCACGTTGATGTGCGTGCGGCCTCCGCGCCCACTCTTGCGGCATTGCTCGAAAGGGTTAGGCAGCGCGCTTCCGTTACGCCGCCTGGTCAATGGATCCAGGGACGCGGATATGATCAATTCGAACTCGACGTCAGGCGTCATCCCCTTCGCGAAGAGCTCGATGCCGTTGCGCCCGATCATCCCGTTGCCATCGTGAGGGCCTGCGGCCACGTGACGATCTGCAACTCGAAGGCGCTCGAACTGGCAGGCATCGACGAATCGACTCCCGTTCCGCAGGGGGGCGCCATCGAGCAGCGGGACGGGCGCTTGACGGGGCTGCTGGCGGAGACCGGGCGTGACCGCCTCAAGGCCGTTCTGCCGGAGCCGACGGACGAAGAACTCGTTCAGGCTATCGATGATGCCGGCCGTGCATGCCTTTCCTATGGGATCACCAGCGTGATGGATGCCGGTGTCGGCATGAGAGCGGGCTACCGGGAAGTCGCGGCTTACCGCACCGCTCAGCGCCTCGGTCGCCTGCCCGTGCGGACGACGCAGTGCCTGCTTGGAGGTCCGGGCGGCATCCTGGAGCAAGCCTATGCGGATGGCGTGGTGACGGGCGTGGGCGACTCCATGCTGCGCGTCGGTCCCGTGAAGATCTTCACCGACGGCAGCGCCGGCGGCCGGACTGCCGCCATGAGCGAGCCTTACGTCGGAGAGCCGAGAACAACCGGCCTGATGCTCCTGCACGACAACGAGATGAACGATCTTGTGCATGACTACCACGCAAAAGGCTATCAGCTGGCTGTCCATGCTATCGGGGATGCGGCGATCGAGCAGACGCTTAACGCCTTCGAGCGGGCTCTCGAAGCCATGCCGGATCCCGATCGCCGCCACAGAATCGAGCACGCAGGCTATGCGCGAGCCGACCAGAATGCCCGCATGAAGCGCCTGGGCGTCCAGCCGGTTCCGCAGCCCGTGTTCATCTACGATTTCGGGGACCTCTACGTTTCCGTCGTAGGCGAGGAGCGGGCGAAGCCCTCCTATCCACTCAAGACCTGGATCGATCTCGGCTTCAAGCCTGCTGCCGGCAGTGACGCGCCGGTCTGCGACATCAATCCCTTCCCGAATTTCTATTCGATGCTCACCCGCAAGACCTCCCACGGCACCGTCATGGATGAACGGGAGGTGGTCTCCATTGAGCAGGCCATCACTGCCTTCACGGAGTTCGGCGCATACGTGAACAAGGCCGAGCACGAATGGGGGCGCCTCGTGCCGGGCCTCGCGGCGGATGTCGCCGTGTTCTCCCGCGATCTTCTGACGGCTTCGCCTGAGGAAATTCTCAACGACACCCGTTGCGATCTCACGATCCGCGGAGGCGAAGTGGTGTTCGACCGTCACGGAGAGACAGCTCGCTGATCCGCGTATCTCAAGAAGATATGGCGCGACAATTCAAAAGGCCCCGAGGGATCTCGGGGCCTTACGTGCTTTGTGAACCTGCCACTCAATTGCGGATGGGGAAGACGCGGGGGCTCAACTCTTCGAGTTCCCGTCCCGCCCAGTCTCGCCGGGAGGCTGACGCAATCGCCTCGGCTTGGCCTCGACGCAGCATCTCGATGTCTTCGTCGATGTCGAAGTCCAGCACCTCGCCGTCGCGAACTACTTGGCGACCATCGACATAGACATCCCTGATGGCCCTGTCGTTGGCCGAGTAGACGAGGCTGCGGATCGGCTCGTAATCGGGTTGCATGTAGGGGTTGCTCATGTCGACGACCGAGAAATCCGCCTTGCAGCCAGGGGCAAGGCGCCCCAGGTCCGGGCGGCGGATCATGTCGGCGCCCACGGCCGTGGCTGCCATGAACGCGTCTCGCGTTGTCGAGGCCGTGAAGCTCCCCGCAATGATTCGGCCCGCGTAGCAGGCCATGCGGAGTTCATCGAGCATGTTGTGGGGAAAACTGTCGGTGCCGATGCCGACCTGGATGCCTGCCTTCACATAGCGGCTCAAGGTGTTTAGGGCGATGCCACGCCGGGCGAAGACCACGGGGCAATGTGCGACCTGAGCCCCGCTGTCGCGCAGGCGCTCGAAATCGTTAGCATGGGGCCAATGCAACCAGGGATGATCATTCAGGAAGATGCAGTGACCGATGATCGTGTCGGGCCCGAGGGCACCGATCTTGTCCAACCACTCGATGGGGGTGCAGCCATAGCGGCGCATGATCTCCTGGAATTCGACGATGCTCTGCGCGGCGTGGATCTGGATCGGCTGGTTGCGCTCACGTGCAGCATCGAGCGCGTCGCGGATCTGCCCCTCCGTGCAGGTGTCGATCTGGGCGGGTGTGAAGTAGCCGGTGATGCGTCCGCTCGGGTGCTTCGAGGCCGCATCAGCGATGTCGATCGCCTCGCGCAGCAACCGGTCTCCGGTTGCCGGATCGAGGTTGTATTCCACCGAGTGGCCATTGGTGGTTTTCCAGGGACCGGAGCGGAACATCCCCCAGAGGACTGCGCGAATGCCGGTTTCAGCATATTCATCGGCCCAGGTCTCGCGCGGCCTGCCGAGATCGCAGATGGTCGTGACGCCGCTCTTCAGGAGCTCCGATGCAGCGACGCGAAGCGCCGGGCGCGTGTATTCGGGACCGATCTGGAAGACCGGCATGAATTCGTAGAGAGAACTCTGGCCAAGGCGCGGGCTACCCAGCTCCTCCAGCATGCCCTTCCAACCGGGCTCATGGCCGGGATGGCTGTGGATGTCCACGAAGCCGGGGATGATCATCATTCGGCTGGCATCGACTTCCGTATCGGCGGAGCCGGAATAGCCGCTCCCGACGTGGACGATGTCCGCTCCCCGGATTACGAAATCCGCGTTGCGAAGATAGACATGCGATTTCGCTCCCTCGTCCCAGGCGACGATCCAGTCGCAGTTTCGGAAGAGGGTCGTCTTTGCGACGGTGTCGGTCATAGAAAGCTCCAGGGAGACAGGAAAGGGCCTATCAGAAGAGTGTGAGTGCCGTCAGGACTCAAGAGCCTGCGAGAGGCGGACATGGCCGACCGCCATGGCGACGGCGGCCTGGGTCGGCTCGACGATGGGGATCCCGACAGCCTCTTCAAGGGTTGCGCGATAACGAGCCATGCCGGCACAGCCCATCACGAGGGCGTCGGCTCCATGAGCGGTTTTCAAGGTCCGCCCGACCTCGATCATGCGACCCAGGGTTTTTCCCTCATCGGACAACTCAGCAACGCCCAGTCCGATCGGAAGGTCGGCCGCGAAGCGATCCATGACGCCCATCGCACCGAAATAGCGCAGATGCCGCGGAACCGAGGTCGGCAGGATCGCGATCACGCCGAAGCGCTGCCCGAGGGTGAGAGCCGTCAGCACGCCGCATTCCGCAATCCCGAAGACGCGACGGCGGCTCTGCTCGCGTAGGGCATGGAGGCCCGGATCCGAGAAGCATGCGACGACGAAGGCGCCTGCGCTCTCCTCCAGCTCTGATGCCTTGCGCAGCATCGGCATGATGACGCCGTCCACATCCCGCTGAGACTGGATGCCGGGCGGCCCCTCAGCCAGGGAGAGACAAACGATGTCGGGCCCGTCGGTGCTTCTCAGGGGCGCCACGGCTGCATCGATGGCAGCCGTGACCGTCTGCGACGAATTCGGATTGATGACATAGACCGAAGAACTCATGGCTGCTTCATCTCTGGGCCGCGAGAGGCAATGAGTAGGGTGCCAGAACAGACAGGGTGCGGCCCTGCGGATCGTCCTGCTCTGCCCGTCGGCAGGCGCGCCTCTGCGCATCCTGGAGTTCGCGAACAGCGCCCTCGTAATCCAGATTGGCGATCCGGCGATTCTTCACGATGGCCTGACCGTCCACGTAGACATCGCGAATGGCACGCTCTGCGGCGCAGTGGATCAGATTGCGCAACGGATCGTGGATCGGCTGCATGGCTGGATGGCTCAGGTCGACGAGAGACAGGTCCGCCTTGGCGCCGGGTGCCAGTCGTCCGATGTCACTGCGGCCGAGAGCTTTGGCTCCGCCGGTCGTCGCGGCGGCGAAAAGGCTGCCTGTATCCAGGTCGAAGACGCTGCGGCCGGCAACACGCGAGCAGATCATGGCTTCGCGCATTTCCTCGATCATGTTGAAGGGATAGCTGTCGGTGCCGATGCCGACATTGACGCCGGCGCGCAGATAGGCGCCGAGGCTCTCCAGGGTCATGCCGCTGCGCGCGAAGGTGACCGGGCAGTGGGCGACCGACGTGCCGCTTCGGGCGAGCCGGTCTAGGTCGTCGCGGCTGCGCTGCCGGGTCCAGGAATGATGATCGAGGAAAATGCAATGCCCGAGGATCAGATCCGGTCCCAGAACGCCGAGGCGCTCCAGCATGGCAGGCGCCGTTTCCCCCGTGCGCCGAAGCAGTTCCTCATGCTCCGCCATGGTTTGCGCCGCATGGATGGTGATCCGCATGCCGCGGCGGCGTGCTTCAGCTACGGCATCACTGATCAGCTCTTCCGAGCAGGTTTCGATCTGCGACGGTGCGACCACGCCATCGATGCGGCCGCTGGGATGAGCACGCGCCTGATCCACGAAGGCGAGCGCTTCGGCATAGCGCTCCCGTCCTCGCGACTCGTTCCATTCGAAGTCGAGGCGATGGCTGCCCCCCATGCGCCATTGCGCTTCGCGGAAGCCGGGGGCGAGATAGGCCCGCAATCCGCTTTCGGCCGTCAAGGCGAGCCATTGCGCGTGAGGCGATGCGATGTCGAGATATGTAGTAACGCCGCTGCGCATCAGGTCGCCCAGCATCACCGTCTGGCAGGCGGCCTTGGCATCCTCGTCTGAGTCGATCAGGGCCGAGTATTCGTAGAGGGCATTGCCCCAGAGCGCTGAGGTGCCGACATCCTCGAACAGGCCCTTGGCGATGGGCTCGTCCCCGGAATGGCAGTGAACGTTTACGAAGCCGGGCATCACCATAATGGAGGTGCCGGCAATCTCCTCGTCTGCATGATCCGCATAGGCCGGACCCACATACAGGATCCCTGCCTTTGAGAACGCTACGTCGGCATCCTGTATGTAGACATGCCGCGCGGCGCCTTCGTCCCAGGCGACCACCCAAGCGGCTTTTCGGACAACCGTTACAGTGTCAGTCATGATGTGAGGCACCGGTGTAAAGAGATGAGTTTTGACAGGCTGGAACGCTGGTTGGTCTTGTCCGCGCGCTCACAGCAGATGTGCCCCGAAATTGGTCTGGGGGTCGAATTCTGGGCTCAGGCGCCCAGTTGGCCGCATCGCGGCGGAAGGTTCACGCAGCTGCAATTGGCCTGATCCAGCCGCGGCCTGAAGCCTTCCTTCCGCGACGATCACATCTCCCCGACGCAAAACAATCTCGGGCCAGCCTCGCAGGGTGCGGCCTGAAAAGGGATTGTAACCGACATTGTCGTGCAAGCCGTCATCGGTAAGCGTGACCTCCCGATCCGGATTCCAGATTGCGATATCGGCGTCGGCACCAACGGCAATGGCGCCCTTGCGCGGGTAAAGGCCGTAGATCTTGGCCGGCGCCGTCGCTGTCAGCTCGACGAACTTTTCCAGGCTCGACCTGCCTTGGCTCACCATGGCGTCGAACAGGAGCGGCAAGCGTGTCTCGAGTCCGGGAAGTCCATTGGCGATCTGCTTGAAGTCCGGGTTGGAGCCGGCGGAAAGCTTGCCGGTCTCATCGAACCTGTAGGGCGCGTGGTCGGAGGAGACGACCTGCAAATCACCGAGTTCGAGCGCACGCCACAAGGCTTTCTGATCGTCCGTCGAGCGGGGAGGAGGGCTGCACATCCATTTGGCGCCCTCCAAACCTGGCCGGTCCAGATCCTGCGCCGTCAGGAACAGATATTGCGGGCATGTTTCAGCGAAGACCTTGATACCCTCGCCGCGGGCGCGGCGAATGACGGCAGCGCCTTCGGCGGTGGAAACATGGAACAGCATGATAGGCTGATCCAGGAGCTGGGAGAAACGGATGAGGCGCTCGAATGCTTCGATCTCGCACACTCGTGGGTGGCTTATGCCATGAAATTTCGGCTCGACATACCCGCGCGAGACAAGCCTGTCGGCCATCCATTTGATCATGCCATGGTTCTCGGCATGGGCGCAGACAAGGGCGCCATACTTGCGGGCTACCATCATCACGTCCAGAACCTGCTCATCGAGCAGGCGAACGCGATCATAGGTCATGAAAATCTTGATCGACCGGTGCCCGTTCTGGATCAGTTCCGGCAGGTCCCGCTCCAGCGTTTCCGGTGTCGGATCGGAAATCCAGAGATGAAAGGCATAGTCCGTTACGGCGCCGGCCGCAGCAAGGCACGAGTAGTTCTCGACGACACCCCGCAGGCTGTCCCCGCGATGCTGCGCTGCAAAGGAGATCACAGTCGTGGTGCCGCCAAAGGCAGCCGAGCGGGTGGCCGTCTCGAAGGTGTCGGCGTTCATCAGCCCGCCGCCTGAGAGCTGCTCGATATGACAATGGGCGTCGACGCCGCCGGGGAGGATCAGTTGTCCCGTTGCATCAATATTGCGTCGCCCGTCCGGAAGGTTCCGGCCCAGCGCAACAATCTGGCCATCGTGAACCGCGACATCAGCAGTCGACACGCCTTCGGAAGTCGCAAGGCTTCCGCCTTTGATGACCAAATCGTACACGGTCGTTAGACCCCCGAAGCTTGGGACTTGCGTCTGGTTCAATCTTGATTCTGTCTGCAATCTAGGCAGATCGATTGAAACGCAGCAAGGGGCCTAATCGTGAGTTCAGTCTGCCCTCGCAAAATCGTGCCTCGTCCAAAGCTTTGATGAGCCAGTCCGTTTCAAGTGTACCGTTGTAGGATGGTGTCGATTTGGGGCCCTAGGAGCAAACGCGCTGTCAGCGTCTCTCCATAATGACATAGAGGCCGGCCACCGGTCGCGCAGCTTCGAGGCGGATGGTGCCTTCCATGACGTCCAGAATGGCGAAGTCCGTGGCCGCTGCCTTGAGGTGCTCGAGGGAATGGGCGAAGCGGCCGGAGGGTTGCAGCGTGAAACCGTCTCCTGCGGCGACCTCGATGCTCAGGGCGAACAGGCCCCCTTGCACCATGGCACCGGCTGCGGCGCGCAGGATCGGTCCGAGATCGCCGAAATAGATCAGTGAATCCGCCGCGAAGATGAGATCGAAACGGCTCGGGGTTGCCTCGAGATAGGCCATAGCCTCCGACTTAACGAGTTCGGAGTATCCACCGCGCTTGGCTGCCTCAGCCAGCATGCCTGACGAGATGTCAACGCCAGTCAGGTTAGGGCCGAACGAAAGCAGCTCCCCGGCGGCCAGTCCGGTGCCGCATCCCAAGTCGAGCATGCGGTTGAAGCCGGTCCGGTGCCCGGCCAGAAGCTTCGTCATCTGACGCGGGCCATCGTATTGGAGTGTCGAAAGCAATTTGCCATCGAACTGTGGCGCGAACTGATCGAAATAGGTTTCGATATACTCCACAGGTGCTGCCGTCATGCTTCGCGCGAGAACGGCGTCGAGCAGATAGCGCCTGACCGGGTCATCGGGCTTCTCGGCAAGCCGCATCCGGCCGATCTCAGCGGCCGCTTCGAGGTGGCCGGAAGCGCTGAGGACGGAGAAAGCATCCCGCGCGATGATGTCGAGATCCTCGCGGTGCTCGCCTGCAATCTCGTTGTAGTCTCGCAGGGCCTCCTGAACGCGGCCTTCAATCATCGTCTGGAACGTGATGGCCCGCGCCTGCTTCTGCAAAGCTGCCGGATCGAGCGGCAATGTCAGCCGTGCGGCTTCATCGAACGCTCCCGCGCAGTCCGCAAAATCGGATACAATGAAGCATAGGTGTCCAAGGGCATAATGAGCCAAGCCGTTGACAGGATCGAGCGTGACGGATTCTCGCACGGCCGCCAAAGCCTCCTGGTACTGCTTTTTCCTGAACAACAGCAGTCCAAGGCCAAGATGGGCAGCGGCGGCCTCCGGATTGAGAGCGACCGTTCGCCGATAGGCGTCCTCAGCCGTCTCGCTATCATCCAGCCGGTCTGCCACGCTGGCGAGCGTCTGCCAGGATTGAGCATTGTGCGGATTGATCTGAAGGGATGTCCGTATGGCCGTCAGCGCCTGCTCATCGCGATCCGAACCGCTGTAGACGCTTGCGAGATCGCGCCAGATGTCAGGATCGTTGGGCATCAGGGAAAGAGCGGCCTCAAAGGTTCGGGCCGCCGTATCGAAACGTCCATTCTCCCAATGAACAAGACCCAGCTTCCGCAAAGCCGGAGCCGGATGCCCGAACTGGTCGACGATGCGGCCGAAATCCGGCAGGCTCGCCTGCAGGTTGGCCACCAGTGCCATTGTAACACTGACGGCAGGGAGTTGGATGTTCGTCATGGGAAGGATCCGAATCTCATTGCAGGCTGAAGCCAAGTCACTGAGAAGGATGATTACACCCACTGGCTTTGCTGGACCTTGCGGGCCGATGAGCCTAAGGCCTGCGCATGCAGCGCCTCGCCATGGCCACGACTGCTGGTCCAGGGACAGTCTCAGGGCTGGTTCGACTGCGGATCACATTTCTCTGAAGTGCCGGAGCATCCGCTCCGTATTCGCTTCCAAGCCTGTAAAATGCTGGAAGGCCCCAATGGCCTGAAAGACTGCCATGCCGCCGCCCGACATGGTGCGGCAGCCGCGGAGACGGGCTTGGCGCAGCAATTCCGTTTCAAGTGGGAAATAAACGATATCGGCAACCCATAGGTCAGAGCGCAGGAGATCTGGGGGAACCGCCATGCCGGGGTACTTTGCCATGCCCAGCGGCGTCGTGTTGACCATGCCGTTGGCCGAAACCAATGCCTCTGCGGGTGAGCTGCTGGCAGTGGCACGGCCTTTGCCGAACCGTGCACACAGGGCGGTGCTGAGATCCCTGGCCTTGGCCTCATCCGTGTCGAGAATAACGACTTCGCCGGTTCCAAGGGTGAGAAGGGCATGCGCGACCGCCGCGCCCGCGCCGCCGGCGCCGAACTGGACAACTCTATCGCGACGCACGTCGGGCAACTCGCGCCGGAAGCTCTCGGCGAAGCCCCACCAATCGGTGTTGTGTCCGATGCGCCGGCCGCGGTTCAGCACGACCGTGTTCACAGCCCCGAGCGCCGCCGCATCCGGCGACAGCTCGTCGAGAAGAGGGATGACGGCCTGCTTGCAGGGATGCGTGATGTTGAGTCCTGCAAAGCCGAAACGCTGGGCGGCCGTAAGAATCTCCTGGAGCGCACCTGCATCGAGGCCGAGCATCTCCAGGTCGATCAGCTTGTAGACATAACGCAAACCCTGCTCCGCGCCCTCGCGCTCGTGGAGGGCAGGGGTCCGGGATGCCTGGATGCCAGTGCCAACCAGACCGACGAGGACCGAAGGGTGGCGCCATGACCCCGAGGCTTCACCGGTCCGGGATTGCTGTTCAGGCGAAGGGCTGCCTGCCATTGGTTTTAAGCCTTTGCCGGCAAGGCGCCGATCATGTCGAGCATGGCACGCACGGCAATCGAGTAGCCCTTGGTGCCGAGGCCCGCGATGACGGCGGTCGCTACCGGGGAGACGTAGGATCTGTGATAGATCGGTTCACGCCGGTGGATATTCGAGATGTGCAACTCGATGAGTGGGCCTGAAAACATCTTAAGGGCATCCATGATGGCCATGGATGTAAAGGTGAAAGCGGCCGGGTTGATGATGATCCCGCCCCCCTCGTCAATGGCCTCATGCACCCAATCGATGACTTCGTATTCACGGTTCGACTGCCTGAAGACAATCGGATGGCCGGAGGCGGCATCCCGGCACATGGCTTCGACCTCGACCAAGGTCGTTCGCCCATAGATCTCGGGTTCGCGCGTTCCGAGGCGGTTGAGATTGGGCCCGTTGAGAATATAGATCGGCTTGCTCATTGGAATCTGTCTCTGAAAAGGAGCAGGCTTATCCCTGGTAGCCGAAGAGGCGCGGCAGCCAGAGCACGGTTTCGGGCACGAAGGTCAGGATTGCGAGCGCAATGATCATGGCGAACAGGAAAGGCAGCGAGTCACGGACGATGTCGCGCAGGGGCTCGCCCGAGATGTTTGCCATAATGAACAGGAGTAGCCCATAAGGCGGCGTGATCAGCCCGATCATGATGTTGACGACCACCACCACGCCGAAATGCACGAGGTCTATTCCGAGGGCCTGGGCGGTCGGGATAAACACCGGCACCACGATCAGCAGGATCGCCGTTCCTTCCAGCACACATCCTAGGAGCAGCAACAGGACGTTGACGAAGATCAGGAAGCCGACGGGGGATAAGTTCCACCCTGCAAGCAGGGCCTTTACGCCTTCCGGAATGTTCTCGACAGTGATGACATAGTTGAACACGAGCGCGCCTGCAATCAGCATGCCGATGGAGGCTGTCGTCCTGGCGCTGACGGCAAGCGCATTATAGAAATCGCGCCAGCTCACGCTGCGATAAAGCCCTGCCGATATGAGAAGCGCATAACCGGCTGCGACAGCTGCCGCTTCCGTCGGAGTCATCACGCCGCTGTAGATTCCGCCGAGAAGAACGATCGGCATCATGAGCGAGGGAAAAGCCTCCCAGGTGATCCGCGGCAGCTTGCGAAGCGGAACTGGTTTCTCGACGGGGAAGTTTCTTCGTCGGGCAGTGGTTGCGACGATGATCATCTGGCTGAGGGCCATCAGCAGGCCCGGAACAACGCCGCCGAGGAAGAGAAAACCGATCGAAGCATCGGACACGAGGGCGTAAAGCACCATCGGGATCGATGGAGGGATGATGGGGCCGATCACCGACGAGACCGCCGTCAGGGCGGCAGCGTAGCTTCCGGGATAACGGCCGTCGCGCGTCATCATGGCCTGCATCATGCGCCCTGTGCCGGCAGCATCGGCGATGGCCGAGCCGGACATCCCGGCGAAGATGATGCTCTGCAGAATGTTGACCTGGGCGAGGCCGCCGCGGAAGCGGCCGACCAGCGCATTGCAGAACGCCATGAGGCGGTCCGTCATGCTGCCGATGTTCATGAATTCGGCGGCGAGAATGAACAGCGGGACCGACAGGATGACGTAGTTGGAATACATGCCATTAAGCAACTGCTCGGCGGCTGTTCCCATATCGAGGCCTGCCAGGAGCAGGTACAGGATCGAGCCCGCGATCATCGCGTGGCCGATCGGCAGGCCGAGGAAGGCGAGGGCGGTGATTGCAACGAGCGAGATCGAGAAGGGGCTGGTCAGGTTCATACGCCGGAGCTCGCTTTGGTGGGGTCGAATTCGTCCGGCGCCACGCCTCGCATGGCCTGCCAAGCGATCCAGATGTAGCGGATGATGGTAGCGATGGCGAAGACGACGTAGATCGAGAACAGCCAGTCGAAGCGAATCTTGAGATAGCTTGTTTTCTCCACCTTCATGAAGGTGACGTAATCGATAACCGCCGGAAGCGAGATGACGTAGAGAGCAATCACGGCGAATGCGTTGACGAGCGCCATCACGCGGCGAGGCCTAGGGCCGACGGCCCCATAGATGATGTCGAACCGAATTTCCTCACGCTCGCTGACGACGAACGCGGCGCCCCAGAGGACGAGCCAGAGCCAGAGGACGACGCTGATCTCGTGCGTCCATCCGATCGGGAGCCCCAGAAGATACCGGAAGGCGATCTGGAGGAGGAAAGCTGCGAACATCGCGGCCAGCATGGCAGCGGCGATGTTCTCCGCGCGTCGAGCAAGCCACGAGCCGAGTGCCCGCAATGAGGAAGTCATGGGAGCCGTTCCTTCGTGAGAAGGCGCTGAACACTTTTGAAAAGGCCGCCGGAACCGAGTCCCGGCGGCCGAAGCTTTCAAGCCTTACATGGCGTTGATCTTGTCGACCATGCCAGCCGGCCAGCTCTTCGCCAGATCCGAGGCCAAGTACTTCTTTTGAGCGAATTCACGGAACGCCTTCAGGTCGGGCGTATAGACCTCAAGGCCCTTTTCCTTGAAGAAGGTGGCGAGCTGCGCCTCCTGCTTCAGGTGTTCCTGCGTGCTCCACTCGATCGCCTTGTCGGCCGCCGCTTGGATGGCTGCCTTCTTCTCCGGCGACAGGGAATCCCAGACCTTGTTGGACACGGCCAGAACGTCAAATCCGACGAGATGAGAAGTCAGCGCGATCTGCGACATCACCTCGTAGAACTTCATGTTCTGCACGTTGGGCAGCGGGTTGTCCTGCCCGTCGATGGCGCCGGTCTGCAGCCCGGTATAGACCTCCGCATAGGCCATCGGCGTGGGGTTGGCGCCAAGAGACTGCCCCAGGAACTGCCAGGCGTCGCCGCCGGGCATGCGCAGCTTGATGCCGGCAAGATCCTCGGGCTTGCTGATCTTCTTGTTGGGCTTGAGCCCCACATGGCGGGCACCGAAATAGGTCGGACCGAGAATGTGGATGCCGAGCTTGTCGGAGGCCATCTTCTTGAGCTGCTGGCCCACATCGCTGGCGAACACCTTCTTCAGGTGATCGGCGTCGCGGAACAGGTAGGCCGATGTGACGATGGACCATTCAGGGATCTGGTTCGAGATGTCCTGGGGGGCGATGTTGCCCATCTCGAGATTGCCGCGCTGCATGGCGACAAGCTCGGTGCCCTGCTTGAACAGTGTGCCGCCGTAATAGGGCTGAAGGTTGAAGCCCTGGGCCTTCACCGCCTCGCCGAACTGCTTCATCATGTTCGCTCGGATGTCCTGCTCCGAGAAGACGGCCGAGAATCTCAGGTTCGTTGGTGCCTGCGCAGTGGCTGGTCCAGCCATGCCCCATGCCAGAAGGGCCGCGCCTCCAGCCATCAGAACACGCCTGTTGATATCGAATCCCATGATTTCCTCTCCTTCAGGTTGCTGCGCATTCATGTGCGTCTTGGCAGGCACTATCCGCTCCGAGGATTATTAAATCAATAGTCATTATAAAAATCATCTGATATTTTAACAATCAACCTATGATGAAGCTGCCAGCGCTTTGAAGACGGAGCGGCAGCGGGAGAGTTCATCGATGCCATGTAATGAGACAGCGGTGGCCGGATGAGCATTGAGTTGCTGGCAACATCCATTGCAGATCGCGCCTATGAGCGGATTCGTGCCGACATCGTGTTCGGGCGTCTCGCGCCCAGAGCCCGCCTCCGGCTGGATCAGCTGGCAAGTGCCTATGGCGCGAGTGTCAGCACCCTGCGGGAGATCCTCAGCAGACTCTCGTCGGAAGGACTGGTCATCGCCGAGGGGCAGCGCGGCTTCCGGGTTGCTCCCGTCTCACCTGACGGCTTTGAGGATGTTGCAGCCATGCGGCTGCTCCTGGAAACCTATGCCCTGCCTCTGTCCTTCACAGCCGGCGATCTGGAATGGGAGAGCCGGGTCGTGGCCGCTCATCACAAGCTTGCCTTCATGGAACGGCGGATGCTGGCCGGAGACCAGGAGGGAATGGAACTCTGGAAACGCTACGACCGCGAGTTTCATCAGACCCTGATCGAGGCCTGCGGCTCCCAGACCCTTCTCGATCTCTATGGCGGCGTCTTCGATCAATATCTTCGCTACCAGATGGTGGCCGTCGTCTTTAGAGGAGAAATCGCCGCGGCGGAGCACCGGACATTGCTCGATTGCGCCTTGACACGCGATGCCGACAGAGCCTGCACGGTGCTCACTCAGCATGTGAATGGATGCGTGGCCTACACGCTGGAGAGCGGGGCGCTGGCATGACGGACGAGACGCTCGTTATCCCGCAAACCGGCACAGTTGGGGAAAGTGCCTACCAGAAGATCCGGTCCGATATCGTGTTCGGCCGCCTGGGCCCCGGCAAGAAGCTGAAGCTCGATCGCCTCAAGGCGGATTACGGCGCCAGCGTCAGCACGCTTCGCGAGATACTGAACCGTCTCCACTCCGAGCGGCTTGTGATAGCCGAGGGCCAGAAGGGCTTCGAGGTGGCTCCGGTGTCGATTGCGAACCTGAGGGAGATCGCCGCACTCCGGCAACTCCTGGAGGGGAGGGCGCTGGAGCAGTCGTTCCGGGCTGGCGACATGGAATGGGAGGGCCGCGTCGTTGCTGCCCACCATCGGCTTGCCCGAATGGAAGAGCGGATGGCTCAAGGGGACAGATCCCAGACCGAGAAATGGAAGCGCTATGACTGGCAGTTCCATCAGGCGCTCATCTCCGCCTGCGGATCCAAGATGCTGATCGACAACCACGCGGCGGTCTTCGACAAGTACCTGCGCTACCAGATGATCGCCCTGAGCTATCGCGGCGACATCGCGGCCAATGAACATGCCGAGCTTCTGGAGTGCGCCTTGAAGCGGGACGCCGCGCGCGCCTGCGAGGCGTTGACGCGCCACGTGGCCGGGGGTGTCGAGCATGCGCTGGCAACCGGAACCATCAGCTGACACGAGAAGGAGCCGGCCGGTTCGGCACAGGCTCCCGACCGCAACCGAAGAAATGGACCGACGAGCATGCGCACCGCCATCGCCACCGTCTGCCTGAGCGGCACCCTGACCGAGAAAATCGAGGCCATCGCGGCCGCTCAGTTCAAGGGTGTGGAGATCTTCGAGAACGATCTTCTCTCCTTCAATGGCACGCCTGCCGATGCCCGGCGCATGATCGAGGGACTCGGGCTTGAGACGATCACCTTTCAGCCGTTCCGCGATTTCGAGGGCATGCCCGAGCCGCAGCGCTCGAAGGTGTTCGCCCGGGCCGAGCGCAAGTTCGACGTCATGCAGGAACTCGGCTGCGATCTCCTGATGGTGTGCAGCAACGTCTCACTGGACTCGCTCGGCGGGATCGAGCGAGCGGCGGCGGACTTTTATGAACTCGGCGAACGCGCTGCCCGACGCGGCCTGCGGGTTGCCTTCGAGGCGCTCTCCTGGGGACGGCACATCCACGATTATCGTGATTCCTGGGAGGTCGTGCGGCGCGCGAACCATCCGGCGGTCGGTCTGGTGCTCGATTCCTTTCATGTGCTGGCGCGAGGAACGGACCTGTCGGCGATCCGATCCGTCCCGTCGGACAAGATCTTCCTGGTGCAGATGGCCGATGCACCGATGCTTGACATGGATTACCTGTCCTGGAGCCGGCATTACCGCTGCTTCCCGGGGCAGGGCGATCTGCCCATCGATGACTTCATGGATGCGCTTCATGCGACGGGATTCGACGGGCTCCTGTCCCTCGAGATCTTCAACGACCGCTTCCGGGCGGGCTCCACGCGCAGCGTCGCCATCGACGGTCAACGCTCCCTGATCGTCATGCTCGATGAACTCCGCCGGCGCACGGGCGCGGCCCTTTCCGATGTCGAGGCTATTCCGCCCAAACCCGTATGCTCCGGTGTCGAGTTCGTGGAATTCGCCGTAGACGAGCGGAGCGCGGTTGGACTGGAGCATACCTTACACGGTCTCGGCTTTCAGAAAGCAGGCCTCCACCGCTCCAAGGCTGTAACCCGCTGGCGGCAGGGTGACATCAACATCGTCGTGAATGCGGACAAGGAAGGCTTCGCCCATTCCTTCAACATCACACATGGCACCGCCATCTGCGCTCTGGCTCTTCGCGTCGACGATGCGCCAGGCACGGTCGACCGCGCCGGGACGCTCCTCGATCAACCCTTTCAGCAGCCGGTGGGGCCGGGCGAGATGAACATACCGGCGGTTCGCGGTCTTGGCGGTAGTCTTCTGTACTTCGTCGATCAGAAGTCGGGATTGGATCGATTGTGGGAGGTCGATTTCGAGCCGGTCGCTGCAGACGACACGATTGGATGCGGATTGAAATCCGTCGACCACGTTTCGCAGTCGATGCATTACGAGGAGATGCTGACCTGGCTGTTGTTCTATACGTCGCTTCTCGACGTCCGTAAAACTCCGGTTCAGGCAGTGATCGATCCCGGCGGTGTGGTGCAAAGTCAGGCGATCGAGACCCATGACGGCGCGCTCCGCCTGATCCTCAATTCCTCCCAAAGCCAGCGCACCCTGTCTTCGCGGTTCCTGAATGAGCTCTTCGGGTCGGGCATCCAGCACATCGCGCTCGCGACCGACGACATCTTCGGCACCGTCGAGCGCTTCAAGGAACGCGGCGTCGATCTCCTGCCGATTCCGGAGAATTATTACGACGACCTGGAGGTGAGAACCGACCTGTCGGCTGAGGATATGGAGCGGCTGCGCGCCAGCAACATCCTGTATGACCGGGAGGGCGGCGCCGAGTATTTCCAGGTCTATACGAAGACCCTGGAGAGCGGGTTCTTCTTCGAAATCGTTGAACGACGGGACTATCAGGGTTATGGCGCCGCGAATGCTCCGATCCGCCTCGCATCCCAGACGCGTCTAGCCGTGGACGCTGCGGGCTCTGGGCTCTGAACGGACGACAGATTATTGGGGTATCGAAGTATCGGCCAGAGGATGGCTTATCATCCCAATCCGTAAAAGCGTTGTGCCGTGCCTCCGAAAACGGCGCTCTTCTGCTCCGGAGCTAGATGAGCGGTGAGTTCCTGCGCCCACTGCCACCATTGAACATAGGTGCTGCGCAAGGTGCAAACCGGCCAGTCGCTGCCGAACATGAGCCGTTCTGGTCCGAACAGACCCAGAAGAGCCTGGGAGACGGGTTCGAGGGCAGTTCTTGAGGTTTGCTCCCGGCACTCGGTGACGAGGCCTGAGAACTTGCAATGCACATGGGGGATATCGGCCAACTGGGCCAGATCCCTGTGCCAGGCGTGCAGGGGCTCCCCGATCGCCGGCTTGGCACCATGATCGACGACAACCTTCAGGTCCGGGTGGCGCTCGATCAGGCGCAGGACATTGGGCAGGTGTCGGGGGAGAACAAGCGCGTCGAAACGCAACCCGAGATCGACCACAGCCCTGTAGACCGGCGTCAGCTCGGCGTTGAGCATCCAGCCATCGTCCGGGATGTCCTGCAGCATGGGGCGGATACCCCGGAGCAGCCTGTTGGAGGCCAAGCGTTCAAGCTGGTCCACGGCATCAGGCGCCAGCATGTCGATCCAGCCCACAACGCCCCTGACTTTAGGCTCGACTTCCGCGACCGAGAGAAGATAGCGGGTCTCCTCAAGGGTGGGTGCCGCCTGAACCAGGATCGCGTAATCGATGCCTGCCTGCTCCCAGGACGCCCGGACGTCCTCAAAGGTGAAGTCGCGATAGATGGCGGTAAGGTCGGGGGTGAGCCAGCCGTAATCCCCACGCGATAAATGCCAGACATGCATGTGCGCGTCGATGCGTGGTGGATGGCTCATCTTTTACCTACGATTGGCGGCAGGCTACTGCACAGGAAAGCGGGAGAGGAGCAGCCCCTCTCCCGGGAGCGTGATCTCAATCGTAGAGAACGGAAGCGATCTTCGGATCGCTCATGTTCGACTTGTCATAGTAGAAGAAGCCGGTGTCGATCACCTTCTCGAGCTTCTCGCCTTTGAGGGCCTTCACGGCCGCTTCGACCGTCTTGTAGCCGATGCCAACCGGGTTCTGGGTGATGGCTCCCGCCATGAGACCGTCCTGGATCGCCTGCTTCTGCTGCTTTCCGGAATCGTAGCCGATGATGACGATCTTGCGGTTCATCTCCTTGGCGCCGTTGACGACGCCGATGGCCGAACCTTCATTGGCGCCGAAAATGCCCTTGAGGCGAGGATTTGCCTGAAGGATCGATTTCGTGATCTCCGTCGACTTGAGGTGATCGCCGGAGCCGTACTGGACGCTCACGATCTTGATCTTCGGGTACTTCTCCTTGACCCGGTTCACGAAGCCGTCGCGCCGGTCGATGCCCGTGCGGCTGGTCTGGTCGTGGACCACGAGCGCGATGTCGCCTTCCCCGCCGATCAGTTCCGCCATCTTGTCGGCAGCCAGAGCCGCGGCTGCGAGATTGTTCGTGGTGGCTGTTGTCACCGGCACATCGCTGTCGACGCCGGAGTCGAAGGCCACGACCGGGATCTTGGCGGCCTGAGCCTTGCGCAGGAGCGGGATTGCCGCCTGGCTGTCCAGCGCCGCCAAGCCGATCGCTTTCGGGTTCTTGGCGAGTGCAGCCGAGAGCATGTCGATCTGCTTGTCGACCATGGTCTCGCTGTCAGGGCCTTCGAACGTGATGCGCACGTTATGCTCTTTGGCAGCCTGTTCGGCTCCGGCCTTGACGGCCTGCCAGAATTGATGCTGGAAGCCCTTCGAAACGAGGGGAATATAGATCTCCTGGGCCGTTGCCGGACCCGAAAAGCCGATGAGCGCTGCGATGCCGACGGCACCGATCAGATTGCGTCTGCTCCACATCTGTTCCTCCTGGATATCGTTCGTTGTCGGCCCCGATTGTCCGGGGCAGCATTATGACGGTGGACGGGTGCTGTTGCGGGTTCGTCTGCTCCTTCATGATGGTGAGAGGTGAGGGGCTTTAGCTCCTTCGCCGCAGGATGTCGGCATAGACGGCGAGGATGATGATGATCCCCGTCACGACGGTCTGCCATTCCTGGGCGACCGAGAGGATCCGCAGGCCGTTCGTGAGCACGCTGATGATCAGCGCGCCGATGATCGTGCCGAGAATGGTGCCGCGACCTCCGCTGAGCGATGTGCCGCCGATGACCACGGCCGCAATGGCATCGAGCTCATATCCTTGGCCGAGAGCAGGCTGAGCGGAGTTGAGCCGGGAGGCGATGATGAGGCCGGCAATGCCGCAGATCCCGCCCGAAACCGTGTAGACGATGATCTTCCAGAAGTCCGTGTTCACGCCCGAAAGGCGCACCGCCTCCTCGTTGGAGCCGAGGGCGAAGGTATAGCGGCCGAAAGCCGTGCGCGTGAGAACGAGGCTGGAGACGACCGCGACGATGAACAGGATCAGCACCCCGTTGGGAATCGGCAGGAAGGGCAGGACGGCCCCGATCAGGGATTCCTGCGAGATCATCGAGAAATTAGGCGTATCGTTGAAGTAGATCGGCCGGGTTCCCGAGATCACCAGGGCCAGGCCCTTCAGCAGCATCATCATGCCGAGGGTTGCGATGAATGGCGGGATCTTCATTTTAGCGATAAGGGTACCGGAGACCGCCCCGCTGAGGGCGCCCGCAGCAATTGCCGCGAGGATGCCCAAAGGCATGGGCAGTCCCCAGTAGGTCAGGACGACCCCTGCGATGACGGCGCAGAACGTCATCAGGGTGCCGACGGAAAGATCGATGCCACCCGTGATGATGACGAAGGTCGCAGCGACCGCGAGAACGCCGTTTACGGCCGTGGCCTGCAGGATGCCGATGAGGTTGTCGCTCCGCAGGAAGTTTTCCGACGCGATGCTGAAGACGGCCATCAGGGCGATCAGGCTGGCGAAGGCTAGGATCTTCTGCCAAGCCCCCTGGCTCAGCATTGCGGACCTGGCGATGGTCGGGCTATCTTTTTCTACGATGGTCGTCACGTGGTTGCTTCCCCAATCGCCGCGTTCGGGCCGTCTGCTGTCAGGCTGTGTCGTTGTGTTGCCAGGCGCATGATATCCTCCTGGGTCGCTCCGTCGGCCGGGAGCTCACCTGTGAGCCGCCCCTCGCACATCACGGCGATCCGGTGACTCATGCGCAGGATCTCGGGCAGTTCGGATGAAATCATCACGATGGCCCGGCCTTGAGCGGCGAGGGTGTTCAGCAGCTTGTAGATCTCATTCTTCGCGCCGACATCGATGCCGCGGGTCGGCTCGTCGAAGAACAGGATTTCGCAATCCCGCGCCAGCCACTTCGCAATCACGATCTTCTGCTGGTTGCCGCCTGAAAGGAACCGCACCTCCTGAGCATCCGAGGGCGTCTTGATGCGCAACTGCTTGATGTAGGACCGGGCCGTCTCGCGGATCGCCCGCGCCTTGATGATCATGTTCAGGGAAAGGAACTTGCTCAGGCACGGCATGACGATGTTCGCCGCCACATCCATCCCCGTTGCGAGGCCGAAACGCTTTCGGTCTTCGGACAGGTAGCCGATGCCAAGCCGCACAGCATCCTTGGGAGACCGTATCGTCACTGGCCGGCCCCTGACGATGATGTCGCCGCCATCGAGAGGGTCGGCTCCGAATATCGCCCGTGCCACCTCGGTGCGACCGGCTCCCATCAGACCGGCGAAACCGAGGATCTCGCCCTTTCTCAGTTTGAAACTGACGTCCTGAATGGCGTTGCTTCGGCGGAGATTGCGGACCTCCAGCACCACGTCGTGGCTCGACAGGTCCGGAACATCCGTCTTGGTTTCGGTCAGGCTGCGCCCAACCATCATTGAGATGATCGTGTCGACACTCGTGGAGTCGGTTGGGACGGTGCCGACATATTCACCGTCGCGCATGACGGTGACCCGATCCGAAATTTCCTTCAGCTCATCCATTTTGTGGGAGATGTAGACGATGCCCACGCCCTCAGATTTCAGCTGGCGGATGATGCCGAACAGCTCTGCAATCTCCGCCTTGTTCAGGGCGGCCGTGGGCTCATCCATGATCAGGACCCTGGACCTGAAGGACAGAGCTTTGGCGATCTCGACCATCTGCTGCATGGCGACCGTGAGATCGCCGACCTCCGCTCGAGGATCGAGCGCGAGATTCATGCGCGAGAAGATCTCGGCGGTCGCCCGGTTCAGAGCTCCCTCGTCAAGCAGAAATCCCATGGCCTGCTTGGGTTCGCGGCCAATGAAGATATTCTGCGCGGCCGTGAGTTCGTTCATCAGGTTCAGCTCCTGATGAATGATGCTGATTCCGAGGTCCTGAGCAGCCCGGGGCGAAGCGATGTCAGCAGGCTTGCCTTCAATGAGAATCTCGCCTGCGTCCTTCTGATAAATGCCGGCGAGCACCTTCATCAATGTGGATTTGCCGGCTCCGTTCTCTCCCATAAGGGCGTGGACCTCGCCCGGAAGCAGCTCAAAACGGGCTTTCCTGAGAGCCTTCACGCCGGGAAATGACTTGTCGAGATCCCTGATCGTGACGAGCGGCGTCATGCGCAACGCACCAGTAAAGATGAGGCAGCAGGAGAAGAGACAATGCCCGCGAGGTTCGAAGCCTCCGTGCGCAGCCATGCGACGGTGGTTGGGCAGTCCAATTCCCAACTCGTTGCGGACGCCAACAGGACTTCGTCCTGCATCTGCTCCTCCCGACCGCCCCCTGTGACGGCCCGCACCCACGGAGCCATTCTGCGGCGCTCCTTTGGGTCTCGGCTCGGATCGAAAGCTCAAAAGGCTTTTCTTGGGAGGATGATATTCATGAACATCAGGGGCAGGCAACTAAAATGTTAGTGGGAGGAAACGGGCCAATATCGGTATTGCAACAGAGTTTTATTCCTTCTGAAGCGGAGCTCCTGATGTCTCGTCGCTTGCCTGCCCGGGGGCACCGCCATAGGCTTGAACCTATTCCTCGCTGGACTCAAATCGAAGCTGTCGAGAGAACGAAGGGAGTCATCATATGCCCATGGAACCGATTCAGAACACCCCGCTCGGACGCACAGGTCTCTCGGTATCGAGAATCTGCTTCGGCACCTCGTCCTTGGGGGACATGCCCGGCACCTACGGCTATGATGTCAGCGAGGATCGCGCGCGGGAGACCGTGCGGGCCATCTTCTCTGGCCCGGTGAATTTTCTCGATACGTCACGCATTTATGGTTTCGGTCGCAGCGAAGAGCGGATTGGCGATGCCATTCGCGAGCGCGGGGGATTGCCGGACGGATTTGTCCTCTCGACCAAGCTGGATCGCGACCCGGAGACGAACCGGTTCGATGCTTCCCAGGCGCGGCGATCCCTGGAGGAAAGCCTCAAGGCCCTCGGACTCGACCGCCTCGACCTTCTTCATCTCCATGATCCGGAGCACGCCGACTCGCTGGAAGCGACAACAGGCCCTCGGGGAGCTCTCGCTGAATTGTTCAGGATGAAAGAGGAAGGCTTGGTCAAAGCGGTTGGTCTGGCAGCCGGACTGGTGGATGTCATGATGCCGCTCCTGCGTGACTGGGACTTCGACGCGATGATCACGCATAACCGCTTCACGCTGGCCAACCGGAATGCGGACGCCATGATCAGCTTCGCGCACTCGAAAGGCATTGCCGTTCTCAACGCAGCACCCTACGCCGGAGGCGTCCTGGCGAAGGGTTCCGAGTCCTACCCACGGTACGTTTATCAGGAGGCCTCTGAAGACGTTCTAAACCCGATCCGACGGATCGAGGCCATCTGCGCCAGGCACGGTGTTCCGCCCGGGGCAGTCGCCCTGCAATTCTCGATGCGGGACAAGCGGATCACCTCGACGATCTGCGGCGTCAGCAAACCCGAGCGGGTTGCTCAGACGATCGAGTGGGCAAGCTGTTCCATCCCGCAAGCCGTCTGGGACGAACTGGCTTCTCTCTCCTATTCAACCGATGATCCCGAGGCGAGTCGCCAGTACAATCCAGGATAACCTGCCATGCTCAAGAACATCGATCCTCTCCTGTCCCCGGATCTGTTGATGGTGCTGCGCTCGATGGGGCATGGCGACGACATTGCCATTGTCGACGCCAACTTCCCGGCGACCGCCATGGCCCGGCGTCTCGTGCGGCTTGACGGGCTGGCGGCGACGGAGGTCACCCATGCGATCCTGTCGGTGATGCCCCTCGACGATTTCGTCCCGGAGGCGGCTTGGCGCATGGAGGTGGTGGGTGATCCTCAGGCGGAGCAGCCGATCTTCGACGAGTTCCGCGCCATCATTGCGCGTCATGAAGGCGCGAACTTCCGCCTCGCAAGCCTCGAGCGCTTCGCCTTTTATGAGCAGGCCAAAGCTGCCTATGCGATCGTTTCAACGGGTGAAAGAAGGCTCTACGGCAATATCATCTTGAGGAAGGGTGTTGTCCGCGATCGATGATGTCGGCTGCTCTCCCACCAAGCACCTGAGTAGGCAAATGAGCAGGTGAAAGCGCTATCAGCCGATCTTCTCGAATTCCATCGTGGCAATCTGCCGGACAGCCCTGTCGGCATAAAGCTGAAGTTCCGCCTTATCGCCGCGGGAGAAGGAGCGGGGTTTCGTATCGATCAGGCACAAGGCGCCCAGCCGTATGTTCTTCAGGAAGATCAACGGAGCCCCGGCATAGAACCGGATGAAGGGTGCTCCCGTCACTAAAGGGTTGTCCCTGACACGGTCGTCCACCGAGGCGTCCTCGATGACGAAGACCTCGTCGCTCAGGATCGTATAGTTGCAGAAGGCCACGTCCCGCGGCGTCTCGCCGGGTTCCAGGCCTTGCGCCGCCTTGATGCGCTGCCGGGCTTTGTCCAGCAGGGTGAGCGCGCAGATGGAGACTTCGAAATGCTGTCGGGCCTCCTCGCAGATCATGTCGAGCACGGGATCCGCCGTGGCATCCAGAGCGCCCGTTTCGAGAAGAGTTCTTAAGCGCTCCTCCTCATGAGGACCTGTAGGGAAGGACATTGCTGTGGATACCAAGTGCTTCTTTCCGGAAGCGAAGTCGAGCGAGAGGTTACTGGAGGGTTGGAATTCCGGTGTTCAGTTAGTGTAAAGGCCGCCCTATGGTGGACGGGAATTGCCGGCATTGACAGTAACCCATTGGTGTTAATCAGTTCCTATGCGGTGACCGGAGGAACGTGCGCCATCTTGGCGCGCGTTCAGGAGGACACCTCTGACCTCATGCCAAGCCGGCTTTCTGCGGATTGCGCGATCGAAGAGAAGCGGCCGCTGAGGGGCACCGTCGGTCCGGGGCCTGAAGCCGTTCAGCCAAGTCCGGTCGTCGGACAGCCCCCATGTGCTCACGGCAAGGACCTCCGCCTCCTCGAGGACGAGATCGAGATAGGTCCGGTAGGTCTCGGCCACGATGGCGTCGCGCTGCCTCCGGTCTCGGGGGCAAAGGTGATCCGACACGTCCATTTCGGTGATCATGACGCTCAATCCCATGGCCCGGACCTCCCGAAGAAAAGCTCGAAGCTCCGGATGATCCCGGGGTTGCTCCAGGGCAGTGAGGTGAGACTGGAGCCCTAAGCAGGCGATCGGGGTGCCCCTGGCTTTTTCCCGTTCGAGCAGGGTGAGCATCTGCCGGCGCTTTCGCTCAGCCGCAGGTGAGTCGTATTCGAGCCCCATCTCGTTGAGAACCAGAAGCGCCTTAGGATCCCAGAGCGCTGCCTCCCGGAAGGCGGTCTCGATGTAATCGGGGCCGAAGGCCGCGAGAAAGCGCGTCTCGCGCAAGCCGTCACTTCGGCCATGGTCAGGCTCCACGGGTTCGTTCACCACATCCCAGGAACGCAGCTGTCCATCATAGCGGGCCACCGTGCGCGTCAGATGGTCGAGCGCAGCATCCCGAAACTGCTGATCCGAACTCTTATCGAAGCTTGGCGGAACAGCCTCATGCCACCAGAGAGTGTGCCCATGAACCGCCAGAGCATGGTCGGACGCAAAAGCGATCAGCTTGTCGGCGGCCGAATAATCAAGGTTGCCTTGGCTCCGGCAGACAGCATCCCATTTCAGCTCGAACTCTGGCGTAATAATAGAACAATCTCTCAGGATTGCTCTGGTCGAACGCTGCGACAGAAGGTCGGAGGTGCAAAGAGCCGTGCCGAAAAGCACACCGTTTTGAGCCGCGGCGCTCGACAAGCTGCTGTTCTTCGGCTCATGGTGCATTCTTCATTCCTTACCTCGAATGATATCACAGGCAACTTCCCGTCCAACGCGATCCGCTGTAGTCCCCATCTATGAAGATCCGCCACATCCTGTTGATCCTGACGGCATTCCTCGGTGCTGCCTTGCTGGTCGCCGTCGCGTTCCAGATTCGTGACGAGCTGCTCGAATACCAGACGGCGGAAAGGATGGTGGCATCGAACACGGTACGGGAACGGCTTCTGCTCGGGACGGACGCCCTCGCGAACGAACGCAGTCAGACATACGTGCTGTTGATCGGGCAGAAGAACGAAGCCAGCGGCCTCATGGAGTTGCGCGATGTCCGGCGTCAGGTGGACGATCTGCTGAATACGGCCGAGCGTGAGATCACGGTCACCCAGGCATCCTTGAGCAACACCAACAGCAGCCTGGCGACAGTGTCGCGCATCCGCCGGGAAATCGGGACCTTGCGGCAGCAGGCAGATAGGTTGCTCGGACCCGCAGAGGGCGTAAGAGGCGAACAGTTCGCTCCGCGCTGGTTCCAGGAGGCCACCCGCCTTGTGGAGGAGTTGCAATCATCCCGGATGACCATTCTGCAGCGGGAAAGGCCGCTCGACCCGGTCCTCAGAACCGAGGCCAATCTGAGAGCATTTGGGGCCATTCTCAGTGAGAGCATCGCGCGGAACCAAGCTTTGATGAGCCGGGCCCTTGAGAACTCATCCGAAATCGGAGGGCTTGAGACTGACGCGATCAGTCAAAATGCTGGCCGCGCGGCACTGGCCTGGGAGCTCATCGACGGCCAAATGGTCGTGCCGCTGAGCGAGAGCGTCAAGGCGGCCGTCTCAAAAACCCATGAGAACTACAGCTCGACCTTCGCGCCGCTGCAAAGGTCTCTGCTCGCGGCACTCTTTGGGAAGGTGCCGCCCACCCTGGGCCCCGAGGAATGGTACGACTTGACCGGGAGGACGTTGAGCAACATCGCTGTGATGCAGCGGGAACTCCTGCGCAGCACGCGGGAGCGGCTTGAGGCGGAGCTCAGCCGTGCTCGCCGGTCAGTTGCCCTGTGGTCGGCCCTGCTCCTGCTGGGGGCTACCGCCGTTCTCGCCAGCATCCTGGTCGTGCGCCGGAGGGTGGTCCGCCCTCTGGAAGGGCTGAGCCAGGCCATGCTCAGGCTGGCGGACAACGACCTGGAAATTTCCTTGCCGCGCCTGACCCGGGGTGACGAGATCGGCGCTATGAACGATGCGCTGCGAGTCTTCAAGGCGAACGCCATTCAGCGGCAGAGAACCCAGAACGAGAAGCAGGTCCTGCATGCCCGTCTCCGGGATGCCTATAGCCAGCTCCGCAAGGATCTCGAGGCCGCCGCCGTCATCCAGAGGACGATGCTGCCGCCGTCCGCGCGGATCGACGGAGTGGAGTATCACGGTCTGTTCCGGCCCTCGAGCCTCATTGCCGGCGACACCTATAACGTGGTGCGGCGTACCGATGGCGCGGTCGGCTTCTTCCAGGTCGACGTTGCGGGCCATGGAGCGGCGGCCGCCCTGGTGTCTGTCGCCTGCCACCATGCTCTTTCGCAGGCGATCCTGACCAGAACTCAAGGGACGCCGCTGGAGGAGATCGTCGTGCAGATCAACGATGATTGGCCGGAGGATCTGCCGTACTTCACGATGATTCTCGGCGAGATCGACTCCCGCTCCCAGCGCGCCAGCATCATCCAGGCCGGTCATCCGTCACCGCTGGTGATCCGCTCCGATGGCACCGTCGAGATGATCGGCGAGGGGGGCTTTCCCGTCGGCATGCTGCCTGCCGCCTCTTACGAAAGGTTGGAGTTCGACCTCGGCCCGGGCGATCGCCTCTTCATCTACTCCGATGGGCTGGTCGAGGCCGAGGACCAGGCTGGCGAGCAGTTCACCGAAGACCGGCTGTGCGCGCTTGTGCGCGAGGCCGCCGCAGAACCAAGTGCCGCTCTGCTTGACAAGCTTGACGACGTCTTGCGGAACTGGCGAGGCTCTGAAACCCTGGATGATGACTTGAGCGTTCTTATGCTGGAGCGCTCAGCCGAAAGGATGCCTGCGAATGCTGTCCACTGATCTACGCAATAATATTCTCGTCGTCCGAGTGGAAGAGAAGCGGATCGATGCCAGCAAGGCTCCGGCCTTCAAGGATCAGATGTCACAGTGCATCGAGGCCGGGCAGAATCAGATCGTTCTCGACCTGAGCCAAGTCGACTTCATCGACAGCTCCGGCCTGGGCGCTCTCGTTTCCTGCCTCAAGCGTCTCGGGCCGAGGGGCAGCCTCGCTGTTGCGGGAGCCACGGGAGCCGTCAGCCGCCTTTTCACTCTTACCCGAATGGACCGCGTCTTCGCCCTTCATCAGAGCGTTGACTCCGCGGTCGAACAGCTATCCGCCTGATCCCCCGCCGCCAGAGCGCAGAAAGAGCCACGATGGTTTCCTCCATCAGCCTCTCAATCGACAGTGACCTCGACAAGGTGTCGCTCCTCGCCCGCGCCGTTCGGGCCCTGTGCGCGGATCTGCTGAGCCCGGAGGACCAGGATGCGGTGGAACTCAGCCTCGTCGAGGCCATCAACAACGTCATCAAGCACGGTTATCATGGGGAACGGGGAAAAGACGTGCAGGTGGCGGTCGGGCTTCAGGCCGATCAGGTGGTGATCGAGATCATCGACCATGCGCCGCCCATGCCGGCTCAGGTGCTGGAGAATGTCCCGGAGGACACATTCGCGTTCGACGAAACCGATCTGGCCGATATCCCGGAGGGGGGCATGGGCTTGGCGCTCATCCGCATGAACATGGATGAGGTCCAGTACCATTCGAGCGAAGCCGAGAACCGCCTTCGCATGATCAAACGGATCGGCGGCCCCGGCTCACGGGGCTGAAGCCAAGCCTGCGATCCTATCCTGCAAAGTCGGAAACGCCACCGCTGCGGCTCCCAACGCGGAGACGAGCACGGGGGTGACCTCGCCCGTCTGGCGCTCCATGTCGGCAATGACCCTCTGCGCCCGCGCGAACCCGTCCTCAGGCCTCAGGATGCTGAGCTGAACGGCAGATGCGAGGGATGTCAGCAAAGCCGCTCGCGAAGCCGAAACATTCGGATCCCTGGAATAAGCCTCTTCCGACCGCTGAAGGTTGGCTTTCACCTTTGCCTCGACCGCAGGCGCAATGCTCGGGGGAGCATTGCGCTGGCGTGCGAGTTCGGTCGCAACGCGGCCCTGAATCCGCGCCTCCGTATCGAGTGTCTCGAGATAGATGATGATTCCCGTCGAGATCGTCAGTGCCGCAATGAAGGTGATCTGCCCTCGGGCCTTGAGGAGGCCTTCTCTGAAAGTCAACGTTGAGCCTCCGGTAAGCTTGGTACGCGATACGACACGGCTTTGCCGTGGGAAGAGGTTGGAAACCTAATCGTCCTCAGCCCGACAAAGCAAGAGAGATGCGCAGGAGGAGCGAGAGAGAGTCCCTTGTCTTTTTGAAGCATAGTAACATTTACCGTTCGGTCAAAATATCATCATCTGCATCTGCATTCTGGTGCCATCCTCCCAAATCGGGTTAATCCGTCCGGGACGATTCGTCTGTCGGGCCGGTGGGGAAGCTCCCCGAGTTCAGCTTCGGCAGAAGGGTCGGACGAATTGAGTGAAGTAGGCCTGTGAACGTTCCTGTGTTTGGACCATCCCTTTTCATCCAGCCGCATTACGATGATGTTCCGTTGTCGTGTGGCGGGACCTTGGCGCTCCTGGCGGAGGGCGGGCATGAGCCGCGCATGGTCACGGTGTTCGCCAGCGAGCTGGTCGACGAGATGGTCGGTGAGTTCGCTGCCTGGAAGCATGAGCGGTGGAAGGTCAAGGATGCGGAGCAGGTCCTTGCGGTTCGCCGTCAGGAGGATGCGGAGGCTGCCCAGGCTCTTGGCTCCTCTGTTCGCTGGCTCGGGTTGCCGGATGCCATCTACCGTGGGGAGCGCTACAAGTTCGATCCCGAGCTTTTCGGGGCATTGAAGCCCGAGGAACTGGAACTCGCCGCTCATCTTGCAGAGGAAGTGCGCCAGCTGCCGGAATGGCGCGACGACATGCAGGTCTTCGTTCCGTTGGGCATTGGCTCTCATGTGGATCATCAACTCGTCTTCGAGACCGGCCGCCACCTCGCGGCTGCGGGCGTCAGGGTCTACGCCTATGAAGATTGCCCTTATGCGATCCACACGCCTGCCGGTGTCGAAGCGCGCCTGACGGCTCTCGGAAATGCGGTCGGAAAGCCCGTGATTGTGCCCATTGCGAAGACCCTCCAGAGGCGCCTCGACTCGATTGCCTGCTACCGATCCCAGGTTCCCGTGATCTTCCGCTTCACATCTGATTTCAGGAAGACCGTCACAGATTTTGCGCTAAAGACGGGCGGGGGTGCCGGGCCCGCTGAGCGGTTCTGGCCTGTTCATGCGTATGGTGGTGCAAGATGATTGTTGAGATGGAACAAACGGCCCAGGGGTTTGCTCTTGTCCGCCTGTCCGGACGACTGGACGCCGCTGCCGCTCCCCAGATCCTGGCCCGTCTGAAGGACGCTGTCGCTGACGGGAAAAGCCGGCTTGCCGTTGATCTGTCCGAGGTCTCCTTTATCGACAGCACCGGGCTCGGCACCCTGGTGTCAGGCCTCAAGGCCGCCCGCAAAGCCGAGGGCGATCTGCGCCTGATCGCGCCGAGCCCTCAGGCGCAGCGTCTGCTGCGCCTCACGACACTTGATCGGGTGTTCGTCACGTCCGATACCCCTGACGATGTTTGGGCTTAAGCCGCCTGCGACGGCAGGGCACCTTCCACGATGGCAGTCTCGAACTCAGGATCGGGTTGCCAGTAGGCCGCCCGGATTACCGGGAGCATCGACAGGGCATTGCTGAACCCCCAGAGGGTGTTGGCGATCATCGCTCCGAGCGTATAGCCCTCACGTCCCATGCCATAGGCCGCCCAGCCCCAGGCCAGACCCGTCATGGTAACCGCGACCAGGGCGATCTGCCATCTGACGAGACGGCCATAGGTTCCAATCTGACGATCCTTGGGCGTGACGGGGAACGAGATCTTTTTCCCTCGCACGACGGCCCAGAGCGCCTGCATATTCAGCGGGAACATGGCGAGGTACCAGGCACGGCCCTTGGTGTTCGAATTGCCCCACATGGCAACGAGCTGCGACAGCTCGTTGAGCAGCAGGAACGGCGCGATATGCACGAAGAAGTCGAGGGAATAGCCTGAAACCGGAGCGACGCCTGAGAACAGGAACACGATGGGCGAGATGAGGAAGACGATGTTCCAGATCGGGGACAGGTACGAATAGAAGGTCGATCCGTACATGAGCTTCTGCGGCAGCGTCAGCCCGCGCCGGAACAGCGGATTGTCGTGGGCCAGAATATCCAGGGTGCCGCCCGCATATTTGAACCGCTGGATCGTCCAGCTGAGGAGATCGTTCGGCGACAGCATCCTTGCCTGGACCACCGGGTGGAGAACCGACTTCCACCCGCGTTCCCGATCGCTGTGCAGGACGATGGACGTGTAGATGTCCTCGGAGACGTGGAACTTGTAGGGCTGGAACTCCTCTTCCAGCGCACTCTGCCAGCGCATCACATCGCTGATCGAATCGGTGATGGCCTGCTCGCCGGTGAGCTGGCGGGCCGCCTTCTCATTGCGCCCCGCTGCTGCCGCGACCTGATCGGACCATTGTCGAAGAGCCGCCTCCATGACGGCTTCACGCCGGTGGATCGAACCCGCGCCGCAGCAGAAACTCGCATTCGCCCAATTGCGGCGGCGCAGAATGACGTCGAAGAAAAGCTGTGGATCGTTGGCGAACGGATCCTCGCCGATCTGAACCGGCCCGAAAGCGCGCTCGAGCGCCCTGCCGATTCCTCTGCCCACTGCTCCAAGACGCCGTCCGAGCGCAGCCGGCAGCGGTATGCCCGGAGGGATGTCATAGAACCAGTGCGGGGTTTGCACCCATGCCACTTTCGGATCCCGGAAATAGCCGAGCGTCTCTTCCAGGAATGTGGGGAACGGATGCATGTCGGCATCGCAGATCAGGATGAAATCCCCTGATGTGGAGGACATGGCATTCCTGAGATTGCCGGCCTTGAAGCCCACATTGTCCGAGCGGGTGAGGTAATTCACTCCTTCTTCGCGGGCGACAGCTTCCATGGCCGGACGCTTGCCATCGTCAAGGACATGAATCTGCACATTGATCGGATGCGGATAGGTAAGCTTCTTGGCCGCCTGCAGTCCGACGCGCACGAGTTCCGGATCCTCGCTGTAGGTCGCGAAGAAAACATCCACGGAAACCGGCCTGTCGGGCACATCCGCATCAGCGGTGCAGTCGCGGACGCTCACCGGCAGGGGAGCGCGCACCGGCGATTCTGCGCTCCAGAGATTCGCGGTGAACAGGACAAGGCCGATAAAGGAGCCCGTTTCGGCGATCAGGAGAGGGATCGAGAACCAGAGAGCGTCATAGTTGATGGAGTAGAGCCACCGCCAGCCGATATACCACGTTCCAAAGACGAGGCTGGCCACGCACAGAAACTGCCACAACGTTTCGTGCCATGGGGAAAACGGAAGCGGGGTCCAGGGCGTCTGACTCTGAAAGCGGGACATAGGACGTGACAAGAAAGACGTCTCCGGAGATAGGCTGGAGGCAAGATGCCTCTGGTCTGGGGATAAGAATAGGCTATTTTCCAGGAAAGAAAGTTAGGAGCGGCGAGCCTCTCGCCAGATCCGATCTTTACCTGCCATAAGGGTAAAATCCAGATACTGCCCCTCCTGAATTTGTGATTCGAGACTCTGAGACGATGCATAAGCGTAGGCTTGCCCTTCGTATCCGGTTTGCAAGCCTCGTTTTCCTCTGTGGGTTCGGGCTAGCCGCGTCACCGGCTCTGGCCCAATCGGCCCAGGAGGTCGTGGAGCAGGCCCGGCAGGCTGCTGCCACCAACGAAAACCAGGAGGCCGCTCGTCTCTTCGAGCAGGCGATCAATCTCGCACCCGAGCGCCGCACCGAACTCCTGCTCGAATATGCGGATCAGGTTGCCTATTCCGGCCGCCCGGCTGATGCCGTGCCTCTCTATCGCGAGCGTCTGAACGATCCTGCTCTCGATGCCGCCAATCGCGAACGCGCCGACCGTGGGCTGGCCTTCGCGCTGCTGTGGGGCAGCCGGTTCCAGGATGCCATTCCCGCCTGGGAGGCCCGCCTCAGAGCTGACCCTGCTGGCGACGAAGCCAGGAAGGCATTGTCCGACGCTCTGGTCGGAGCGGCCCGACAGGCTGGCGAGCGTTCCCAGAATGCAAACGCCAGGACGTTTTTCGGCCGTGCCATCGAGACGGCGCCGCAGCGCCGCCAGGAGCTGCTGCCGGAATTCGCCGACCAGACAGCCTATGCCGGCCAGCCCGATCAGGCTGTGCCGCTCTATCGTGAGGCTCTGCGGGACGGCAGCCGCCCCGAGGATCAGCAGCGCCGTCTGAGGCGGGGGCTGGCCTTCGCATTGCTGTGGAGCGGCCAGTTTCCGGCTGCCGTCGCGGCCTTGGACGATGTGCTTCGGGCAACTCCGGACGACGCTCAGGTCCGGCAGGGATTGGCAGAGGCCCGAGCCGGTATCGAAAGAGGCCGTGCACAGGCAGCACAGCCTTCGCAGGCTGCTCCATCCCAAGCGCCATCTCAACAAGCACCCGCTGCCGCTCCGGTCTCGCCCGCCGATGCGGCCATTGCGTCCGCCCGCGAAGCTGCCGGTCGCGGCGCCAACAAGGAAGCGGCTTCGCTGTTCGAGAGGGCGATTGCGCTCGATCCGTCCAAGCGAGCACAGATCGGTCGCGAATACGCCGATCAGCTCGCTTTCTCCGGAGAGCCGGGCAGGGCCGTTCCTGTCTACCGCGAGGTTCTAGCCCGCCGGGATCTGCCGCAGGCGGAGCGTCAGCAGGCGACCCGTGCATTGGCCTTCGCGCTTCTGTGGAGCAGCCAGTTCCAGCCCGCGATCGACGCCTGGGGCAAAATCCTGCAGGCCGACCGGAGCGACGCGGAGGCGCGCAAGACGCTTTCCGACGCCTATGTGGGGGCCGCCCGTCAATCGGCGGAGCGCACCCGCAACGCCGATGCTGCGTCCTTCTTCCGCAGGGCCATCGAGACCGCCCCGCAGCGACGGCAGGAACTCTTGCCCGAGTACGCCGATCAGACGGCCTATTCGGGCAATCCCGCGGGCGCGGTGCCCCTTTACCGCGAAGCCCTGCGCGATGGCCAGCGCTCGGAGGCGGAGCGCCGGCGCGTGCGGCGCGGCCTTGCCTTCGCGCTCCTCTGGAGCAACCAGTTCCGCGAGGCCATCGCCGCCTGGCAGCCCCTGTTCCGGGAGAACCCGCGCGACGAGGAGGCCCGCAAGGCGTTCTCTGATGCGCTCGTCGGCGCAGCACGACAGGCCGCCGGGCAAACCCGCAACGCCGAAGCGGTAAACCTCTTCGAGCGCGCATTGGCCGTCATGCCGGGGCGCCGCCGGGAGCTGCTGCGGGAATATGCCGAGCAGGTGCTTTACGCAGGCCAGCCATTGAGAGCCATCCCGCTGTTCCAGGAGGTGCTTCAGCGCGCCGACCTGAACGCGCAGGAGAGGCGAGATGCCCGGCTCGGGCTCGCCCGTGCCCTGGCCTGGAGCGGACAGCAGAAGCTCGCGATTCCGGTTTTCAGCGAAATCCTGGCGTCGAACGCCAACGACGTCGATGCCCTCATCGGGCGCGGCAACGCCCTCAACGACATCACGGACCACAGGGCGGCCCTGGCCGACTTCGAGGTGGTGCTCTCGCTCCAACCCAGCAATGTGGAGGCAATCCGCGGAGCTGCGACGGCCGAGAGGTCCATGGGGTTGCCCCAGGCAGCCTTGGCCCGGCTCGAACCTCTTCTCGCCAGCGGCGACCGGAATCCCGCCACTCTGTTCATCGTCGCCCAGGCGCGGCGGGAAATGGGGCGGCCGGATCTGTCCGAGGATTACGCTAAGGCTGTTCTGGCGCAGAAGCCCGGTGACCCCGGCGCCCTGGCGCTGCTCGATCAGCTCTATCAAGAACGCCGGCCTCTGACCCGCATCGAGAGCTGGTATGCCCGCCGCTCCGACGATCTCGCGATCTGGTCGCTGCAGGCCTCCCACGAGCTGACCTTCAACGATGGCCTGACGAAGTTCGGGCCTCAGGCCCGGTTCATGCGCTATCGAGGCGACGATTTCCCGAGCGTCGACATGTCGAGCATCGGCATCGCGGGGCAGCACAGGTTCGGTGACCACGTCGAATTCAAGTCATCGCTGTTCCTGAACCTGGAGGACGAATCGCGGCGCATTCGTCCCGACGGAGAAGATGATCAGGACGTCACGCTCACGCACGACACGACTTTGAGTGTCATCCCGTCCGATCTGCTCCGATTCGACCTGAACTTGGTGCGGCGCTACGCGGACGAGAACACCCGCTCGATCGTGAACGACGTGCTGGCGAACGATTTTGGCCTCAAGCTTCTCGTGACGCCGGACAATGCGACGCGCTTCGCCGCTCAGGCGATCTACAGCCACTACTCCGATGGCAATGAGCGCGTCTGGGGGCAGGTCGAGTTCGCCAAGCGTTTCACCGCCAACCCGTATTTCTGGCTGGGCGCGCGCTATACGGCTTTCGAGTTCGAGGAGGTGGTCGACAACGGCTACTGGAATCCTGAGCGCTACCAGTCCCTGGAGGCGAGCGTCCATTTCTATGGGCCGCTGGCCGAGAGATGGTGGTTCGATCTCCAGGGGGCTGCCGGATATGGCTGGAGCGAGCCCGGCGAAGGGGGCTTCGTCTCCTATGCCTCCGCGCGCCTGAACTACGATTTCACCTCGCAGGCGACCTTTGCCCTCTATGCAAGCCACCTCGTCTCCTACGCCCGCTCGTCGGAGGACGACGGCAACTTCGATGCCGGAGGGGACGACGAGCCATTCAGCCGCTGGTCCTTGGGCGGGGAGCTGAGGATCCGGTGGTAGGCGGGTTGCGCGCCACCCCTCAGGAATTTTCGCGGCATCCCTCGCAGAGAGCGAGGGGAGCGACTATTTTCGCCCCATGACAGACTCACGCGACTGGTTCCCCTCAGCCGAGGAACCCAACCCCATGCGGGCCGCCCAGGCCGGCATGAAGCCCACCCTGCCGAAGCGCTTCTACAAGGAGGCCGGCGTCGAGGAGCGGGACGGCCTGTTCCACCTCACCCTCGACGGCCGTACGGCGAAAACGCCGAGCAAGCAGGCCTTGGCCGTGCCGACACGGGCGCTGGCCGAAGCCGTGGCCGAGGAATGGCAGGGGCAGGGGGGTGAGATCGATCCCTCCACCATGCCGGTCACCCGCATCGTCAACTCCGCCATCGATGGGGTCGCGCCTCGAAAGGCCGAGGTGATCGACGACCTCGTCCGCTACGCCGGGTCGGACCTCGTCTATTACCGGGCCGGGGAGCCCGAGCGCCTGGCCAAGTCCCAGGATGACGCCTGGAGCCCCGTGCTCGAGTGGATGAAGGAGACCCACGGCGCCCGCTTTGCCCTCGGTGAGGGCGTGATGCATGTGACGCAGCCGGACGAGGCGGTCGCGGCGATCCGCCGGGCCATCGAGCAGATCGGATCGCCCTTCGCGCTTGCCGCACTGCATGTGATGACGACCCTGTCCGGCTCTGTGCTGATCGCGCTCGCCCATGCGGCAGGTCAACTCGATGTGGATCAGGCCTGGGCCGCCGCCCATGTGGACGAGCTTTACCAGGAGAGCGTCTGGGGCGAGGATTACGAGGCCATGGAGCGCCGCCGTCGGCGCGAGGCCGATTTCAGGGCCGCGTCCCTGGTCTATCGCCTGACGCAGGCATGAAAAAGCCGCCGGTGCTCTGGGCACCGGCGGCTTCTGAACCTCACACCCTTAGGCGCGCTGGAAGGTGATCCCGCACTTCTTCTGGATCGAAGCAGCCTCGATGGCCTGCATCTGGCCCTTAAGGTTGGCGAGTTCCGCGGTCTTGGCATTGTCGCCGCCCACGAGGAAGGCTGCCGGCCAGAAGATGACGACGGCGGCCGTCGTGGCGACCGCATCCTTGGTCCGCTGGGAGTCCTGAGCGCCGGCAGCGGCGGCAGCCGCGCTGCTGACCCGCTGAGCCTCAAGGCTCAATTCCTTGCAGTTGTAGCTCTGGTAGGTAACCGGCGACACATAAGCCGCTCCCACGTCCTCAGAGCGGCTGGCGCAGCCGGCCGCCAGGAGCGAGAGGGACACGGCGACAGCCGCAAGCTTGGTCTTGTTCATGTTCAGCCCCGTTGTAACGTAACAGTGCTTCAGTCCTAAACGGCTCCGCCCGGTCTGTGAAGTGCTGTGGAGCACACACCCATAGTGGGATTTTGACACAGCCACGGCTGTGCTAAGCGGGGGATCATTTTCCCCGGGAGTCAGGGTCCAGCCATGAAAGACATGCTCGAACGGCTTGAGGAGCGGCGCGCACAGGCCCGCCTCGGCGGCGGCGCAAAGCGCATCGAAGCGCAGCACGCCCGTGGCAAGCTCACCGCCCGCGAGCGCATCGAGCTCCTGCTCGACAAGGGTTCCTTCGAGGAGTTCGACATGTTCGTGGAGCACCGCTCCACCGATTTCGGCATGGACAAGGCCAAGATCCCGGGCGATGGCGTCGTGACCGGCTGGGGCACGGTCAACGGGCGGACCGTCTTCGTCTTCGCCAAGGATTTCACCGTCTTCGGCGGCTCGCTCTCCGAGGCCCATGCCCAGAAGATCACCAAGATCCAGGACATGGCGCTGAAGATGCGCGCGCCCATCGTCGGCCTGTTCGATGCGGGCGGCGCCCGCATCCAGGAGGGCGTCGCGGCGCTCGGCGGCTATGGCGAGGTGTTCAAGCGCAACGTGATCGCCTCGGGCGTGATCCCGCAAATCTCGGTGATCATGGGCCCGTGCGCGGGCGGCGACGTCTACTCGCCGGCCATGACCGACTTCATCTTCATGGTGCGCGACCGCTCCTACATGTTCGTCACCGGCCCCGACGTGGTGAAGACCGTCACCAACGAGACCGTGACCTCGGAGGAGCTCGGCGGCGCCAAGGTCCACACCACCAAGTCGTCGGTGGCCGACGGCGCCTATGACAACGACGTGGAGGCGCTGCTTCAGGTGCGCCGCCTCATCGACTTCCTGCCCGCCAACAACATGGACGGCGTGCCGGAGATCCCGAGCTTCGACGATCCGGCTCGCGTCGACGACAGCCTCGACACCCTGATCCCGGACAACCCGAACAAGCCCTACGACATGAAGGAGCTGATCCTGAAGGTCGTGGACGAGGCCGACTTCTTCGAGATCCAGGAAGCTTACGCCAAGAACATCATCACCGGCTTCGGTCGCGTCGAGGGCCGCACGGTGGGGATCGTGGCCAACCAGCCCATGGTTCTGGCCGGCGTGCTCGACGCGGATGCCTCCCGCAAGGCGGCCCGCTTCGTGCGCTTCTGCGATGCCTTCAACATCCCGATCGTCACCTTCGAGGACGTGCCGGGCTTCCTGCCGGGCACGGCTCAGGAATACGGCGGCCTGATCAAGCACGGCGCCAAGCTGCTCTTCGCCTATTCCGAAGCCACCGTGCCGCTGGTCACCGTGATCACGCGAAAAGCCTTCGGCGGCGCCTATGACGTGATGGCGTCAAAGCACATCGGCGGCGACGTGAACTACGCCTGGCCCACCGCGCAGATCGCCGTGATGGGCGCCAAGGGCGCGGTGGAGATCATCTTCCGGCAGGACATCGGCGATGCGGAGAAGATCGCGGCCCGCACCAAGGAATACGAGGACCGCTTCATGTCACCCTTCGTGGCGGCCGAGCGGGGTTACATCGACGAGGTGATCATGCCGCATTCGACCCGGCGGCGTATCGCGCGGGCCTTGGCGATGCTGCGGCACAAGGAGACCGAGCGGCCCTGGAAGAAGCACGACAACATTCCGCTCTAACGCACTAAAAAGCCCCGGCTTTTAACCGGGGCTTCTTTGCAGAGGTGTCCTAACACCTCTTACTGCGATGCCCCGTTCACGAGTTCAGGCCGCCTGACCGTCTGAAACACGTAGCGCATCGCATCAGGCAGGAGCTGCTTGAACGTATCCCAGTTGTGCGCACCGTCGATCACCCGGAGTTCGGCAGGAATCTTGTTGTCACGCCAGACCTTATAGAGGTTGGTGGCGTGATACTCGATCTGGAACTCGTCATGGTCGCCTGAGCTGAAATGCACCGGCATGCTGATCTTCTTCGCCAGGAAGGCATCGATCAGCGTCGGGTAGTTCAAGGACTTCCAGGTCTCGGGGTCGTATTGCTGCTCACCGAACACGCCGACCCGACGGGCCGAGGACGTTTCCGGCGGTTCCGGAACATAGATGGCGGGGCTCACCAACGCGACGGCCGCGAACATCTCCGGGTTCTTGAGAGCGAAGCGGAGCGAGCCGTAGCCGCCCATGGAGACGCCGCCGATGACGCGGCCCATGCGGTCGTTCATGATGCGGAACTTGCCTTCGACCTCCGGCATCAGGTCCTTCATGAAGGCCGTCTCCATCGGCTCTTTACGATCAACATACCAAGTGGTCGTGGCCGAGGGGAGGATCACGACCGCCGGGGGCATCAAGCCGTCGGCGATGAGCCGGTCGATGGTCTTCTGAGCCTCGCCCTTGGCGACCCATTCGTTTTCATCGCCGCCATTGCCGTGCAGGAGATACATCACCGGATAGCGCAGCCTGCCACTCTCGTAGCCGTCCGGAAGGTAGACGTTGTAGACCCAATCGCGCTTGAGCGTGGGAGACTGGAACTTCTGCGACACGACGGTGCCTGCATCGGCCGTCCAGGCGGCCATCGTCGCGGCCAGCGCAACGGCAATCCTGCTCAGGGCTTGTGGTAGTCTCATGGCGTCCTCACGGCTGGTTTGGTAGGACACTGAAACCTAGCGCCTGATGACGTTGGGGCAATCGTAGCATTCGAATGATGCGTGTTATGGGTCAGTCAGGTCCTTGCGTCGCTGCCCGGTCCCACTTACCAAGCGTTCCATGAACACGTCCTCCACCCGCTCCTGGGTCTCCACCGCCATCCAGATCATCGAGGCGGATTTCAACCGTTCGTCGGATACGCATCTGCTGCGCGTGCCGCTGCCGGCGGTGCCGGGTGTCGAGCTCTATCTCAAGGATGAATCGACCCATCCCTCGGGCAGCCTGAAGCACCGGCTGGCGCGGTCGCTGTTTCTGTATGGGCTGTGCAACGGCTGGATCGGGCCGGAGACGACGATCATCGAGGCGTCGAGCGGGTCAACCGCGGTGTCGGAGGCCTATTTCGCCCGCATGCTGGGCCTGCGCTTTATCGCCGTGATGCCGCGCTCTACTTCCGCCGAGAAGATCGCACAGATCGCCTTCTACGGCGGCGAGAGCCATTTCGTGGATTCACCTGCCGAGATGTATGCGGAGAGCGCGCGGCTGGCCGAGGAACTCGGCGGGCATTACATGGACCAGTTCACCTATGCTGAGCGGGCGACGGACTGGCGCGGCAACAACAACATCGCCGAATCCATCTTCAGCCAGATGGCCCATGAGGAGCATCCGATCCCGAGCTGGATCGTCGTGGGAGCGGGCACCGGCGGCACTTCGGCGACGCTCGGGCGCTACATCCGCTACCGCCGCCTACCGACGCGGCTGTGCCTGGCCGATCCCGAGGCCTCCGTGTTCCACCGGCATCTGGCGGACCGGCAGGTCTGCACCGTGTCAGGCCCTCCTTCTGTGATCGAGGGCATTGGCCGCCCACGGTGCGAGCCCTCCTTCGTGCCGGACCTCATCGACCGCGCTTTTGCAGTGCCTGATGCGGCGAGCATCGCGGCGGCGCGGGTGCTCTCGCGCCGCATCGGCCGCTCCTGCGGCGGCTCCACGGGCACCAATCTCTGGGCCGTGGCGCAGATCGTCGGTGAGATGGTGAAGAACGGCGAGACGGGCTCCGTCGTGACGCTCCTGTGCGATTCCGGCGAGCGCTACCGCAGCACGCATTTCGACGACGCCTGGCTCGAATGCCGTGGCATCTGCATCAAGGCCGCCGAGGAGGCGATGGAACGGTTCTTCGAGACGGGGATTCTTGCCGCGTCCTAAGACGTGGATGGCCGGGACGAGCCCGGCCATGACGGTGGACAGCATGCCTCACTGTCATTCCGGGGCCGCGTAGCGGAGCCCGGGATCCATAACCGCTAACGGTGCAAGGAATAGTGCGACGCTAATCGTCTTTTTCTGACACGTCGTGTTTATGGATTCCGGGCTCGCCTGCGGCGCCCCGGAATGACAGTGGAACTCTAACAGTCGCTATTCGGCAAACCACCTCGCCAGCAGCTGCAGATCCGTCTGCGACAGGTTGTGACCTGAAGGCAGGATCTCGTGCTGGACCTCGGCGCCGCATGCAGACAAAGACGCGGCGAGGCGCTTCGCGTTCTCCGCCGGAATGATCGGGTCCATGGCGCCCGAGATCATCAGCACCCGCTTGCCCGCAAGATCAACGTCGGGAGCCTGGGACAGCGGCACTATGGCCCGCAGCAGCGCCGCGCCGGCCAATGTCTCCGGACGCAGCATCAGCATGGCGGCGGCGATGTTGGCGCCATTGGAGAAGCCGACCGCGATCGGGGCCTCAAGCCCGTAAGCCTTGCGCGCCTCGGCGACGAAATCCGCAAGCTCGTTCGCGCGAAAACGCACGTCCTCTTCGTCGAACACGCCCTCGGCGAGCCGTCGGAAGAAGCGAGGCATGCCGTTCTCCAGGATCTTGCCGCGCGGGGAGAGCAGGGCGGAGCCGGGGGAGATCATGCGGCCGAGACCGAGAAGGTCGTTCTCGTCGCCACCCGTGCCGTGGAGCAGCAGGAGAGGCGGACGGGACGGGTCCGCGGCGGGTTCGTAGCGGTGGATGAAGGACAGTTCGGTCATGGGGTTCTCCTTTCCCTCTCCCCGAAGCGGGAGAGGGTGCCCTGCGCAGCAGGGTGGGAGAGGGGCTGTGTGTTTGTCATCAACTGCCCCTCTCCCGGCTCGCTTTGTTCGCCACCCTCTCCTGCACCCAAGTCGGATGTTTCCGACTTGGGCACTTGGAATGTCCAGATCGGGAACACCCGATCTGGAGTGGGGAGAGGGTTTCTGGCGGCTCACGCCAACTCAGGCAGCCGAGCCTCGATATCGCTCCGGCGCGCTTCCAGGAACGCCGGAAGCTTCAGCTCGGCACCGAGACGCTCCTGCGCCTCGTCTGCGGCGAAGCCCGGCTCGTCGGTGGCGATCTCGAACAGGATGCCGCCCGGCTCGCGGAAATAGACGGACCGGAAATAGTTGCGGTCCTTCTGCTCCGTGGTCTGGAGGCCATGGGCTTCGGCAAGCTTTCTCACCATCTCCTCCTGGTCGGCATCGTCCTTGGCGCGGAAGGCCACGTGATGCACGGAGCCGCCGCCCATCCGGCCCGGCAGGAAGCCGCCGGCCGAGCGGATGTCGACCGTGCTGCCCATGAGCGCATCGGTCTTGTAGCGCACGAGGGAGCCCTCACGGGCTGTCTCGGCAAAGCCGAACACATCCGTCAGGATTGCGCCCGTCCGCTCGCCGTTATCGACGAGGAGAGTGACGCCCTCCAGCCCGCGGATCGCATGCTCGGCCGGGATGCCGTCCACGTTCCAAGCTTCCTCGGTCTCGGCATTCGGAATGCCGACGAGGGAAAGGCTCGTGCCGTGCGGGTCCTTGAAGGTCAGCACGCTCTGGCCGAAGCGCTTCTCCACGGTGCCGTGCTCGACGCCCTGCTCGATGAAACGGTGCATCCAGAACCCCAAAGAACCCTCAGGAACACGGAAAGCCGTCTCCTGCGTGGTGCCGACGCCGTTGCGTCCCGGCGCCACGTGCTCCCAGGGGAAGAAGGTGAGGATCGAGCCGGGCTGGCCGAGGCTGTCGCCGAAATAGAGGTGGTACGTGCCGGGATCGTCGAAGTTGACGGTCTTCTTGACGAGGCGCAGGCCGAGCGCGCGGGTGTAGAAATCGAGGTTGCGACGGGCAGGGCCTGCAATGGCGGTGACGTGATGAATGCCGTGGTGCCGCATAGGTGCGTTCCTTAACGGGCAAGCGCGGATTGCGCTGCGTTGACAGGGAAATATGTACTACCGGGCCGCGATGAAGTGTGGAAAGGGCGACCTTGCGGGAATGCAAAGCTCGGAGGACCCTCCTGGCAAATCCGCGCAAACGTTGAGAAATCCGATCCGTCAAGATTCCGGCAACCAAAGAGTCTCAACAAGGCTTAACCTCAACGGCGATTCAGCATGTCGCGTTAACGGTTTAGCCCTGCCGCCCATGTGAATGTCATCCCGCACAAGCGATCAGCCGGCGTTGTTCAAAAGAAAAGCCGGCGGGAGTCAAAACGGATGTTGAAGGATCAACTTCGCGATTTCATCGACAGCCTCACCGAGAGAGGACATGTCTGCGATGATGACGTGGCGATGCTCCAAGACGAGATCCTGTCCGGGGGAATTACGAGCCGTCTTGAGGTCGAATCCCTGCTGGCCCTCGACCGCATCGTCACCGCCGTCGAGGGTTGGGGTGCGGCGCTGACCAGGCTCGTGGCCGATTTCGTGGTCTGGAAGCGTGCCCCCCACGGCGCGGTCAGCAACGACGATGCTCTCTGGCTCGCGACTCTCCTGGAGGTCAGCGGGCCGTCTCCCAATGCCATGGCCATCGCCTATGCCATCCTGGACGAGGCCGGCCATGTGGACGTGGCGCTCCTCGACTTCATCATGCGCGGACGCCAGCAGGCGAGGCTGTCCCAGATCGCCGCCTGACCTATCTTCTAAAGCTAAATGCTGAACCAGGCCCCGCTTCCCCAAGGCACCGATGTGCAGTAACGGAGGTGGGGCTTAGTTTTTGGGTGGAGCGTTCGAGGGTTCATGTTCGACAAGATCCTGATTGCCAACCGGGGCGAAATCGCGTGCCGGGTCATCAAGACCGCCCGGCGGATGGGCATCAAGACGGTTGCCGTCTATTCCGATGCCGACCGAGATGCGCTGCATGTGGAGATGGCCGACGAGGCCGTGCATATAGGCCCGGCCGCTGCCGCCCAGTCGTACCTGGTGATCGAGAAGATCATCGAGGCTTGCAAGGCCAGGGGCGCCCAAGCGGTCCATCCGGGCTACGGCTTCCTGTCCGAGCGCGAGGCCTTCCCGAAGGCCCTGGCTGAGGCCGGCATCGTGTTCATCGGCCCGAATCCCGGCGCCATCGCGGCCATGGGCGACAAGATCGAATCGAAGAAAGCGGCGGCGGCCGCCAAGGTCTCGACCGTACCCGGCTATCTCGGCGTCATCGAGGGGCCTGAGCAGGCGGTGACCATTGCCGATGAGATCGGCTATCCGGTCATGATCAAGGCGTCTGCCGGCGGCGGCGGCAAGGGCATGCGCATTGCGTACTCCTCCGATGAGGTGGCCGAGGGCTTTGCCCGCGCCACGTCGGAGGCGGCAAGCTCGTTCGGCGACAGCCGCGTGTTCATCGAGAAGTTCATCACCGATCCGCGTCACATCGAGATCCAAGTGCTGGGCGACAAGCACGGCAACGTGATCTATCTCGGCGAGCGCGAATGTTCGATCCAGCGCCGCAACCAGAAGGTCGTCGAGGAGGCGCCGTCGCCGCTCCTCGACGAGGAGACCCGCCGCCTCATGGGCGAGCAGGCCGTCGCGCTCGCCAAAGCCGTGGGCTACGATTCCGCCGGCACGGTGGAGTTCGTGGCAGGCCAGGACAAGTCCTTCTACTTCCTCGAAATGAACACCCGCCTCCAGGTGGAGCACCCCGTCACCGAGATGATCACCGGCATCGACCTCGTGGAGGAGATGATCCGGGTGGCCGCCGGCGAGAAGCTGCGGCTCTCGCAGTCGGACGTGAAGCTCAATGGCTGGTCGGTGGAAAGCCGCATCTATGCGGAAGACCCCGTGCGCAACTTCCTGCCCTCCACGGGTCGTCTCGTCACCTACCGACCGCCGAACGAGGGTGTGCAGGGGGGCGTGACGGTGCGCAACGACACCGGCGTGTATGAGGGCGGCGAGATCTCGATCTACTACGATCCGATGATCGCCAAGCTGGTGACCCATGCTCCGACACGCCTTCAAGCCATCGAGGCCCAGGCGACGGCGCTCGACGCCTTCGCCATCGAGGGCATCCGCCACAACATCCCGTTCCTCACGGCCCTGATGCAGCATCCGCGCTGGCAGTCGGGCAAGCTCTCCACGGGCTTCATCGCCGAAGAGTTCCCGCAAGGGTTCAAGGCACCGGCACCGGAAGGCGAGGTGGCCCTGCGCATGGCGGCGGTGGGTGCCGCCATTGACCACATCCTGAACGAGCGCAAGCGGCACATTTCAGGTCAGATGCGCTCTGCCGCCAGCCTGCGCTTCGAGCGCGAGCGCGTGGTCATGCTGGGCAAGGATCGCCATGAGGTGACGGTTGAGGATATCGACGGCGGCTTCGCTGTCGTGATCGATGGAAAAGCCTGGCCGATCGTCTCGGACTGGGCGCCGGGCCAGCCGGTCTGGACCGGCACAGTAGGCAATGAAGCGATTGCCGTGCAGGTGCGGCCGATCCTCAACGGCGTCGCGCTGTCCCACGCGGGGGCATCCGCCGAGGTCAAGGTTTATACCAGGCGCGAGGCGGAACTCGCCGCCCTGATGCCGGAACGGCTTGAGGCCGATACGGGCAAGCAGCTGCTGTGCCCGATGCCGGGTCTGGTGAAGGCGATCAGCGTCGCCCAGGGCCAGGAGGTCAAGGCCGGCGAGCCGCTGTGCATCGTCGAGGCCATGAAGATGGAGAACGTGTTGCGCGCCGAGCGCGACGGCACCATCTCCAAGATCCACGCCAAGGAAGGCGACAGCCTCGCGGTCGATGCCGTGATCCTGGAATTCGCCTAAGGGTTCAGGCTAAACCGGATGCCTCTCTACTTCGCCTATGGGTCCAATATGGACCAGGCCGCTATGCTCGGGCGCTGCCCGGGCTCGAAGCCGGTCGGCACCGGGCGGCTCATGCGCCACCGGTTCATGATCTTCGACGAGGGCTATGCCACCGTCGTTCGCGACCCGCAGCGGGCGGTCTGGGGCATCGTGTGGAATCTGGCGCTGGCCGACGTGCCGGCCCTCGACCGCTACGAGAGCCTCTCGACCGGCCTCTACACCAAGGTCGTCCAACCCGTCGTGACGGCGCAGGGGCCGCGCCGGGCGATCGTCTATGTGGGCCGCAGCGCCAAGTCCGGCAAACCGCTTCCCGGATACATGGAAGGCGTTGTCGAGGCAGCAGAACATGCAGGCCTGCCCGAAGACTACATCCGGAGCCTGAGCGTGTGGATGCCGAAGACCCAAGCCTCGGCGCCGGCTCCTCAAGAGCCCAAGAAGGTCCGCCCGCTCTGGGGCGCTCCCGGAGGATCAGCTCTGCCCATCCGGCGCCGGTGAGGCATCGTCGTCGAGACGAGGCACGACCGAGATGGTCACATCGTGCAGGCGCCAGTTCATCCCCTTGGCATCATCGATGGCGCTGGCCACACGCTCCGGCAGATTGTCCGTTCGGCTCGGCACGACATAAACCTCGCCGAGCACGATGTGCCCGCTTTCGCGAAGGCGCACCTCGGCCTCCTTCACCCAGTCCAAACCCTCTATCTTGCGCCGCAGGTCTTCCGGCAGGGTCTCATAGCCTGAGCGGTCGGTCTTTTTCGGCCGCCGCTCCATCAGGTCGGCGATGACAACTCCAAGGTTTGAGACACCGTCCTTGAGGATGTCGATGGCGATGATGCCGGCAGCCAGAGGGTCGATCCACCAATAGCCGAAGCCCGCTCCGAGGACGCCGATGGCCGTAGCGCTTTCCGCCATCCAATCGGCCTTCATCATCTTGGCGTCCGCATAGAGGATCTTGTCGTGGATCTTGGGCGCCAGCTTCAGCTTCATGTGCCCGAGGATAACGCTCGGAATGCCCGTATAGGCAATGGCCGCCAGCATGGGCCAGCCGGCCCAGATCGTCTCCCCGAAGATGTGCATGCCGCCGATAGTCGTGCGCTCGCCCGAGAGAAACTTGCTGGCGGACTCGATGATCAGGAACAGGCCCATGCCCACAAGAGCCACCGACGAGATGAGATAGCCGATGGAAACGGCCCCGTGATAGCCATAGGGAAAGTTGCGGTTCGGGGGCCAGAGGGCGATGCGGCTGCAGATGAGGAAGACGATGGCCGGGATGACGCTGATCACATCCTCGAAGAAGCTCGCCCGCATGGCCTGCGACGAGCCCATCGTGATGTACAGGGCCGTTGCCGCCGAGGCGATGTAGAGGACGGTGATCACCTCAAGACGCTTGGCGCGCTTGAACAGGGCTTGCTTCTCCTCGGGAAACTCGAAGTTCTCGATCGGCCTCATCGCAACGCCTCCGTGGCCTTGTCCTTGAGGCTCTCCTTGTCCTGCGCCTGCAGGAACTGGTCGAGCGAGAGAAGCAGGGCGCCCTCGCCTGGAATGACGGCCATGACCCGATTTTCCGTCGAAAGCTCATCCTCCGTCGGCTTAAGGCCGCGCCGTTCAAGCTCGAAGTCGTAGCCAGCCATGATAGGCGCTGGCGGTCCTCCTTCGTCAAGAGGCACGGGCTCGGCTTCCAGTTCCCTGACCTGAGCTACGAGGGTGAGACGCTCCGGATCCACGGCGATGCGTTGCCCGGTCCAATCGGCCAGGGGCGTCTGCCCCGGAGCGACGCCGATGTTGGTTTTAACCTCCAGATAGGGCTGGGAGAGGGCGACCTTGCCGGAATGGGGTGTCTTGTCGGTCATGCCTGTAATCAGGACGTCCAACTCACGCTTGTAGAGCGCCTCCACCAGATCGTCCGCAGGGCCGGTGATGAAGCGGGCTTTCGTCCCGAGGCCCTGGGCCCACTGCGTGACGAGGGCGGGCTCCACACCCTCGGTTTTTCCGTCCGCCACGATGGTCCAGGGCGGGTTGTGGGCCACGCCCACCTTCATCTCCCGGCCTGCCTTGAGTTGCTTCAGGGTCTCCGCATTGTCCTTGGGGAAATCGCTGCAGCCGCTAGCCGCGAGAGCTCCGATCAAGACCGCCGCGATCTTCATACGCATGATGCACCTGAACCAAACCAATCACTGTTGAGCTTGAATTCTGGAACTGCGGATTCGTTCCGGCCTCGCCTGAGAACCTTTGCCGTATGGACGCGTTGAGTCGGCATATCGATGGTTTGCGTAAGAGGACGGTCATGAACACCAAGTCCCGCTCTCTGTGGAAAGCCTATGGTTATGCCTGGGTGACCTTGGGTTTTTTCCTCATCTCCTTGGTCGGCCACTGGCTCTTCGGCTGGTTTGCCTATGTCAGCGAGCAGCAGGCGCATGCTCAGCCGGTCCAGTTCTCCGAATTTCTGGTGGAGATATCCCGGGACACCTTCGAGAACTGGCAATCCGAGTTTTTGCAGCTTCTCTGGCAAGTGGGCGGCCTCGCAATCCTGCTCTATGTCGGCTCGCCCCAATCAAAGGAGGGTGACGACCGGATGGAGGCCAAGATCGAGGAGATCTTGCGCAGGGTGGATCCGCAGAATGCGGAGAGCATTATCAAGACGCTCGATGAGGATTACGCAGGGCGGGGCACGGATGCCCGCCATGCCCATCTCTGAGGGATGATGACAGAGAACAGAACCGTCCATGCCCTGATTCACGGCCGCGTCCAAGGCGTGAGCTTTCGCGCCTGGACGCAGCATCTCGCGGAGCTCCATGGGCTCAAAGGCTGGGTGCGGAACAGACGGGATGGATCGGTCGAGGCCGTGTTTTCAGGCCCGGCCGATCTCGTTCAGGTGATGCTCAAGGCCTGTCGTCAGGGACCTGGCGGCGCACTCGTTGAAAGCATCGATACCCTCGACGGTAACGAGGCGGATCTCGATCTCGCCGAGCGGTTCGAGATCCGCCGGACGGCTTAGGCCTTCTTAGGCTCTACGACCTCGACAGCACCGCCGGCGCTCTTCCAGGCGGTGAAGCCGCCTTCCATATGCGCAACCGGTTGCAGGCCCATGTCCTGGGCCGTCGCTGCGGACAGGGCGGAGCGCCAGCCTGCGGCGCAGAAGAACACAAAGGTCTTGTCCTGAGCGAAGACAGGCTTGTGGTAGGGGCTCTCCGGATCGATCCAGAATTCCAGCATGCCGCGCGGGCAATGCACCGCGCCTGGAATACGCCCTTCACGCTCGAGTTCGCGCGGGTCCCTGAGGTCCACGAACACCACATCCTCGCGGCCGTGCAGGGACACGGCCTCGGCGACCGGCACGGTTCTGATTTTCGCATTGGCTTCGTCGAGCAATGTCTTGTAGCCGCGGGTGATGGTCTGAGGCATAACGGGTTCCGGTGCTCCTATGAGCCTTTGAACAAACTGGGCATGATGGCGGCGGAGTCAACGGGGGATTACGGGTGCTGGGTTTCACCAATCTCGACTACGCGGCGCTGGCGTTCTTCCTGATCGCCTGGTTCGGCTACCATGCCGCCCTCGAGCTCACGCCCGCCGGGCAGAAGAGCCTCAACAAGGTGATGAACCAGTACCGCTATCGCTGGATGGAGCAGATGGTGGTGCGCGAGAACCGCATCGTCGACACCACGATCCTCGCCTCGCTGATGAACGGCACAGCATTCTTCGCGTCCACCTCGCTGATCGCCATCGGCGGCGTGCTGGCGCTCCTGCGCTCCACCGATGCGGTTCTGCCGCTCTTTGCCGATCTGCCCTTCGGCGAGCCGCCGACGCGGATCGCCTGGGACGTGAAGGTCGGCGGCCTTGCCGTGATCTTCGTCTATGCCTTCTTCAAGTTCGCCTGGTCGTACCGGCTCTTCAACTACATGGCGATCATCGTCGGGGCTGTTCCCGTGCTCACGGAGAGCAGCCGCGAGGAGGCGCTCGCTGTCGCCCGTCAGGCGGGCGCCATGAATGCGGTTGCCGGCAAGCACTTCAACCGCGGTCAGCGGGCCTTCTTCTTCTCGCTCGCCTATCTCGGATGGTTCGTGAGCGGCTACCTGTTCATGATCGCGACGGCCGGGGTACTGATCGTGATGTGGCGGCGCCAGTTCCTATCCGACGCTCATGATGCAGCCCTGAGGGAACCTCATGTCTAGAACCGCGACACCGGAAGAACTTGAGGCCACCATGCTGGCGCTCCTTGAGGAGCGGGGACCCGGCAAGACCATCGGACCGGCCGATGTGGCCCAGGCGCTCGGCGGCAACCAACCGGACGGATGGGGGCCGCTCATGCAGCCGGTCCGAAAAGTGGCCGTGCGTCTCATGAAGGAAGGGCGCATCGTCATCCTGCGCAAAGGGCGGCCGGTCGACCCGGACGATTTTCGCGGCACTTACCGGCTGGCGCTGCCGCCGGCGGAGTCCTGAGGGCTGGGGAACAGCCGCGCGGTGCGCCCGGACGCGTAATAGGCGATCAGGCCCGCCCACTCCTTGGTGCCGATGTCGAGCCGCCGCAGGCCCTCCGAGATGAACGCGAAGGGGAGGTGCGTGCGCGATCCTCCGGCCGTGCGGAAATCCACCGGATACGGCGTGACCGGAAATGCGACCTTCTCGAACATGCCGACGGCGCGCGGCATGTGCCAAGCCGATGTCACCAGAAGCCAGCGCTCGCCCTCGCGGGGTTGTGCGAGTTCCTTTGAATAGAGGGCATTCTCGGCCGTTGTCCGCGAGCGGTCCTCGACCAGAATGCGGGCGGGGTCGATCCCGATGGTTCTGAAGTAGTCCGCAACGATCGGCGCCTCGGCAGCGCCGTCGCCGAAGACCGTGCCGCCGCCGCCCGAGATGAGGATTCGGGCAGCCGGGTAGCGGTGGATGAGCTGGATCGTGTCGAGCACCCGCTCGGCCGCTTCATTGGCCACGATACGGCCTCGGGACTTCGAGTCGGATGCCTCGACGGCGCCGCCGAGCAGGATGATCCCGTCGATAGGCCTGCCGTCATCCTGAAAAGTGGGGAAGCGGTTCTCCAGGGGCAGCAGGATATAGCTGGCGATGGGGAGAAGCCCGAAGGCGATGGTCGCCAGCGTGAAGATCAGGCTGAGCGCTAGGCCGAACCGGCGCAGGCGCTTGAACAGGCTAAGGACCAACCCCAGCAGAATGAGGCTGAGCAGCAGATTGGATGGCGTGGTGAAGAACCACGCGATTTTCGAAACGTAGTAGAACACCCGCCATCCCTATTCTCGATGCTACCAGCATTCTCAATCAAAACCTCATCCTGAGGAACCGCTGCAAGCGGCGTCTCGAAGGAGGATCCAGAGAGCACTGGAGACGCCCTGATCCTTCGAGACGGTCACTGACGTGACCTCCTCAGGATGAGGGCTTTGGTTATGGCGTAAGCCTTACGACTTGTTCAACTCGGCCTCGTAGCGGGCCTTGGTCTCGGCATTGGGCGGATACAGGCCGGGGAGGGGAATGCCTTTCTCCACCTCGCGCATCACCCACATCTCGTAGTGCTCCTGGGCCACGGCAGCCTTGGCGACCTCCTCCACCATGGCGGCCGGAATCACCACGACGCCGTCCCGGTCGGCGACGATCACGTCATCCGGGAACACCGCGACGCCGCCGCAGCCGATGGGCTCCTGCCAGCCCACGAAGGTCAGGCCCGCCACGGACGGAGGGGCGGCCACGCCGGCGCACCACACCGGAAGGTTCGTGCCCTCGACGCCGACTGCATCGCGCACTGCGCCGTCGGTCACGAGCGCCGCCACGCCGCGCTTCTTCATGCGAGCGGTGAGGATGTCACCGAAGACACCTGCATCGACCACGCCCATGGAGTCGATCACCGCGATGCAATCCTCCGGCATGTCCTCGATGGCCGCGCGGGTGGAGATCGGGGAGGCCCAGGATTCCGGCGTCGCCAGATCCTCGCGGGCCGGCACGAAGCGCAGGGTGAAGGCGCGGCCCACCATCTTCTCCGACGCGTGGAAGGCCGGCATCGGCCCCTTCATCCAGCACCGGCGAATGCCCTTCTTGAGCAGCACAGTGGTGAGCGTCGCGGTGGAGGCGGCCCGCAGGGCATCGGCGATGGCTTTGTCGAGGGTCATGGGTTCTTCCCTGATATGGATCAGGCTTTCATAGCTGTCGGGAGGCAGGAGCGCCACCGCAACGAGGCCTTCTCGCGCGCAATCCTGCCGTGCGTCAGTCGCGGTCAGGCGCACCGAGTGGGAAGTACGGGCGGTAGGGACGGGCCTCGTCGACCGCCCGGGCGACGGACGGCCGGGCCAAGAGCTTCCGGCGGTAGTCCCGGACGTACGGAAACCTGTCGCCCATCGGATGCGCCCAGTCGGCATAGAACAGGGACGGGGCTGCGGCGCAATCGGCAAGGCTGAACGTGGCCCCAGCGGCCCATTCCCGCCCGGCGAGGGTCGCGTCGAGCCAAGCGTAGGCCTTGTTGAGCATGGCTCGCGCTTCGCTGACGCCATAAGGGTCGCGATGCTGCTCCGAACGGATGCGGTCGGTGACGATCTTCTGCATCGGCGTCATGACATGATTATCGAAGAAGCGATCCGTCAGCCGGACTTCGAGAGCGGCGCGCGGATCCTCCGGGATCAGACGCACTGGCCCCGGATGATGCAGGTCCATATGCTCGATGATGATGCTGGCCTCCAGGATGGTGCGTCCCTCATCGACCAGCACGGGAAACTTCTTGATGGGCCAGATCGCCTCAAGGGCAGCACCGTTCTTCTGATCATCAAGTGTCAGGTATTCGAAGGGCGTGCTGTTCTCATACAGCGCGATCAGAACCTTCTGGCAGTACGAGGAGAAAGGGTGAGCGTAGAGCCTCAAGGTCATCGCCGTCTCTCGGGTATGAATTCGTTCCTCACTGTAAACAGTCCTGCTTGAACGAAAAGGCCTGTTGTGTTCAGGGCAGGCCCAAACAGCAACGGCCGGGACTGTGCCCGGCCGTTCTGGTGAAGTTTTGATTGCAGCTTTAATCAGGCGGTCTTTGCGAACAGCTCGCGGCCGATCAGCATGCGGCGGATTTCGCTGGTGCCGGCGCCGATCTCGTAGAGCTTGGCGTCGCGCAGCAGGCGACCGGTCGGGTAATCGTTGATATAGCCGTTGCCCCCGAGCAGCTGGATCGCATCGAGTGCCATCTTGGTGGCGTTCTCGGCCGCATAAAGGATCGCGCCGGCGGCGTCCTCGCGGGTGGTTTCACCTCGGTCGCAGGCCTTGGCGACCGCATAAACGTAGGCCTTGGCCGCATTCATGGTCACGTACATGTCGGCGACCTTGCCCTGCACGAGCTGGAACTCGCCGATGGCCTGTCCGAACTGCTTGCGCTCGTGGATGTAGGGCAGCACCACGTCCATGCAGGCCTGCATGATGCCCGTCGAGCCCGCCGCCAGCACGGCGCGCTCGTAGTCGAGGCCGGACATGAGCACGTTCACGCCCCGGCCGACCTGACCCAGCACGTTTTCTTCCGGCACCTCGCAATCCTCGAACACCAGCTCACAGGTATCGGAGCCGCGCATGCCGAGCTTGTCGAGCTTCTGGTGGGTGGAGAAGCCCTTGAAACCCTTCTCGATCAGGAAGGCCGTCATGCCGCGCGGGCCCGCGTCCGGGTCGGTCTTGGCATAGACCACCAGAGTCTCGGCGGTGGGGCCGTTGGTGATCCACATCTTGTTGCCGTTGAGCACGTAGCGGTCGCCGCGCTTCTCGGCGCGGGTGCGCATGGAGACCACGTCGGAGCCGGAGCCGGGCTCGGACATGGCGAGAGCGCCCACATGCTCGCCGGAGATCAGCTTCGGCAGATAGCGGCGCTTCTGGTCCTCGTTGCCGTTGCGGCGGATCTGGTTGACGCAGAGGTTGGAATGGGCGCCGTAGGAGAGGCCCACCGACGCGGAGGCGCGTGAGATCTCCTCCATGGCGATCACGTGCTCGAGATAGCCGAGCCCCGCGCCGCCGTATTCCTCCTCCACCGTGATTCCATGGACGCCGAGCTCACCCAGTTGGGGCCAGAGATCGCGCGGGAACTGGTTGGTGCGGTCGATCTCTTCGGCGCGCGGCGCGATCTTTTCCTGGGCGAAGTTGGCAACGGTTTCGCGGATGGCGTCGGCGGTCTCGCCGAGATCGAAATTGAAGCCCTTGGCGGCGTTCGGCAGCATTGATTCCTCCCCGTTCCATTCATGACCCGGAAGGGTACGCGATGGATGGTTTTTGTCGCGGACCATTTTGGTCAGCAATGCTGCCCTTATCAAGGCCGGCGCATGAAGAAAAGTGAGCCATCTCCCGCGCGAGACCCGCAATCGGTACCGGCTGACAAAGAAAAGGCTCCCGCACGATCCGTGGGGAGCCTGAACGTCGATCCGGCCGGGAGCTTACTCGTCGATGCTCGCGGTCTGCACCGCGTCCATGTCGCGGCAGATGCCAGCTGACTTGAGACGGCTGTGGTCGCGGGGGTCGCAGGCGCTGGCGACGAACATGCGCCACTGGTTGTCCGTGCCGTAGAAGGCGTTGCGGTCCACGTCGCCCTTCACGCCGGGCACGCGGCCGGTGGTGGTAAACTGCCAGAAAGTCCAGCGACGGTTGTTGTAGCGCACGTGGGGCTCGGCCGCCGTGCTGCGGATCCAGTAGGGATGGTCGTTGAACTCGCCCTCCAGGATCTCCTTGTGGAAGGTGATGTCGGTGTAGATGATCGGGCGCTTGCCGGTATGGGCTTCCATCTCGCGCAGCATCACGTCGATCATGGCGACCGCCTGCTCGCGCGGAACCTTCTTCGGGCAGTTCACCGACTGGCCGTTCCACTCCACGTCCAGCACCGGGGGGAGGGCGTCCGGATCCGCCGGCACATTCCGCTTGAACCAGGCTGCCTGCTCGTGGGCCGGGCGGCACCAATAGACGAAGTGATAGGCGCCGCGCGGAACGCCCGCGCGCCTGGCCGCCTGCCAGTTCTCGTGAAACTTGCTGTCGATGTGGTCGCCGCCTTCGGTCGCCTTGATGAAGGCGAACTTGGTGCCGGCCTGGCGCAGGGACGCCCAGTCTACGTCGCCCTGCCATTTGGAGATGTCGACGCCGTGGATCGGCAGCCGGTGCGCAGTGGCCACACCCTCATGCGGACGGGCATCGCTCTTGGCCGGGTAGCGGCTGGACGAGGAGGGTGCGATGGCGCAGGAGGCAAGGCCTAAGGCCATGGCGGCAAGCGCGCTGAACCGTGCGACCCGAACGAACGTCGTCAGGCCAGAGTTCTTGGAACGGCTGGGGGAGCGGCGGCGAGTCTTCATCGGTTCAACTGTATTGGACGTGAGGCGGGATTACACCAGGGATGACGCAAGAGCGTTAACAGGCCCTTACGATACAGGCGCGAAACAAGCTTACAGGTTAAACCAAGCGGTGGCGATCCCCAAAAAGGCAAAGAATCCCACGATATCCGTGATGCTGGTGACGAAGGGACCCGACGAGACGGCGGGATCGACGCCCATCCGGTTGAGGGTGAGAGGCACGAAGATGCCGCCGAGTGCCGCGAAGAATAGGACCGTGATCAGGGCAAGGCCGATGACGAGCCCGAGTTCCGGTGACCCGAACCAGAGACCTGCCAGAACGCCCATGATGATGGCGAAAACCATGCCGTTGAGCAGGCCGACCACCCCCTCGCGGCGGATGATGCGCCAAGCATTGGAGCGCCCAAGCTCGCGGGTAGCAAGCGCCCGCACGGCAACCGTCATGGTCTGCGTGCCGGCATTGCCTCCCATTGAGGCCACGATGGGCATGAGGATGGCGAGCGCGACCATCTTCTCCAGCGAACCCTCGAAGAGGCGTATGATGCTGGAGGCGACCAGCGCCGTGCACATGTTGGCAAAAAGCCAGGGGAAGCGGCTTCTCTGGATGTAGAGGATCGTGTCGGATAGCTCTTCGTCCGATTTCACGCCGCCGAGCTGCTTGATGTCCGCATCGGCCTCTTCCTCCAGCACGTCCACGATGTCATCGACCAGGATGGTGCCGACAAGCCGCCCGCCTTCGTCCACCACGGCGGCCGAGACGAGGTTGTAGCGCTCGAACAGGCGCGCCACCTCCTCCTGATTCTGGGTGGCCTCCACCCGGTCCGGCTCGTCGTTCATGATCTCCTGGATCGTGATCGGGCGCTTGGAGCGCAGGAGCTTGTCCAGGGGCACGGCTCCGAGCAGGTGGGCCGCGGGATCGATGACGAAGATCTCGTAGAAGGTCTCCGGCAGGTCGTCCGTTTCGCGCATGAAGTCGATCGTCTGCCCCACCGTCCAGAACGGCGGCACGGCGATGAACTCGGTCTGCATGCGCCGGCCGGCGCTGTCTTCCGGGTAGTCGAGGGAGCGCTGGAGCGCCACGCGCTCGATGGCGGGAAGCTGGTCGAGAACCTCCGCCTGCTCGTCTTCCGGCAGGCTCTCCAGAATGGTGATGGCGTCGTCGGAGTCGAGCTCGCGCACGCCCTCAGCGACAGTCGCGGTCTCGAGCTCCTCGAGGATTTCCTCGCGGACGGCCTCGTCCACCTCGGTCAGCGCCGCGAAATCGAAGGAGGAGCCGAGAAGCTCGATCAGGCGGTGGCGGTGCTCGGGCGCTAGTGCTTCGAGAAGGTCGCCCATCTCGGATTCGTGGAAGTCCTCCACGAGCCGATGCAGGAGATCAGCATCCGAGGCGTCGATGGCATCGGCGGCGGCGGCCAGGAATTCCGGATTGAGCTCGCCTTCCTCATCCCGAAACGCCGGTATAACCGGGTCGGACCCATCGGGGTTCGGAAGCAGCGTCTTGTCGTCGACTTCCTGCATGAGCCGTCCTCGGAAGGTGGGTTGCCGGCCTTTTAGGTGCCTGCGCCAGCCAGCGCAATGCGCCCAAAGGCTTTCTCGGAAAATCGCTTGCTGGCCGTTCCTGACATCGGGAGCCGGATCAGGCGTGGTCAACAAAAAAGGCCCCGGTGAGGGGCCTTTTCGTCTTCGGCACGCGAAGCGCCGAAAGTTGGTGCGGTCAAGAGGACTCGAACCTCCACGGGTCTCCCCGCTACCACCTCAAGGTAGTGCGTCTACCAATTCCGCCATGACCGCGAACTCGGTTCCAGGAAAGGTTTTCCTGAAGAGGTGGTCGCTCTAGCAGAACGATCGGACCGCTGCAACCCCCTCCATCGAGCTTCCGGCGATTGAACGGTGCGAATGCCCCGGCTGATAGCGGGGGATAGGCGATAAGCCTCTGGAGTGACTATATAAGCGCAGAGTTCATGGGAGCGCAGGATTGAACCCTCGCTCTCTCAAGGTTCAGGGCGCCTGCGTTCTGGATTCTAGAATATTCAAGGTGAATCGGTGTCGAACCTGCGAGACAGCTTGGCCGTTCAGTTTCATGCCGCGCCCGGCGCGGCACCGGTGGAGTGGCTCATTACGGACAGCCTCGTCGGCTACGAGGAGGCGGTGGCCTTCATGGAAGCCAGGGCCGAGGCGATCGCGGCCGGCCAGGCTCGCGAGCTGGTCTGGTTGCTGGAGCACCCGCCGCTCTATACGGCCGGCACCTCGTCCAATGCGGCGGATCTCGTGGATCCCGACCGTTTTCCGGTTCACCAGACGGGCCGGGGAGGGCAGTACACCTATCATGGACCGGGCCAGCGGGTCGCTTATGTGATGCTCGACCTCAAGCGTCGCGCACCGGACCTTCGCCGCTACGTGGCCGCCCTTGAGGCCTGGATCATCGCGACACTGGACGCCTTCAACATCCGCGGCGAGCGGCGGGAGGATCGGGTCGGGGTTTGGGTGCGTCGGCCTGATAAGGGCGAGACAGCCGAGGACAAGATCGCCGCCATCGGCATCCGGGTGCGTCGCTGGGCGACCTTCCACGGCATCAGCCTCAATGTTGAGCCGGATCTTTCCCATTTCTCCGGCATCGTTCCCTGCGGCGTGACCGAGCATGGGGTCACGAGCCTCGTCGATCTCGGCATCCCGGTCACCCTGCCGGAGGTCGACGCGGTGATGCGAACGGCTTTCGAGGAGATCTTCGGGCCAACCATGCGGGTGGAGGCACCGTTGCTCCCGAGCCACGCCGCCTAGGATTTTGACCTCAGATACGGCAAGGCTTCTCCTCAACACTGCTTCATGCTCTAAGCTGGGGCAAACGGCTGATCATTGGCGGAACTTTCATGCAACGTGCCCTCCTTGCCTCCCTCATCGCCCTGGCCGCTTCGGCTTGCGCCTACCGGCCAGAGCCGACGGAACTCGTGAAGATCGTCGACTCGCCGGCCGATGTGCGGGCCTGCACGCGGCTGGGCGAGGTGAGCCCGGTCACCCCGACGACGCCCGGCACCCATACGCAGGTCAATGTCGGGTTCGGCGTGACGCTCGGAAGATCCACCTTCGGCCGCGCAACAGAGGACATGCTGCAGGCGGCCGTCGCTCTTGGCGCAACCCATCTCTACCTGCAGCAGGTCTCGCAGGATTGGTCGCTCGTGCGCGGCATCGCCTATCGCTGCGGATCGGGGGTCATCCGGCGGGAAGCGGTCATTCAGGCCAAGGGCTGAGGCCTGAGCCTCCCAAATCCCAGTTGCGCAGGCTCCCTGGTTCCAAAGCATCGGACCCAAAAGTGGAATGCACTTTTGGGATTTATTCCGATGCTTCTTTTTCCTGGTGAGCGCATCGTTTGGCGCGGAAAACCGGGGTCACTTTTCCGCACGATGCGCTAGTACTGAGCGGTGAAGCCCTCCGGCTTATGCCGGAGGGAGCCAAGACCCAAGAACAAGGGAGACCGACGCCGTGCCCGTCATCGCCACCTCTGCCGACCTGACCTCGGACGCCGCGCGGGAAAACCGCGCCGCCTGGGCCGAGCTTGCCCTGGATCTCCAGGCCAAGCGGCAGTCTGTGTCGGAAGGCGGCCCCGCGAAGGCGCGGGAGCGGCATCTCGCCCGCGGCAAGCTGCTGCCGCGCGAGCGCGTGATGCGCCTGCTCGATCCCGGCGCTCCCTTCCTGGAACTTGGCTCCCTCGCAGCCCACGGCATGTATGAGGACGCGATCCACGGGGCCGGCATCATTACCGGCATCGGCCGGGTCGAAGGCCGCGAGGTCATGATCGTCTGCAACGATTCGACCATCAAGGGCGGCACCTACTACCCGATGACGGTGAAGAAGCATCTGCGGGCCCAGGAAGTGGCGCGCGAGAACCGTCTGCCCTGCATCTACCTGGTCGATTCCGGCGGCGCGAACCTGCCGCACCAGACGGAGGTCTTTCCGGACCGGGACCATTTCGGCCGCATCTTCTACAACCAGGCGACCCTGTCCTCGCTCGGCATCCCGCAGATCGCCTGCGTGATGGGCTCCTGCACGGCCGGCGGCGCCTATGTGCCGGCCATGTCCGACGAGACCGTGATCGTACGCCGCCAAGGCACCATCTTCCTCGGCGGACCGCCGCTGGTGAAGGCTGCCACCGGCGAGGTGGTCTCGGCCGAGGATCTCGGCGGCGCCGACGTGCATGCCCGTCAGTCCGGGGTGGCGGATCATTACGCCACCGACGATGTCCATGCGCTCGCCATCGTGCGCCGCATCGTCGGCACGCTGAACACTCGCAAGAGCATCGACATCGACATCGCCGATCCGGTGGAGCCCAAATATTCTATCGACGATCTCGACGCGATCGTGCCGACCGACCTGAAGAAGCAGTACGACATCCGCGAGGTGATCGCCCGCCTCGTCGACAGCTCGGAGTTCGACGAGTTCAAGCGCCTCTACGGCACCACCCTGGTGACGGGCTTTGCCCGGCTCTGGGGCATGCCGGTGGGGATCATCGCCAACAACGGCATCCTGTTCTCGGAGAGCGCCCAGAAGGGCGCGCATTTCATCGAGCTGTGCTGCCAGCGCCGCATCCCGCTCCTGTTTCTGCAGAACATCTCCGGCTTCATGGTGGGCCGCCAGTACGAGGCCGGCGGCATCGCCAAGGACGGCGCCAAGCTCGTCACAGCCGTGGCCTGCGCGCAGGTGCCGAAGATCACCCTGCTGGTCGGCGGCTCGTTCGGCGCCGGCAATTACGGTATGTGCGGCCGCGCCTATTCTCCGCGCTTCCTGTTCACCTGGCCGAACTCGCGCATCTCCGTCATGGGCGGCGAGCAGGCGGCGAGCGTGCTCGCAACCGTGCGACGCGACAACATCGAGGCCGAAGGCAAGTCCTGGAGTGCCGACGAGGAGGAGGCCTTCAAGGCTCCCATCCGCAACAAGTACGAGCAGGAGGGCTCGCCCTATCACGCCACCGCCCGCCTGTGGGACGACGGCATCATCCTGCCCTCGGAAACCCGCCGCGTTCTGGCGCTGGCCTTCTCGGCGGCCCTGAACGCGCCTGTGCCGGAGACGAAGTTCGGCGTGTTCCGGATGTAGGATCTACGCATCACCCGAGGTGGGGCTCTTCCGGATCGGGTGAGCTTCCTATTCGGGGAGGGAAAGCACAGTGACAACACCAGCTGAGGGAACGCACTGAGTTGCCGTTGGCGGCTTCCTGAAAAGCGCCATTTACTTAACATAGACGAGATTCCTGATGTCCTCCCGAACCGGGAGGAAAGTGACGGTAAGTCATGAAAATCTACGTCAATCAGGACGAATCCTCCCGAGCGCGGATGTCATATGCGTCTGAAATCATGCGTTTGGCTGGCGTTGAGAATGCCCGGATTGAGGAGGCTTTCGCGCTGATTTCCCGGGAGACCTTCCTTCCGTCCCCTCCCTGGACGGTGATCAGCATGGGGATCGGGACGCAAACACGTCAGGTCTACGATCTCTATGGCAACGTCCTTGTCGCCATCGACCGGGAGCGCGGCATCAACAATGGCGAGCCTGCGCTTCACGTAGCGTGGATCCATGCTGTCAGCCTCCAGCCGGGCGAGACAGTGATCCATGTCGGAGCTGGGCTGGGTTACTACACGGCCATCCTGTCTCGGCTCGTCGAGCCTCACGGCCACGTGGAGGCCTTCGAATACGAGGCCGATCTGGCGGCGCAAGCTCGGCGGAATCTACAAGGCTGTTCAAATGTGACCGTGCATTCAGGATCGGCCTTCGGACGTGTGCTGCCCAATGCCGATGTTGTCTATGTGAATGCAGGTGTGTTGTCCCCGGACGTGGAGTGGCTGCGGGCCCTCAATCCCGGCGGGCGCCTGATCTTTCCGTGGCAGCCGCACGAGAACTGGGGACCGGCGGTGTTGGTCAAACGGCAGGCCAATGGCTTCAGCGCCCATTCCTTGATGAGGGTAGGGTTCATCTCCTGCAGCGGCACGACGGAGACCGTCCCAGCAAGGAACTTGCCGAGCGAGTCTGACCTTGCCGCCGTTCGATCTCTGTGGATCAGGAGCGAGCGGGAGCCCGATGCCAGCGCCGTCGCCGTCTATGACCAAGTCTGGTTCTCGTCGGAGGAGGTGCGCGCATAAGCAACTGAAAACCACACGTCCGCACAGGAGACATCCCATAGAGTGATGACTCGGGCATCACTCGATTGCTTGACGCGGCAGGCGTGATCGAGGGGTGAATCGCCAAAGAACAGGCAAGGGCACACCTTCGGTATGAGGTTCTTGTGAAGCGGCTCGGTAAACTAGTCAGAAGGAATCCCCTCCCAAGAATGTTGCGGCCGAGCAACACCCTCAAACCTTCAACATCTTGCCTCCCTTGGCCCAAGCTCCGCCGCGATGCCGCCATAAACCGGGAGCACTTCATGGAGCTGGCAAAAGTGCTTCTAAACCAAGGCTTTACAGCAAAGCACCCTGGGGCAAATTCAGGTTAAGGCTGCTGTAACGATCCTTCCTAAGGGTCATTGCATGGGTGGCGGGGCACATGGCAGATCACGGGAGTTCCATCACCCTTGGGATTCCGGTGAAACCCGGGTGAGATGAAGAGTTTCGGTCCATGGATGCGCGCCTGATCGACAAGTCGAAGCTGCCGAGCCGTCACGTCACGGTGGGGCCGGCTCGTGCGCCGCATCGCTCCTACCTCTATGCCATGGGGCTGACCCGGGAGCAGATCGCCCAGCCACTCGTGGGCGTGGCCACCTGCTGGAACGAGGCGGCTCCCTGCAACATCTCCCTCATGCGCCAGGCCCAGGCCGTGAAGAAGGGCGTGGCGGCGGCCAGGGGCACCCCGCGCGAGTTCTGCACCATCACGGTGACCGACGGCATCGCCATGGGCCACCGGGGCATGAAGGCATCGCTCCCGTCCCGCGAGGTGATCGCGGATTCGGTCGAGCTGACCATCCGCGGCCATTCCTACGACGCGCTCGTCGGCATGGCGGGCTGCGACAAGTCTCTGCCGGGCATGATGATGGCCATGGTGCGCCTCAACGTGCCGTCGATCTTCATCTATGGCGGCTCGATCCTGCCGGGCTCCTTCCGCGGCCGGCAGGTGACCGTGCAGGATCTCTTCGAGGCAGTCGGCAAACATTCCGTCGGCGAGATGTCGGATGAGGACCTGACCGAGCTGGAGCAGGTGGCCTGTCCGTCCGCCGGCGCCTGCGGGGCGCAGTTCACCGCCAACACCATGGCGACGGTCTCCGAGGCCATTGGGCTGGCTCTCCCGTACTCGGCCGGCGCTCCGGCACCTTACGAGATCCGCGACCGGTTCTGCGCTGCGGCCGGCGAGCAGATCATGGACCTGATCGCCAGGAACATCCGCCCGCGCGATATCGTGACGCTCAAGTCCCTAGAGAACGCAGCTGTCGTGGTGGCGGCCTCCGGCGGCTCGACCAATGCGGCCCTGCACCTGCCGGCCATCGCCCATGAGGCCGGCATCAAGTTCGACCTGTTCGACGTGGCCGAGATCTTCAAGCGCACGCCCTATATCGCGGACCTGAAGCCCGGCGGGCGCTATGTGGCCAAAGACCTGTTCGAGGTCGGCGGCATCCCGCTGCTCATGAAGACGCTCCTCGACCACGGCTTCATGCATGGCGACTGCATGACGATCACCGGCCGCACCATGGCCGAGAACCTCGCATTCGTGAAATGGAACGACGACCAGGACGTGGTCTATCCGGCGAACACCCCGATCACCGTGACTGGCGGCGTCGTGGGTCTCAAGGGCAATCTCGCGCCTGAGGGCGCCATCGTGAAGGTGGCCGGCATGGCCGCCGACAATCAGGTGTTCCGCGGTCCGGCCCGCTGCTTCGACGGCGAGGAGGCCTGCTTCGAGGCCGTGTCCAAGCGCCAGTACAACGAGGGCGAGGTTCTGGTGATCCGCTACGAGGGGCCGCGCGGCGGTCCTGGTATGCGCGAGATGCTCTCCACGACGGCTGCGCTCTACGGCCAGGGCATGGGCGACAAGGTGGCGCTCATCACCGACGGACGCTTCTCAGGCGCGACCCGCGGCTTCTGTATCGGCCATGTCGGCCCCGAGGCTGCCGTGGGCGGGCCGATCGGGCTCATTAAGGACGGCGACATCATCGCCATCGATGCCATCGAGGGCACCATCGACGTGGAGCTTTCCGACGAGGAGCTGGCGAAGCGTCGGGCTGAATGGGCGCCCCGCGAGACGACCGCCACCTCGGGCTATCTCTGGAAATACGCACAAACCGTTGGTCCCGCACGGGATGGGGCAGTCACCCATCCGGGCGGTGCCGCAGAAAAAGAAACCTATGCGGACGTCTAATTTCATCCTGGCCACATTGGGGGTGGCTTTCCTCGGGGTGGCAGCCGCGCATGCGCTCGATGCCGCGCCGCGTCCGCAGCCGCTCACGCCTGCTCTGGCACCTGCCTTGGCGCCCGCCACCAAGTACGGCTCGGCGCGCGATGCCCTGCGCAGCGGCATGCGCGACTACAATTCCGGCGACAAGGTCGCGGCCGTGCACGCGCTTGAATATGCGGCCGGGCAGGGGCACTCGCTGGCCCTGTGGAAGCTCGGACGCATGTATGCCGATGGCGACGGCGTGGCGCACGACGACCTGAAGGCGTTCGAGTATTTCTCCAAGCTCGCCGACCAGCATGCGGACGAGAGCCCGGATTCGCCGAATGCCGGCGCGGTCTCCAGCGCCTTCGTGGCGCTGGGAAGCTATTTCCTGGACGGCATCCAGGGCACCTATGTCGCGTCCAATCCGGCGCGTGCCGTCGAGATGTTCAGCTATGCGGCGTCTTATTTCAGCGACTCCAATGCGCAGTACAATCTCGCGCGGCTCTATCTGGAAGGCACCGGCGTCCGCAAGGATGCCCGCCATGCAGCCCGCTGGTTCAACCTGGCGGCGGAAAAGGGCCACACGGCCTCCCAGGCGCTCCTGGGCCATCTCTTGATGACAGGGCAGGGTGTTCCGCGGCAGCGCGCGAAGGGGCTGATGTGGCTGACATTGGCTCGCGAGGCGTCGACGGATGCTGCCAAGGATCAATGGATCGTGGATCTCTACCAGGATGCCTTCACGGCAGCGGACGACAGCGATCGCAAGCTCGCGCTCGCTCTGCTGGAGCAGTACATCCAGGCGCGCCGGTAAAGCGGATTGCTGAACATCTCTGACGTCATGGCCGTCCCCGGACTTGATCCGGGGATCAGTCCCGGCCATCTCTGTTTGAGAAGCGCTACGCTTTTCGGGTCGAGATCACCGGCACAAGGCCGGTGATGACAGAGATGTTTTGACGATCAATCGATATCGAGGTCGACGATCACCGGCACGTGGTCGGAGGGCTTGTCCCAGCCGCGCACTTCCTTGCGGATCGAGGTTGTTCTCAGCTTATCCTGCGCCTGCGACGAGAGCAGCAGGTGATCGATGCGGATGCCGTTGTTCCGCTGGAACGCGCCGGCCTGATAATCCCAGAACGAATAAAGCCCCGGCTGGTCGCTGCAGGCGCGCACGGCGTCAGCCAGCCCGAGGTTGAGCATTTCCCGGAACTTCGCGCGGCTCTCCGGCTGGAACAGGGCATCCCTGGTCCAAGCCGCCGGATCGTAGGCATCCTCGGGCTCCGGGATCACGTTGTAATCGCCGCACAGGACCAGGGGCTCCTCCAGCACCAGCAGGCTGCGGGCATGGGCGCGCAGGCGGTCCATCCAGGCGAGCTTGTAGTCGAATTTCGGCGTGCCGATGGGGTTGCCGTTCGGCAGGTAGATGGAGGCGATCCGGACCGCCCCCGTGGAGGTCGAGATCACGCCTTCCAGGTAACGGGCCTGCTCGTCGCTCTCGTCGCCCGGGAGACCGCGGCGAACGTCTTCGAGAGGGCGCTTGGACAGGATGGCGACACCGTTATAGGCCTTCTGGCCATGGGTGACGACGTTGTAGCCCATGGCCTCGACCTCGGAGCGGGGAAAAGCCTCGTCCACGCATTTCAGCTCCTGCAGGCAGACGACATCCGGGTCGGCGCTCTTCACGAAGGTGCCGAGGTGTTCCAGCCGCTGCTTGATGGAGTTCACATTCCACGTGGCAATCCGCATTCCGGCACTCCCGTTGTCCTGCTGCATGTGCTTCATCGGATTTTCGCCCTTGGCTGGCAAGCTGGAACTTCGCCATCGTCCCCATGGTTGCAACGCATGCCCGAATCCTGGCTTACGCCCTGGGATAGCTTCGGCAGCCTCATGAAGGCCGAGATTGTTCATGCATTCCGTAGAAAGCCCATCCATGTCCCAGGTTGAGATCCACGGCTATGCCATCGTGTCGGACAACGATTGCATCGCCGATGCGTCAGGCCACACCCCTGAGGTCCTGCGCAACGACGCGGACTGGGCCTACTTCCAGGCCGAGCTCAACATGTCCGCCGTGACCGTGCTCGGCCGTTTTGGGCACGAAGCCAATCCGAATTCCAAGGGCCGCCTGCGGATGATCCTGTCCTCATCATCCCCCGGCCTCGAGCGGCGTGCCGACGGCTGGTGGTGGGACCCTGCGAAGGTGCCATGGGGCGAAGCGATCCGCATCGTTCTCCCGGCCGGCGGGCGGGTCGCCGTCCCAGGCGGGCGTCAGGTCTTCGATCTCTTTCTTAAGATAGGATACGATGCTTTCCATCTCACCCGCGCGGAGGGCACCCATGTACCCGATGGTGTTCCGGTCTTTTCGGAATGCCGCGCCGGGAGGAGTGCCGAGACGATTCTGTCTGAGCGGGAGCTTAGGCCTGGAGAGCCTAGGGTCTTGGATGCGGCGGGCAGGATCACGCTGGCCATTTGGCGGCCAAGCACCGGAAACCGATGACTCTGCCTGGAGTTGACGTTCGACAGCACCTCGAAAGGAGGCGCCTATGCGTCATCTCACCATTTCGACTGCCCTGGTCGCGGGCTGCCTGATCGCAGGAGCCGCATGGGCGCAAGGATCCTCAGGAGGTTCGAGCAGCAGCGGCGGGAGCGCCGGCGGCTCGTCCTCTTCGGCATCGCCGTCGACCGGCTCAGGCACAGCCGCGCAGCCAGGCAACTCCACCATCCGCCCTCCCGGGCAGGCTGCTGCCGGTCAGGATGTCAGGGGAACGCCTGATACCCTGACCGGGAACGGAACGAACCAAGGCAGCAGCGCAGTTGGGAATGCCGCTACAGACAACACGGGATCGCCCCCTGGCAACGAAGCAAGCACGGGTGGGGCGGCCACCAGCGCAAACCGCTCCTCGACCGATTCCAACACCACGGGAGGCGTTGGGGGCGTCAACCGGCTTCAGCCGGGCGAACGCTCTGCGGTCGCTCCGACAGCTCGGGAAGAGGAGTTGTTCCGCCAGGGTGAGGAGTTGGAGCAGAAAGCACGCGAGGGTGTCTGCTCCACCTGCTGATCGTTACGCAGCCTCGTTGAGGGCCGTATAGTCCGTGTAGCCTTCCGTGCCGCCGCCATAGAAGGTGGCGCGGTCCGGCTGGTTGAGCGGGGCGTTGAGGCGGAAGCGCTCGACAAGATCCGGGTTGGCGATGAAGAGCCGGCCAAAGGCCACGAGGTCGGCACGTCCGCTCGTGATTGCCTCAGACGCCATATCACGGTCATAGCCGTTGTTGGCGATGTAGGCGCCGCGGAAGGAGCCGCGCAGGCCCGTATAGTCCACATCGACCGCGTTGCGGTCGCCCTGCGTGGCGCCCTCGATCATGTGGATATAGGCGAGCCCGAGCTTGTCGAGCCGCTCCACCACATGGCCGAACAGGGCCTGCGGGTTTGAGTCCGCCGTGTCGTTGACCTTTGCCGGCGAGAGGCGGATGCCGACGCGTCCCTTGTCCCACACCTTCAGCACAGCCTCGGCCGCTTGAATCGTGAGGCGGGCGCGGTTCTCGATGGATCCGCCATAGGCGTCCGTGCGGTGATTGGAGCCGTCTTTCATGAACTGGTCGAGCAGGTAGCCGTTGGCTGCATGGATCTCGACGCCGTCGAAGCCTGCCTCTTTGGCGCTGCGGGCAGCATTCTCATACTCGCGCAGGATGCCTGGGATCTCGGAGAGTTCGAGCGCGCGAGGTTCCGACACGTCCACGAAGCCGTCTGTAACAAACGTTTTCGTCTGAGCCCTGAGGGCCGAGGGTGCCACCGGTGCAGTTCCGCCTGGCAGGAGCGAGGTATGAGACACGCGGCCCACATGCCATAGCTGAATGAAGATGCGACCGCCGGCCTTGTGGACCGCATCCGTCACCTTGCGCCAGTGTGCGACCTGCTCAGGGGTGTAGATGCCCGGCGTACGCAGATAACCCTGCCCCTGATGGGAGATCTGGGATCCTTCCGAGATCAGGAGGCCCGCGCTGGCACGCTGGGTGTAATAGGTAGCGGTAATGTCACGCGCAACGTCACCCTCCGCAGCCCGGTTGCGGGTGAGGGGAGCCATGACCAGGCGGTTCGGCAAGGTCAGGCTGCCCAACGTGAAGGGTTGGAACAATGCATTGGCATCGGCGCTCATAGAAAACCTCGTTTCATCCTGTGGAATTATCTGAAGCACAGGTCGTCACGAGATAAGAGGCCAACCGTTTGTTGCAACGGAAGGCTGCCATGCAAAAAACGGATGTCTCAGGCTGGCGCGCTGGCTCTGTCGAGTTCCGTGATATCGGCTTCATCGAGGCGCAACTTAGTTGCCCCCGCGATGTCCTGCAACTGTTCCACGTTCGTGGCGCTGGCAATGGGAGCGGTGAGGCCAGGCCGGGCCATCAACCAGGCAAGAGCCACCTGAGCCGGCGTCGCATTCCTGCGGGCAGCCACATCATCCAAGGCCGAGAGGATGCGCTTGCCCCTGTCATTGAGATAAGCTGCCATGCGCCCGCCGCGCACGCTCTTCCCGAAATCCGCCTCCGACCGGTACTTGCCCGTCAGGAACCCGCTGGCGAGGCCGTAATAGGGAATGACGCCGATTTCTTCCCTCCGGCAAAGCGGCTCCAGTTCCGCCTCGTATTCGGAGCGGTCATAGAGATTATACTTCGGCTGCAGGCTCTCGTAGCGCGGGAGGCCCTGTTCGGCGCTGATCGCTAGCGCCTCTCGCATCCGCGCGGCGGTGAAATTGGAAGCCCCAATGGCCCGCACCTTCCCCTCACGGATCAACTCGGCATAGGCCTCCAGCGTCTCCTGCTGCGGCGTATCGGGATCATCGCGATGAGACTGGTAGAGGTCGATGACATCGGTCTGAAGCCGCCGAAGGGAGGCTTCCACCGCAGAGCGGATGTAGCGCTTCGACAGGCCCTTCCGATCAGGCGACATCTCGGAACCGACCTTGGTGGCGATCACGACCCGGTCGCGGTTGCCGCGCGCCTTCATCCACTTGCCGATGATGGTTTCCGATTCGCCGCCGGCGTTACCAGGAGCCCACGTGGAGTAGACATCCGCCGTGTCGATGAAGTTGAGGCCTGCATCCACGTAAGCATCGAGAAGCTTAAAGGATGTTGCCTCGTCGGCCGTCCATCCGAAAACGTTGCCGCCGAGGCAAAGCGGCGAAACCATCAAGTCCGAGCGGCCGAGCCTGCGCTTGTCCATCATCATCTCCCTACCCGTAGCCGATGTGGGGCGGATAAGGGCACTGGCAAGACAACAAATCAAGCAGGAGCGTCCGACATGATGCCGAGATGCCGGACGCTGCAGGGATTTCAATTCAGGCCGCGGCACTCATTGTGATGCCGCGGGCTTCTGCAAAAGCCATCAGATCGGATTCGCTGGCAATGCGGTGACGTTGGTCGACCGTCCAACCCGTCTCGTCGCGCACGACGATGTAGCCGCGTGCCTGAAGACGGGAGACGACGGACTGGACTCCGCCCGACTCGGTGCGCGTCACGCCACGTTCCGCGATGAAGCGCTCAATGGCGGCCTGTGCCGCCTGCGCGAGATCGACGGCATCAGCACGGTTGGCCGGCTTGGCCTTGGCTTTTGCCTGCGCCATAACGCGCGCGGGATCACGACGAACGGATTTCCAGCCGCCGCGACCGGACGTTTGTGTTTCAGACTGATCGACCTCAATCGGACGCGCCGCCGCAGGAGCTTCCATGACGACAATCTTGGCAACGGCAGGCACGACGGGAGCCGGAGCAACGCGCGGGGCAGCGTCGCGCGATAGGCCCTGCACGGTGGGCAGTATGGCGTTCTTTCTGACAGGCTTCGACGCCTCGGCCGGTGCGGAGGCAGCAACCTGTGACTTCTTACGAAGGTTCTCCTCGCGGGCCTTCTGCTCACGGGTTATGCGAGCTGCCTCATTGGTCCGCCGTTTGGCCTCAGCCAGGGTCCTTTTGGATTCAGCTTCCTGACGCTTAGCCTCTGCGGCAGCCTCCTTCGCCTCAGACTCGGCCTGCCGCCCAGCCGCCAAGCGGCGAGCTTCCGCATCGGCTACACGCTTGACCCGGATGACGAGCCGCTGGTCGATCCGTGCCTTTTCGGCAATGGCAGCGCGAGCCGCCCTGATCATGCCAGCCTCGGTCTCCGCGATCGAACTCTTCAGGAGATCGGCCATGGAGGCCACAAGTGCTTTGATCGCGCGCTCCAGCTCTGCCTGAGGATCCCTCATGGGAGATCTGCCGGGCGCAGCCATGGCGGATGGAGCCGAACTTGCAGAATGATCAGGAGCCAGCTCTCGCGCAGATTTGCGGCGAGATGGAGTGATATGCGGCAACGGCTCCGCGGGTGAGTCGTTGATGACCTTCGGACGAGACGACTCGGCAGCGGTGATTTTCGCCAGCTTCGAGAGATCGCGCACGCCTATGAGCCCGAGATCCTGCATCTTCCAGCGGATCTGAGTTACGCTTCTTCCAAGTTCAGCGGCAATCCGCTTGTCCGTCATCGGCGGGTCGGCGCAAACGAGTTCGCGCAGGCGTGCAATGCCGGCTTCATCCCAGGGCTGATGAGGCTGAACGAGCGTGCCGATCAGCCTGGCTCTTGCATAGGTGGCCGGAACAGGCCGTCCCAATTTTGCAGCGGTTACGGGAACAGGCACCTTGGCCTCCCGGTCGCGACGCAGGATGTCGAGTTCTTCTTCAGTCCAGACCCTGTTCATTGCAGGGCTTCTCCTTTTCTCAGCAAGCTGGGATCCGGCGAACCTGCATTGCAATGGAAGCGAATGCGGGGGGAAGGAAGATCGCCGGATCAAGCCGGCGACGGGTCACGTCAAACCGGCATCAATGTGGGAAGTCCGCCCGCTTGGGCGTCGGCTCTGACGGGCTGACCGCCTGAACATCCCACATGGGACTGGGTTCAGGTCGCAGCTCATGCTCATGCATGAAGCAGGGCCTGCCTGCGAAGCGCCGGCTTCGCAGGACATACCTTTGCGGTTGTTCAAGGCCGTTCAGCTTCGACATGATGGACGTTCAAATCACGAATGAAGTGCTGATGTAGACGGCTTCCGAGGAAATCTCAATGCATGAAGAATGCCGCACGGGAAAGGGTTCATATCCGACTGTGCAAGGCTTGCAAAACCCCGCAAAAGCTTGGACTTCGGCGGCATCGTAAGAATTATTTAACCATGAATCCGCATCATGGATCCCGTGAGTTCCAGGGAATCTCACATAAGGCCTACAGGGGAAGGCTCATGACCGACAGCGCTCTACCACAAACAATCAAAGACAGAATCGAGGCGGTCAAGAAGGTCGTCAATCTGCTTGCGCAGGCGGGCAGGGGGGATGATCTGCACGATCTGCGCGTGCTCCTCATCAACACGATGGGTCTGCTCAAGCGCGACCCCGGCACGGAAGCTGCCGTCGACGATCTTTATGCGGCCGCTGCGGTGCTCGTGAAGGATGCTTCCTCCGGCATTCCGCCATCGGCACGATCGTTGCGCATTCTGCTCGCTGCATCCGATCGGTTCTGCGCTCGTCTTGCGGCGGCTGTCGAGCGGATCGAGCCGGAGCCGGAACCCCGCTTCAAGGGACTGGAGGCTGCCTACGCGGTTCAACTGGAGCGGTTTTCGTTGACCGCCGATCTTGATCCAGTCGGGCAGGTTGCCTGATCCCTGTTTTCCCGCTTCCAAGCTCGAATGGATGAAGCCTTCCTGCAGCAGCATGGAGGGCTTTTTTCTGTAGCCGCGCTCGCAGTTTCAGGGTTGGCGCTGATTGGATGTTTTGGCATCGAGCGCAGCAAAGCCCCCGTGCATTTCTGCCTGGGGGCTTTGGTGTGTGTTGGTTGCGGGGACAGGATTTGAACCTGTGACCTTCAGGTTATGAGCCTGACGAGCTACCGGGCTGCTCCA
>NZ_JACXAB010000017.1 GCF_014699075.1 Microvirga sp. | reverse complement strand
TTTGTTCGAGCCGCACGAGTGTTGGAACTACCTCAGGGCTGCAGGATATGCGTCCGTTTAACCGTCCGATGCTCTAGATTTTGGTTGACGAGGCGATTTTGCTTTATGACCCGCCCTAGAGCATCCCACGTTTCCACAAAGACATCAGAACCCTCAACAGCCACTTCATAAACTACAACGAAGCCGCCATTGGCCAAAGCCTTGACCTTGGGGTTCGTATGGGAAGGCTGGTCTGTGATGATCAGGATTTCGCCATCAAAGCGGGTCGTCATGGGGCACCTTATAGGTTGCTGAACGTAATATTACAGCATTTCTATGCCCTTTCTCTCCATAAGTAAACTCCCCTGATGCCGATGTGATTTTATGGTTTACAGGGAGAGGGAGCAGCCACATTGACGCATGGGCGATCGCTGATGCACTCACCAAAAATAGACACGACCATGATACTGCGTCTTGTGCCCTATATGTTTAAATAGCACGCCAAGCTTTAGCTTGGGATTATTGTTAATAAACACTTTATTAATCGAGTTACTAAGCCAGTTTTCTTATTGAATTACAGAAGTATTTTTTGGAGAATGTTTCTTGAGCGTATACCTCACTCACAGTGAAAGGCATCTTTGTTGATGATTGAGCCAAAGATCTCGATGAAATGTGCTCGATGAGGGTAGCCAAGCCTCAAATTATGATCATCGGGCTTAGCATGTGTGCAATCGCCGTCGTCATGAAGCCGGCTTCTCGCTCAAACCTATAGGATGCTGGGTTCTCACTATGGCTGAAGGCTCAGGTTTATCCGTGTGCATGGAGTGCCGTGACAGCCACTCAGATAACAAAGAAATCCTGGTAGGTCAGCTTGAGGTTCTTGTCCAAGGTAGACACCTTCACCTTTGCGACGGCACCGGTGCCGTCCTTGTCGTAGTAGAGCGCACCGGATTTCTTATCGTAGATGATCCGGTCTTCCGCATCCTTGGCCTTCGTGTTCTGCACGAACATGTCGGATCCAAACTTCTTCGGCTTCGTCATGCTGCCCTTGCCGAGCTTTGTGAATACGGCGTTGTCAAGCCAGATCGTGTCATCCTTAGGGATGTATTTGTAGATGCGATCAACGTTCGTCTTGCCAGTACTCGCATCGAACACGAAGATGTCACGCCCTGCTTCGCCATAGAGCCGATCAAAGCCAGAACCACCGGAGATCAAGTCATCGCCAAAGCCGCCGAAGATTGTGTCATTACCGGCGTCACCGTAAACCCGATCACGCCCAGCCTCGGCTTCCAGCAGGTCGTTCCCGCCATAACCTTTGAGGAGGTTGATACCGTCACCCCCGATGATCGTATTGGAGGAGTTCGAGCCAGAAAGGTTCAACGCTGCATTGCTCGCCGGGTTTGCAAGCTTCAGAACCTCGATCTCGCCATCCCCTGCAAGGGAGTAACTTGCGGAAGCAAGCACTGTATCGAAACCCCCATTGCTGCTTTCCCGCACCTGATCGCCAGCATGATCGACAAAATAGGTGTCATCTCCGAGGCCGCCCATAAGAACGTCCGCACCTCCGGCTCCATCAAGTCGATTGGCTCCTCTGTTGCCGATCAGAGTGTTGTCATGGCTATTCCCTGTAAGATCCAAAGCGTGACCTGCTGCTGGATCGAGAGCGACCAAGTTCTCTATCGCCAAGCCTTCAGCGAGAGTAAAATTCCGGCTTGTCCTGATCGTATCGAAGCCCGACATATCGATGATGATATCGCCGAGAGGGTCGATATAGACATCGTCGCCGGCACCGCCATCCAGAGTATCAGCCCCAGCGCCGCCATCCAGCGTGTCGTTCCCTGTTCCGCCTATGAGATGATTGATATCAAGATCACCTGTTATCCGGTCATTGAAGGCAGATCCGATCACTCCCTCTACACTGTCATAGATATCGCCAATCGCATCATCACCGCTGTTCAAGACCGGGCTGCGGAGGAAAACAGTCACACCGCTTGCGGCATCGGCGTAGGAGGCGAAATCAAAGCCCGACATTCCTTCAAGGAGATCACTTCCTAAGCCGCCAAGGAGCGTATCACTATTGTTTCCTCCAAAGAGGCTATCGTTACCCATTCCGCCCAACAGATGATCATTGCCTCCGCCGCCTGAAATGCTGTCGCGACCCCCTTGACCACGCAGAATATCGTCGTTCTCAGACCCATTATGGGTCTCATCGGCATCAGTGCCGGTCCAATCCACACCCGGAGCTAACCCGACTACAAGGAGGGAAAATTGAGTCCGAGCATCGTTGAATTGCTCATCAGGGCTCAAAATGCTCTGCTGGAAGGCCATGTAAATCCCCGAATTAACTATGCGGTACTTTGTATCGTTTCTTATTCATCAAATACGTTTTCAAATCAACCATTTCTCAAATGCCGAACTCTAGCTCAGCCATAAGGCTTGCAGAACACAGCAAGAACGGCTACCTTGTTCCTGATTTGTTTCAGAATCGCCTTTTCCCAAGGCAGTTAGGGCCAGCCATGCTGACGCGTAAACAGCACGAATTGCTCCGCTTCATCCATGAGCGGTTGCGTGAAACCGGGGTTCCGCCGTCTTTCGACGAGATGAAAGACGCACTCGACCTCAAGTCCAAATCCGGCATCCATCGCCTGATCACGGCGCTTGAGGAGCGCGGCTTCATACGCCGCCTGCCGAACCGGGCCCGGGCGCTCGAGGTGATCCGCCTGCCCGAGAGCACCAGCGGTGCCGGCAGCCAGCGGCGCTTCACGCCGAGCGTGGTCGAGGGTGGTCTCGCCGGGAAGGCCAAGGCCGCTCCGCAGCCGGCTTCCGATCCGCGCGACCGCGAGATGTCGATCCCAGTCATGGGACGGATCGCCGCCGGTACGCCGATCTCGGCCATCCAGACCCGCAGCCACTCCATCACCCTCTCGGGCGACTTCCTGGCCCAGGGCGACCATTTCGCTCTTGAGGTGCGCGGCGACTCGATGGTGGAGGCCGGCATCCTTGACGGCGACCTCGTGGTCATCCGCCGGCAGGACAATGCCAATACGGGCGACATCATCGTGGCCCTGATCGACGAGGAGGAGGCGACCCTCAAGCGCTTCCGCCGCCGTGGATCGTCCATCGCGCTGGAAGCCGCCAACCAGGCCTACGAGACCCGAGTGCTTGGCCCCGACCGGGTCAAGATCCAGGGCAAGCTCGTCAGTCTGGTTCGAAGGTACTGACCTCGTCCTCGGGAAGATCCTGCTCAGGAATAGGCCTTGCAGGTCTCGGCCTCCCCTGAGCGGGCGCTCCTTCCACCTGGATTGACTGGTAACCAGGCCAAATCATTACCTCGCGTCCTTTCCTGACGGAGGTGACCTCGATTGCGTTGGCGCTGAGACGCAGCGTCGTGGCTCCGCGCTCCTTCAGCGCCTCACCGTCGAGGACGAAAGGCTGCCTGCATGTCGGCGGAGCTTGCAGCCGTGTGACGATCACGTTCGCCCGACGGCAATCCTCCTCGAAGGCTGCATAATCCTGGACAAAGGCAATCCGCCGCCCGTCCGCAGCGACCACGACGCAGCCGGCACTGTCGCAGCGTGCCTCACGCCTCAGGCTGGCATCATCCGCAGTTCTGGCATCGCCATCGGCGCGCAGCCACTGCTCGGCCACAAAGTTCGATGGACGCCCAACAAGGGCAAGCTCTCCTCGGGCACCGCGAATGGCCGCCCCTGCCCCCTCGCGGTCGATGAAGATGTCGTAGCGATGCGGAACGGTCGTAAAGGCAAGTCCGATCCCTGCCGGCACAAGAGCCATCCATCGCAGCCGCGAGGCCAGGATGGTGAGGATGAGCAGGCCGAGGCTCAGCAATGCAAGGGCACTGACGCTGAGCGCGGGCACCACCACAGTCGAACCGCTGAAAGATCCCACCCAGGCCGATACCGCAAGCACCTGCTCGACGGCCCTTCCCATCACCTGCCACACTGGACGATCAAGACCGAATGGATAGGCCAGCACGCCCAGAACGGCTGAAGGCATGACCACAACTGAGACGAGCGGCAGGGCGAGCGCATTGCCGATGAGGCCATATGGGTTGAGCGACTGGAAGTGATAGGCCGAGAACGGAGCCGTGGCGATGCTGGCCACAAGGGTCGTGGTCACGAGCCCGAGCATCGCCCGGACGGACCAGCGGAGACTTCGTTCGAGAAGGGTTGCAGGTGTCCCTTCAGTGGGTTTGCGCTGCATCAGCGGCACCAGGGCCATCATGGCGGCCACGGCCCCGAATGACATCTGGTAGCTCGGACCCAAAAGCGCCTCGGGCTCGCGGGCGAGAACGATCAGAGCGGCAATCGACAGATTGCGGATGCTCAGCGCAGGACGGTCCACCAGCACGGCGCCGAACATCACAAGGGTCATGATGAGCGAGCGCTCGGTGGCGACGTCGGAGCCTGAGAAGATGCAGTAGATTGTCGCCCCGACCATTGCCGCCACGGCGGCGATCTTCTTCACTGGCCAGAGAAGCGCGACAGCGGGCGCAAGAGCCAGAAGCGCCCGCACGAGCCAGAAGAACGTACCGGCCGCCAGCACCATGTGGAGACCGGAGATCGACACGATGTGGTAGATGCCTGCCCCGCGCAGAATGTCGTTCACAGGCTCCGGAATAAGCCCGCGCTTGCCGGTCACCAACGCGGCCCCCACACCGCCGGCAGCGCCGCCGATGGATGTCGCGATGCGTTGGGTGAGTGCATTGCGGGCTTCGTCCACCCCGGCGGCCAGTTGCAATGACCAGTCCGGCGGCTTCGGTGGATCAAGGCGCCGCACCTGCCCCACCATGGAGCCGACGGCGCCGATCCCCTTGTAATAGGCATCGCGGGCAAAGTCGTAGCCGCCGGGCCATGCCGCTTCCGGCGGCGGAAGCAGACGGGCGGTGCCGGCGACGAACTGTCCGGCCGTCAGCCCTGACCCACTGCGTACTGAGACGCGCACGAGACGCGGACGTTCACTTTCCGCAACATCCTTCATCTCCATGATGCGGATCAGGAGCCTCTGCCCCTCCTCCCGGTCCTCCAGCGCTTCGACGAAGCCCGCAATGGTCGTGATGGTAAGGCGGGTGAGAGCCGGAGCCGCAACGCTCCGACTGCGGATCACGCCAGCCGAAAAGCCTGCAAAGATGGCCGACAGCGCGAGCATGGCGATGAAAGCCGTCATGTTCCGGCGCAGGGCGATTGCTGCCGCACAGCAAAGGGCACAAGCTCCCAATGGCGCCCATAGGGCGGGCGCGCCATCGGCCTGGAAGAACAGGAGGATGCCGATGCCGAAACAAACGGGGATCCAGGGGAAGAGACGACGCTGCTCGATCTCGTGCGTGATGGCTCTGAACAGCCAGCCGCGCCCGTCGAGAAGCCTCCATTCAATGCTGGCGCTCCAGGATCGGGGCAAAGCCACAACCCGCGCTGCACCACGCGGGATCGGCCAAGTCCTTCCTCGTTTGTCTTCCATTGCGGCTTCGGCTTAACGCGGGTTCGGTTGCATGCTAGACGACCGCACGCTTCGCCCCAAGCCACCCTGTGGATTGAGTCGGAAGGCTGCGGCAGCACGGCTGCGCCACCCAAATTTCTTTAGTCAAGGTTCCCCTGCGATGACCGTCGTCACCCGCTTCGCCCCCTCTCCCACCGGCTTTCTCCATATCGGAGGGGGACGCACGGCCCTGTTCAACTGGCTCTATGCCAAGCGGCAAGGGGGCAAGATGCTGCTGCGCATCGAGGACACGGACCGTGAGCGCTCAACGGAGGCCGCTATCGCGGCCATTCTCGATGGGCTCCAGTGGCTCGGCCTGGATTGGGACGGTGACGTGGTCTACCAGTTCTCGCGCGCTGCCCGTCACAAGGAGGTGGCAGAGAGCCTGCTGGCCCAGGGCCGCGCCTATTACTGCTATGCCTCTCAGCAGGAGCTGGAGGAGATGCGCGAGGCCGCCCGCAAGGAGGGCCGCCCCCTGCGCTATGACGGCCGCTGGCGCGACCGCGACCCATCCGAGGCCCCCAAGGACGTGAAGCCGGTGATCCGTCTGAAGGCGCCCACCGAGGGCGAGACGGTGGTCGAGGACGAAGTCCAAGGTCGCGTGGTGTGGCAGAACAAGGATCTCGACGACTTGGTGCTCCTGCGTTCTGACGGCACGCCCACCTACATGCTCGCCGTGGTGGTGGACGACCACGACATGAACGTGACGCATGTCATCCGCGGCGACGATCACCTGACCAATGCGGCCCGTCAGACGCAGATCTATCAGGCGCTGGGCTGGGATGTGCCCAAGATGGCCCACGTTCCGATGATCCTCGGCCCGGACGGGGCAAAGCTTTCCAAGCGTCACGGGGCCCTTGGAGTCGAAGCCTATCGCAGCATGGGGTATCTGCCCGAGGCCATGCGCAACTACCTCGTGCGCCTCGGCTGGAGCCATGGCGACCAGGAGATCTTCTCCACGCAGGAGATGATCGACGCCTTCGATCTCAAGAGTATCGGGCGCTCCCCGTCCCGCTTTGACTTCGCCAAGCTGGAGAACCTCAACGGGCACTATATGCGCCAGACCGCGGATGAGAACCTCGTGAAGGCGATCGAGGAGATTCTGCCGGAGCTTGGGGCTGAACGTGGCATCGGCGCAACCTTCTCCCCCAGCTTGCGCGACAAGATGATCGCCGCCATGCCGGGCCTGAAGGAGCGTGCCAAGAACCTCGTAGAGCTGCTCGACAGTGCCTACTATCTCTATGCCCAGCGGCCGCTTCATCTGGATGAAAAAGCCGCCAGCCTGCTTGCGGACGGACGGGCTCGCCTCGATGGCATTGCCGAGAAGCTAGAGCGCGTCTCCGACTGGTCAGCCCAGAGTGTGGAAGCCGTCGTGCGCGAGCATGCGGAAGCGCTCGGAGCGAAGCTCGGCCAAGTGGCGCAGCCTCTTCGGGCGGCTCTGACCGGCCGCGCGACGTCGCCGGGTCTCTTCGATGTCATGGCGGTTCTCGGCAAGGAGGAAACCTTGTTGCGGCTAGGCGACCAGACCAAGGATGCACCCGCTGCATAGCGGGTGAATCTCGCCTTTAGACGTGCTTGCTCCCTCCCTACGGATAAGCTACCGAAGGCGCCATAAAACCGACCGACCGGCAAACCCTGGTTCGGCAGCCCCGAGGGCCTACTCCGCTCCCCCGGTTGCTCTAGGTTCTGCCCGGCCTCCTTTTGAAAGGGCCATGACGCATGAGTTCCAGCACCAGCACCATTTCTGTCGACGGAAAGTCCGTGGAGCTGCCGGTCAAAGAAGGCACGATCGGCCCGAGCGTCGTCGACATCTCCAAGCTCTATGGCCAGACCGGGATGTTCACCTACGACCCCGGCTTCACCTCCACGGCGGCCACCGAGTCGAAGATCACCTATATCGACGGCGACAAGGGCATCCTGCTCTACCGCGGCTACCCGATCGACCAGCTCGCCGAGCACGGCGACTTCCTCGAGACCTGCTACCTGCTGCTCTACGGAGAGCTGCCGACCGCCGCCCAGAAGGCCGATTTCGATTATCGCGTCACGCGCCACACCATGGTGCACGACCAGATGAACCGGTTCTTCACCGGCTTCCGCCGCGATGCTCACCCGATGGCGATCATGGTCGCCTGCGTCGGCGCGCTGTCGGCCTTCTATCACGACTCCACGGACATCTCGGATCCGCATCAGCGCATGATTGCGTCCATGCGCATGATCGCCAAGATGCCGACGCTCGCTGCCATGGCGTACAAGTACTCCATCGGCCAGCCGTTCGTGTATCCGCAGAACGATCTGGACTACACCTCCAACTTCCTGAAGATGTGCTTCGCGGTCCCGGCCGAGGAGTACAAGGTCAACCCGGTGCTGTCGCGGGCGCTGGACCGGATCTTCATCCTCCACGCCGATCACGAGCAGAACGCCTCGACCTCGACGGTGCGTCTCGCCGGCTCGTCGGGCGCGAACCCGTTTGCCTGCATCGCGGCCGGCATCGCCTGCCTGTGGGGCCCCGCCCACGGCGGCGCCAATGAGGCGGCCTTGAAGATGCTGGAGGAGATCGGCACGCCCGACCGCATTCCGGAATACATCGCCAAGGCGAAGGACAAGAACGATCCGTTCCGCCTCATGGGCTTCGGCCACCGGGTCTACAAGAACTACGACCCGCGCGCCCGCATCATGCAGAAGACCACCCACGAGGTGCTCAACGAGCTCGGCATCAAGGACGATCCGCTCCTCGACGTGGCCGTGGAGCTCGAGCAGATCGCGCTCAAGGACGAGTACTTCGTCGAGAAGAAGCTCTATCCGAACATCGACTTCTATTCGGGCATCACCCTCAAGGCGATGGGCTTCCCCACCTCCATGTTCACGGTGCTGTTCGCGCTCGCCCGTACGGTCGGCTGGATCGCCCAGTGGAGCGAGATGATCGAGGACCCGTCCCAGCGCATCGGCCGCCCGCGCCAGCTCTACACGGGCTCGCCCGAGCGCGATTACGTGACGGTCGCCCAGCGCGGCTGAAGACATCGGATGCAATAAGGAAAGGGGCCGAAAGGCCCCTTTTTCGTATCTGCGTCCTCGGACAAGCGTGTCATTCCCGGCCGGAACGCAGCGGAGGGGAAGGGAATCCATAACGCCGCGTCTGATCGTGGATCCCCTTCCCGGCCCTGCGGGCCACCGGGGATGACAGACACGAAACGCTACGCCTTTCCCTTGGATGACAGCACCTCTTCCACAATTCGCGCAGCTCGTTCGCTCGGAGCCTCATCTCCGATCTTCATGAGCGTATCGAGCTTACCGAAGGCTTCGATCTGCCTTTGGCGCTCGGGTGTGTCGCTGAGCATAGGCAGGAGTGCATCGGCCAGCTTCTCACGCGTGCAGTCCCACTGGATCAATTCGGGGATGACATTCTCATCAAGCACCAAATTCGTGAGCACGATGGAAGGCGCTTTGATCAGATATTTCAGCACTTCCTCGATTTTTGAGACCCGGTAGGCCACGACCATCGGCACACCCGAGAGCCCGAGTTCCAGGGTGACGGTGCCGGAAGCGGCCAGCGCCGCATCGGCCTGCCGGAAAGCAGCCCATTTGGCTGCTTCTCCCTCGACGATCCTGGGCTTCACGCTCCAAGCCTCCGCCCGCGTTCGGATCTCTTGCGCGAGATGCGACACGGCCGGGATTGTGACCGTGAACGGGCGGGGCGAACGCTCCTTCAACAGGTCCAGGGCTGCGCCGAACGGCTCCATGAGGCGGCTCACCTCGGAGCGGCGGCTGCCAGGGAGGACGAGCAGCTTGATTGGCCCACCTGGATTGCCACCCCGCTCCCCGGGAGCGGGCCTGATCTCGGAAAGACGTTCGATGAGCGGGTGCCCGACATAGGTTGTCGGCGGTCCGCCAAGGCGCTGATGCGCCTCAGGCTCGAAGGGAAGCAGTGCCAGGAGATGGTCGACATAGGCACGCATCTTCGGAGCGCGCCCTGGGCGCCAAGCCCAGACGGAGGGGCTGACGTAATCGACAATGGGGATGGCCGGCGCGCGCCGGCGCACGGCCTTGGCGACACGGTGCGTGAAATCCGGGCTGTCGATGATGACGAGCATGTCGGGCTTTGCCGCGACCACCGCATCTGCGGTCATTCGGATGCGCTTCAGGATGGCGGGCAACCGTGCGATCACGGCGGAGATGCCCATCACGGCGATCTCTTCCAGGGGGAAGAGAGAATATAGGCCCTCGTTCCTCATGGCGTGCCCACCAACGCCGCCAAAGCGCAGGCGCTCGGCTCCGAGCCGCGCTTTCAGGGAGCGCATCAGCTTGGCTCCGAGCTGGTCGCCCGACTCCTCGCCCGACACAATCCAGATTGTCAGCAGCTTGTTGTCAGCCAAGAGACTTCTCCATCCACGGCAGATCGACGGCCATGAGGAAGAGGCCGAGGCGATCGGCCGTGCGGAGCGTTTCCTCCTGCTCCAGCACAAAGGTGGAGCCTGCCCCGATGGCGATGCCGGCGAGCCCCGCTTTGGCGGCCTCTCTCACTGTGCGGGGGCCGACGGTCGGCATGTCGACCCGCAGATCCTGTCCACGCTTGGCAGCCTTGATCAGCACGCCGCCTTCCTCGCGGCGGCGAAGGCCAAACCATGATTGGCGCAGGTGTCTTACCCGTCGGATCATGCGGTCGGTGCCTTCAGGTCCCTCGATAGCCAGAACATGCCTCCGGTCGACGACGGCGCCCTGCCCGATATCGAAGTCCGATAGGGAAACGAGAAGTTCCAGCCCAAAGGCAATAGCCTCATGATCGTCGGGTCCGGGCTGCCGAGCCCCGGTGAGCGTATGGGGGGCTACGAGGTCAGGGGCAAGCTCATGGGCACCGACAACCCGGTGACCACGCTCCTCCAGGAGCATGACGGCACCGCGCAGCACCTGATCATCCCCGCGGGCAATGACCTCCTTCACCTCGTGCCTGTTGCGAAGGAGGGAATAGGCGCTCAGCAGCGCGGAGAATCCAGGCCGTCGAACGGCCCCGACGAGGGAGACGGCCTGCGGCCGCCAGCCATCGAGCGTGCTCATGATGGTCTTGAGGTCGAGAAGATCGACTCTGGCGTGGGCGCGGCGTTGCAGCTCGGCCTCCGCAAAGCCGCGGAAGGCCAAAACCCGGACGTCCTGCCCCGTCCGCTCCAGATGGCTCAAGAGCTGGATGGGGAGCTGCCCGGCCCCGGCGAGAATTGCGATGGGGCCTTGAGGCATCATCCGGCGGAACTGACGGGATCCCGCGGCGTGCAGATCGCCCTGTCGCCACCGGCGCGGATGAAGTCGAGAATTTCGTGCACGAAGGGATGGCTTTCGAACTCGCCCGCCACGTCTTCGACGCGCTCGGCCAGGGTGCCCTCATCCGCGAACAGAAGCCGATACGCACGCCGGATCTCGTGGATCTGCTCACGGGTGAAGCCGCGACGACGCAGGCCGATGATGTTGAGACCGGCGAGATGCGCCCGGTTGCCCATGGCCATGCCATAGGGGATCAGGTCGTTCTCCAGGCCCGACATGCCGCCCACGAAGGCGTGGGAACCGACGCGGGCAAACTGGATCACCGCGGAGGCGCCGCCGAAGATCACGAAATTGCCGACGGTCACATGGCCGGCCAGCATGACGTTGTTTGACAGGATGCAGTCGTTCCCGACCTTGGTGTCGTGGCCGACGTGGGATCCAGCCAGGAAAGCGCAGCGATCGCCGATCACCGTGCGGAGGCCGCCGCCCTCGGTGCCGGGATTCATGGTCACGCCTTCGCGGATCATGCAATCGGCGCCGATCTCGAGCGTCGAGGTCTCGCCCTTGTACTTCAGATCCTGCGGAATGTGGCCGATGGAGGCGAACGGAAAGATCCTCGTCCGCGGGCCGATGGTGGTGCGCCCTGCCAAAGCCACATGGCTGATGAGCTGGCAGCCCTCGCCGAGCTCCACCTCAGGCCCAACCGTGCAGAACGGGCCGATCTTCACGCCCGGACCGATCTTGGCACCGTCCTCGATGACGGCGCTGGGATGAATCACCGTTTCCATCAGTCGTTCACCAACATGGCGCTGACTTCGGCCTCGCAGACGAGAACACCATCGACCTTCGCCTCGCCCTTGTACCACCACATGTTGCGGCGGTTGTTCAGCTTGCGCATGTGGAACTCGACCCGGTCGCCCGGCTCCACCGGCTTGCGGAACTTCACCTTATCGATCGTCATGAAAAACACCTGCTTCGGCTTGGCCATCTGGGCCATCTTGGCCTTCACGCAGATGGCCCCCGCCGTCTGAGCCATCGCCTCGATCAGAAAGACGCCCGGGAAGATCGGACGCGAGGGGAAATGGCCCGTGAATTGTGGCTCATTGAAGGTGACGTTCTTGATGCCGATGCACGAATTGTCGCCGTCGATCTCGATGATCCTGTCGACCAGGAGAAAGGGATACCGGTGCGGCAGAAGCTCCAGGATCTCCATGATATCGGCGGTTTGAAGCGTGGTGGGCGCTTCGGACATGTCGAGAACTCCGAACGGTAAGAATGCCTTCAACAAACGTTATGAAGACGCATCGTCGTCTTTGGCGGAATCGCCCCCGGATGCAAGCTTTTTCAGAGCCGTGATCTCGCGGAACCACTCCCGCATGGGTCGGGCCGGGATGCCACCCCACCGAGCCCCTGCCGGCACATCGCCGTTGACGCCACTGGTCGCTGCGATCTGGGCGCCCATGCCGATCCGAACATGGCCCTTGACGGCCACCTGGCCGCCGATGGCCACGTAATCCTCGATGGTGGTCGAGCCGGCGATGCCGACCTGGGCCACGATCACGCAATGGCGGCCAATGACCACGTTGTGGGCGATCTGGACGAGGTTGTCGATCTTGGTGCCCTCGCCGATGACCGTATCGCGGCTCGCACCCCGGTCGACGGTCGTATTCGCACCGATTTCCACGTCGTCCTGAATGATGACGCGCCCGACCTGCGGCACCTTCAGATGCCCTTGCGGCCCCATGGCAAAGCCGAAGCCGTCCTGACCGATCCTGACGCCCGGATGGAGAATGACCCGGTTGCCGAGGTAAGCATGGGTGACGGTCACGCTGGCGGCGACTGAACAGTCCCGTCCGATCCTGACGTTGGGCCCGATGACCGAGTGAGCGCCGATCAGGGTTCCCGATCCGATCTCCGCATGCGGCCCGACAACCGCGCCTGGATCGACGCGCACGCCATGCTCCAGCCTTGCAGAGGGATGGACGAAGGAGCCGGGGGAGATTCCAGCCGCGGAGAAAGAGGATTCCGGCCGCATGGCTGTCGGGAACAGGATGGCCAGAACCTGAGCGAAAACCCTGTAAGCCTGGGGGGTGACCAGAGCGACCGTGCCGGCCGGTACCTTGGAGGCATAGCGTGGCGTCACCAAGCAGGCTGCAGCTTTGGTTGCCGCCAGGGCCCCGACATAGGCAGGGTTGTCCATATAGGCGAGATCGCTAGGACCTGCGTTCTCGAGGGGAGCGACCCCACGAAGCAAAAACTCCCCGTCGGTGCCGTCGGGGAGCGCTACTTGTGCCATTTCCGCCACCTGACGCAGGTTCAGCGTCCGGCTTTGCGGGAAGAAGTTTGATTCAGCCATGAACAATAAGTGAGGGCGCCTTTCGGCGCCCTCCCCGATTAGAAGCGCGTGCCGCCCGTGAACCGGAAGGCCTGGGTACGGTCACCGCCGACCCGCACTCCGTCCCTGAGTTCACCCTCATCCTTCGAAAGGGCATAGGCGTAGTCGAAGCGGATCGGGCCGAGCGGCGAGGTCCACAGGATCGAAGCACCAATCGACGAGCGCAGAGTGTTCTCATCCCGGACTTGAATAGTTCCGCCATCAACGCCTTCGAACACCGTCGGGCCATCATAGCCGAAGAGCGTACCAGCGTCGGCGAACACTGCACCCCTCAAGCCCAGTTCACGCGGCAGAACCGGGATCGGGAACTGCACTTCGAGCGAGCCGCCGAAATAGGTGGTGCCGCCAAGAGCGTTCGCCCTGCTGTCGGACGTTGAAATGTCACGTGGGCCGATGCCGTTGGAAGCGAAGCCGCGCACAAGGGACGGCCCCATGAAGAAGTGATCGATGATGCGCAGATCACCGCCCGCTTCGCCATTGTCGCCGAGGCCCATGATGTGACCACCCTGAATGCGGGCGATACCGACCACATCCTCGAAGAGCTCACGATAGTACCGAGCGTCGCCGGTCACACGGAAGTACCGGGAGTCGCCGCCGAGCCCAGCAAAGTCCGTCTTGACCTCGCCATAGAAGCCATTGCGGGGATTACGGGTGCTGTCGAGGGTGTTGTAGTTGAAAGTCAGACCAGCCAGAGAGGTGATCGTCTCGCCCTGTGCGTTCTTGATAGCAAGGGAGGCCTCGCCATTCCCTTCGCACTCGGCGCGGGTGATGACACCATCACCGTTGGCATCAGTGACCCCAGGGATCGGGAACGAGCAGTCGTTATACGGCCGATCCTCTTCGTTGGGGATCGTGATTTCCTGCTGGTAGAGCGAGTAGCGGGCCGTGACCGTGAACTCTTCCGTGAACGGAAGGCCCAGGCGCAGCGTACCACCGGTCATGCGGTTCTCGTAGCGGGAGTACCGGGTCTGGTCGCTGAACTTCGAGAACAGGTCGATACCCGCCGACATCCGGTAGCCCAGGAAGTACGGCTCGGTGAACGAGAAATCGACACCATGAGCGCGCTGACCGAGCTGGCCGGCGAGGCGCACGAACTGGCCGCGGCCCAGGAAGTTGGTTTCCGTGACGGAGACTTCGCCGATGAAGCCGTCGGCCGTGGAGTAGCCGCCGGAGACCGAGAAAGCGCCGGTGGACTGATCTTCCACATCCACGTTCACGACCACACGGTCGGCCGAGGATCCGGGCTCGTTGGAGACACGAACCTGCTTGAAGTAGCCAAGATTGTTCAGGCGACGCTCGGCGCGATCGATCAGAACCTGGTTGTAGGCGTCGCCCTCGCCGAGCTCGAACTCGCGACGGATAACGTAGTCGCGGGTGCGGCTGTTGCCACGCACGTTGATGCGCTCGATGTAGATCCGCGGCGCTTCCTCGACCACGTAGGTGAGGCTGATCGTGCGGGTCGAAGGATCGCGGGCACCCACAGGGCGAGCGAGAGCGAAGGGATTGCCCTGACGCGCAACGTTGGCGGTGAGATTCTGAACCGACTTCTCGACGGCTTCGGCGTTGTAAACCGAGCCTTCCGAGGTCGAAATTCCCCGGCGCAGAGCCTCGGGATCAACTCCAGGAAGACGAGGATCGACGCTCACGCTGCCGACCCGGTACTGCTCGCCCTCTTCCACCGCGATGGTGATGACGTAGCCGCCGCCATTCGCGTCGAACGCAACGTCGCTGGAGACGATGCGGAAGTCCGCATAGCCGTTCTTCAGATAATAGCGACGGATCAGCTCGAGATCATTGGCGATGCGGGCCGGATCATAAACGTCGGTGCTCTTGAGGAAGCTCAGAAGATTCGTCTCGGTGGTCTGCATGACGCCGCGCAGGCGGCTGGACGAGACCTGATTGTTGCCGACAAAACGGATTTCCTTCACGCCGGTCTTGTCGCCCTCGACGACCGTGTACACTACGTCCACAGTGCCGTTGGGGAGGTCGACCACGCGGGGCGTAACCTGGGCAAGCCCGCGGCCGGACTGCCGGTAAATCTCAAGGATGCGACCAACGTCGGCATCCACGGCGGCCTGGTTGTAGGGAGCGCGGGCACGGGCCTGGAACTGATCCTGGAAAGCCGCGCTCTCGATCTTCTTGTTCCCTTCGACCACCACGCGGTTGACGATGGGGCCCTGCGCGGCTGAAGCACGGCGATTCCTCGGCGCCACCTGCTGCGCGAAGGCGCTCTCCGCGGCAGTGATTCCGGCCATCAGCGCGCTGATTGCGATAACGGCGGTGGTGGCCGGCTTCTTCCGGCGAGGCGTGGTCGTCGACATCATCAACTGGCCCGTTCTTTGTCTTTACATCCCTAGCGGAGGTGTCCCCGCAGGCTGGAGACGCGTGCCCCCAACCTTATCCATGTGAAGCGCTTGTACAAACTTTCGCCGCTATTGCAAACGGCGCGTCCACAACAGAGTAGCGATTTTTATCCTGCGTGGCGTCCTTGTCACGATCCCCGGCTCATAAAACTGGTGCCAAGGTGAACAAGATCATTCCAAGTGGCGAACAACATAAGCATCGCCACCAGGGCAAACCCGATTCTAAAGCCGATTTCCTGGGCTTTTTCGCTCAAAGGACGGCCGCGCACCGCCTCAATGGCATAGAACAGGAGATGCCCGCCATCCAGCAGGGGAATGGGAAAAAGGTTAATAAGGCCGATGGAGACCGACATGAAGCCGATCAGGCTGACAAGGCTGTAGACCCCGCCGATATCGAAGGCGGTCCCGGAGGCCCGGGCGATTCCGATGGGCCCGGAGAGCTGATCGGCCGATTCCACGCCCATCACCAGACGGCGGATGAAGTTGATCGTCCGCTCGACGAGGTTCCAGGTCTCGACCACGGCAGCTTTCAAGGCGCCCCAGGGAGAATAGGTCAGTCGCTTGATCGCCGAGGGGTCACGGGAGGCCTCAACGCCCAGCAGTCCGATCCGCTGCTTGCCGAACGGGCTTGTCCGCTCGACGAAGTTCGGCGTTGCCGTTAGGGCCACCGTTTGGCCATTGCGCTCCACCGTGAATACCAGGGGTTCGCCCGCGCTGGAACTCACAAGGAGTTGCATGTCGGCAAAGGTCTGAATGCTCCTGCCATCGACTGTCAGAATCAGGTCCTTGGGTTGGAAGCCGGCCTTCTCGGCCGCGCTGCCCGGTTGAACCGCTTCAATCCGCGGCTCCAGGACCGCCCGCCCGTTGAAGTAGTTGAAGCCGGCAAAGATCGCGATTGCCAGGATGAAGTTGGCGATCGGCCCCGCCGCCACAATGGCAGCCCGCTTGGCGACGTTCTGATGAGGGAAGCTGATCGCACGCTGCTCGACCGGCATCTGGTCGAGCTGGCCCTGATCAGGGACGCTGGCGGCGTTGAGGTCGCCGACGAACTTCACATACCCTCCAAGAGGAATAGCGCAGATTTTCCACCGCGTACCCTTCCTGTCCGTCCAGCCGATCAACTCGGGCCCGAATCCGATGGAGAAGGCCGTCACGCCAACCCCGCACAGCCGGCCCACCCAGAAGTGGCCGAACTCGTGGACGAAAACGACCACTGTGAGCACAACGAGGAAAGCGATCAGGGTCAGGAACAGGGAGCCTGTTGCACCGCCGATCATCGTGAGAAAGTCCATCTGTGTCCCTTTCGCGCCTTATCGGGCCTGTGCGGCTTCGACAGGGGCTGGAATGAGCCTGCGCGCCGTTTCCCGGGCCTCCTGATCGATGGCCAGAGCCTCGGTGACGGTCGACGGCGTTAGAATCTGTCTTCCAGAGAAAGTCGAGCAAACTCTCTCAACAATCTCGGAAATATCATAAAATCCGATGGCGTCTGCCATATAGGCTTCGACCGCGATCTCGTTGGCCGCATTCAAGATCGTGGGCATCGCCCCTCCGGCCCTCAGCGCCGCCTTCGCCAAGGACAGGCACGGGAAACGGTCCTCATCGGGCCGTTCGAAGCTTAAACGGCCAATCGCGGCAAGATCGAGACGAGGCAGCTCCATCCTCAGGCGCCTGGCACCCCGAAGCGCATTGGCGACAGGGACCTTCATGTCCGGCAGGGCGAGGCCGGCCGTGATGGCGCCATCGCTCCATTGGACGAGGCCGTGGACGATGGCCTCCGGATGCACCAGCACATCGAGACGCTCCGGTTCAAGACCGAACAGATGATGAGCCTCGATCAGTTCGAGGCCCTTGTTCATCAAGGTGGCGGAATCGATGTTGATCTTCGATCCCATGGACCAGACCGGATGGGCCGAGGCCGCCTTGGCGCCGGCCTTTGCAATCTGCTCCTTCGGCGTGGTGCGAAATGGGCCACCGGTCGCTGTGATGATCGCCTTTTCCACGTCCCCGTTTCGACCGGCGGTAAGGGCTTGGTCGAGGGCATTGTGCTCGGAATCGACCGGCATGATCTCGACGTTGAGGCGGCGAGCATCGGCCATGAAGGCATTGCCGGCGCAGACAAGGCTTTCCTTGTTGGCCAGGGCAATCCGCCTTCCAGGCTTCAGAGCGGCATGGGTTGGGGCGAGGCCTGCGGTTCCGCTGATGGCGGCGAGCACGATGTCGGCCTCGCGCTCGGCGGCCTCCAACACGGCGGCCTGCCCTGCTCCGCTCCCGATTCCGGTTCCGGAGAGCGCCTCCCGCAAGGCTGCACCTCCGCGTTCATCGGCAAGGGCTGCGAATTTTGCACCAAGACGGCAGGCGACCTCCGCCAGGGCTAGAGCATCGCGGCCGCCCACAACAGCCTCGACCCTGAGTTCGTCGCGGTGAGCCAGCACGACATCCGCCGTCGAACGGCCGATCGAGCCGGTTGCACCAAGGATCGTGAGGGAACGGGTCATCAAGGCCTATACGGTGGGATCGAGGGTCAGAAGAGCAAGGGCGACGATGACGCAGACGGCCCAAAAGCCGTCGAGCCGATCCATGACTCCGCCGTGGCCCGGGATGAGGTGGCTCGAATCCTTGACCTGACAATAGCGCTTGAGAGCCGACTCGCCCAAATCACCGACCTGACTCGCGATCGATGACACGATGGAAAGAGCGGCAATGCCGGCGAAAGTCAGAGGAAGAGTGGCGCCATAACGCTGGCCGATCCAGGCCACCAGGAGCCCGCACAATGTCGCAGCGACGACCCCGCCGATGAAGCCCGACCACGTTTTCTTAGGGCTGATGGGAGGGCAGAGCTTCGGGCCTCCGAAGGTACGGCCCGTGAAGTAAGCTGCGATATCGGTCGCCCAAACCACGGCAAACATCCAGAGCAGGCCGAGGATGCCAAGATCGGGGTGAGCGCGTACGAGCGGCGGGACGAGGACGACCGGAGCCGCGTAGATAAAGCTCGAAACCGTCCAAGCTCGTTTATGAGGACTGGACGCCACAAAGGCGGCCGCCGCCAGTAAGGCAATGCTTACGGCAAGGGAGAGCCAAAGCCCGGCATCGAGCAGGAAGAGGAGCGTCAAGGCTGTGAGGCCGACGCCGAGGATCACCTGAACAAGACGCCGGGGCTCGATCCCGGTCATGTCGGTCCATTCCACCACGATGGCGATCCCGGCCGCCAGCCAGAACAGGGCAAAGGGCCAGCCGCCGAGATAGGCTGTGAGGAGCGCGGCGGCCACCATGACAAGGGCCGATAGAACTCTGGCCGAGAGTTCCTTGGATGGGACCGGTTTGGGGTGAGGCGGCGATGAGCCTTCGTCCGCAACCATCGTCAGACAGCCCGAGCGCTCAGGCCGCCGAACCGGCGGTCGCGCCTGCAATACTCATCGATGGCGGATTTGAATGCCACCTCATCGAAATCAGGCCAGTAGCACGGCAGGAACACGAACTCGGAATAGGCCGTCTGCCATGTCAGGAAGTTCGAGACGCGCTGCTCACCGGACGTCCTGATGACCAGATCCGGATCCGGTATGCCATGGGTGTCGAGAGCCGCTCCCACAGAATCCATGTCGATGTCGGCCGGATCGAGGCTGCCCTCCTTCACGCGCCGGGCCAGCGCCCGCATGGCACTCACGATCTCCTGCCGCCCGCCATAGTTGAAGGCAATCACCAGGGTCAGACCCGTGTTGGAACGGGTGAGCTGCTCGGCCTCATCGAGGAGCAGGCGGATGTCCGAGGCCAGCCCCTCCCGCTCGCCGATGATCCGGACCCGGATGTTGTTGGCGTGAAGCTCGGCCAGATCGTGCCTGACGAACCGCTTGAGGAGCCCCATGAGATCGGAGACCTCGTCAGCCGGACGCCGCCAGTTTTCGGCGGAGAAGCTGTAGACCGTCAGGTACCGGATCCCCAGATTTCCCGCCGTGCGCACGGCCCGGCGGATCGCCTCGACACCGCGCCGGTGCCCCTCAAAGCGAGGCAGACCCCGTTGAGCAGCCCACCGGCCATTCCCATCCATGATGATGGCAACGTGGGCCGGCATCCCCTCGCCTGCTTCCCTGCAGGCAAAGCCTGGATCCACCCGTTTGGCTTCGCCGCTCATGATGTCCTGTTCCAATGCACGCCTTAAGGATCAGACGTGCATGATTTCCTTTTCCTTGGCGACCACAATGCTGTCGATCTCGGTCACGAACTGATCCGTCGCCTTCTGCACCTGGTCGGCATGGCGCTTGCCGTCATCCTCGCTGATCGCGCTGTCCTTCTCAAGCTTCTTGAGCAGGTCGAGGCCATCGCGGCGCACGTGACGGACGGCAACCTTCGCCTCTTCGGCATATTTGTGCGCGACCTTCACCATTTCCTTGCGGCGCTGCTCGTTCATCTCGGGGATACGCAGGCGGATCACCTGGCCCTCAGTCTGAGGGTTGAGGCCGAGATCGGATTCGCGGATCGCCTTCTCCACGGCAGCCACCATGCCCCGGTCCCAGACCTGTACGCTGAGCAGGCGCGGTTCCGGCACGTTGACGGTGGCCACCTGCGAGATCGGCATCGATGCGCCATAGGCATCGATCTGGATCGGGTCCAGCAGATTCGGAGAGGCGCGTCCCGTCCTGAGACTGGCCAGGTCGTTCTTGAATGCGTTGATGGCGCCCTGCATGCGGCGCTTCACATCGGCGATATCAAAGGTCGTAGCCATCAGTTTTGTCCTTACGCGAACTGTCTAAACGGGCTTACGCCCCCCAGGGTCCAGCATCAAGACCCCTGGATCAAGGGGCAACGACCGTAGAGGGCACTTTCCCCTGGAGAAGAGCTGTCACGGAGCTGGGAGCATGCACCGAGCCGACGATGATCGACAGCTTGCTCTCCCGCGCTAGGGCAAAGGCGGCCGTATCCATCACCTTCAGGTCCCTGGCGATGGCCTCGTCATGGGTCAGGCGGTCGAATCGGACCGCAGTCGGGTCCTTCTTCGGGTCGGCCGAGTAGACGCCGTCCACCTGGGTGGCCTTGAGCACCGCATCGCAGCGCAGTTCGGCCGCACGCAGGACAGCGGCGGTATCGGTGGTGAAGAACGGGTTGCCGGTGCCACCGGCCAGAACCACCACCTGCCCCTTGTCCAGGTGATGCAGGGCGGGCTGGCGGGCATAGGTCTCGCAGATCGTCGGCATGGAGACCGCCGACATGGTCCGGGCCGGAACGCCGGCGGCATTCAGGGCGGTCTCGATGGCCAGCGAGTTCATGACCGTGCCGAGCATGCCCATGGAATCGGCCGTGGGACGGTCGATCCACCCGGCGGCGCTCATGCGGGCGCCGCGGATGATGTTGCCGCCGCCGATGACGACAGCGATCTCGAAGCCGGCGCGGGTGGCCTGAGCGAGATCCTCCGCCAGTGATGTCAGAGTCTGGGGATCGAGCCAGTAGCCGTCGGGGGCCATGAGGGCCTCGCCTGAGAGCTTCACCAGAATGCGCCGGAACGTTGCCATCATCAGACCTTTCTTTTCGAACCCTCTCATGAGAACGGCGGCCCGAGAGCCGCCGTTCTACCGCATCGCGCGGAAAAGTGGATCCGGTTTTTCCGGTCCACACGATGCGCTGCTTAAGAGACAGAGCATCAGATCTATCCCAAAAGTGGTGTCCACTTTTGGGATAGATGCTTTGACAGGTTCGACTTAGGCCTTGAGACCGGCCTGGGCGGCAACTTCCGCCGCGAAGTCCGGAGCCTCTTCCTTCTCGATGCCCTCACCGAGGGCATAACGGACGAAGGCCTTCAGGGTGACCGGCTTGCCGGCCTTGGACTCGGCTTCCTTGAGCACCTGGGTCACGGTCTTGGACGGGTCGTGCACGAAGGGCTGCTCAAGAAGCGTGACTTCCTTGAAGTAGCTCTTCAGGCCGCTCTCGATGATTTTCTGCATGACGTGGTCGGGCTTGCCGGCGTTCTTGTCGCGCAGAATGGCGCTCTCGCGCTCGATGGTCGCCTGGTCGACGCCGGAAGCGTCCAGAGCCAACGGGCTGGTGGCGGCCACATGCATGGCGATCTGACGGCCGAGCGTGCCGAGAACGGTCACGTCACCCTCTGATTCCAGGGCCACGAGCACGCCGATCTTGCCGAGGCCTTCGGTGACGGCGTTGTGCACATAGGACGCGATCACGCCCTTCGAGACTTCGAGCTTCGTGACGCGGCGCAGGGTCATGTTCTCGCCGATGGTGGCGATGAGCTCCTGCAGACGGTCCTTCACGGTGGTCTGCGAACCCGGGAAGTGGGCAGCCTCGAGCGACTCGATGGTGCCGTTGCCCATGAGGCCGATCTTGGCGGCTTCGCGGACGAAGGCCTGGAACCCGTCGTTGCGGGCGACGAAATCGGTCTCGGAGTTCACCTCGAGGATCGTCGCGGTGTGACCGGACGACTCAACGGCCACGAGGCCCTCGGCGGCCACGCGGCCGGCCTTCTTGGCAGCCTTTGAGAGGCCCTTCTTGCGGAGCCAGTCGATCGCGGCCTCCATGTCGCCGTTGGTCTCGGCGAGCGCGGCCTTGCAGTCCATCATGCCGGCGCTGGTCGTCTCGCGCAGCTCTTTCACCATCGCAGCGGTAATGTTCGCCATGGCTGTTCCTTTCAAGGTTTATGCATAGAGGGAGCCCGGCGCTCGTGGAACGCCGGGCTCGGTCATTCGTTCAAGCGGCGCTGCAGGGTGCGGCGCCGTAAGGCTTACACAGCAGCGGCTTCGATCATCGAGCGGGCCTGGTTGATCCAGCCATCACGCTCGAGACGGCCGTTCAGCTTCAGGTCCTTGTCGAGCTGAGCGGTATCGGCCGGCTGCATGGCAGCGAGCTGCCAGTAGTGGAAGATGCCAGCCTCATTGAGCTTCTTCTCGAGCTGCGGGCCAACGCCGTTGAGCTTTGTCAGGTCGTCGGGAGCGCCGCGGGGAGCCGCCAGACGCTCGAACTGCTCGCCCTCATAGGCGGGGACAGCAGCCGTGTCGTTGGCCGGAAGCTCTTCAACCATCGGGTTCTCGGAGGCACCGACGTCGATACCCATATCGCCGGCGCCGCGGGAGATGCCATCGAGGGCAGCACGGGCCACCAGGTCGCAATAGAGCGCGATCGCGCGGCCGGCGTCGTCATTGGCCGGGACCGGGAAGGTGATGCCGTCCGGATCGCAGTTGGTGTCGACGATGGCCGCCACCGGGATTCCGAGGCGCTTGGCCTCCTGAATCGCCAGCTGCTCCTTGTTGGTGTCGATGACGAAGATCAGGTCGGGCGTGCCGCCCATGTCCTTGATGCCGCCAAGAGCGCGCTCGAGCTTTTCCTTCTCACGGGCGAGCATGAGGCGCTCTTTCTTCGTGAGGCCCTGGCCGCCGCCGGCCAGGATCTCGTCGACCTTGCGCAGGCGGGAGATCGAGCCGGAGATGGTCTTCCAGTTGGTCAGCATGCCGCCGAGCCAGCGAGCGTTCACATAATACTGTGCCGAGCGCTTGGCCGCATCGGCGACGGCATCGGCTGCCTGACGCTTGGTGCCGACGAACAGCACGCGGCCGCCCTTGGCCACGGTGTCGCTCACCGCCTGAAGGGCGCGGTGCAGCATCGGAACCGACTGGGCGAGGTCGATGATGTGGATGTTGTTGCGGGTGCCGAAGATGTATTGACCCATCTTCGGGTTCCAGCGGTGGGCCTGGTGGCCAAAGTGAGCGCCAGCCTCAAGCAGGCTGCGCATCGAAAATTCAGGAAGCGCCATCGTCTATTCTCCGGTTAAGCCTCCGCGGAACAGTGGACCGGACTTTCCGGCCACCGGGGGTTCCTCATGAGTCATGAGGGGATTCCGCGTGTGGGATGCGGGCGCATATAGGGGGAAACGCGAGGAAACGCAAGCGGGGCGTTCTCCCGCTGGGGCATGGAGCAGCCTCCTCTCCCGGTGTCCTCCCCGCGCAGGCGGGGATCCATCACCGCTGACGCCTGAAGAAGGGCGAACCGCGTCGCGCCTCTTTCTGCCTCGTCGGCGGTTATGGATCCCGGGCTCTGCTGCGCAGCCCCGGGATGACAGGGCTGGACTGGTTTGTGCGATCCCGGATCGGCCTTGCCGTCCGGGATGACCCACTTGATGTCTCTGTCAAACAGCCAGCACCGTGTGGCCCGCAGCCTGAGCTGCGAGCCTGAAGGGTGATCGAGGGTGGCGCGACGGGCAGCCCGGCTCGATGATGGATGGTGATAGGGAAGAGCCGAACTGTCTCTTCGCGCACGGCTTCTTTAGGCGTTCAAGCGATGCCGGCCCGGTGACCGCTCAAGGCGGGGCCCGCCTGCTCAGCGGGGGCCTTGAACCGATTCCGACCACCGGCACGCAGCCTGGGCCTCCTGTCAGTGCCGCTTGCGAGGCTGCACCACAGGACCGTGCCTGCTCCCACACTGCGACGCCTCGCGAGCGCGCCCCTCACAGGAACAGGTCTACACAACGATATAGCCGAGCTTAGCTAGACTGTCAAGAACAAATTGAGAACATCAAAGCTCCCGACGCTCTCTCCGTGTGGGAAAGGACTCCCGCACTGCCTCAATTCATCTGCACTTCGACTACCCCCGGCACGGCTCGGAGCGCACCTGCGATTTGGGGCGAGGCCATGTACTTGCCGGGAAGCTTGACCTCAACCTCTCGGTCGCCCTCATCCAGGATCAGAACCAGGGACACCTCGCCCTCGCCCCTCACCTTCAGGCGCTCCTGCACACTGGGTATCGGCCGCTCATCCCGCAGGAAGATCCGCATGCCCTTCTGGTGCTTGGCGAGAGCCTCTTCCAGCGGCTCGGCGATGCCGATTCGGGCCCTCACCTCCTCGCCCTCCATCCCGGCCTGCAGCATCAGGACCACGGCAGCGCCGGGCTCGAGCACCTCGCGGAACCGCATCAGGCCCTCCGAGAAGATGATGGCCTCGAATTGCCCGGTCTGATCGGAGAGCATGAGAATGCCCATCTTGTTGCCGGTCTTGGTTCGGCGTTCCTGCCGGTCGAGCACGGTGGCGGCCACTCGCCCGACAGAATTGCCTGCCTTCACGGAACGGCAGAACTCAACCCAGGTCTGCACCCGCAGCTTCTTGAGGAGCTCGCCGTATTCGTCCAGCGGATGCCCCGAGAGGAAGAAGCCGACAGCGTCATACTCCCGCTGCAGCCTCTCGGCCGCCGGCCAGGGATCGTAGGGCCCGATCCGCAGTTGGACATCGGCTGATGCAACGCCTCCGAACATGTCCATCATGCCGCCATTGGCGGCCTCATGGGATTGCTGGGCAAGGCTCATCATGGCGTCGATGGAGGCGCAGGCCTTGGCCCGCTCCGGCTCCAGCTCGTCAAATGCGCCGGCAGCGATGAGGTTCTCCAGCGTACGCTTGTTGATCATGCGCGGATTGATGCGCCGGGCGAAATCGGCGAGATCCTTAAACGGCTTGTCGCCGCGGGCCTCGATCACGCTTTCAATAGCCTGCCGGCCCACGCCTTTGACGGCAGCGAGCGCATAGAGAATCTGCCCCTGGCCTTCCGCATCGTACTGCACATCGAAGACCACGCCCGACCGGTTGATGGAGGGCGGGATGACCTTGAAGCCGAGGCGCTGAACCTCGCGGCGGAATTCCGACAGCTTGTCGGTGTTGTCGAGATCGAGCGTCATGGACGCGGCCAGGAACTCGACCGGGTGATTGGCCTTCAGATAGGCGGTCTGGAACGCAACGAGTGCGTAAGCCGCCGCGTGGCTCTTGTTGAAGCCGTAATCCGCAAACTTCGCGAGCAGGTCGAAGATTTCGTTGGCCTTCGCCTTGTCGAGGCCGCCCTCCTTCGCACCGGACACGAAGCGCTCGCGCTGCGCGTCCATCTCGGCCTTGATCTTCTTGCCCATGGCGCGGCGCAGAAGGTCGGCGTCGCCGAGCGAGTAGCCGGAGAGGACCTTGGCCACCTCCATCACCTGCTCCTGGTAGACGATGATGCCGAAGGTCTCGCGCAGGATCGGCTCGAGCTTGTCGTGAGGATACCAATCCTTCTTGTTGTGCTCGTCCTTGCCCAACTTGCGCGCGCAATAGACCGGGATGTTGGCCATCGGACCCGGACGATACAGCGCCACGAGGGCGATGATGTCCTCGAACCGGTCGGTCTCCATCTCGACGAGGGCCTTGCGCATGCCCGCCGATTCCACCTGGAACACGCCGACCGTTTCGCCGCGCTGGAGCATCTCGTAGGTCTTACGGTCATCCAGCGGCAGCGCCGAGAGATCAATCTCGATTCCCTTGCGACGGATGAGATCGACCGCGGTGCGCAGGACCGTGAGCGTCTTGAGGCCCAGGAAGTCGAACTTCACGAGGCCGGCCTGCTCGACCCATTTCATGTTGAACTGGGTCACGCGCATCCCGGTCTTCGGGTCTCGATAGAGCGGCACCAGTTCCTGCAGCGGACGATCGCCGATCACGACGCCGGCCGCATGGGTCGAGGCGTGCCGGTGCAAGCCTTCGAGCTTCTGCGCGATGTCGAGCATGCGCTTGACCACGGGCTCTTCGTCGATGGCCGCCTGCAGCTTCGGCTCGCCCTCGATGGCCTGCGCCAAAGTTACGGGGTTGGCAGGATTCTGCGGCACGAGCTTGGTGAGCTTGTCCACCTGGCCGTAGGGCATCTCCAGCACGCGGCCGACGTCGCGGATCACGCCGCGAGCGAGCAATGTGCCGAAGGTGATGATCTGCGCGACCTGTTCCTCGCCGTAGCGCTGCTGCACGTACTCGATCACGCGCTCGCGCCCGTCGACGCAGAAGTCGATGTCGAAGTCGGGCATCGACACGCGTTCCGGATTCAGGAACCGCTCGAAGAGCAGGCTGAAGCGCAGGGGATCGAGATCCGTGATGGTGAGCGCATAGGCCACGAGCGAACCGGCACCGGAACCGCGGCCCGGGCCGACGGGAATATCGTGATCCTTTGCCCATTTGATGAAGTCGGCCACGATCAGGAAGTAGCCGGGGAACTGCATCTTGCGGATGATGCCGACCTCGAAGGCCAGGCGGTCGTGGTAATCCTGCTCCGTCAACCCCGGCGCGGGTCCATGCGCGGCAAGACGCTTGACGAGTCCCTCTTCCGCCTGACGCTGCAACTCCGCGCCTTCGTCCAGAGTGGCGGCCTCAGGGCCGATGCCGAAATTCGGCAGGATGGGCTTGCGGGTCTTCACGCGCGTGGCGCAGCGCATCGCGATCTCGACGCTTGCCTGGAGGGCATCCGGCAGGTCCGCAAACAGCTCCATCATCTGCCCGCGGGTCTTGAAGTGGTGCTCCGGCGACAGGCGGCGGCGATCCGGGTTCGAGACGATCTGCCCTTCTGCAATCGCGAGCAGCGCATCGTGCGCCTCATAGTCCTTCGACGACGAGAAGAAGGGTTCGTTCGCTGCAACGATCGGCAGGCCGTTGCGGTCGGCAAGCGTCAGCAACTCGCCCTCGATCAGACGCTCGTCTTCCAATCCATGACGCTGGATCTCCACATAGAGCTGGTGGCCGAAGGCTTCTTTCAGGATATCGAGCCGAGCCTGCGCCAGATCCTGGCGCCCGCCATTGCGCAGGGCGCTATCGAGGGGACCCGTGAAGCCGCCCGTCAGGGCGATGATCCCCTGGCTGTGAGCCGACAGGATGGGAGCGGCAACGCGTGGATCCTCGCCGAGCGGCACGCCGAAATAGGCGTGGCTCACGAGGCGCATGAGGTTGCGGTAGCCCTCCTCGTTCTGCGCGAGCAGCACGATGTTGGCGGGCTGTGGCACCACGCGGGCCACCGGATCGGCCTCCTCGAAGCAGACCGAGAGCTGGACGCCGGCGATGGGCTGGATGCCGGAGCCCGCCATCTTCTCGGAGAATTCGAGGCCGCCGAAGAGATTGTTGGTGTCGGTGAGCGCCAGCGCCGGCTGCTTGTCGGCGGCGGCGAGTTTCGCCAGTTGCGCGATCTTCAGGGCACCCTCGAGCAGCGAGTACGAGGAATGCACGTGCAGATGAACGAAGCCGATATCGTGAAGAATGCGCGCCATGAAACTCTACTCACTCAATGGCACGCATAGTGACACGATTCTTTCCTCGAAATCCTAACCCGGGACCTTGAGGACTATGTTCCTGTGAATCGCGGTGGGTTGTTGTGGATTTCCGGTATCAAGCGATGGGAGAAAGAACCAGAGCCCAGATTGCCACGGCCGAGCCGAACATGGCGAGCGAAGCGATTTCGGCGGTGGTCTCGATGATGAAGCGAAGCATGGTCTGATCTCCGTGTTCCCAATATGTTCATATTTGTTCATTGGATGTTCTGTGTAAAGCGTGTGCAAAGACCGCTTTCGGGACGGAGTCAACAAAGCGTAAAGATGCGATCACGCGCAGGCGCGCGTGCCTCAAAGGCGCCGAACGACAATATAATTGAGAGAGTGGAAGCTCAGGGCAGCTGAACGATCAGCCCATCGCGGATGGTCACGCGCCGATCCATGCGTGCCGCGAGATCCATGTTGTGGGTGGCGATGAGAGCCGCGAGCTTCGAGGCGCGGACGATGGCCACGAGGGTTTGGAAGACCCGGTCGGCCGTGTGCGGGTCGAGGTTGCCGGTGGGTTCGTCCGCCAGCAGCAGGCGGGGCGCATTGGCGACCGCGCGGGCAATGGCGACACGCTGCTGCTCGCCGCCGGAGAGTTCGCCGGGACGATGGTCGAGGCGCTTGCCCAAGCCCAGGAAGGTCAGGAGCTGCTTCGCACGATCCTGCGCTTCGCCCTTTGGCAGACCGCGGATGAGCTGCGGGATCACCACGTTCTCCAGGGCCGAGAATTCCGGCAGGAGGTGGTGAAACTGATAGACGAAACCGAGTTCTTCACGCCTGACGCGGGTGCGATCCTGGTCGTTCATGGCGGCCGTCTGCTTCGAGCCGACGAAGACCTCGCCGCCGTCCGGCTTCTCAAGCAGACCTGCCAGATGAAGCAAGGTCGACTTGCCTGTGCCCGAGGGCGCCACGAGCGCCACGATCTCCCCCGGCCAGATCGCTAGGTCCGCCCCGCGCAGCACTTCGAGGAAGCTTTCCCCCTGCGGGTAGCGACGCTCGACTTTCGACAGGTACAGGGCGGGCTGGGACTGGGCTGGCGACATATTTATCCGTAACGCAACGCCTCGACGGGATCGAGTTTGGCGGCCCGCCAGGAGGGATAGAGGGTCGCGAGCAGCGAGAGCACCATCGCCATGATGAGAATGGTCGCCACCTCGGTGGGGTTCACATCGGCCGGCAGGCGGCTCAGGAAGTAAAGTTCGGCCGGAAAGAGGTTCGTGCTCGTCAGACGCGAGATCACATCGCGGATGGTCTCGACATTGAGCGCGAGCAGCAGCCCGAGGCCGAATCCCGCGATGGTGCCGACAATACCGATGGAGGCACCTGTGATCAGGAACACGCGCATGATCGAGCCACGCGTGGCGCCCATGGTGCGCAGGATCGCGATATCCTCCGACTTGTCCTTCACGAGCATGATGAGGCCGGAGATGATGTTGAGCGCCGCCACCAGCACGATGAGCGTGAGGATGAGGAACATCACGTTGCGCTCGACCTCAAGGGCGCCGAAGAAGGTGCGGTTGCGCTGGCGCCAGTCGGTCATCAGGATCGGCCGCCCCGCCGCCTCGTCGATGGCCGCACGCGCCTCGTCCACCCGGTCGGCATTGTCGAGATAGACCTCGATCAGCTGCACGTCGCCCTGGCGGTTGAAGTAGTTCTGCGCTTCCGTGAGCGGCATGAACACGAAGGTGGAGTCGAACTCCGACATGCCGATCTCGAAGACCGCCTTGACCGGATAGCCCTTCACCCGCGGTGCCGTGCCGAAGGGCGTGGAGGCGCCACGGGGCGTGATCAGCGTAAACGTATCGCCGGCCTGGAGCGACAGGGCATCGGCGAGACGGCGGCCGATCGCCACCCCCTCGCCTTCATCGAAATCATCGAGCGTGCCCTGACGGATGTTGCCGGAGATATGCTGGATCTTCTGCAAGTCCTCAGGGCGGATGCCGCGCACGAGAACGCCGCTTCCATTATATTGCGAGGAGCCGAAGGCCTGCCCCTCCACCAGTGGAATGGCGCGCCGGACGCCGGGCACGGCGGCAATGCGCGCCGCCACCTCCGGATAGTCGGTCAGCGGGCTTTCTATCGGCGCCACGAAGATATGGCCGTTGATGCCGACGATCTTGTCGAGCAGTTCCTTGCGAAAGCCGTTCATGACCGAGAGCACCACGATCAGCGTGGCGACACCAAGCATGATGCCGAGAAACGAGAACCCGGCGATCACCGAGACGAAGCCTTCCCGCCGCCGCGTGCGCAGGTAGCGCCCGGCGAGCATCCACTCGAAGAGCGAGAAAGCTTTCGTTCCCGTTGGTGCCGCTTTGGTGTCCGCTGCTTTGGCCATGGAGCTTATGTATGGCCGATCAGGCGGGCGGCCACATCCTCGAGGGACAGCGTCTCGCGCTCGCCGGTGGCGCGGCGCTTCAGCTCCACCTTGCCCTCAGCGAGACCCTTCGGGCCGATCACCACCTGCCACGGCACGCCGATAAGGTCGGCGGTGGCGAACTTGCCGCCCGGACGCTCGTCACGGTCGTCGTAGAGCACGTCGCGGCCGGCGGCGGAGAGTTCGCGATAGAGCTTCTCGCAGGCAGCATCCGTGCCGGCATCGCCTGCCTTCAGATTGAGGATCGCCACACCGAACGGCGCCACGCCTTCAGGCCAGATGATGCCGTTCTCGTCGTGGCTCGCCTCGATGATGGCGGCGATCAGGCGGCTCGGCCCGATGCCGTAGGAGCCCATGTGGACCGGCCTCTCCTGCCCGTCTGGCCCCATGACCTTCGCGCCCATGGGCTCGGAGTACTTGGTGCCGAAATAGAAGATGTGACCGACCTCGATGCCGCGCGCTGACATCTTCTTGTCGGCGGGCACCGCATCGAAGGCGCCCGCGTCGTGCATCTCGGACGTGGCGGCGTAGAGCGACGTCCACTTGTCGACGGTGCTCTGCAGGCCAGAGATATCGTCGAAGTTGGTGTTCTCGGCCGGGATGTCGAAGTTCAGGTAATCCGCGTGGCAGAACACCTCGCTCTCGCCCGTCGAGGCCAGGATGATGAACTCGTGGCTCAGGTTTCCGCCGATCGGGCCTGTGTCCGCCCGCATCGGGATCGCCTTCAGGCCCATCCGGGCGAAGGTGCGCAAGTAAGCCACGAACATCTTGTTGTAGGAATGGACGGCCCCGGCCTGATCGAGATCGAAGGAATAGGCGTCCTTCATCAGGAACTCGCGCGAGCGCATGACGCCGAAGCGCGGGCGCACCTCGTCGCGGAACTTCCACTGGATGTGATAAAGGTTCAGCGGAAGATCCTTGTAGGACCGCACATAGCCCCGGAATATCTCCGTGACCATCTCCTCGTTGGTGGGGCCGAACAGCATTTCGCGCTCGTGGCGGTCCTGAATGCGCAGCATCTCCTTGCCATAGGCGTCGTAGCGACCCGACTCGCGCCAGAGATCGGCCGACTGGATCGTCGGCATGAGGAGCTCGACGGCGCCGGAGCGGTTCTGCTCCTCGCGGACGATGGCATTGATCTTGTTCAGAACCCTCAGGCCCAGGGGCAGCCAGGCATAGATGCCCGCCGATTCCTGGCGGATCATGCCCGCGCGCAGCATCAGCCGGTGGGAGACGATCTCCGCTTCTTTCGGCGTCTCGCGGAGAATGGGGAGGAAATAGCGGCTCAAACGCATGGGACGCCTTCTAAAGTCTCGATCTGAACAGAAGCTGAGTAACGACTCGTTTCTCGCACACAACACAGGCCCTGGGCAAAAGACAAGCTGTCATCAGTTCGCAGGGCCAACGGCGCGATAAATTAGACCAAAGATGAATACCTGAAACGCCGAATTTTGCATCATCGGCAGCCTCGGAAAGGTGACACCCCAAGGGAAGGTGACTATAAACAAAATCCTAACGTCTTGAGACCTTCAAAGGTCAGAGGCTGCGGTCCGAGTTTCGGGAGGAACAAGACCCCTAGGCGCCAGACAGGCGCCGGCCTAAGAAAGCCAGGGGTAAAAATTGCCAAAAGGCAGTTCAGGCAAGGCGAAAGCCTTGCTTTTTCTTTTGGGCTCCCTGCGAAGGCTTTTTAGAGTCCCGCCAGAGGGAAAACCGCAGCAACGATCACCAGCACCACCGAGGCGACCAGTGTCGTCCAGATCGCCTTCTCGCGCAGGGCGGGAAGCGCAGGCGCACCCGGCTCGCTGCCTCGGATCACTTCACCGGCCTCTGCCTGGCTGCGGACGCCAAAGGGCAGAACGGCGAAGAGCAGAATCCACCAGATCACGAAATAGAGGGCCAGGCTGCCGCTCACCCGCAGATCGAAGCCGTTGACCGCGACGGCTACGGCAATCGCGGAGACCACCACCACCACGGCCAGGGTGGACCAGAACGAGCCGGAAAGGGCTTTCACAAAGTTTATCAACAGCTTGTCCTCAGGCTTGCTCAAGCTCGATGAGAGTACCATTGAAATCCTTCGGGTGCAGGAAAAGCACGGGTTTCCCGTGAGCTCCGATCTTCGGCTCACCGGTGCCGAGCACCCTTGCCCCGGAATTCACAAGCTGGTCGCGCGCGGCCGCGATATCGTCCACCTCATAGCAGATGTGGTGCATGCCTCCGTCCGGGTTCTTCTCCAGGAACCGGGCGATGGGTGAGTCGACGCCTAAGGGCTCCAGCAGCTCGATCTTGGTGTTGGGCAGCGTGATGAAAACGACGGTGACACCGTGCTCCTCAAGCGGCTCAGGCGCGGAGACCTGAGCGCCCAGGGTGTTGCGATAGACTTCGGAAGCCGCCGCGATATCGCGCACGGCAATGGCAACATGATTGAGGCGTCCGATCATCTGGCTCTCCCTGGGGCTCGATGCCCTATGCCTCGATCACGAGAACATGGCAGGCGGGTTTCTTGCCCCATTCCTGGTTCACCGTCGCGCGCACAGCCCGGTGGACGGCATTCTCGACCGCCTCGGGATCCCGGCGCTTGGCTTTCGGCAGCCCATCGAGCAGGTCCGCCACCGTATCGGCGATGATATCGGTCAAATCCCGGCCCTGGCGGTTCTTGTCCGGCAGGCCCATGGCGTCGATCACCGGATCGCCCACGAGTTCGCCCCGGCCGTCGATGGCGATCGCAACCGTCACGATGCCCGCGAAGGCGAGCTTGCGGCGCTCCGGGAGCGCCCGGTCCCCGGCTCCGATCACGATGTTTCCATCGCGGTAGAGACGTCCGGCCGGAATGGTGTCGACGATCTCGGCGGGACCGGGCGCGAGGCGCACCAGGCTTCCGTTCTTCGCGCGAACCACCTCCTGCACGCCCTGCTGACGGGCGAACTTCGCGTGCTCGCTCAAGTGGAGCGGCTCGCCATGAGCCGGAATGGCGATACGGGGCTTCGTCCACTGGTACATCTGGGCGAGCTCGCCCCGGCGCGGATGGCCCGAGACGTGAACCAGCTCCGTGCGGTCGGTGATAACCTCGACGCCCTGCTCGATGAGGCTGTTGATGATCGCCCCAACGCCCTTCTCGTTGCCGGGAATGGCGCGCGACGAGAAGATCACCCGGTCGCCTGCCGAGAGCGCGATGTCCGGGTGCTCGTCCTGGGCGATGCGGGCAAGGGCCGCGCGAGGCTCGCCCTGCGATCCGGTCAGGATCGCGACGATCTTGTCTCGCGGAATGTAGCCGAAGTTTTCCGCCGAGCGGAACTCGGGCAGCCCTTCCAGGTAGCCGCATTCCTTTGCGACCTCCACGACCCGGTCCATGGCGCGGCCCACCACCACGACCTCGCGGCCGCATTCGCGGGCGGCCTCCGCCACGGAGCGGATGCGCGCCACGTTGGACGCGAAGGTGGTGATGGCGACGCGATGGGGCGCATCGTTGATCAGCTGCGCCAGGTTCTTGGCCACATCGGATTCGCTGGGGCTGACGCCTTCGCGCACCACATTGGTGGAATCGCAGATGAGCGCCAGAACGCCCTCATCCCCCAGGGATCGGAACGCCTCCTCCGAGGTCAGGCTGCCGAGATAAGGGGTGTTGTCGAGCTTCCAGTCGCCCGTATGAACCACGAGACCGTGGGGCGTGCGGATCGCAAGCGCGTTCGACTCCGGGATGGAGTGCGCGACCGGCACATATTCGACATCGAAGGGCCCGAGCTTCAGCCGCTGGCCGGGAACGATCTCGTTCAGGTCGATCTTCGGCGCGCCCGCCTCGGACAGGCGGCGCGTTTCCAGGAGACCGATGGCGAATTTCGTGGCGTAGACGGGCGCCTGCAGGCTAGGCCACATCTCGACGAGCGCGCCGATATGGTCCTCGTGGGCGTGGGTGATGAAGATGCCCAGCAGGTTATGGCGTTCTTCCTCGATGAAGCGCAGATCCGGATAGACCACGTCGATGCCGGGGAGATTCTCCTCGCCGCCGAAGCCCATGCCGCAATCGACGAGAATCCATTGCCGCTCGGCCTCCGGCCCGAAGCCGTAGAGCGCAGCATTCATCCCGATCTCGCCAAGCCCTCCGAGCGGAAGGAAGACCAATTCGTCTTGATGGGAAGCCATTATTGTTCGAACCTTTTTATGCCAGCGCCGGGCTTGGCTATATCGTGCAGCGAATTGGGAAAATAAAGGTCGCCTGCATCGATGAGTTCCACGCCATCACGGCTTTTCAGCTGCAGGCGACCGAAACGATCGAGACCCTCGAAAACACCCTTCTTCTCGCCGGTGGGCAGGCGAAGCGCGACCTCCTGCCCTAAACCGGCAGCGCGCTCCAACCAAAGCCGTCGGATTGTCCCGAACGGGTCCGATGCATTCATATGGGCGGCTGCGCGCCAGGCTGAGAATGTTCGAGCAAAGGCGGATGACAGCGCGCAAAACACGTCTTCTCTGGTCAGGTCTGGCTTGATCACCTGAAGGGCGATGGCCGGATAGGGCGTCCCTGTCGGTGCAAAGGCCACGTTCACGCCACACCCGATAACGATTGCCAAAGGACCCTCGGGTCCAATCCTATGCCCCTCGAGGATAAGGCCCGACACCTTGGCACCGTCGAGCAGGAGATCGTTAGGCCATTTCAGGGACAGGCGTGGAGCGCCAACGCCGGTGATGGCCTCGATGGCCTCATGGACCGCGAGCCCTATGACGAACCCGAGCTGCGGCGCTAAGGCCATGTCGCAGGGGTCGATCAGGAGCAGGCTGGCGTAGAGATTGCCCTGCGGCGACGACCATTGCCGGCCGTGCCGTCCCCTGCCCGCAAGCTGCTCGGCGGCAACGATCCAGAGCTGGCCCGGATCGCCGGACTTAGCGGCTTGGAGGGCATCGTCGTTCGTCGAGCCTGTCGCCTCAAGGGAGAGCAGCCTGTATCCGGCGGACTCGGTCTCGGGCGACAGGTGCACGATCAGAACAGGGAGCTCGCGGCAGCGCGCGCAGCCGCCACCAGCGGCGCCGGAACGATACCGAAGAGGACGACGAAGATGCTGCAGAGGGCGAGCACGAACTTCACGCCTGCCGGCATGGCGTCGTAGCGCTCGGCCGGCTCATCGAAATACATCACCTTGACGATGCGCAGGTAGTAGTAGGCGCCGATGACGCTCGTCACGACACCGATGATGGCGAGCGCCACCAGATCGGCCTCGATCGCAGCGTTGAACACCGCGAACTTGGCGAAGAAACCGGCGAGCGGCGGAATGCCCGCTAGCGAGAACATCATCATGCCGAGGCAGAAGGCGAGCACCGGGTGCGTGCGCGCCATCCCGGAGAGGTCGTCCACCGTCTCGTACATCACGTTACCACGGCGCATGCCGAGGATCACCGCGAAGGTGCCGAGCGTCATGGCGAGGTAGATCGCCATATAGACGATGACGCCCTGGATGCCCTCGGCCGTACCGGCCGCAAGGCCGATGAGCGCATAGCCCACGTTGCCGATGGAGGAATAGGCCATCAGGCGCTTGATGTTGCGCTGGCCGATGGCCGCGAAGGAGCCGAGCACCATGGAGGCGATCGAGATGAAGACGATGATCTGCTGCCATTGGATCAGGATGCCCGGGAAGGCATCGATGAACACGCGGGTGGCCATGGCCATGCCGGCCATCTTGGGCGCGGCGGCGAAGAAGGCGGTCACCGGGGTTGGCGAGCCCTCATAGACGTCCGGCGTCCACATATGGAACGGCACGGCGGAGATTTTGAACGCGATGCCGGCGGCCACGAAGACGAGGCCGACGATGGCGCCGATGCTCACATTGCCCTGGAGCACCGTGGCGATCACCGGGAACGAGACGCTGCCGGAGAAGCCATAGACCAGGGACGAGCCGTAGAGCAGCATGCCGGACGAGAGCGAGCCGAGCACGAAGTACTTCAGGCCTGCTTCCGTGGAACGGACGTTGTCGCGGTCGAAGGCGGCGATCACGTATGACGACAGGCTCAGCAGCTCGAGGCCGATATAGAGGGCGATCAGGTCGTTGGCCGAGATCACCATCATCATGCCGATGGTCGAGAGCACGATCAGGATCGGGTATTCGAAGCGGCTGATCCCCTCGCGCCGCATGTAGTCGAGCGAGAGGATGACGCCGCCTGCGGATGCGATGAGCGTAAGCGCCTTCATGAACTTGGCGAAGCCGTCGACCACGAAGGAGCCGCCCATGGTCTCGACACGCTCGCCCGGCAGCATCAGCACCGCCACGAAGGTGACGGCGAGAAGCGCCAGGGCAATGATGTTCATGGCGTAGCCCGGTCGCTCGCCACGGATGGCGCCGAACAGGACCATGATGAGGGCTCCGGCCGCCAAGAGGATCTCTGGCAGCACGGGGCCGAATGCGGGAATGGTGAAGGCGGGGTTCATCATGACCTCAGTGTGCGGCGGCAGCGGCCGTTTTCACGGTGGCGAGCGCAGCCTGAACGTTGTTAAGGAGCGTCTCCGTCGGCGCTGCGAAGACGTCGAGGATCGGACCCGGCTGCACGCCGTAATAGATGATGAGAAGGATCAGCGGCGCGAAAGTGATGATCTCACGACGGTTCAGGTCGGTGATCGTCTGGAGCGCCGGCTTGTCGAGTTCTCCGTAGACTACGCGACGGTAGAGCCAGAGTGCGTAAGCGGCTGACAGGATCACGCCCGTGGTGGCGAAGAACGCCACCCAGGTGTTGGACCGGAAGGCTCCCATGAGGGTCAGGAACTCGCCGATGAAGCCCGAGGTGCCCGGCAGAGCCACGTTAGCCATGGTCAGGATCAGGAACACCACCGCATACATGGGCATCCGGTTCACGAGGCCGCCATAGGCCTTGATCTCGCGGGTATGCATCCGGTCATAGATCACGCCCACGCTAAGGAAGAGCGCGCCGGAGATGAGGCCGTGGGAGATCATGGTGAACATGGCGCCCTGGATGCCCTGCTCGTTCATGCTGAACAGGCCCATGGTCACGAAGCCCATATGCGCCACCGACGAATAGGCGATGAGCTTCTTGATGTCTTCCTGCATCAGGGCGACCAGCGAGGTGTAGACGATCGCAATGACGGAAAGAGCAAAGACCAGCGGGGCGAAATACTCCGAAGCCTCGGGGAACATCGGCAGCGACACACGGATGAAGCCGTAGCCGCCCATCTTCAGCAGGACGCCCGCCAGGATGACCGAGCCCGCCGTCGGCGCTTCCACGTGGGCATCCGGCAACCAGGTGTGGACCGGCCACATGGGCATCTTCACCGCGAAGGAGGCGAAGAAGGCGAGCCAGAGCCAGGTCTGCAAGTTCGACGCGAACTTGAAGGCCAGCAGGGTCGGAATGTCCGTGGTGCCGGCCTGCCAGTACATGGCCATGATGGCGAGCAGCATCAGCACGGAGCCGAGCAGCGTGTAGAGGAAGAACTTGAAGCTCGCGTAGATGCGCCGCTTGCCGCCCCAGATGCCGATGATGAGGAACATCGGGATCAGGCCTGCCTCGAAGAACAGGTAGAACAGCACGAGATCGAGGGCGCAGAACACGCCGATCATGGTGGTCTCGAGGACCAGGAACGCGACGAAGTATTCCTTCACGCGGTGCCCGATGGATTCCCACGAAGCCAGGATGCAGAACGGCATCAGGAACGTGGTGAGCAGGATCAGCGGCATGGAGAAGCCGTCGACCCCGAGCTTGAACCGGATGGTCTCGGTCAGCCACACGTGGCTTTCCACGAGCTGGAACGACGCCGTTGCCGTGTCGAACCGCGCCCAGGCGACGAGCGACAGCAGGAAGGTGGCAATCGTCGTGGCAAGCGCAGCCCAGCGGGCGTTGGAGCGAGCAGCCTCGCTGTCGCCGCGCAGGGTCAGGATGAAGGCCGCCCCGACGAGAGGAAGGACGAGAAGGCCGGAGAGGATGCCGAAGCCGAGCATTAACGGGCTCCCCTGAAGAGATAGAAGGTCACGAGAGCCGCAACGCCGATCAGCATCGCGAAGGCATAATGATAGACGTAGCCGGTCTGCACCCGCACCACGCCGCGCGTCACGTCCATGACGCGGGCGGAGATGCCGTCTGGGCCGAGCCCGTCGATGATGCGCTGGTCGCCAGTACGCCAGAAGAAGCGGCCGATGGCCATGGCAGGACGCACGAAGATCGCGTCATAGAGCTCGTCGAAGTACCACTTGTTGAGCAGGAAGCGGTACAGGATCGGGTGATCGGCCGCGAGCTTTGCCGGCTGCTTGGCGTCGACGATGTACATGTAATAGGCCAGCACGAAGCCCAGAGCCATCATGACCGTCGGGAGCAGCGGCACCCAGCCCGGGAGATGATGCATCTCTTCCAGGATGTGGTTCTCGGGTCGGGTGAACAGGGCACCCTTCCAGAACTCCTGATAGCCTTCGCCGATGAAGGCATTGTGGAACACGAAGCCGGCCACGAGCGCGCCGATGGCGAGCACGATGAGCGGCAGCAGCATCACCAGCGGGCTCTCATGGGGCGTGTGGTCCTCATGGTGGCCATGATCGTGTTGAGCGTGGCTTGCGGGTTCCACATCGCGGTCATGATCGTCATGCTCCACGCCCTCATGGGAATGGGCAGCATGGGCATGGTGGCCGTGATGGCCATGGCCCCAGCGCGAGGTGCCCTCGAAAGTGAGGAAGAACAAACGCCAGGAGTAGAACGAGGTCATGAACGCGGCGACGACCGTCGCCAGGAACGCGAAGGAACCGGCGGTCGAGTGAGCCGCGTAGGCCGCCTCGATGATCGCATCCTTCGAGTAATAGCCCGCCGTGAACGGGAAGCCCGTGAGCGCCAGCGTGCCGATGGCCATCATGGCGGTGGTGAGGGGGATGTAGCGGCGGAGCGCTCCCATGTGGCGCATATCCTGCTCGTGGTGCATGGCGTGGATCACCGAGCCGGCGCCCAGGAACAGCAGTGCCTTGAAGAAGGCGTGGGTGAACAGGTGGAACACGCCGGCGCTGTAGGCCCCGACGCCGAGCGCCACGAACATGTAGCCGAGCTGCGAGCAGGTCGAGTAGGCGATGACGCGCTTGATGTCGTTCTGAACCAAACCGACGGTCGCGGCAAAGAAGGCCGTGATGCCGCCGATGACCGTCACGACGGTTAGCGCAGCCGGTGCGTATTCGAAGATCGGCGACAGGCGCGCGACCATGAACACGCCGGCGGTCACCATGGTGGCCGCGTGGATCAGGGCGGAGACCGGGGTCGGGCCCTCCATCGCGTCCGGCAGCCAAGTGTGGAGCAGGAACTGCGCCGACTTGCCCATAGCGCCCATGAAGAGCAGCAGGCAGGCAATGGTCAGGGCGTGCCACTCGATGCCCAGGAAGGTGAAGTTCGCGTTCGCGAGCTCGGCCACACGCGGGAAGATCGCGTCGAAGGTCACGCCATTGAACAGGACGAAGACCGTGAAGATTCCGAGCAGGAAGCCGAAATCGCCGACGCGGTTGACGATGAAGGCCTTCATGGCCGCCGCGTTGGCGGAATCCTTCTGGTACCAGAAGCCGATGAGCAGGTAGCTTGCGAGGCCGACGCCTTCCCAGCCGAAGAACATTTGGACCAGGTTGTCGGCGGTCACCAGCATGAGCATGGTGAAGGTGAAGAGCGACAGGTAGGCGAAGAAGCGCGAACGGTGCGGATCCTCGTGCATGTAGCCGATGGAGTAGAGGTGCACGAGCGCCGAGACGGTGTTCACCACCACCAGCATCATGGCAGTCAGCGTGTCGATCCGGAACGCCCAATCGACCTGAAGGTCGCCGACCGACATCCACTGGGCCACCTGGACCCGGGTGGCGCCATCACCGAAGCCGACCTGGATGAACGACACCCAGGAGAGGACGGCCGCCACGAAGAGCAGCGCCGTGGTGATGATCTCGCTCGGCCGCGGGCCAAGCACGCGGCCGAAGACGCCTGCGATGAGGAAGCCGACGAGCGGCAGGAAGACGATTGCGTGATACATGTGCTTTTACTTCGCCGGTCCGTTCGGGCTTACAGCTGATGCATGATTTTGTTCAGAAAACCGGTTCCCACTTTTCTGAATCATGCTCCTAGCCCCTCATCATGTTGACGTCTTCAACCGCGATGGAGCCGCGGTTGCGGAAGAAGACCACCAGGATCGCCAGACCGATGGCCGCCTCAGCCGCCGCCACCGTGAGGATCAGCATGGCGAAGACTTGGCCGACGATGTCGTTCAGGTGGGTCGAGAAGGCCACCATGTTGATGTTCACGGCGAGCAGGATCAACTCGATGGACATCAGGATGACGATCACGTTCTTCCGGTTGATGAAGATGCCGAACACGCCGAGCGTGAAGAGGACGGCCGCGACGGTGAGATAATGACCCAGTCCGATAACCATGGCGCGCCTCCTTAAATGCCTTGGCGGAAGGGAACCTTCCGCACCTCGACCGCGGTTTCCTGCGTCCGGGCGTTCTGCTTGGTGATGTCCTGGCGCCGCACGCCCACCCGCTCGCGCAGGGTGAGGACGATGGCGCCGATCATGGCGACCAGCAGGATCAGGCCGGCGGCCTGGAAGAAGTAGAAGTAGCGGGTGTAGAGCACCTGGCCGATAGCCTCGGTGTTGGTCATGACGTCGGCCGACGGGATCGGCACCTGGGGAGACCGGACCAGACCCGGGTCGATGGTGTAGGTGCCGACCACGAGGATCAGTTCCAGCAGGAGGATCAGCCCGATGAGACCGCCGATGGGCAGGTACTGCAGGAAGCCCTGGCGGAGAGCCGCGAAATCCACGTCGAGCATCATGACGACGAAGAGGAACAGCACCGCGACCGCGCCCACATAGACGATCACCAGGATCATCGCCAGGAACTCGGCTCCCATCAGCAGGAAAAGGCCCGCCGCATTCACGAAGGCCAGGATGAGGAACAGCACCGACTGCACGGGATTGCGGGAGGCAATCACCATGAAGCCGGAGGCGATCGTGATCGTCGCGAACAGATAGAAGAAGGCGGCGGTAACCGTCATGCTCAGTTCAAGCCGCTGGTGAGCGGCCCCTTCCGACGTGGCCCCGGACAACCCGGCGGCCTGTCTATAAATTCCGAATCCGGCGGGGACAACCCGCCGGAGCTGCTTGCCCCTGCCCTCACCGGGCCAAAGGCGCTCTTAGCGGTAGGGGGCGTTCTTCGCGAGGTTCTTCGCGATCTCGCGCTCCCAGCGCTCCCCGTTCTCGAGAAGCTTGGCCTTGTCGTAGTAGAGTTCCTCGCGGGTCTCCACGGAGAACTCGAGGTTCGGCCCCTCCACGATGGCGTCCACCGGGCAGGCCTCCTGGCACATGCCGCAATAGATGCACTTCACCATGTCGATGTCGTAGCGGGTCGTGCGGCGGGTACCGTCGTTGCGGCGCGGACCGGCCTCGATGGTGATGGCCTGCGCCGGGCAGATGGCCTCGCACAGCTTGCAGGCGATGCAGCGCTCTTCCCCGTTGGGATAGCGCCGCAGGGCATGCTCACCGCGGAACCGGGGCCCGCGATGCCCCATCTCGAACGGGTAGTTCAGGGTCGCCTTCGGCTTGAAGAAGTATTTCACCGTCAGGATGAAGCCTGAGATGAACTCCTTCAGCAGGAGGGATTGGGCAATGCGGTCGAGCTGCATGGCCGATCTCCTTTAGCGGACGCCCGGCGCATTGCCGGTGACCATCAGGACAGCCGCCACGATCACGACCATGGCGAGCGACAGCGGCAGGAAGACCTTCCACCCGAGGCGCATGAGCTGATCGTAACGGTAGCGGGGAACCAGGGCTTTCACCATGGCGATGAGGATGAAGAGGAAGCTCGCCTTCAGCACGAACCAGATCACGCCCGGCACCCAGGTGAAGGGCGCGAACGGGATCGGCGACAGCCAGCCGCCCAGGAACAGGATCGTGCCGAGTGCGCACATGGTCATGATGGCCACGTACTCGCCGAGCATGAAGAGCAGGTACGGCGTGGAGGAATACTCCACCATGTAGCCGGCCACGAGCTCGGATTCGGCCTCCGGCAGGTCGAAGGGCGGGCGGTTCGTCTCGGCCATGGCCGAGATGAAGAACACCACGAACATCGGGAAGAGCGGCAGCCAGTACCAGCCCAGGATGCCGAGGCTGGAGTTCTGCGCTTCCACGATAGCCGAAAGGTTCAGGGTGCCGGCGCACATGAGCACGGTCACGATCACGAAGCCGATGGACACCTCGTAGGAGACCATCTGGGCGGCCGAGCGGAGCGCGCCGAGAAACGGGTACTTCGAGTTCGAGGCCCAGCCGCCCATGATGACGCCGTAGACGCCGAGCGACGAGATCGCGAAGATATAGAGGATGCCTACGTTGATGTCGGCGATGGCCCAACCGGAATTGAGCGGAATGACCGCCCAGGCCGCCAGCGACAGGGTGCACATCAGCAACGGCGCCAGCAGGAACATGCCCTTGTTGGCCGGCGCCGGGATGATCGGCTCCTTCAGGACGAACTTGAGCAGATCGGCGAAGGATTGAAGCAGGCCCCAGGGACCGACCACGTTCGGGCCGCGGCGCAGCTGCACGGCAGCCCAGACCTTGCGGTCGGCATAGAGTGCGTAGGCAATGAAGATGAGAAGCGCGACCAGCATGAGCAGGCTCTTGCCCAGCATGATCGCGACGGCGAGGAGGATGTCCCCAAATTCCATGATCCGTTCCTCTTACTCAGCCGCCTCGAGCTTCAGCTCACGGGCGAGCGCGGAGCACTCGGCCATGACGCCGGAGGCGCGGGCAATGGGGTTCGTCAGGTAGAAGTCCTTCACGGGGCTCACGAAAGGCTCGCGCCCAAGCGAGCCGCCGACATTGGCGAGCGCCTGGATGGCCGCGAAGCTGTCCGCCGGCTGAACCGTCTCGACCGCGGCGAAATGCGGGTAGGCCGCATAGAGCTTCGCCCGCAGGGCGTTCAGCGAGTCGAACGGCAGGCGATGCCCAAGCACGTCGGACAGAGCGCGCAGGATTGCCCAGTCCTCGCGAGCCTCGCCCGGAGCGAAGGCTGCCCGGTTGGCGAGCTGCACCCGGCCCTCGGTGTTCACATAGGTTCCGGACTTCTCCGTATAGGTGGCAGCCGGCAGGATCACATCGGCGCGGTGCGCGCCGCGGTCGCCATGGGTGCCCTGATAGATCACGAAGGCGCCCGGGGCGATGTCGATCTCGTCTGCGCCGAGATTGAACAGCACGTCCACTTCGCCCTGCACCATGGTCTGAGCATTCAGGCCCCACTCGCCCGGCACGAGACCGAGATCGAGGGCGCCGACGCGCGACGCAGCGGTATGCAGAACCGAGAAGCCGGTCCAGCCGTCCTTCACCGCCCCGACGTCACGGGCGAGCTGAGCCACGGTGGAGAGCACCGCCAGACCGTCAGGACGGGAGAGAGCGCCCTGCCCCACAATGATCAGCGGACGCTCGGCGCCGCGCAGCTTCTCGATGAAGCTGTGGCGGCCGGAGGCCAATTCGGAGAGCGTCTCGGGACCAGCGCCGAGGTACTCGTAGGGGTATGTCAGATCCGCATGCTCGCCGATCAGCGCAATCGGCGGCGGAGCCGCGCGCCAGCGCTTGCGGATACGCACGTTGACGAGCGAGGCCTCGATGCGCGGGTTCGAGCCCACGATCAGGATCGCGTCCGCATCCTCGATGCCGGAGATGGTGGTGTTGAACAGGTAGGAGCCGCGGCCATAGACCGGGGTCAGCACGCTACCGTCCTGACGGGCGTCGATGTTGGTGACGCCGAGGCTCTCCATGAGGAGCTTCAGGGCGTACATTTCCTCGACCGCAGCGAGATCGCCCACGATGGCGCCGATGCGCTTCGGGTCGGTGCCCTTCACGCGGTTGGCGATGGTGGCGAAGGCCTCCTGCCACGAGGCAGGACGCAGGCGGCCGTTCTCCCGCACGAAGGGGCGGTCGAGGCGCTGAAGGCGCAGGCCGTCCACGATCTGGCGGGTCTTGTCGGTGATCCACTCCTCGTTCACCGCCTCGTTCACGCGCGGCAGGATGCGCATGACCTCGCGGCCACGGGAATCGACGCGGATCGAGGAGCCGACCGCATCCATCACGTCGACGGAATCGGTCTTGGTGAGCTCCCAGGGACGGTAATGATAGGCTTCCGGCTTGTGGGTCAGCGCGCCCACGGGGCAGAGATCCGCCACGTTGGCCTGCAGCTCGGAGCCGAGGGCCTTCTCGAGATAGCTCGTGATCTCCATGTCTTCGCCGCGCCAGAGGGCGCCGAGATCCGGCACGCCGGCCACTTCGGCCGAGAAGCGCACGCAGCGGGTGCAGTGGATGCACCGGTTCATGGAGGTGCGCACCAGCGGACCGAGATACTTGTCGGTCACCGCGCGCTTGTTCTCGTGGAAGCGGCTGCTGTCGACACCGTAGGCCATCGCCTGGTCCTGCAGGTCGCACTGGCCACCCTGGTCGCAGATCGGGCAATCGAGCGGGTGGTTGATGAGGAGGAACTCCATCACCCCTTCCCGCGCCTTCTTCACCGTCGGCGACTTGGTGGAGATTTCCGGCGGCTCGCCGTTCGGGCCCGGACGGCAGTCGCGCACGCCCCAGGCGCAGGAGGCCACCGGCTTCGGCGCGCCCTTCACCTCGACGAGGCACATGCGGCAGTTGCCGGCAATCGAGAGCCGCTCGTGGTAGCAGAAGCGCGGAATTTCCGCCCCGGCCATTTCGGCGGCCTGGAGCAGGGTGTATTCCGCAGGAACGTCGACCTCGACGCCATCAACGATGATTTTCGCCATCTTCAATCTCACTCCGCCGCGATCATGACGGATTCGGAATGCGGGTTCGCCGCGTAATCGTCGATCCGCTTCTCGATCTCGTGACGGAAGTGGCGGATCAGACCCTGGACCGGCCAAGCCGCTGCGTCGCCGAGCGCGCAGATGGTGTGGCCTTCGATCTGGGTCGAGACTTCGAGGAGCATGTCGATTTCACGCTTCTGGGCGCGGCCTTCGGCCATGCGGGTGAGCACGCGCCACATCCAACCCGTACCCTCACGGCACGGGGTGCACTGGCCGCAGCTCTCGTGCTTGTAGAAGTAAGCGAGACGGGCGATGGCCCGGACGATGTCGGTGGACTTGTCCATGACGATCACGGCGGCGGTGCCGAGGCCGGACTTCAGGTTCCGCAGCGTGTCGAAATCCATATAGGCGTCGGCGATCTCATGGGCCGGAACGATCGGCACGGAGGATCCGCCAGGGATGACGCCCAGAAGGTTGTCCCAGCCGCCACGGATGCCGCCGCAATGGCGGTCGATCAACTCGCGGAAGGTCAGGCCCATGGCCTCTTCCACGTTGCAGGGCTTGTTCACGTGACCCGACACGCAGAAGAGCTTGGTGCCCACATTGTTCGGGCGACCGATGCTGGAGAACCAGGAGGCGCCACGGCGCAGGATCGTGCCGGCGACCGCAATGGACTCCACGTTGTTGACCGTGGTCGGGCAGCCGTAAAGGCCCATATTGGCCGGGAACGGCGGCTTCAGGCGCGGCATGCCCTTCTTGCCTTCCATGCTCTCGATGAGCGCCGTCTCCTCGCCGCAGATGTAAGCGCCTGCGCCGTGGTGGACATAAAGGTCGAAGGGGTAGCCGTGGATGTTGTCCTTGCCGATGAGCTTGGCCTCATAGGCCTCGTCCACAGCGCGCTGGAGCGCATGGCGCTCTGCCACGTACTCGCCGCGGATGTAGATGTAGGCCGCGTGAGCCCCCATGGCGAAGGACGCGAGAAGGCAGCCCTCCACGAGAAGATGCGGATCGTTCCGCATGATCTCGCGATCCTTGCAGGTGCCGGGCTCCGACTCGTCCGCGTTCACGACCAGGTAGTGCGGACGGCCGTCCGACTGTTTGGGCATGAAGGACCATTTCAGACCCGTGGGGAATCCGGCGCCGCCGCGGCCGCGCAGGCCGGACGCCTTCATCTCGTTGATGATCCAGTCGCGGCCCTGCTCCAGGAGGAACTTGGTTCCGTCCCAGGCGCCACGCATCTGCGCGGCCTTGAGGTCCGGCGAGTGGAAGCCGTAGAGATTGGTGAAGATACGATCTTTGTCCTGAAGCATTCCCGATCACTCCATCAGGACGTCATGTTGTCTTTGTCGACGGTCACGCCCGGCTTGCTCTCGCTGCCGTCACGGCGTGTCTCGGCTTGGGCAGGCGGCGTACCGGCTTCCGGGGTCGTCGGGCTGTTGGGCACAGCCTCGCCGTCCTTCGTGGGCGATGCCACGTAGGACTTGCTGCTCTGCGGAGCAGGCCTTGCGCCCTCTTCCGTATGCGACTTGCCCTTGGTCGCCGTCGACGGATCGGCGGCTTCCTTGCGGTCCGTCGGATTGATCGGCGTCTCGCCTTCCTTGGCGCGTTCCGCCGGGGTGTCCGCGACAGGGCTCTCGATGGCACGGCCAGCGGTGGGCTTCGCAGCCTTCACCTCCTGGGGAATGCTCGCCATGGCGGCCGCATTCTCGCCGGTCTCGGCAGCCTTCGCCTGCTCATCGAAGCGCTTGCGCCAGGCGCCCACGAGCGAGCCGTCAAAGAGCGTCGGATCCTGGAGGGTATTCACGGCCTCGAAAGGCTCGGACCGGTTGCGGCCGATCTGCGATCCCGTCTTCACGGGCCGGCCGGCAGCAAGATCATCGAGAAGCTTCTCGAAATTCTCGGTCGTCAGGTCTTCGTAGTAGTCGTCGTTAATCTGCACCATCGGGGCGTTGGAGCAGGCACCAAGGCACTCCACTTCCAGCCAGGAGAAGGTGCCGTCGGCAGACACATGGTTCTGCTCACCGACGCGGGTCTCCAGGACCTTTCGGATGTCCCCGGCCCCGCGCAGGACGCAGGGCGTCGTGCCGCAGAACTGGATGAAGTATTTCCCGACCGGCTCGAGGTTGAACATCGTGTAGAAGGTCGCCACCTCCATCACGCGGATCACCGGCATGTCGAGCTTCGCGGCCACCGCCTCGATGGCCTTGCGCGGCAGCCAGCCGCCCGCCTGCTCCTGAGCCTTTCCCAGGAGAGCGATCACCGCCGAAGCCTGCCGACCCGGGGGATACTTGGCGATTTCCTTGTCAGCGAAGGCCTCGATCTCCGGGGAGAGAACGAAGGTATCGGGCTGCATGTCTTCAGGCGCGAGCTTGCGAACGGCCATACACTCTTCTCCTCATCGTCATGGCCGGGCTCGAGGCCCGGCCATACGACTTGAACCATTTCAGCACGCTTCAATGAGCGTGGCTTCCTGTTCCGTGTTCGGAACAGGTATTCGTTAGCGGTCGACCTCGCCGAACACGATGTCGAGGGAACCCAGGACGCCCGCGACGTCGGCCAGCATGTGGCCGCGGCACATGAAATCCATGCCCTGCAGATGGGCGAAGCCCGGGGCGCGGATCCTGCAGCGATAGGCCTTGTTGGTGCCGTCCGACACAAGGTACACGCCGAACTCACCCTTCGGAGCCTCGACGGCGGCATAGACCTCGCCCGCAGGGACGTGGAAGCCTTCCGTGTAGAGCTTGAAGTGGTGGATCAGCGCTTCCATCGAGCGCTTCATATCCTTACGCGACGGCGGCGCGACCTTGCCGTCGAGCGTGGTCACGGGCCCCTGCCCGTCCGGCGCCCGCAGCTTGTCGAGGCACTGGCGCATGATCCTGACGCTCTGGCGCATCTCTTCCATGCGAATGACCTGACGGTCGTAGTTGTCGCCGTTCTTACCCACGGGGATGTCGAATTCCATCTCCTCGTAGCACTCGTAGGGCTGCGACTTGCGCAGGTCCCAGGCGACGCCGCAGCTGCGGACGATCGGGCCCGAGAAGCCCCAGCGGAAGCAGTCATCCAAGGTGATGGTGCCGATGTCAACGTTACGCTGCTTGAAGATGCGGTTGCCGATCACGAGGGTGTCGAGATCGTCCAGCACCTGCAGGAACGGGTCGCAGAAAGCCTCGATATCGTCGATCAGCTCCGGCTGGATGTCCATGTTGACGCCGCCGGGCCGGAAGTAATTCGCATGCATCCGCGAGCCGGAGACGCGCTCATAGAAGATCATGAGCTTCTCGCGCTCCTCGAAGCCCCAGAGAGGCGGCGTGAGCGCGCCAACGTCCATGGCCTGCGTGGTCACGTTGAGGAGATGCGACAGAAGACGGCTGATCTCCGAGAAGAGGACGCGGATCAGCTGGGCACGCCGGGGCACTTGGATCCCGAGGAGCTTCTCAATGGCAAGGCAGTAGCCATGCTCCTGGTTCATCGGCGCAACGTAGTCGAGCCGGTCGAAATAGGGATTGGCCTGAACGTAGGTCTTGTACTCGATCAGCTTCTCGGTGCCGCGATGGAGCAGGCCGATATGCGGATCGACGCGCTCGACCACCTCGCCGTCCAGCTCCAGCACGAGGCGCAGCACGCCGTGCGCAGCCGGGTGCTGCGGCCCGAAATTGATGGTGAAGTTGCGGATGTTATGCTCGCCCATGGGTCGCCCTTTCCGCTCCTTTAAGCCTTGGCCTTCTCGTCGCCCGGCAGCACGTAATCCGTGCCTTCCCAGGGAGAGAGGAAGTCGAAGTTGCGGAATTCCTGATTGAGCTTCACGGGCTCGTAGACCACGCGGCCCTGCCCATCGTCGTAGCGGACCTCGACATAACCGGTCATCGGGAAGTCCTTGCGGAGTGGGTGCCCTTCGAAGCCGTAATCCGTGAGGATGCGGCGCAGGTCCGGATGCCCGGAGAACAGGATGCCGTAAAGGTCGTATGCCTCGCGCTCGTACCAGTTCGCCGCCGGGAAGAGGCCGACAAGCGACGGCACAGGCGTTGCCTCATCGGTCATCACCTTCACCCGGATCCGGCGGTTATGGTGCGGCGCCAGGAAGTGGTAGACCACGTCGAACCGCTCCTCGCGCGCCGGATAATCCGCCCCGCAGATGTCGATGAAGCAGACGAACCGGCATTGCGGGTCGTCCCGCAGGAAGGTCACCACCGGCAGGATGTCCTCGCGGCGCGCCACGATGGTCAACTCGTCGAAGGCGATAGCCCGGTCCACCACCGCCGCGCCGAGGGACGAGGCGATATGGTCGCTCAGGGCTTGGAGCTCAGCACTCATACAATGACCTTTGCTCAGCGCTCGATGGTACCGGTTCGGCGGATCTTCTTCTGCAGAAGGAGCACGCCGTAGAGGAGTGCCTCAGCCGTGGGCGGGCAGCCCGGCACGTAGATGTCGACCGGCACGATGCGGTCGCAGCCACGAACCACGGAGTAGGAGAAGTGATAGTAGCCGCCGCCATTGGCGCAGGAGCCCATGGAGATGACGTAGCGCGGCTCCGGCATCTGGTCGTAGACCTTGCGGAGCGCGGGCGCCATCTTGTTGGTGAGCGTGCCGGCCACGATCATCACGTCGGACTGGCGCGGCGAGGCACGGGGCGCGAACCCGAAGCGCTCGGCGTCATAGCGCGGCATGGACATCTGCATCATCTCGACGGCGCAGCACGCTAGGCCGAAGGTCATCCACATGAGCGAGCCGGTGCGCGCCCAGGTGATGAGGTCCTCGGTCGAGGTGACGAGAAAGCCCTTGTCGGACAATTCCTCGTTGATGGAGACGAAGTAAGGGTCAGTCGAGCCGACCGGCTTGTCGGTGTTCGGGTCGATGATGCCGCGCGGAGCGGGAGCGACCATGGTCGACTGGTTGTCGGAGATCAATCCCATTCGAGGGCTCCCTTCTTCCATTCGTAGATGAAGCCGACCGTCAGGACACCAAGGAAGAGCATCATGGAAATGAAGCCGAACCAGCCGAGATTCCCGAACGTAATGGCCCAGGGGAACAGGAACGCCACTTCAAGGTCGAAGATGATGAAAAGGATGGCTACGAGATAGAACCGCACGTCGAACTTCATGCGGGCGTCGTCGAACGCATTGAAGCCGCACTCGTAGGCGGAGAGCTTCTCCTGGTCCGGACGGCTGTAGGCGACGATGAACGGGGCCACGAGCAACGCCACCCCGATCAGGAGCGAGACGCCGATGAAGATGACAAGAGGCAGGTAGTCGGCGAGGAGATTCGTCATACGACACCTAGAAGGACAGGAATCCGGCCCGGGGCCGGCAATCTGCAACGCATTTAAGCCTCAGAAAGGCCCAAAACACCCCCCTGCGACATCACGCTGATTGCGCCGGAGCCTTAGCTGAGATCCCCTTCCCTGACAAGTGTTTGCACTGCCGCAAAAAGAACCATTCCAAACTAGGAATTCGATTTCTGCATGGCTCCATGCCCGACAAAGGCGATGCGACTCAGCGTTAGCGGCATACCTTCTGCAATCTGAAGCGCGTAGACCATGAAGCCATTGTAAACACTATGGATTCGCACTCAGACTTACGTTACTTTATATAGTTCGACATCTCTTATCGTAACGTGAGCCTCAGATGTCCATTCGTTTCCAAAGGCTAGCTGCCCTGGCGCTCGCCTGCCTCATTCCCACAACCGCTTTGCCCCAAAGCAGCCGCCGACCTGCGCCCCCTGCTCCCACCGGCCGCCTTTTCATCACCGTCGATCTGAAAGGTTCCGGGAGAAAGGACCTGTCCAACAAGGTCGAATGGTACCGACTGACAGCGAACCGCAAGCTGGAACTTGAGCTTGCCATGTACATGCCCATGAAGAGCCCGGCCGCGATGATCAAGGTTGGCGGCATCGATCAGAACAACGCGCCTATGCCGGAGGGAATGGCAGCCCTCAAGAACGCGGTGGAAGGGTGCAAGGGAGATCAGGCCTGCGAGAGGCAGGCAGCAACCGCCATCATGCAGAAGATGATGGCCAACCCTGGAGGCCTCGGCGCCATGCAGCCGGACAATAGCCGGTTCCAGAATTGGGTGGCAGACCGGCGCGTCCCCTGCGCGACAGGGACTGCTACGGTGGAAGACGAAGGAGATGGCGTGAACATCTCACCGCCCGCCCCGGCAAAGCCCTATAAGTTCCAGCGAACCGGCAAACTGGACCTCTCGGGTCAGCCGACGAGCGTTCTGGACAAGGCGTGTCAGGCCGAGATCTCAGTCGACCTTCATAAGGGGCTTCTCAGCCTGCGTCTCAATGGGCTTAGCATCCCCGTGCCTGTTCAGATGAGCGGCCAAGCCTACACGAAAGAGAACTCGGTCACGTTCCTTGAGGGTCGGGGCAAGTTCGAGCTGTTCGATCAGCCCATCAAGGTGGATGAGGCAACATGGAGCGGCCAGGGCCGGTTCGAGAATATAGGGTCCGTATCCCACAATTCAGGCCAGACGGTTGCCCCCATGACAGGCACGCTGATCTGGCGGCTCGTGCGAGACTAGCAGCCGCTGCAGCCAGGAACTCCAGCCCATCAAGAGGTCGCTCGTTCAGCGGCCTTTTCCGCCTTCCGATTGGCGGACGCCTCGGCGCGGCTGGCAGCCGTCTCTGCTGCGGCTTTCGCTTCGCATTTGGCCCGAATCTCGTTCAACTCTTCCTGGGTGAGGTGTTCGATACCAATGAAAACATTCTGGGCGGCGCTGGCCCGGATCAGTTCATCAAGTTTGGCCTGAATCGCAGCTCCATCCCGATTTTGAGTGTTCTGAATCAGGAACACCATCAGGAAGGTGATGATGGTCGTGCCCGTGTTCACGATCAACTGCCAGGTATCCGAGAACCCGAAGAAGGGACCCGAAGACGCCCAAAGCAAGATCACCAAGAGGCAGAACCCGAAGGTGATCGGGCGGCCAGTGACCTGAGCAACCCAATTGGAGAAACTGGTGAACCATCTGGACGTCGACATAGACGGAGCCTCGCATTTTCCTCCTGATAACGTCCAGCTTCGCCAAACCATTCCAGTTCGGATGGGAAAATGCACGGTCAAGCCGAAAGCACCGCTTGGGAGCCGCCTATCGAAGCGGCGCCAAGCGAACGGCAACGAGAAAACCCCCAGGGGCTCATCGTGTCTTGTAATATCCGGGGGAGAAGTGGCGCGGGCGACGGGGCTCGAACCCGCGACCTCCGGCGTGACAGGCCGGCACTCTAACCGACTGAGCTACGCCCGCGCATCGGACCGCCGAAGCGGTGTGGGTGCGGTTTAAGAGCCGACCATCACCCTGTCAAGGGTGCAACACGCTCATTTTCGATTGCCACGCCAAAACGGGTACGATGCAGGCCGGATCGCAGCTCGACACGGGATCGCGATAGGACGGCTATTCCGCAGTCACAGCATCTCCAGGGCTCTTCAAAGACGTCAGGACACGGTCACATTCATAGAGCTCCTCCAGGACCCCTTGGAGGCCACGGAGCGCCTCCCGGGAGAGTTCGCCGTGTGGGGCAAGAGGGATATCGTTCTCTTCGGGCGCTAAACCCTCCGAAACCGGAACGTCCTCATCGGGATGTGTAACGTCGCGCTCAGGGCTAAGCTCGGCAAGGGTCTGCTCTCCCCGGCCGACGCCCTGGACGAAGCGAACACCCTCCGCCTTCAGGATCCGCTGAACTCCTTTAATCGTATAACCTTCACCATAGAGGAGGTGTCGGATTCCCTTGAGCAGGTCGACGTCATCAGGACGGTAGTAGCGGCGCCCGCCGCCGCGTTTCAGCGGCTTGATGTGATTGAACCGGGTCTCCCAGAAGCGCAGCACATGCTGGGGGACATCGAGATCGTCGGCGACCTCGCTGATCGTGCGGAATGCGTCGGGGCTCTTGTCCATGACGCCACTCGCCATCCGGATCAATCCTCGCCTTCGAAGGTCTCACCGTTGATATGCGCCTTCAAGACATTTGAAGGTTTGAAGACCATGACCCGGCGCGGATCGATCGGAACCTCGACGCCGGTCTTGGGGTTGCGGCCGACGCGCTCGCCCTTGCTGCGCACGATGAACGAGCCGAAGGAAGACAGCTTGACCGTCTCGCCGGCGGCCAGGGAATCGCAGATTTCAGCCAGAACCCGCTCCACCAGCTCCGCTGATTCTGTCCGGGACAGGCCCACCTTCTGGTAAACCGCCTCGCTCAGATCCGCTCTCGTTATCGTTTTGCCAGCCATTGAGCTCCCCAGCGCACTTCAGTTCGTTGGTCCTGTCGCCGTGTGACGACGCTATGCAGATGGCTCCCTATGGTCAACCGCCAAGGTGTGAACCATTGATACCACCAGAGTTCAGTTGCCTTGACCCTACCAGCGGATCAAGGCGCTTCCCCAGGTGAAGCCACCGCCGATCGCCTCGATCATCACGAGATCGCCGTCCTTGATCCGGCCGTCCTTTCGAGCTGCGTCGAGAGCCAACGGAATGGAGGCAGCCGAGGTGTTGCCGTGCTTGTTCACGGTGATGACCACCTTCTCAGGCGCGATCCCGAGCTTGTCGGCGCTGGCCGTGATGATGCGCCGGTTGGCTTGGTGCGGCACGAACCAATCCAATTCGTCAGCGCTCGTGCCCGTCGCCTTGAAGGCGTCCTGCACCACGTCCGCCACCATGCCGACGGCGAACTTGAAGACCTCACGGCCCTCCATCTTCAGGACGCCGGTGGTCTTCGTGGAACCCGGGCCGCCATCCACATAGAGCTTGTCCCGGTAGCGCCCGTCGGAGCGGAGATGGGACGTCAGGACTCCACGGTCGGCGGATGTGCCCTCCCCCTCCTGGGCCTCGAGCACAAGGGCACCCGCGCCATCGCCGAAGAGCACGCAGGTGGTGCGGTCGTTCCAGTCGAGGATCCGCGAGAAGGTCTCCGCCCCCACCACGAGAGCGCGCTTGTGCGAGCCGGATTGCAGGAACTTGTCGGCGGTAGCCACGGCATAGACGAAGCCGGTGCAGACGGCCTGCAGGTCGAAGGCCATGCCGAGGGTCATGCCGAGGCCGGTCTGGATCATGGTGGCGGTCGACGGGAAGGTAAAGTCAGGTGTCGAGGTCGCGCAGATGACGAGATCGATGTCATTGGCTGTCAGCCCGGCATCGGCTAGCGCCGCCTCCGCCGCCTTGATGCCGAGAACCGACGTGGTCTCGTCGTCCTCGGCGATGTACCGCTCTTCGATGCCGGTCCGCTGCACGATCCAGTCATGCGAGGTATCCACCAGCTTCTCGAGATCTTGGTTCGTCAGCTTGCGCCTCGGCAGATAGGAGCCGACGCCGCGTACGATGGAACGGGTGCGTTTCAAGATGCGCCTTCCTACAGCATGGTCCAGGCAAGTGGGAGTCTATTGCCCAAAAAGATCATGATATTCCAAATGTTTAAGAGCATGTCCATGCTCTAAGCAGTTTGCCCGACCGGATCATGATCGAGCATGCTCCGGATTGTGTTCATCAGTTCAAAGTGCGCCATGTCATAGGCGACATCGATGGCGCTGGCGAAGCCGAGATCGTCGGTTCCGCCGTGGCTTTTCACCACAACTCCCTCAAGGCCCAGGAACACGCCGCCATTGACCTTGCGGGGGTCCATCTTGTCCCGGAGAGCGTTAAAAGCCTGTTTCGCGAAAAGGTAGCCGATCTTGGCCATCAGGGTTCGGCTCATGGCCGAACGGAGATACTGGCCGATCTGCTTGGCGGTGCCCTCCGCCGTTTTCAGGGCGATGTTGCCGGTGAAGCCCTCGGTCACGACCACATCGACGGTGCCCTTGCCGATGTCATCTCCTTCGACGAAGCCGTGATAAGCGAGGTTCGGGAGGCTTGTCTCCTTGAGGATCCGGCCGGCTTCCTTGACGGCTTCGATCCCCTTGATCTCCTCCGTGCCGACGTTGAGGAGGCCGACGGTGGGACGATCGAGATCGAAGACGATCCGGGCCATGGCCGCGCCCATGATGGCCATATCGACCAGATGTCCGGCATCGGCGCCGATGGTCGCTCCCACATCGAGCACGATGCTTTCACCACGCATGGTCGGCCACATGGCGGCGATGGCCGGGCGCTCGATATGCGCCATCGTCTTCAGGCAGACCTTGGCGGTCGCCATGAGCGCTCCGGTGTTGCCGGCGGACACCATTGCGTCCGCCTCCCCGTCGCGGACTGCCTGCACGGCGCGCCACATGGAGGATTTGCCCCGTCCCATCCGGATAGCCTGGCTGGGCTTCTCGTCCATGGAGATCGCCATATCGGTATGACGCAGCTCCGTGGCCGCCTTCAACCGGGGTTGCGCGTCCAACAGAGGCGCGATCACCGTCTCGTTGCCGAACATCAGGAAGCGCAGGTCTGGGTGCCGCTCCAAGGCCAAGGCAGCGCCTGGGATCACAACGGATGGACCGTGATCGCCCCCCATCGCATCGAGCGAAATACGCACCGGCTTCGGCATGAACGGTTGTTCTTTCTTTTAAGTCATTCAACAGGGGGCGGAAAATAGCGGTTTGCGGGGGCTCCGCAACTGAATTCTGAGCTCCCTGCAAAAGGGTCGACGGCAGAGAGATTCGTGAGATAAGAGCCTCCGAACTGCCCGCTATTTGCCTTGCCGGAGCTTGTTGAGCGCCGCAAATGGCGAATCCTTCTCGTCGGAAGGATCCCGATAGTCGAAGTCGACACCGGGCTTGCGCGGGTAAGGATCGAGCCCGAGCGCCAGGAACTCGGCCGTGAGGGCGCCCAGGTCGATCTGGCCGTTCACGATCTCATCCGGGGGCTCATACTCGTTGATGTCGGTCGGCGGCTCGGGCGGCATGCCCGAAGACTCGGCGAAATCCACCTCAACCTCTTCCTCCACGGAGGAGTCGAAGGGCTCAAGGGTCGTGACGCAGATCTGGGTGATCGAGGCCTTGACGACCCCAGTCACATTGATCCCCTTGGCCGAGGTTTTCAGGTGATAGTCGCCGCTCAGCGACCGGATCGCCGGCAACCCGAAGTCCCGGGCGAGCGCTGCGCATTCCTCGGCCGTTGCTTCCACATGCACGTCCTGCCCGCGCGGCGGGATCCTCATGACGTCGATTAGCCGCGACAATGGCCCCACGGTTTCAGGTGTCATGGGTTTCCCTCCTTATGCGAGAGCTTCGGGCCTGGGGAAGGCCGGCCCCGTTTCCAGAAGCACGTCGAGGCTGATCGTCTTGAGTTCCTGATCGGCCGCGAGAGCATAACGCGCAAGGGCAGTCGCCGGTGCCTCGGTGCCATAGGCGTTCCGGCCAAGAGCCGATGCGAGTCCCGCCTCATCGGAGGCGTTGAGCGGCCCGTCATAGGCCTGGGCCCTCCCGTAGAAGGACTCGGCGATCTTCTTCATCCGCTTGGGGACGACCGTATCGCCCACCCCCATCTCCCTCAAGGAAGCGTCCATGTCCCTGAAGAAGGCGTCGGTTAGGTCCTTGGCCACCTCGTCGGCCGGCGACGGCATTTCCCGTAAGGCCCGGAGCACCAGGATCATGTGGAGCGACAGAGCCTCGAACCGTCCCTCGACGGTATCCGGGATGCCAAGTGACGCGTAGAGCCCCGGCTCACGGGATGCCGTCGCAACGCTCTTGTAGAGCGTGGCGATGATCGTGCGCCGGGGATCCTTGCGGAAGAGACTGAAGATCACAGCCCTGCCCTTCAAAAGCTTGTCAAAATCGTAGCCTCGGGTTACGCCATCACGGTCCATAGGCGCAAGCTTATCCGCGCCGCATTTTCTGGAAGAACCGTACGATGCGTCGATATCATCCTCTTTTGGTGCGCCTGGCTACAGCAACCTTTCTCGCTTCGTCCGTTGCCGCATGCACCGGCGTGGGCGAGGAGTTCCAACGCGGCTATGTCGTGGATGAGCGCGCCATCTCCCAAGTACGGAAGGGCATGAGCGCCGAGCAGGTTCTGCAGACCCTCGGAACACCTTCGACCGTGTCCACGGTCGGCAACCGGAACTGGTACTACATCAGCCAGAAGTCCCGCCGCTCCCTGCAGTTCATGGGCGAGCAGGTTGTGGACCAGCAGGTGACGGCCGTCTATTTCGACAGCGGCCTCCGCGTCGAGCGCATCGCCCTTTATGGCCTGCAGGATGGCCGGGTCTTCGATTTCATCAGCCGCACCACACCGGCCGGCGGCGAGGAGTCGAGCTTCCTCGGGCAGATCTTCCGCGGCGCAAGCAGCTTTAACCCGTTCGGCACCTGAGCCGAAGCTTCTCGAGCTTTTGATGGCCGGGCTTGCCCCGGCCATTTTCATATCGAATGTCTCATGAAAAAACCCGCGGCTCTCACCGCGGGTTTTGCGCATTCGGGACCGCTGCTTCTACGAATGGGCCAGGATGGCCAGGAGAAGCAGGGCGATGATGTTGGTGATCTTGATCGCCGGGTTCACGGCGGGACCCGCCGTGTCCTTATAGGGGTCGCCGACGGTATCACCGGTCACGGAAGCCTTATGGGCCTCCGAGCCCTTGTGGTGGGTGGTGCCGGAGGCATCCGTGAACCCATCCTCGAAGGACTTCTTGGCGTTATCCCAGGCGCCGCCGCCCGAGGTCATCGAGATGGCGACGAAGAGGCCCGTCACGATCACGCCCAGCAGCATGGCGCCCACGGCCGAGAACGCCTCGGACTTGCCCGCCACCCAGTAGACCACGAAGTAGGTCACGATGGGGGCCAGCACGGGCAGGAGCGACGGCACGATCATTTCCTTGATCGCCGCCCGGGTCAGCATGTCGACGGCGCGGCCGTAATCGGGACGGTCGGTGCCTGCCATGATGCCAGGCTTCTCCCGGAACTGACGGCGCACTTCCTCAACCACCGCACCGGCTGCCCGGCCCACCGCCGTCATGGCGATGCCGCCGAACAGGAATGGGATGAGGCCGCCGAACAGGAGCCCGACCACCACATAGGGATTGGTCAGGGAGAAGTTCGGAGCCACACCCTGGAAGTACGGATACTGCGCCGCGTTCTGGGTGAAGTAGTTCAGGTCCGAGGTGTAGGCCGCAAAGAGCACCAGGGCACCGAGGCCTGCGGAGCCGATGGCGTAGCCCTTCGTCACCGCCTTGGTGGTGTTGCCGACCGCGTCCAGAGCGTCCGTGGACTTGCGGACTTCCTTCGGCAGGCCTGCCATCTCAGCGATGCCGCCTGCGTTGTCCGTCACCGGACCGAAGGCGTCGAGAGCCACGATCATGCCAGCAACGCCCAGCATGGCCGTCACCGCAATGGCGATGCCGAAGAGGCCAGCCAGCTTGAAGGCCACGATGATGCCCGCGATGATGACCACGGTCGGCAGCGCGGTGGATTCCAGCGAGACCGCAAGGCCCTGAATCACGTTCGTGCCGTGACCCGTCACCGAAGACTGGGCGATGGACCGTACGGGACGGAAGCCGACGCCGGTATAGTACTCGGTGATGACCACGATGAGAGCCGTCACGGCGAGGCCGATGATGGCGCACCAGAACAGGTCCTGGCCGGTGAACTCCGCTCCCGCGATGGCGCCGAAGCCGATCATCTGCCAGGTCACGAGGCCGATGGCGACGGCGGACAGAACGCCGGTCACGATCAACCCCTTGTAGAGCGCGCCCATGATGGACTCGTTCTGACCGAGCTTGACGAAGAAGGTTCCGAGGATCGAGGTGACGATGCAGGCCGCGCCGATGCCGAGCGGGTACAACAGCATGGTGTCGAGATTGGCCTGTCCGGCGAAGAAGATCGCCGCAAGAACCATGGTGGCGACGACGGTCACCGCATAGGTCTCGAACAGGTCGGCCGCCATGCCGGCGCAGTCGCCGACATTGTCACCCACATTATCGGCGATGGTTGCCGGGTTGCGCGGGTCGTCCTCCGGAATGCCGGCTTCGACCTTGCCCACGAGGTCGCCGCCCACGTCGGCACCCTTGGTGAAGATGCCGCCGCCGAGACGGGCGAAGATGGAGATCAGCGAGGCGCCAAACCCTAAGGCGACGAGGCTGTCGATGACCACGCGGTCGGAGGGGCGGAACCCATCGAGCCGGGTGAGGTAGCCGTAGTAGAGGGCCACGCCGAGGAGGGCGAGGCCGGCCACCAGCATGCCCGTGACGGCACCGGACTTGAAGGCCACATCGAGGCCTCCCCCGAGGGACTGGGTGGCGGCCTGGGCCGTGCGCACATTGGCGCGGACGGACACGTTCATGCCGATGAAGCCTGCCAGACCCGAGAGGATGGCGCCGATGGCGAAGCCTATGGCGACCCGGATGCCGAGCAGATAGGCGATGATGGCAAACAGAATGACGCCGACGATGGCGATAGTGAGGTATTGCCTGCGGAGGTAAGCCTTTGCGCCTTCGGCAATCGCCCCGGCGATTTCCTGCATGCGCTGAGAACCGGCGTCCCGCTTCATCACGTCGCTGATGGCCCAGAAGCCGTACGCGATCGAGAGAAGCCCGCCCAAGATAATTAGGGTGAGTGCCATCATGCCATCCTTGTTATGGGAAAGCAGAAAGCCGCTCCTCAAGGCTCGTTTTTTGGCCTTGAGCGGCCCCTACCCCCAGCGAACTTTATAGTTGGTGGCAAAAAACTGGGCAGTTCGCAACAATCCTGCGGAAAGAACCCACAGGAAGCCCTTTATACTTTAGCGGGTGCGATGGCCTTGGTCTTCTGCTGCCAAGCCAGGAGAGCTAGGGCAATGGCGACCGGCGGGAAGACCAGCCAGTTCACGCTCTCCCACCCGCTGGCGCTCAGGAGCTTGCCGGACGAGAACGAGGCCAGGGCAACCGATCCGAAGATCAGGAAGTCGTTGGCGGCCTGGACCTTGGCGCGCTCCTCGGGACGATAGCAGTCGGTCACGAGGGCTGTGGCTCCGATAAAGCCGAAATTCCAGCCGAGGCCGAGCAGAATCAGCGTAATCCAGAAATGCGCGATGGTGATGCCCGACAGCCCGATCACCGCAGAGAGGGCGATCAGCACGAGCCCCGCCGCCGTTACCGGGCCCTTGCCGTAGCGTGAGATCAGACGGCCGGTGAAGAAGCTCGGACCGAACATGGCCAGAATGTGCCACTGGATGCCGAGGGCGGCGGCTCCGACGGAATGGCCGCAATCGATCATCGCCAAGGGAGCCGCCGTCATCATGAAGGTCATGAGGCTGTAAGACACCAGGCCCGTCACGGCGGCTACGATGAACCGGGGCTGCCGCACGATCTCGAGCAGAGGCCTGCCGCCTCCCGTCTTGGTGGAGGCAACGCTCACCGGCGCAGGCCGCAGGAACCACACGACGATCATCGACAAGAAGGCGAGTGTCGCCTGCCCCAGGAAGGCTCCGGCGAAGGGAGCGGCTTCAACGGCATCACGGGTCCAGATCACGGTCTGCGGCCCGATCACGCCGGCAATCAGCCCGCCGGTCATGACCCAGGAGATCGCCCTCGGCTTGAAGGCGTCGGAGGCCGCATCGGTCGCTGCGAACCGGTAGCTCTGGTTGAAGGAGCCGTAGCTGCCGATGATGAGAGTGCCGAGGCAGAAGAGCACGAAGCTGTAGGAGGCGATGCCGTAGGCCGCGAGGCAGCCGCCGGCAAGGCCGATCCCTGCGCCGACCATATAGCCGATGCGGCGTCCAGCCTTGCGCATCAGCATGGCGGCCGGAATCGTGCCGATCGCCAGCCCGAGATTGAGCAGGCTCACGGGAAGGGTCGCCAGTTCCTTGTTCGAAGCGAGCGCCTGACCGACAAGGCCGCCGAGGGACACGACGATGGCGGGGCTCGACCCGCCGAGCGCCATGGCGACGGCCAGCACCACGGCGTTGTGCTTGGCGACGCTGTCGCTGGAAGGCGTCTGGAAGGCGGTATCAGAAATGCTGGTAGGAGCCGACATCGTAGCGTCTTTCGAGACCGTTCATCCGAAAGACCGGCCGATTGGACCCTGAGACGACTCGGCCGATGACGGACAGGGGAAGGCCGATGCTATCGGCCTCCTGGCGGAACCTGTCGAGGGACTTTTGCGGGACAGTGCAGAGAATCTCGTAATCGTCGCCGCCGGTGAGGGCCAAGTCCATCAGTTCGGGCGACGCCTGAATGGCCTTGGCGACCGCAGCCGACAGCGGCACCTGATCCGCCTCGACGATGGCCGAGACGCCGCTGGCCTTCATCATCTTGGCGAGATCGCCCGCAAGCCCGTCCGAGACGTCCATGGCGGCGCTGGCATGGGCCCGCAGGATCGAGGCGAGCTGGTGGCGGGGCTGGGGGTGGAGGTAGCGGTCGGCAAGATGCGCCTTCTCGTCCGGCGACAGGCCCTGGCTCCAGGAAGGCGCGGAGCGGAGCTTGAGGCCCAAGGCTCCATCGCCGATGGTGCCGGTGACGCAGACGAGTTCGCCAACCTGCGCCGTGGTGCGCTGAACCATGCGGCCGGTCGGCACCTGGCCCACGGCGGTGACCGAAAGGGTCAGAGGGCCCCTCGCCTTCACCGTATCGCCGCCGAGAAGCGGGCAGGAGAAATCCCGCGACGCCTGGCCGAGCCCGGCCGCGAAATCCGCAAGCCATCGCTCGGTCCAACCCTCGGGCAGCGCGAGACTCAGGAGGAAGCCTGCCGGATCGGCGCCTTTCGCGGCGAGATCGGAAACGTTCACGCCCAATGCCTTGCGGGCGATGGAGCCGGGAGCATCCTCGGGCAGGAAGTGGACCCGCTCGACCAGGGCGTCCGTGGTGAGGACGAGGTCGTGGCCGGGTTTCGGCGTCAGGCAGGCCGCATCGTCCTTGAGGCCGAGGGCGCCTTCTCCGGCGATGGGAGCGAAGAATCGCGCGATGAGGCTGTCCTCGCTCGGGCGTTCGCTCGCACTCATCGGCCGGTCACCTTGCCTGCTCGCGTTATCGCCCGCCCTGCCCGGCGGCCTTCTTCTCCAGCTCGCCGGGGCGAACCTCGCGGGCGACCTTGTCGAGCACCGCATTGACGAGACCCGGCTCATCGTCGCCGTAGAAGCCGTGGGTCACGTCCACGTACTCGGTGATGACGACGCGGGCCGGCACGTCCTTGCGGAACATCAGCTCGTAGCCACCGGCGCGCAGGATGGCGCGCAGCACCGCCTCGATGCGCTTGAGGGGCCAATCAGTGGCCAGCGCGTTGTCGATCCTGACGTCGATATCGCGCTGGTTCCTGACCACGCCCGACAGGATATCGCGGAAGAAATTGTTGTCCGACGGCTTGAACTCGATGCCCTCGACCTCGCGGCCGATCCAGAAGGCTTCGAACTCGGCGAGCGCATCGATCACGGTCTTGCCGGAGATGTCCATCTGGTAGAGTGCCTGGACGGCAGCGAGGCGAGCGGCCGAGCGCTCTGCTGGCTTCGTCATGATCAGGCCTCCGGTTTCTGTTTGATGCGCAGAACGGCGAGCGCCGCTTCCACCGCGCCCCCACCCTTATTCAATTCATTCACGCTCGCACGGGTCCAGGCCTGCTGATCATTCTCGACGGTCAGGATGCCGTTGGCGAGCGGAATACGGCGCTCGACCGACAGGTCCATCAGCGCGCGGGCGCTCTCGCCGGCCACGATGTCGTAGTGGCCCGTCTCACCGCGGATCACGCAGCCCAGCGCCACGACGGCGTCATAGGGTTTGCCGGCCTTCTCGGCAGCGTCGAGCGCGATGGCGATCGTGGCCGGGATCTCGAGCGCGCCGTCCAGGGTCAGCACGTCCATGCTGGCCTGCGCCGCCTCGACGGCCCCTTGCGCGCCGCGCAGAAGCTCATTGGCGATGTCGTCATAGAAGCGGGCTTCGACGACCAGGATGCGGGCACCGGGAACCGGCGGGCGTGGGCTTTTCGGCTTGTCGGAATGGGCGACCATGTATGTTTCGAGACCTTCGTAAGCATCCACCCTCATCCCGAGGAGGCGCGAAGCGCCGTCTCGAAGGAGGATCCAGAGCGCACTGGAATCTCCTTCGAGACGGGCCTGCGGCCCTCCTCAGGATGAGGACAGAGCCATGACAATAGGGAAGATGTTAAGCGTTCACCTACCCCGCCCGGCGCGCGTCCGCAAGCCGCGCCGCGTAACGGGCCATGAGGTCGACCTCCAGGTTGAGCTTGTCGCCCACCTGCCGGTCGCCCCAGGTGGTCACAGCGAGGGTGTGCGGAATGATGAGCACGGAGAACATGTCGTCGTTGACCGTGTTCACGGTGAGCGACGTGCCGTCGAGGCAGACCGAGCCCTTCTCGGCAATGAACGGGGCAAGCGCCGGCGGCACCTTGAGGGTGAAGCGGGCTGTCGGCCCCCAGGGATCGTCACCGGCGGTGATCGCCTCCTTGGCCACGATGGTGGCCAGACCGTCCACGTGCCCGGTGACGATATGGCCGCCGAGCTCGTCGCCAATCTTCAGGGAGCGCTCCAGGTTGACCCTGGTGCCGGGCAGCCACTCGCCGACGGTGGTGCGATCCAGGGTCTCGGCCGCGGCATCCACATCGAACCAGCAGCCGCCTTCCCGCTCTCCGAACGCCACAACCGTCAGGCACGGCCCGCCGCAGGCGATGGAGGCGCCGAGCACGATGGTGGCGGGATCGTAGGACGAGTGGATGCGCAGGCGCTTGAGGGTGCCCTGGGACCCTTCCACCGTTGCCACTTCACCGACATCGGTGACGATACCCGTAAACATCAGGGTCTCTCCCAAAACATGAAAAGATCGGGGCCGACCTGTTCCTCGGCCCATAAGCGAAGATTGTCCATACGGTCCTGCAGCGACAGACCGAGCGCCGGAACGTCGCCTTCGCACCGCGCGGAGCGGCCCGTGATCAGGACCAGATCGTCGATCAGATCGGCTCTCGCCAGCGCGTCCGCCAGATCAGGGCCGCCTTCGCAGAACACCTGCGTGAGCCCACGCGCGCCGAGAAGCTGCAGGGCCTCGGGCAGGCAAACGCGGCCGGACTCATCGGCCGAGACCCGCATGACCTCGACACCAAGCGCCGTCAGCGCCCTCTCAGTTGCAATAGAGGCGTCCACAGTCGTCAGAATCCATGTCGGGATCTCCCGCGCACCGGCCGCAACCCGCGATGTCACCGGCGTCCTGAGCTGAGAATCGACAATGATGCGGACCGGCGAGCGGCTCTCCAAGCCGGGCAAGCGTACATTCAGCAGCGGATCGTCTGACAGCACCGTCCCGACGCCGACCATGATCGCATCCGCATGGGCGCGCATCAGGTGGACTTTTGCCTGGGCGGTCTCTCCGGTGAGGATCAGGCGCGGCCCCTGGCGTGATCCTGCAAATCCTTCGGTGCTCCGGGCAAGCTTCACGGTCACGGCAGGACGCCCTTCGGTGACGCGGGTGATGTGGCCGCGATGCAGCCTTGCGCCTTCCTCGCCCAGGCAGCCGATAGTCGTCGGGATCCCGGCAAGGCCGAAGCGCTCCGGTCCCTGCCCGGCCGCGTGCGGGCTCGGGTCGGGGACGCTGACCACCAGCCGGCCGATTCCGGCAGCCACGATGAGATCGGTGCAGGACGGGCCATGGGTTGGGCTGCTGCGGGTGGCGCAGGGCTCAAGGGTGACGTAGAGCGTCGCGCCGCGGGCGCGTTCACCTGCGGCCTCCAAGGCCATGCGCTCTGCATGAGGCCTGCCGCCGGCCTGGGTGATGCCTTGCGCGATGATGACGGGCACCTCGCCGCTCTCGTCGAGCAGCACGGCCCCGACGGATGGATTGGGCCAGGTCAGGCCGAGATGGCGGGAGCCGAGCGCGACGGCGAGGCGCATGAAGCGCTCGTCGTGGCTCGTTCGGTCAGGCGGCAGCCCCCTGGCGGCGGGGCCGGTCATGGCTCGCTCGCAGCGCGCTTTTTCTTCGGCGGAGGCGGCAGGTCCTCCTCGGTTTCGCCCTCAGCCAGCTTGCCAAGAATCTCTTCGAAGTCCCTGGCTTCGCGAAAGTTCTTGTAGACGGAAGCGAAGCGCACATAGGCCACGTCGTCGAGGCCTTTCAGCCCCTCCATGACGAGTTCGCCCACCTGCTCGCTCGACACCTCGCCGTCGCTCATGCTCTCAAGCTGGCGCACGATGCCGTTGATCATGCGCTCGACGCGCTCCGGCTCGACCGGCCGCTTGCGCAGGGCCACGTCCACCGATTGCTGGAGCTTGTCACGGTCGAAGGGCACGCGCCGGCCGGAGCGCTTCACCACCGTGAGTTCGCGCAGCTGCACACGCTCGAAGGTCGTGAACCGGCCGCCGCAATCCGGGCAGATACGGCGGCGGCGGATGGACGAGGAATCGTCCGTGGGGCGGGAATCCTTCACCTGGGTGTCCAGGCTCCCGCAGTAAGGGCAACGCATCGGTCTGCTTAACCCTCAGCCATAGATCGGGAAGCGGCGGGTCAGCTCATGAACGCGAGCCTTCACCGACTCCTCAACAGAAGCATTGCCCTCATCGCCGTTCTTCGCGAGGCCGTCGAGGGTCTCGACGATGAGCTCACCCACGCGCTTGAACTCGGCCACGCCGAAGCCGCGAGAGGTGGCGGCGGGCGTGCCGAGGCGCACGCCTGAGGTGACCATCGGCTTCTCGGGGTCGAAGGGCACGCCGTTCTTGTTGCAGGTGATGTGAGCGCGGCCCATTGCGACTTCAGCCGCCTTGCCGGTGAGCTTCTTCGGGCGCAGATCCACCAGCATCAGGTGATTGTCCGTACCGCCGGCCACGATGGCATAGCCGCCCGCCAGCATGGTATCGGCCAGCACCTTGGCGTTCTCGACCACGGATCGCGCATAGAGCTTGAACTCGGGGCGCAGGGCCTCACCGAAAGCGACAGCTTTCGCCGCGATCACGTGCATGAGCGGGCCGCCCTGGAGGCCTGGGAAGATGGCCGAGTTGAACTTCTTCGCCAGGTCTTCCTCATTGGTGAGGATCATGCCGCCGCGCGGGCCGCGCAGGGTCTTGTGGGTGGTGGTGGTGACCACATGGGCATGCGGGAACGGGGAGGGATGCGCGCCGCCGGCCACGAGGCCGGCGAAATGCGCGATGTCCACCATGAAGAAGGCACCGACCTCGTCGGCGATCTCGCGGAAGCGGGCGAAGTCCCAGAACCGGGAATAGGCCGAGCCGCCGGCGACGATCACCTTCGGCTTGTGCTCGCGGGCAAGCTGCGCGACTTCGTCCATGTCGATGATCTGGTCGCTCTCGCGCACCTTGTAGCTCACGACGTTGAACCACTTGCCGGACATGTTGACCGGCGAGCCGTGGGTCAGATGGCCGCCGCAGGCAAGATCCAGGCCCATGAAGGTGTCGCCCGGCTTCATGAGCGCCATGAACACGGCCTGGTTGGCCTGGGAGCCGGAATTGGGCTGGACGTTGGCGAACCGGCAATCGAACAGGCGCTTGGCGCGCTCGATGGCGAGTTCCTCGGCCATGTCGACGAACTGGCAGCCGCCATAGTAGCGGCGGCCCGGATAGCCTTCCGCATACTTGTTGGTCATCACCGACCCCTGCGCCTCAAGGACGGCGCGGGACACGATGTTCTCGGAGGCGATCAGCTCGATCTCGTCGCGCTGGCGTCCGAGCTCCAGCCCAATGGCGCGGGCGATCTCGGGGTCGCTGTCGGCGAGGCTTGCGGAAAAGAAGCTGTTGGAGAGATGGCTGTGTGCCGCTTCACTGGCGCTCATGGGTACCCTCGCCTTCCTGTAAGCCCGCCGGACACGGGCCGCTGAATCCTGATTGCCTGGGCTTTATCATGGCTGCCTTCGCCGCGCCAACCCGCTCGCAGGACATGCCCACTAGACATCAGGAATGCAACGGCTGCCTCCAGTGTCATTCCCGGCCGGAGGGAAAGGGAAACCATAGAACCGCGCGAAGTGTGGATCCCCTTCCCGGCCTGCGGCCACCGGGGATGACACCCGCACTGTCATTCCGGGGCGGCCCATAGCCGAGCCCGGAATCCATAAACACGACGTCTCAATGAAGGGTAGTCAGAGTCCCGCTTCTTTCTGAACCGTTAGTGGTTATGGATTCCGGGCTCGCCTGCGGCGCCCCGGAATGACAGTGCACGGCACAAGTCACCGCGTTATGGCCGGGCCTGTCCCGGCCATCCCGATCGGGAAAGCGCCGCGCCTCTCAGAAACGAGATCACCGGCACGAGGCCGGTGATGACGTGGAGGTTGAAGCGGTCGTCCAGACCTCAGTTCTGCAGGAACATCTCCTGGTCCGGCTCGGTGGGAACCCGGCTGGCGACCGGGATGGCGTTGCCGAGGCCGTCCTTGTTGTAGATGTCGTCGCGGAACTGCACGAGGCCGTCCGGGGTCGCCCAGGCGGTGACGTAGATCCAGTGGATCGGAACGGCCTGGGCCAGGCGGGCGTCGATGCGCTCGCCGGACTTGAAGACCGCGTCGATCTGCTCACGGGACCAGCCGGGGGTGTCCTTCAGGAGCCACTCGATGTAGTCGCGCACGTTCTGGATGCGGATGCAGCCCGAGGACACGAAGCGGAAATCGTCGCCGAAGATGCCCTTGGAGGGCGTGTCGTGCATGTAGACGCCGTGCTGGTTCGGGATGTTGATGCGCACGAAGCCCATGGAGTTCAGGTCGCCGCCCGGATCCTGGCGGAAGCGGTAGCGGGTCGCCTCGTCCGAGAACCAGTTGATCTGGCTGGAGGGAATCTCCTGGCCGGCCGCATTGAAGATGCGGATCTTGTTCTCGGCGAGATAGTTCGGCTCCTTCTGCATCTTCGGAATGAGGTCCTTCTTGACCACCGAGGCAGGAGCCGTCCAGAACGGGTTGAAGTTGACCTCGACCACCTTCGAGTTCAGCAGGGGCGACTGGCGGTCGATCTTGCCGACGCCGGCCGCGTGCCGGGTGTGCACGACGCCGCCCTCCACCGTCTCCACGAGAGCCGCGGGAATGTTGGCGACCGCGTAGCGGTTGGTGAGCCCGGTGCCGACGAGGCTGCGCAGGCGCGCGACGTTGATCTCGAGCTGGCGGATGCGCAGGTCGACCGGCACGTTCATGGCGACCACGGTCGGGCCCGTCATGGTGCCCGTGGAGCTGATGCCGTGGCGGGCCTGGAAGCGGCGGACGGCCGACTCGACGTAAGAATCGTAGATCGGCGATTCGCCGGCCGCGGGATCGAGGTCGCCCGTGACGATGAGGCGCTGGCGCAGGGCCATGACGGCCGGGTTCTTGGACCCGACGCGCAGACCCTGGACGCCCTGCACGGGCTGCCAGCCGCCTCGGGCCGCGATGTTGCGGTAATACTCGATCATCTGCTCGGTGGCGGCGAGAGACTCGGCCGAGAGCATCGGGGTCGAGGTCCGCTGAACGCGGGTGCGGGAGACCGCCTCGTAATTCTGCGACCACTCGGCCTGGTTCTGGGCAAACTGCTGCGCCAGGGCTCCGGTGGCCGGCGTGAAGATCAGGGCGAGCGATCCAGTCAGAAGGGTACGGCGAGACAACATGAGCGCAGGCTCTTCCCGGTTAGGTGTGGTCATGGCGGGAGCGGCGGACTGGCGCCCGTCTACCCCCTCTCCCAGCGATAAGTGCCGGGATAGGATTAAGGAACGGTATCGAAAACGAGGAACATCGGGGCCGTTTTATGGCAATCCCGCCAATGGGCCGCCCCTCACCCCTCGGAACCGCTCCTGAAGGCGATGTAACCTTGAACTGTTGTCTTGAGGATACACTTCTGCGTGAGGAGCTTGGCCTTTGGGTTCCGCCTTCGGCGGCGGGTCAGTGCCCCTCCCGGGCCGCCAGCCAGGAAATGCCTAAATAGACCGCCATGAGGGTGAGGAAGAACGCCACGGTCATCATGCCGCTTGCGAGGATGCCCGGGAAGAAGGCCGCCAGGATCAGGTGGCTCATGATGGCGAGAAGCCACATGATTCCCCCCCAGGTGCTCGCCATCCACAAGCCCACGGCGGCGATCAGGTCGATCAGGGCGAAGTAGATGATGGTGGCCTGGTAGCCTGTGGAGCGCGCCTCGAACTGGCCGACCGGGGTCCAGATGCCGAGGATCACCGCCCAGGAGCTCAGGCCCTTCATGATCCAGAGCACCGCCAGGATGCGCATGAAGCAGGTGAGCACGAAGCTCCAGCGCATGAATCCCTGGGGTGCGGGGCGCTCCTCGATCCGGTCGGACAGGTACTCCCGTGCCGCGTGGCTGGACGACTGGCTGCCGCTGCGGGGCATCAGGCAATCTCCAGTTCGTGCGGACCAAGGCTCGCGAAGTGATGCTCGATCGCGGCCCTGTCCACCTGATCGAGGGAGGCGGGTTGCCAGCGGGGCTGGTTGTCCTTGTCGATGATCACCGCCCGGACGCCCTCGTAGAAGTCATGCCCGTCGCCGATGCGGGACACGATGCGGAACTCGACCTTCATGGCCTCCTCGAAATCAAGCGATGCGCCCCGGCGAACCTGCTCGAAGGCGAGGTTCATGCTGGTCGGCGACTTGGTGCGCATGCCGGCGGCCGTCTTGGCGGCGAAGTCCGAACCCTTGGCGGCAGCCTCATTGAGGCGGTGCAGAACTGCGGTGACGCTCTCGGCGGAGAAGCAGGAATCGATCACGGCCTGCTGTGCCTCCAGCGGAGCAGGGCCTGGATCGGCAGCGGCTCGGGCAAGGGCCTCGTCCACCGGCTCGCCGGCAATGAGCGCCTCGCGCAGGGCGGGGATGCCCGCGCTCGCCACAGCGTGCGTCGCCAGCCCCAGCATGACCGCATCCGCCCGCTTCACCCGGTCGCCGGTGAGGGCAAGATACATGCCCGTCGCGCCGGGCAGGCGCGGCAGCGCGTAGGTGGAGCCCACATCGGGGAAGAAGCCGATGCCGACCTCGGGCATGGCGAAGAGATAGCGCTCGCCTGCCACCCTATGCGAGCCGTGCAGGGACACGCCGACCCCGCCGCCCATGACGATGCCGTCGACGAGGGCGATATAAGGCTTGGGATAGCGCTTGATGCGGATGTTGAGTTGGTATTCCTCGCGCCAGAAGGCGAGCGCATCCTCGCGTTTTCCGGCCTTCAGGCTCTCGGTGAGCTGCCGGATGTCGCCGCCGGCGCAGAAGGCCTTCTCGCCGGCACCCTGAACGATCACCCGCGTGACGGCCGGATCCCGCTCCCAGGCGTCGAGCGCCCGGCGCATCTTGCGCACCATGGCGAGGTTGAGGGCATTGAGCGCCTTGGGACGGTTGAGCGTGATGAGCCCGGCCTCCCCCTGCTTTTCGCAGACGACTTCGACGCTCTCGTCCATGAAACACTCCTTATCTCGCTGCGGCTTAAAACAAGGCCGGGGCCGGCCGTCAATGGACACACTGTCATTCCAGGAAGGACGCCCGACCGAACCTGACACCCACTCCGTCATCACCGGCCTTGTGCCGGTGATCCCGATGCGGACGCGTAGCACCTTTCCAGTCGGGATGACCGGGACAGGCCCGGCCATGACGTGGAGGGCATGACAGAGCAGCGCGGCCCTCATTGCAGAACTGGATCGTGCCCAATCTTCCACGGATCCTGCGGAACTGCGACCTCGCACCCTTTTTTAGAGCGATTTAAATGTGCTAACCCTCTCTCAAGCCGCCGGCGCAGCGAAGCCGGGGCCGGATGAGGACCATGTCGAAGCTGTCGCCGTTCCCCCGCCCTGCTTCAGAGGAAGGGGTTTCTTCCTCCCTGAGCCTGTCCCACCGCCCGCGGCGCAATCGCAAGGCGGAATGGGCGAGGCGGCTGGTGCGCGAGAACGTGCTGACAGCAAACGACCTGATCTGGCCGATCTTCATCGTCGAGGGCGCGAGCGGCCGCACGCCGGTTGCCTCGATGCCGGGTGTCGAGCGGCTGACCATCACGGAGGCCGTGCGCGAGGCCGAGCGGGCCGCATCGCTCGACATCCCGGCCATTGCGCTCTTTCCCTATACCGATCCGAGCTTGCGTGATCCGACGGGATCCGAGTCGCTCAACAGCCGCAACCTCGTCTGCCGGGCGGTGCGCGAGATCAAGAAGGCGGTGCCGAACATCGGCATCATCTGCGACGTGGCTCTCGATCCCTATACCAGCCACGGCCATGACGGCGTGCTGGAGGGCGAGCGGATCCTCAACGACGAGACCGTGGCGCTGCTGGTCAGTCAGGCCCTCCTTCAGGCCGAGGCCGGGGCCGACATCATCGCACCGTCCGACATGATGGACGGACGGGTGGCGGCCATCCGCACCGGGCTCGACGAAGCCGGGTTCCAGGACGTGCAGATCATGGCCTATGCGGCGAAATACGCCTCCGCCTTCTACGGGCCTTTCCGCGACGCCATCGGCACCAGCGCCTGCCTCGTGGGCGACAAGCGCACCTACCAGATGGACCCGGCCAATTCCGACGAGGCTCTGCGCGAGATCGCCCTCGATCTCGAGGAGGGCGCCGACATGATCATGGTCAAGCCCGGTATGCCCTATCTCGACATCGTGCGCCGGGCCAAGGACACCTTCGCGGTCCCGACCTTCGCCTACCAGGTCTCCGGCGAGTATGCCATGATCCAGGCCGCGGCCGCCAATGGCTGGATCGACGGAGAACGGGCGATGATGGAAAGCCTTCTGGCCTTCAAGCGGGCCGGCGCAGACGGCATCCTCACCTACTTCGCCCCCAGGGTCGCGGAGAAGCTGAAGCAGGGCTGATTACCGATCTCAGGCGCCATTCGTGTCAGGCTCACCGCTTTTAAGACGCTGGCCCAGCAATTGCGCGGCGCGTCTTTCCCTCCCCCTTGCGGGGAGGGTGGCCGCGGCAGCGGCCGGGTGGGGGTCGCAAAGTCAAATCCCTGCGCGCGATCTAGGAAATACGGAGGTGGCCACAACCTCCCCTCTCCCGTGTGGGAGAGGGGCAGGGGTGAGGGTGCGGCGCTGGACGAGCCTGGCACCGCCATGTCCGCTGCAAGACGTCACCCGCTGCACTTCGTTCGGCACCGGCTTCCCCTCACCCCAACCCTCTCCCACACGGGAGAGGGAGACGTGCCGGCTGCTGGCAGGTCTCACCCGGTTGCACCACCCCCACCCCTGCCCCTCCCCGCAAGGGGGAGGGAAAAGCGCCGCATGTCTTTGATGAGCCAGTTTCTGAGGATCACTTGGTTCGCATCTCTCCTGCTGGGCCTTAGCTTTATCGCTGCCTGCAACATCGCCATCGATGCCGAGCAGGCGCGGGTCTGCCGCTCGGCCCTGCCGGCACTCAATCCCGGCGCAGTCATCGCCGTCGAGCGGGTGCGCGAAGGTCCGGTCGCGAGAAGCCTGCGGGTCGATTACATCGCGCAATATCCCGACCGCCCGGTGCTGGAGCGGTTCGCCATCTGCCAGTTCGCCGCCGAGGGGCTGTCGCCCAACAAGGCGGAGCTCACGGGCCTCGGCACCGAGGAGGGCCCGCTCTCCGGCGCCAGCCTCTACATGCTCAAGCGCTATTATCTGGATACCCCCGAGGGCGCAGCGGGTGATCCCGGCAGCCGGTCCAACATCGACGTGGCCGAGATCCCGATGGCCGCCGCCTATTGGCTGCAGCAGATTCTCGTGAGCCTGCCGCGAACCGCCATCTATGCCCTCCTCTCGGTCGCCTTCGCCCTGGTGTTCGGCCTGAGCGGCCGCATCAATCTCGCCTTCGGAGAACTGGCGGCCATTGGGTCGGCGGCCACCATCGCCGGCGCTTCGGTCGTGCTGGCTTCCGGCGCCAGCGCACCCGTGCTCGGGCTGGCAGCAGGCCTCGTCGCCGCGCTCTTCGCCGGCGCGATCCACAGCGCGGTCGGCGGATATTTCACCATCGGGCGCATCACCGCCACGAGCCCGCAGCCGAGTCTCATCGCCACCGTGGGCCTCTCGCTGTTCCTCATGGAATACCTGCGGATTGTGCAGAGTCCCGTGACCGTCTGGCTGCCGCCAATCTGGTCCGAGGCATGGTCGCTTGCCCGTGCACAGGATTTTCTCGTCAGCCTGACGCCGATCACGGCCATCACCAGCGGCATCGGCCTGGTCGCGGCCCTGGGCCTCTTGTGGCTCGTCCAGGCCACCGCCTTCGGACGGGCCTGGCGGGCTTATGCGGATGATGCGAAAGCCGCGGCGCTCATGGGAGTCAATGGCCCGCGCCTTCTCATGCAGACCCTAGGCCTCGCGGGTGCCATGGCGGGGCTCTCGGGCATGCTGATCGTGGCGCAATATGGCGGCCTCGGCTTCGCCGGAGGCTTCCAGTACGGGCTCAAGGCGCTGATCGCGGCCATCATCGGCGGGATTGGCTCCATCCCCGGAGCGATGTTAGGAGGTTTCGCCGTGGGCTTGTTCGAGACCCTGTGGTCGGCGTATCTGCCCATCGAGGTTCGCGACATGGCGCTTTATGCGGCGCTCGTCGTGTTCCTGATCTTCCGGCCCGGCGGCCTGCTGGGTTTTCAAGATCCAACGCCAAGACCCGTTTAGGGGCGTATAGTAAGAGTTCGGAGGACACAGTGGCCGATTACGCCATCACCATCGACGATGTCACACGTGCCGCGGAGACGATCCGGGGCCAGGTGCTGCGGACGCCGCTCGTTCCCGCCCCTCGCCTGTCGCAGCTCACCGGCGCCACGGTCTGCGTGAAGCACGAGAACATGCAGCCGACCGGCTCCTTCAAGGAGCGCGGCGCGGTGACGAAGCTGGAGAGCCTGACATCCGACGAGCGCACCCGCGGGGTCATTGCCATGTCGGCCGGCAACCACGCGCAGGCCGTGGCCTATCATGCGCGGCGCCTCGGCATCCCGGCCACCATCGTCATGCCCGAGGGCACGCCCCTGGTGAAGGCGGAGAACACCCGCTCGTATGGCGCCAAGGTGATCCTGTTCGGCGAGACGCTCTACGAATCGGCTGCCCGAGCCCGCGAGATCGCCGAGGTCGAAGGCCTGGTTTTCGTGCACCCTTACGACGACCCCAAGGTCATGGCCGGCCAGGGCACCATCGGGTTGGAGATGCTGGAGGATGCACCGGATCTCGACCAGATCATCGTGCCCATCGGCGGCGGCGGGCTCATCTCCGGCATTGCGGTGGCCGTGAAGGCTCTCAAGCCCGGCATCGAGATCATCGGCGTCGAGGCCGCCCTCTACCCCTCGTTCCGCAATGCCATCCTGGGCCAGAACCAGCCGATCGGCGGCGCGACGCTGGCCGAGGGCATCGCGGTCAAGACTGTCGGGCAGCTGCCCCTGCCCATCGTGCGCGATCTCGTGTCCGACATCATCGCCGTCGAGGAGCCTGTGATCGAGCGCGCCGTCAACGCCTATGCCACCCTGCAGCGGACCATGGCGGAGGGCGCGGGCGCCGCAGGCCTCGCGGCCATGATGGCGCAGCCCGAACGGTTCGAGGGCAAGCGGGTTGGCCTCGTGCTCTGCGGCGGCAACATCGACGCGCGCATCCTCGCCTCCGTCATGGTGCGTGAGCTGGAGCGCGACGACCGCATCACATCCTTCCGCATCACCTCCAATGACCGGCCGGGCCTGTTGGGCCGCGTGGCGAGCCTGCTCGGCCAGCTGGGGGCCAACATCCTGGAGGTGTCGCACGGTCGCCTGTTCCTGGACGTGCCGGCTAAGGGCGTGTCCATCGACATCACTATCGAAACCCGCGACAGACAACATACATTGGAGGTGTTCGAGGCTCTGGCCGCCGAGGGACTCGCCCCGCAGCGGATCGTCTCCCGCAGCCTGCCCGCGACCGCCTTCTGAGGAGAAACCTATGGTCAACCAGCCCCACCCGCCGACCCTAAATTATCCGTCCTATGAGGTCGACAGGGTGACGGAAGGCGTCATCAGCCGGCGCTTCTGGGCCTATCTGATCGACCTCGTGGTGATCGCCCTCTGGGTCGTGCTGATCTCCATTGGCATCTTTTTCCTCGGCATCATCACGCTCGGCCTGGGCTGGGGCCTGTTCTTCGCACTCCCGCTCACGGCGCTGATCTTCATCGTCTACAACGCGGTGACCATCGGGGGCGCGGCGCAGGCGACGGTGGGCATGCGCTACATGGGCCTGCGGGTGATCGATCCGCGCACCGGCCGGGGCCCGTCCCCATTGTCGGCCGCCGTGCACGCGCTGTTCTTCTACGTGGCGATCTCCACCTTCCTGCTCTGGGCCTGCGACGTGTTCCTCGGGCTCATTCGCGATGACCGGCGCTTCATCCGCGACCTGCTCACGGGCATGATGGTGGTGCGGGCCTGAGCCGTCGACATTGAAAACCGCCCCGTCATCACCGGCCTTGTGCCGGTGATCTCGATCCGAGAGGCGCAGCGCGTCACTGATCGGGATGGCCGGGACGAGCCCGGCCATGACGTGGGACGGAATGCACCACTGTCATTCCGGGGCGCCGAAGGCGAGCCCGGAATCCATAACCACTAACGGTGCAGAATTAGCGAAGCGCTGCCCGCCTCTTCCTGAATCATCGTGTTTATGGATTCCGGGCTCCGCTGCGCGGCCCCGGAATGACAGTGGCGAACCTTCTGAAAACACACCCCTGTGACATACGCCCTCTTTTCCTGGACGTGCCGGACACCAATGTTATCCTTGAAGCGTTGACGTAGCGCTCAAGGTTTCTCCACAAGGCTTTCCCGATTGACGAGCCAGCCCCGCGACGCCCCGCAGTTCTACCTCACCTCCCCGTCCGCATGTCCCTACCTGCCGGGCAAGGAGGAGCGGAAGGTCTTCACGCATATCGTCGGACGGCGCGGACGGGAGCTGAACGAGATCCTCACCCAAGGCGGCTTCCGCCGGTCGCAGACCATCGCCTATCGGCCGGCCTGCGACACCTGCCGGGCCTGCGTGTCGGTGCGGGTCCTCGTGGATGAGTTCGAGCCTTCGGGCAATCTCAAGCGCGTGCTGAAGGACAACGCCGATCTTATCGGCGAGCCTCTGCCCAACCGCCCGACATCGGAGCAGTATTCCCTGTTCCGCCGCTACGTCGACAACCGCCATGCGGACGGCGGCATGGCCGACATGACCGTGCTCGACTACTCCATGATGATCGAGGACAGCCATGTGGACACGCGGCTCATCGAGTATCGTCGGCGCGGGATCGACAGCGGCATCACCGGCAAGGGCTCGGGCGATCTGATCGCCGTCTGCCTCACCGACGAGATGAGCGACGGGCTGTCCATGGTCTACTCGTTCTACGCTCCGGAGATGCAGCACCGCAGCCTCGGCACCTTCATGATCCTCGACCACATCCGCCGCGCCAAGGCGATGGGCCTGCCCTATCTCTATCTCGGCTACTGGGTCGAGGGCTCGAAGAAGATGGGCTACAAGGCCCGCTTCACGCCGCAGGAGCGGCTGCTGGCGAATGGCTGGGCGCGGGTGGAGTGAAAACAGCGTCATCCCGGACGAAGCGCAGCGAAGATCCGGGATCGGGTTCAGGATAAAGCACTGTCATTCCGGGGCCGCGCAGCGGAGCCCGGAATCCATAAACACAATGATCTCAGGAAAATGCGAGCAGCGTTTCACCGCTTTCTGCACCGTTAGCGGATATGGATTCCCGCCTACGCGGGAATGACAGCGTTGAGGTTCTGGTGCCACTCCCTCAAAGCGATCCCGGATCGGCTTGCGCCGTCCGGGATGACGTCTCCTGAGATTTACTCCCCGAACCTGTTCGACTTCGGGAAGCCCTTCGGCGGCAGGCGACCGGCTTCTGTCCGGTCGCCCATCCAGTCGCGCAGGTCTTCCTTGGCCACCGTCCAGGTGCGGCCCGAGGTGTCCTTCCAGGTCAGACCCTCTTTCAGCTTGAAGACCTTGGCGTCGGAGACGTCGCCGTCCTTGTAGCGCTGGAGGCGCACGCCCTTGCCGCGGGTCATCTCCGGCACCTGCTTTGCCGGGAAGATCAGCAGCTTGCGGTTCTCGCCGATGATCGCGACATGGTCGCCCTCGGCCTCGGTGCAGACCACCATCTTGGCCGGCGCATCGAGGTTGAGGATCTGCTTGCCCTTGCGCGTGTTCGCCGTGATCTCCTCCGTGGGCACGATGAAGCCGCGACCGTCCGTGCCTGCGACCAGCAGCTTCGAGCCGGCCCGATACGGGAAGGCTGCGATGAAGTCGGCGCCCTCCTCCAGATCGACCATGAGGCGGATCGGATCGCCGAACCCGCGGCCGCCGGGGAGCTTGGAGGCTTCAAGCGTGAAGAACCGCCCATTGTCCGCCGCCACCACGATCTTTGACGTGGTCTCGGCGAAGAAGGCCGTCTTCAGGGCATCGTCGCCCTTGAACTGCACGGCGGAGAGATCCGTCTGGTGGCCCTTCATGGCGCGGATCCAGCCCTTCTCGGACACGATGACCGTGATCGGCTCGCGCTCGATCATGGCCTCGGCGAAGTCGATGTCGGAGGTGTCCGGCGCCAAATCGAAGGTGGTGCGGCGCTTGCCCAGTGGGGTGTCGGGGCCGAAGGTCTTGCGGACCTCCTTGATCTCGGCCGAGATGGTCTTCCACTGCACCTTCTCGGAGCCAAGCAGTTCCTCGATCTTGGCCTTCTCGTCCTGCAGGTTCTTCTGCTCGCGCTTGAGCTCCATCTCCTCGAGCTTGCGCAAGCTCCGCAGGCGCGTGTCGAGGATGGCGTTCGCCTGCACCTCGGTAAGCTTGAAGACGCGCATCAGCTCCTGCTTCGGCTCGTCCTCCTCGCGGATGATTTTGATCACCCGATCGAGGTCGAGATAGACGATGAGCAGGCCGCCGAGGATTTCCAGGCGCCGGTCGATGGCGGCGAGCCGGAAGCCGGAGCGGCGGATCAGCACCTCGCGGCGGTGGTCGAGCCATTCGCGCAGGCATTCGGCGAGGCTCAGGACCTTCGGCACCTTGCCGCCGGCGAGCACGTTCACGTTCACCGGAACGCGGCTCTCGAGCTCGGTGAGCTTGAACAGCGATTCCATGAGGATGATCGGATCGACCGTCTTGGCGCGAGGCTCCAGCACCACGCGGATGTCCTCGGCCGATTCATCGCGCACGTCGGCCAGAAGCGGCAGCTTCTTTTCCTGCAGCAGCTCGGCGATCTTCTCGATCAGGCGCGACTTCGGCACCGCGTACGGGATTTCCGTCACGACGATCTGCCAGTTGCCGCGCCCGAGATCCTCCTTCGCCCAGCGGGCGCGCACGCGGAACGAGCCGCGGCCGGTGCGGTAGGTCTCGGCCATGGCGGCCGCCGTATCGACGATGATGCCGCCGGTGGGCAGGTCGGGGCCCTGCACGAACTGCATCAGTTGCTCGGTATCGGCATTGGGCTTGGAGATCAGGTGGAGGGCCGCGTCGCAGAGCTCGGCGGCGTTGTGCGGCGGGATCGACGTCGCCATGCCGACCGCGATGCCCTGCGAGCCGTTGGCCAGCAGGTTCGGGAAGGCGGCCGGCAGCACCACCGGCTCTTCGTTGGCCTGATCGTAGGTCTCGCGGAAGTCGACGGAATCCTCGTCGATGCCCTCCAGCAGCAGGCGCGCCACTTCCGTCATGCGCGCTTCGGTGTAGCGCATGGCGGCTGCGCCATCGCCGTCAATGTTGCCGAAATTGCCCTGCCCGTCCGCCAGCGGATAGCGCTGCGCGAAATCCTGCGCCATGCGCACCAGCGCCTCGTAGATCGACTGGTCGCCGTGCGGGTGGAACTGACCCATCACATCGCCGACGATGCGGGCGCATTTCTTCGGGGCCGACTTCGGATCGAGCCTCAGGAGCCGCATGGCGTGCAGGATGCGGCGGTGGACGGGCTTAAGCCCGTCGCGCGCATCAGGCAGCGCCCGGTGCATGATGGTGGAGAGCGCATACGCGAGATAGCGCTCCTCCAGGGCGTCCTTGAGATTGATGTTCTCGATCTCGCCCCCTGACGGCGGATTGACCGGCTTACCCATAACTCGAAATCCTCAACTGCGAATCGCTTCTTAGCATCTGAAAAGAGAACATAACAGAAACAAACCTCATTCGTCCCCAGCCGTGGCCAGTGCGACGAAACGCGCCCGCTCCTCTGGCGCCCGCTGCCCCTGGGGGCCGAACACGTTGTGATGCAGGAAGAAGTCGGTGAGCGCAAATCCGGCCCGGATGTCATCTTCGCGTGGCCGGTTCTCTCGGGTCTGGCCGAACAGGAAGCCGGGCAGCTTGAGCAGCCGATCCTTGTAGGGCTCGCCAGCCTCCGCACAGACCGCCCGCCCGCTCCGGGGCGACACATAGGCGAGGTCCCGCTCCGTCCCGGTGGCCGCGCAACTGGTGAGGTCGAGGCCGAAGCCGAGCTCGGTGAGCATCGCAAGCTCGAAGCGCACGAACAAAGCCGGGGCAAGATCGGGATCGTCCAGGTGGTCGACCAGGACGGTGAGCGTCTCGAAGAGGGCGAAATGCGGGTCGCGCTCCGGGAAGTAGCGCAGGAGATGGGCGAGCGTCGACAGGCCGTAAAGAGCCATGGACGAGCCCATGAGGCGCGCGGCGCGCAGGTTCAGGCCTTCCACCTGATAGGTGCCCAGATGCTCGTCGAGCCGCGCCCGCCAGGTCGCCTGCACGGTGTTGCCCGGCTGGAGGACCGCCTGAAGGCTCTTGGAGCGCCCGCCATGGACCAGCCCCATGTGCCGGCCGTGCTCGCGCGTCATCAGCTCGAGGATGACGCTCGACTCGCCGTGCTTGCGGACGCCGAGAACGACGCCTTCGTCAGTCCAGTGCATCGGTCGCGGTGGCCTTTGGAAAAGATAACTGCCGGAATCCTGATGTAAGCATTCAGGAGGCATTCAGCCATGTTTTTCAACCATATCCGACAACTTCTAAAATTCTGTTGCAAAAGCAGAATTTCGCCCCAGGGGAACCAAAATGGCCCCTTCACATTATCGAGCACCTTAGTGTGTCTAGTGATGAATCGAGAACCATGAAACTCTCCAACCTGTTTCTTGCGAGCACCGCCCTTCCCCTGATGCTGCTGCCGGCGAACGTATCGGCGCTCCAGACGGAAGCCGCAGCGCCCATTGTCATCGCCCAGGCCGGACCAAGCGCCCAGGAGGAACTCCCGCCCGGCGCCCGCCCGAGACGGCAGGGTCAGCAGGAGGGTGACGCCCCCCGTCGCGGCGGCCAGGGTCAGGAACGCCGGCAGGGCGGCCAGGATGCCGGCGGCCCCGGCGCCTCCGACGATGCCCCGCGCGGTCCGCGAGGCGCAGGCCCGGCGGAGCGTGGCGGTCCCGATGGGCCGCGCGGGCCCCGTGCAACCGATTCCGAGGATGCTCCGCCGCCCCGTCGCGGCGCAGCGC
>NZ_JACXAB010000016.1 GCF_014699075.1 Microvirga sp. | reverse complement strand
CCCAAGGTCAGGCTACACCCCGCATTCCCTGACCATTCAGGCAGCATCTCAGATGATTGATCTCATTGAACGGGCTGATCAGTTCCGAGACGGGAAATCCTCATGAGCGCGTCAGCAGCAGAACCGTATAAGCGAAGCCCTGTGTTCGATGAGAATACCCTGCCCGCCGGACTGCGTCGGGAACATCGCACCAAGCCGGGTGTATGGGGCATCATCCGGGTTCTGGAAGGGCGCCTGCGCTATCAGGTGCTCGATCCGGCTTCCGAGATGATCCTTGATCCTGGCCATCCCGGCCTCGTGCGGCCTGATGAGCCGCATCTCGTTGAGCTCCTTGGTCCAATGCGGATGCAGGTTGAGTTCTACAATCAGCTCCCCAAGCTTTAGAGCCATGCCCAACAGAAATGATCGGATTGGCGAGGGTGTGATCAGGTTAACGTATGTTCCCGCTTAATGGCGCGACGGGTACCAAGCGTCAGATTTCGACCACTAGTCTGGTACACTTGCTCCAGCAGTTCGAAGTGCCATGGCTCCTTAGCTCCGGGAGTACCTACCCAGCCGGCAGACTGAACCGCCAGGGCATATAATATCGATGAACGAGCCTGACCCATGGACGTTATTCCAGGCGGCAACCCGGAGTCCAAGGAATTGGAGCCTGACCCAAAATCCACCGATGCCGATCAGGGAAGAGCCGAGGAGCGGGTGCAGACCTTCCAGCGGATCGGTGGCCCGTTCGTGGCGGCTGTGGAGGCCACGCGCATGCCGATGGTGGTCACCGATCCCACGATGAGCGACAATCCCATCGTCTACGTGAACCAGTCCTTCATTGACCTCTTCGGGTACTGCCGCGAGGAGGTTCTGGGCCAGAACTACTTCTTTCTTGCAGGTCACGACACCGATCCTGAGGTGGAACGGCATATCCGGGCCGCCATGATGGCGGATGAGCCCCTCGACCTTGAGGTCCGGCTTCGCGCCAAGGACGGCCGGGAGGTCTGGGCGGCGCAGTTCGTCAGCCCTGTTCACAACGACCAGGGCCGCGTGATCCAGCACTTCGCGTCGTTCTGGGACATCACCCGCCGGGTCAAGGCCGAGCGCCGCACCCGGCGCCTGAACGAGGTTCTGGAGAGCCGCGTCAAGGAACGGACTCAGGAGCTCCAGAACGAACTTGACCGCAGGCGTGCCCTGGAGGGTGTCCTAACGGACAGCGTCCGGGAGAAGGACAAGCTTCTCGGTCAAAGGAGCGTGTTGCTGCACGAGGTCAATCACCGGGCCAAGAACAGCATCGCCATGGCGATCTCAATGCTGCGCCTTCAGATGGCACGTCAGGGCGATCCCGGCGTCTCTGAAGCCTTGGAGAACGCTATCCAGCGGCTCGACCATCTCGCCCGCATTCACGAGCTCCTTTACCGGCAGGACAGCAACGACGTGCAGTCCGTCGATATGGCTGCCTACCTGACGGAACTGTGCCTGAACTTCGCCCATCTTCGGAGCCCTGAGGATCATCGCATCGAACTCACAAGCGATGCCGATGACATCACGTTGAATGTTGACCGTGCAATCAACGTGGCTCTTATTGCAGGCGAGGCGGTCACCAACGCTCTCAAGCATGCCTTTCCCGGTAAGCGGCGGGGTATGGTTCGCGTCGGTCTGCACCAGGAAGGAGATGACGTGGTTCTATCCATCGAGGACAACGGCGTGGGACTTCCGGCCACTCGGCGCGCAGGGTCCATGGGCATGCGCCTGATCGAGGGCATGGCCCGTAGCCTCAATGGCACCTTGACCGTCGACGGTGATCGCAGGACGCGGATCGCCGTGCGGTTCCCGTCCAAGCCCAGATCGTAGGCACATCCGGTCGCCAATCGCCCTTAGATCATGATCAACTCCGTGAGGACTGCATCTATAATCGAGATTCATTCGAATGGCAGGATCCACACTATCAGCGGCACTCAATGCTGATATGCGAACGCCTGCGTGGCAGCCCTAGGAACAAGCCGGTTCTTCCTCACCGGCGAATGGTTTGCCCTGAGCCATTGGTGCGACTGGCCTATACCCGCATTGTCGCCGGAGTTCCTGCTCTGATGTCCGCACTGGCGCTGCCAACCGTCCGGGAGTGGCTCTCTCGCCGGATCGGGAGCGCAACCGTGCGACCGAAGCGGAAGCATGAGTGACCTTGAGCTGACAAGGCTTACGCTTAGTGTCCAGAGGTCTGCATCCCACGACTGGCCTCGAACAGAAACCAGATGCGTTCCTCGGCCTGATCGATGAACTCCTCAAGAAGGCTTTCGGTCGCGACGTCATCATGATCGTCGCACAGGTCGTGCGTCTGCCGCATGAAGGCGGCCAGTTGCTTGTTGTCCTCCAGCACCTCGGCGAGCATATCAGCCGGCTCGACATATCCGGCATCGTTGTCGAGAAGGCGCTGCAGGCGTCCGATGTGGCCGATCGAACGCAGGGTGGTTCCACCGATCTTGCGGGCCCGCTCTGCCAAGGGATCGGTCATGGCGAAGATCTCGGCGGCCTGTTCGTCAAACATCAGGTGATAGTCACGGAAATGCGGCCCGCTGACATGCCAATGGAAGTTCTTCGTCTTGAGATAAAGCGCAAAGCTGTCTGCAAGGAGGGTGGTCAGCGCCGCTGCGATCTCGTTAGTGGCTTCTGATGACAGGTGGCTCGGAGTTTCGAGGCGGGGCAAGGGCCGACTTTTGCGCTCTGCCATAATGTTGGAGGCACCCTTTGTCTTGGTCTTGGTGGATTTGCGTGAAGAGGGAGCCTTGGCCATGGGCGATCTCCGCTGTTGGATCGACGCTCGGATCATCGGCGTCCGATGGTGGCGGGAATTCCGAGCACCGCAGGCTGAACCCATGCAAGTCCGACAGGTTCCAGGCGATCGGAAACTGGGCCGCCTGTGGGAGCTTGCGACACCCTCATAGGAAATGATCACGTCCCACCTTCCGGACTTAGGCCAAGTCGGTGGTGATGGTCCTTCGCGGGGCCGAGCTCAATGCTGAGATGGAGCATCAGACAGCCAAGAATATCACCGGAGGGCTGCCTGACGCCCCCTACGCCGCTGGCGTTGGCCCTATACCCTCTACCCTATAGAAGGGGCGAGAACAGCCGCGCTGTGGAGTCCCGCAGCCGCTTGAGGGCTGAACTCCGGCAATACTGGGCCAGCTCGAACGGATAGCAAGCCTTGAGATCCCGCTCGAACGCCGCTTCCAGCTCCTGCGCCAGCCAGGCGTCGTAGATCACTGCATTGAGCTCGTAGTTGATGCTGAAGCTGCGGATGTCGAGGTTGGCCGAGCCGATGGAGCAGACCTCGCCGTCGATGCTGAGCGTCTTGGCATGCAGGTAGCCCTTGCCGTACAGGTGCACCCGCGCTCCTGCGGCTGCGGCCTCCGCAAGGTAGGTGTTGGCGGCCCAGTACGGCGCTTGATTCAGACCGTCGCTGCGAGCGCTGACCATTACCTCGACCTTGATGCCGGACAAGGCCGCCGCCCTGAGCGCCTCCGCTATGGTCGCGTCAAGGATGAAGAAGGGAGACTGCAGGCGCACACACTGCTGGGCCGACGTGATCATGGCAAAGTAAAGCTGGCGGATCGCCCGCCACTCCGAGTCCGGGCCCGAGGTCAAGATCTGCACCGGCAGGTAGGCATCCCTCCGGCCAGGGTCATCGTCCGAAGGGTCCGTGGCAGCGGGAAAGAGATCCGCCCGGAAGAGATCCTCGCGCGTGGCGTTGTACCAGTCGACCAAGAAGACGGCCTGCAGGGCCCCCACGCCCTCGCCCTCCAGGCGCACTTGGGTATCCCGCCAAGCGGCGGCCCGCGGCCCGCCGTCGAGATGCTCCTCGCCGATATTCATGCCGCCGGTGTAGCCCACCCGGCCGTCGATGACGGCGATCTTGCGGTGGTTTCGGTACGAGTCGTATGCAGCCGCTACAGGGCCGACACGGGCGCCACACGCACGCCCCCCTTGGTCAACGCTCGCTTATAGCGGCGGGTGAGCTTGAAGAGCGAGCCAACAGGATCATAGAGCAAGCGCACTTCCACTCCCTTTGCTGCCCGCTCGATCAGAATCGCCTTCAGCTCCCGGGTAAAAGCATCGTCGCCCCAGATGTAATACTGGAGGTGGATGGAGTGCTCGGCGCTCTTCAGGTCCTCCACCAGGCTGGGGTAGTGCACGGCCGCGTTCTGCTGGATCTCGACCCGGTTGCGGGTCGTCAGCGCCGAGTGGGAGTTGTGCCGGACCAAGGACATGAGCCGGCGCCGAACCGGGCTTTGCGCCTCAAGCCGGCCGATCTCCGCATCCTGCCGGGCCAGCAGTTGCTCCAGCAACGGAGTGGCGGTCCCCTCCAAGTCCTGTCGTGCGAGCTGGCGCTCGCGGCTGAACGCCTTGCGGTCGAGGACGTCGATGACAAGGCCGATCCCAGGAAGGCTAAAGAATAGCAGCATCCAGGCAAGCGTGGCCTGGGGACGCCGGTTCTCCAGGACAATGTACATACCGGTCAGCAGCATGTAGCCCGCGAACAGCCAACTCAATGCTGCAGTCCAAGTCATCAGGTCTGCTCCCCTCTGACCAAAACCGGCTGCTGCTTGCCAGTTTTAAGGTGCACGGCCCTGAACTCGACCTCCACTGTGCCTGCGTAGAGCTGGCTGTCGGCCTTGTCGTGCCGCATGAACGTTGGGGCGCAAGCGAATGCGCAGTGTATAGCGTCTTTCGCTTGGCAGCATGATGTTGCGGCCACTTCAGAATCGGCTTTGGGGACGAGAATTCATCGAGATCCAGCGATGAGGCAACTACTGCGGCGCAAACGGGTTCCTGAACCCGCCAGCCCGTGCCGGTGCCTTCGGCGGGTGATGGGTCGCCAGATAATCGAGGATTAAGTCGCGGTCAGCACCCTGGATGTCGGGCATGCCGTGCCGCTCTGTCATCCAGGTCAGCGTCTCATCCCATCTGTCACGGGTCATACCCTGGTTCGACACCAGCCTGTAGGCGTGGCAGGCCGTGCACATGCCGAACGTCTCGTCCCGTCCAGGTCCATCCGGCAGGGCCTCAATCTGTTCGTCCTTCGGCGTGAACGCCGGCGCTGCCCCTTGAGCCTGCACCTGCGCAGTAGCGATTGACGCGCCCAAAGAGAACGCCAACAGCCAACGTGTTGCATGCCTCATCGCAGTCTCAGCCCACCAATATGGCTACGCGGTGCATGGCATTCCCGCCATACCCCTGCGGGTTCCAGTTGTAGGCCACTGGCGGCTGCATCTTGCCGTTCGAGTCTGTGGCGCGCGTCCAGATTTCAAAGTAACCGTTCGACGGCACCTGCACCGTGGCCGTCCACCGATTCCAATCGTAGCGGTTGCGGGTCGGGGCGAGCGTCGCCTGTGTCCAAGTCTGACCGGCATCCGTCGAGACGTCGACGCGGGACACCGTGAGATCACCAGCCCAGGCGGCGCCCCGCAGGGCCACCTCTCGGGTTCCAGCAGGCAGACGCGTGCCGTTGGCCGGATCGGTGATGATGCTTCTCACCGGCATAGATTCGAGAATACGGAAGTCCTTCTCGTCAGCCTTACCGCCCGGCACCATGGGCGTGTTGGGCACGCGATAGGAGGTCCCCGTCATGCCCTGGCCATCATGTTCGCGGTCGCGGATCGTGATCCGCGTCAGCCACTTGTGCGACAGCGATCCCGGCCACCCGGGGATTACCAGCCGCAGCGGCCCGCCATGGATGTTGGGCAACGACTCGCCGTTCATAGCATAGACTATCAGGCTGTGCGGCTCCATCGCCTTGGCAATAGGCATGCCGCGCGAAATCGACTCCTTCGTCGTGTCACCTGAGAGGTGCGGGTCTGCACCGTAATGGGCGGTGTACTTCGCTGTGTCCTTCAGGCCTGCAGCGTGGAGCACCTCGCCGAGCGGGATGCCGGTCCACTCGGCGCAGCCTGCGCCGCCATTGGTCCATTGATTACCGCGGGCCTGGGGCTGATAGGAGGAGCGGCCGTTGCCGCCGCATTCGAGCACCATGCGGTAGGTCTTGGGCTGAAAGCGGGACTTCAGCTCGGCCAGCGTCAGCTCAAGCCGGTTGTTGACCTCGCCGTCGACGGTGAGCTTCCAAGCGTCCGGATTGATGGCAGGCTCTGGGATCTGACCGTTATTGCGGATGAAGAACTTTGAGATCGGCGTCGTCTCGTCGTCGAGCAGGTGCTCGGGGGTCTCGGCCACTAGGGGCCGGTCACCAAGAACCGTGAGGCCTTTGTCCTTACCGGGATAGTCGAGGGGCTGTGGTCCCGAAGGCTGAGCCGCTCCGCCTGACGTGGGAGCCCCCTGCGCCAGAGCTGGTGTGATCAGTGCGCCTGACACATTCGACGAAAAGGGCATCGTGGCCCCCGCTGCTGCTCCGATGCCTGCCAGGCTGGCGGTGCTCAAGAAAGCACGTCGACTAACATTTGTGCGCCCCCGCTCGTCGGCGCGCAATTCCTCAATAAAGTGCTTGTTCGGTTGTGTCATGGCGTGCCTCCGCAAGTTTCAGTCGTGCTCTGGCATATCGCTGCCATAACTAATGCATGGAAGAATGAACGTATCCGCCTGCAAGGTGAAGGGGTCAGCTTCTGCAATTCCGATCTTTACGCGTCCTGCTAAGTATTGGCTGGAATGGGCCGGGTATCAATGGGATTATCGTAACCTGTTCGCGCCATTGGCGCCTCGTTGTGGAGCGACCGGTCCGCCGTGTCGAAGAACTTGCGGATGTTGCGGGCGGCCTGGCGGATGCGCTGCTCGTTTTCCACAAGGGCGATGCGCACATAGTCGTCGCCGTGCTCGCCGAAGCCGATGCCGGGCGCGACCGCCACGTCGGGGCACCGCTTGTAGCCGGCGCGCATCGCGCGGATGCACTCATCCGGCCCGTTCAGGGCAGCAGTGGCCGCCACCGAGGCCTCCGTGAAGGCGCCGTAATCGAGATAGGACTTCACCCGGGCCAAAGCCGCCAGGAGACGCTTGTTGCCGACCGCAATGCCGATACTCCCTGATCATGCGATCGTTGCTGAAGCAAGATCTGAACGAATGCCCCACGGCCGTCGCAAGCACCCTCCCAGTTCAGCTGTGATAGAGGCCCACCTGTAGCCCAGCGCCTCGATCTTCTAAAGGGAGAAGCCGGCAAGGATTCGGACCCGAGCACGAGCAGAGTGACCGCTCCTGCGCCATGCTAATCGGAACCAATCCAAAGCCTGGCAATTGACGATTGAAGCAGGATCTTGGCCAGATCTTGGGCAAGCAGTTCCTGGTCAATACAACCCGCATCCAGGTCGTGAGGCGGTACCGTCGACGTCGAATATCCAGGACATCACGTCCGGAATTAGAATGCCAGTGGAGGCGAAACACGGATCATGATCCTCTCGCGGGAGGTGCGGTCCCACTGACTGTGAGGTTTGCGATGCCGATGCGTGTTCATGAAGTCCATCCCGCGCTTGCCCACTTCCCGGTGGCTCTGCTGCCCACCGCCGTGGCAGCCGACCTCATTGGCCGGCTCACCAACAATGACTCGCTGATGGACATGGGACGCCAGCTGATGCCGGTGGCCGCCGCAAGCGTCGCCGCAACGGGGATTGCAGGCTTTGCCGCGCAAGAGGCGGTCAAGACCAGCGATGTCTCGCATGATATTCTGGTTACCCACCGCACCCTCAACATCGGCCTGCTGGCGCTGTCGGTGGGTTTGGCAGCGGTCCGTTCGCGCAGTCGGCGGCCAAGCGCTGGATACCTGCTTGCGGGTCTCGCCGGCGCCGCCTTGGTCACGTACTCGGGCTATCTTGGCGGCCGGATGGTTTATGCGCATGGTGTTGGCGTGGCCCCTGCCAATGGAATTGAGCCGGAGCGGACGCCCGAGGTGCCCCATGACGGGTTTGGACGAGCCGCACGTGCATCTGCGTCTAACGTCGGCCAGGCCATCAGACACACCGCTCAGGAAATGGCGGAAGGGCAGATCGCCCCGAGATTTCAGGAGCGCCCGCCCGCTAGAGAACCGACCGCAGGATAAGCTCAATCCCGAGCAGCACCAGGCCAGTCAGAAACCAACGCCGAAACGCGATGGGGCTTACCCTCATCCGGATCGCCTGTCCCAGCCACATCCCAAGCAGGGCGGGTGCAATGGCGAGGGAGGACATGGCCAAACCGTCGACCTGCAATGCTCCGCGCCACGCCAGCCCAGCCGCAAGGGCAATCGTCGAGACCGTAAAGGAAAGCCCCAGTCCCTGGATCAGGTCGTCTTTGCTCAGTCCGAGAGCCTGAAGATAAGGAACAGCAGGGATGACAAACACGCCGGTACCGCCTGTGACCATGCCCGTTGTCAAGCCGATCAGAGGCGACAGCCACTTCTCCACCTCAACAGGCACAGACAGTTGCCGGGCCAGCAGCGTGAAGACGGCATAGATCACGAGGGCGGCACCGAGCCCGGCCGTGGTCCATTGAGCATCCCCGCCAGCCAGAATTGATGCACTGCCTACGGTGCCGAGCACAATCCCCAGCATCATGAGCCATAACCTGCTGACCAGTGCAGTAAGACTCGGGCCGGAGGCCAGCTGCCAGACATTGGTGACGAAGGACGGCACGATCAAAAATCCCGCGGCCGCGACGGGTGACATGAACGCTCCCAGCAATCCCATGGCTACGGTGGGCAGGCCCATGCCGGTCACCCCCTTGACGGGCTCTGTCGCAAAGCCGGAACAGGGGCAAGAAAGCAGAAGATGCACCGTACAGCCCTTATGTAGCGAGCAGGTGAAACTGCTCCGCGAGCGACAGCTGCTGATTGCAGGCATAATTCGCCTGCTGTTTACGCAGCATATGGATCAACTCGATGCCACCCAAGATCACGCGGGCACTGTCAGCGGATTTGAACCCGAGCATCGGACAAACGCGGCGTTTGATGGCACGGTGATCCTGCTCAATGCGGTTATTGAGGTATTGACTCTGCCGGATCCTGATCGGCTCAAGCCTGCCTCTTGAACGGTCCTGCAGCCGGCTCTCGGCATCACACGACAGGATGGCTTCGCGATTGGTCTGGCTGCCGTCGATGACGATCCGCTCGGGCCGGCCATGGCGTTTGAGTGCCTTGCGCAGGAACCGTTTGGCGGCAGTGAGATTGCGCCGCTCACTGAACCAGAACTCGACCGTGTCGCCGTTGCTGTCGATCGCCCGGTATAGGTACATCCAGCAACCTCTGACCTTGATGTATGTTTCATCGACGTGCCACTTGACGGTGGCGGCTCGCTTGCGTGCATTGAAGCGCTTCAGAAGTTCGGGTGAGTACCTGACAACCCATCTGTGAATGGTCGCATGATCGACTGAGATGCCGCGTTCAGCCATCATCTCCTCGAGGTTCCGCAAGCTCAGATTGTAAGCCAAGTACCACCGGACGCAGAGCAGGATCACGGATCGATCAAAATGCCTGCCCTTGAACACGCCACCCTCCACCCGTGAGACCTGGGGCATGGTAGCGGCAACATTGAAACAAATGATTTGCGACGGATCCCACTATCGGCCTGGTGCCTGGATTCCCCACTGCACGCTGGGAACCGCGATCCCAGCCAAGCGCCTAGAGGAGGCCATCGCATTCGCGGCTCGTCACATTGCGGCGTTTGAGGTCGTCTTCGATGTCGCGGACTGGGTTTCGTTCGCACCCGTGGTCGTTCTTGCCGAGCAGCCACTTGCCGGATCTCGATAGCCAGGACCTCGTGTGGGAGAGGATCATGCGCCCCGTTCCGATAAGCTTTCGCCGTACGCTCTTTGCAGCCATGAGCATGTCCAGATCCGGCGCCGTCATTTCGCCGCTCATGCTTCCGGACGATCGTCGGCCCGCCCGGAGATGCCAGGCTTGGACCGGCGCCGCGGTGCTTGCTCCTGTCAGTCGAGCTGGGCCGGCGACGAGAACGGCCTGCCGGCATCGACGATGAACAGCGCGAACTCGCGCAGGTCCCCGGAGCCGCTGTTCGACACCGCCATCGGCGTGTCGCCACCGTGCCCGACCATGCTCTGGCCAGCCGCGAGGCGGGTGATGCCGTGCGGAGTCTTCTGGGACAGCTCTCCCCTGAGCACGTAGAAAGCCTCCGAGCCGGGATGCGTGTGCGCGGCGGTGGCGCTGCCCTGCGGACCGCCGGCCTCGTTGACGCGCAGGAGATACTCCTTGGCCGGGATGCGGGGGACCGGTCCGATCTCGGCGACCTTCGTGCCGCCTTTGGCGTCCTCGCCCGCCTGGGCGAGCCTGAACAGCCAGACCTTGCCCTCGTACTCCGCCACCAGGCCATAGGGACCGGCGGCCTGATGTGCCTGATCCTTCGTGTCGAACGTGGCGAGATGCCAGAACAGGTCGCCGCCCAGCAGCTCCGTCACCTTCCGCTCGGCCAGCGGCTTGACGAAGAAGGACGACTGCTGCGCCAGCGCCAGCGAGGTCAGGACGAGCAGGGTTGGGATGGATCCCGCGATCAGCGTGCGTTTCATCATGCAGCCTCCACCATGTACCGTGCCGCGGCACGGACGTGCACCCCCATACGGGACACATTGGACGAAGGCATAGGCAGTCGCCGTGTCCCGCGGGACGGCGGCTCCATTGCCCGCAGGATGCGCTCTCCCGGCTCGAAATTCCAGATCGACGTGCACCTGTCGGGAGGCTGTCGTGTGATCGCGGCGTCGCACGTTGTCCGGCAAGGGGTTCCTCGGTCGAAGCCTCCCGGGAGGCGGGCACCGGCCAAGCCCTTTGGGAATCCCGCCGACAGGAAGGCCCTGGAATGCAAGCGGTTCAAGCGGGTTTGGCGTCCCCATTGAAGATCGCGGCAAACGAGACGTTGAAGACTAGCTCGCCTGCGGCGTTCTCGACCTCAAGGGTACAATCGTGAGGGTTTCGACCCCAGGTGACGAATACGCCATTGAGGCCCCTGGCGGCGCCCAGTGCCTCGTTGTGAGCCGTCACCACATCGGGGAAGTCGAGGCCCAGATCGTCGCAGCTCAGGGTCTCGCCGCGGCACCGGACATGAAAGAAAAAGCGTGGCATGGCCATCCATGGACTGATCGCCCGTCGGCTGAAGAACCGTCGTTGCGGCTGGATGGTTTCGGCCGACGAGCCGCTGGCATCGGTTCAGGAAAGCCCCTGCCCAGGTGTCACGGGGCGGGGACCTTTCCGGCATCATCCCATGTGGCAGGTGGCCCGGCCTCAGGAAAAGCTGAGATCGGCAGGCCGTTCGCCGCGCAGCTCGCGCAGCGTCTCCGCGTTGGGGCAGTACCCGCGGTAGGTCAGGGAAGCCTGACCGCGGTCGAGATCCCGCCGACAACGGGCAGCGACCCCACATTCCGAGCAGGTCACGCTCATGTCGCGCACGAGCGCGGCCCGTTCGTGCCTGATCCTTTCGGGATTGAGGGAGAGCGCCTGCATCAGCCGCGGCAGCTCCGCGCCCGCCTGCGGCCCACGCGCCACCAGGCGGACCACCACGTCCTCCGGAACCCCGATGTCGCGAGCGAGCGCCTGTCGTTGCTCCGGACCGAGGTCATCGAACTCGTGCGCCCGCGCCCAGCTCGACTGCCATTGCCGGATTGTCGCTGCCAAACCCATGATCGCCTCCATGCTTCCGGTCGAGAATGCCGGAGGCCGCGGGGCTGAACATTGATCCAGCGCAAGTCGGATACGCTTTCCGTAGCATCAGGCCGTCAGCCGCGGGCGGGTGAACACGGCCCAGTAGGCCAGGGCGAAGCCGACAAAGGCTGCCGCCCATGCGCCTCCCGCCAGGTGCAGCAGCGTGCCGCTCCACGCCGGGTGGATCGCGGCGCAGACCCGCGCGAGGGCGGCCGCGACCAGCAACAGGTAAATCCCCTGCATGACCGCCGTCGCCTCCATCGCCCTCCCCGTGTGGCCGAGGCTCGCCCTGGACATCACCGCCAAGGTCATGACGCCCATGGCGCCTCCCGTCCAGGCATGGATGCCGGCGCTTGCAGGCAGCAGCCCGAGGGCCGCCAGGCCGACGAGGATGAACCCGAGCGGCACGAACGCGTAAGCGACGTGCAGGATGAGGACCAGGCGGTCGCGCCAGGTGCGCACTCCGGCCCAGCGCGCCAGCCGAACAGCCTGGAGCGCGCCAGCGGCGATCAGGGCTGCTCCGGTCACGCTCCAATCGGGTATGGCCATCCACATCACCAGGGCCACGCCGGCGGCAATCATGGAAACCACGTCGAAGCGTCCGAACGAGGCCGGCAGGCGACCGGGGTTCTCCCGAACGAGCCAGTTGCGGGTGAAGCTCGGGATGATGCGCCCGCCGACCAGCATGATCAGCATCATAGTGGCGGCGATCCCGAAGCGGATGCCGTAGTCGGCGCCGCCGAGGACATGGGCCTCGACGTGAAACACGATGTTGCCGACCGTCAGCACCCCTAGGGCGATCAGCACCTTGAGGTTGCGCCAGTTCCTGCCTTTGATGATCTCGCGCGCCATCGCGGCCGCGACAAGGACTAGGAAGGCGTTGTCGATGACAGCCGCCGCTTCCCAGCCGATCCAGGCGGACGTGGTGACGGCGACACGCCCGGCAGCCCAGGCCAGGACGAGGACGAGCAGCGGCCTGCCCTGGAGCGGCATGCGCCCGGTCCAGTTCGGGACCGCTGTCAGCAGGAAACCTGTGATGACGGCTGGCAGGTAGCCGTAGAGCATCTCGTGGATGTGCCAGTCGCGCGGCGCAAAGGCGCTCGACAGCTCCAGCTCGCCGTAGAACAGCGGCAGCCAGGCCAGGATCGCAAGGCCGGCATACAGCGAGCCGAAGAGGAAGAACGGCCGGAAGCCGTAGGACAAAAGCGCGGGTCCCGTGTAGTCCCGCAGGCGGGGAATGGGAGCCATCGCAGATCTCCTTTCAAGCTTTCGCAGCCGATCGCGGCATGGATCCGAAAAGACATGGGTGCCGCCGCGACGATCCAGCCGCGGCGGCGCACGCATCCGACGGGAATGCTACTTGGCGGCCGTCGTTGTCGTAGCCAGCTTGTCGAACAGGTTGGCGAAGGCCTGCTTTGCCTTGCCGGGATGGGTGGCAGCCTTGGCTTGGTCAACGTTGGGTGCGTCGCCGACCACGATCATGCCGACCATGCCCATGCCGTAGTGCGGCTTGCACTTGTAGCCGTACACGCCGGGCTTGTCGAAGGTGACCGAGACCTCCTCGTTGACCTTGCCGACGAACTTCTGTCCGCCTTCTGGCACCATGGCGTCAACGGTCTCAACGTTGTGGCCCTTGTCCGAGGCCACAAACTTCACCGTGTCGCCCGGGTTGATCTTCACCAGGGCTGGCTCGAACACCATGACGCCCTCGATGCCCTTGTTGAGCATCTTCACCTCGACCTCGGCGGCGCCTGCGGTGCCTGCGAAGCCAAGGGTTGCCACGAGGGCGCCGAGTACGATGACCTTCCGCATGATTGTCTCCTGTTGAAATGCGAAACGGTGAGCCCCTGTCCGAAGCTCTTGGGAGGGTGGTACGCCTCCGCGGGTTGCCCGTACTTGCGCTGGCGCAAGGAGTTGGCGAATTTGCCTGGAGCTCGACGAGAGACAGGGCACTTGGTTGCGCCACGGCAAACAGACGGGTCGAGGGCGTCCTGCCGAACCGTCGGTAGGCGGTTCGGTTCGTTCGAACGGAACATGACGCTCGACCGTTGTCCTGATGCGAAGCGTCTCAGAACAAGGCAGGTGGATGGCCAGCGTCGATCGAACCCTCGTGGCAGACCTTCCGATGTTCGCCGGCCTCGCGCCGGAGCAAGTCGACCGGATGCTCCAGGAGGCGCAGTCGGTGCGCTACCCGAAGGGAACGAACGTGTTCCAGCAGGACGGGGAGGCCCACTCCTTCTTCATCCTGCTGCACGGGCACCTGAGGGTGTTCAAGCTCACGCCCGACGGGCAGCAGGTGGTGGTGCGGTTCGTCTCGCCCGGCGAGGTGTTCGGCGTCGCCATGGCCATCGGCCGCACGACCTATCCGGCCACGGCAACGGCGGTGGTGGACAGCATCGCCCTGGTCTGGCCCTCCGCCGCATGGCCCCGCCTCGTGGCGACCCATCCGGCACTGGCGGTCAACACCCTCCAGACCGTCGGCAGCCGGCTCCAGGACGCCCATACCCGCGTGGTCGAGATGTCGACCGAGCAGGTCGAGCGCCGCATCGCCCATGCCGTACTCCGGCTGGTGCGGCAGTCCGGACGCAAGGTCGAGGCCGGGGTAGAGATCGATTTCCCGATCACGCGCCAGGACATCGCCGAGATGACGGGCGCCACGCTGCACACCGTGAGCCGCGTCCTGAGCGCCTGGGAGAGCCAGGGCCTCGTCGAGGGCGGCCGTCAGCGGATCGTGATCCGCCAGCCGCACAAGCTGTTCCTGCTCGCCGAGGGCCTGCCCGACTGACGGAGCGGCGACCGCCGAACCGCCAGGACGGGGTCCATCACGGCCGCGCCGGACCTGCGAGGCCCTCGAAGGCGGCCGTCGCCCTGAGATCGGCCAGGAAGGCCGCGCGATCGACCTCGTGCTCGCGGCAGGCGTCGTCGACCGCGTGGAAGCAGGCGATGGGACACCCGACGCACCGCATCCCATGGTTCAGGAACACCCGGATGGTCGCGGGCCATCGCCGCATGACGTCGTCGACGAGGTGGGTGGTTTCGATGGTCATGGGAGCCTCCGGCGGTGACAATCGGACATCAGGTCTAAGCCGCGTCCCGGCATCGGTCCTTGTCCCGGCGCAACGATGCTGCCGCGGGATGCCGGAATTCGCGGCGGTGTTTGCGCCAGGGCAAGGAGCGGCATGGTCCGATGGGCGAAGGTCAGGTCCAGCGAAGGAAGGAAAGCCGTGACCGGACATTCGACCAAGACCCAAGCGCTCGATCCCGACATCCTCGACTGCCTTCTGGAGGTGATGGATCCGGAGGTCGGCCTCAGTGTGGTCGACCTAGGCCTCGTCTACCAAGCGACGCGGAGCGACGACGGCATCGAGGTCGCGCTCACCCTGACGACCCGGGCCTGCCCGCTCGGCGGGATGATCGTGGAGGACGCGCGCGAGCGCCTGTCGGGTCGGTTCCACGACGTGCCGAAGGTGGTCGTCAGCCTAGTGTGGAACCCGCCCTGGACCCCAGACCGCATCACGGGCCGGGGTCTCGAGCTTCTGGGTCATCCCCCTCAGGAGACGGTCTGATGAACACCTCGGCCACCGCCGGGACAGCCGCTCCCTTGCTCGTCTCTTTGCACAAGGGTTCCTGGATGGGGGTAAGAGCTGCGCTCCTCGCCTTGGGCATCCTTGCCCTGCTGGCGGGCCTGTGGAGCGCATTGGCACGGCTGGGCTGGCCGCTGCCGCGCGGCTCATCCCTTGCCGCCTTGCATGGACCGTTGATGATCTCGGGGCTGTTCGGAACGCTGATCGGCCTCGAGCGCGCCGTCGCGCTGAATCGCAGGTGGAGCTACGCCGCTCCCGCGTTCTCCGGCCTCGGGACGCTGGCTCTGCTGACCGGGGCGCCCGAGGCCGTGGGCGCAGGGGCCTACGCGATCGCGGCGGCGGTGCTCGCGGGCGGATCCCTGCTGATCACGATGCAGCAGCCGGCGGTGTTCACCGGCGCGCTCCTGTTCGGTGCGCTCGCCTGGCTCGCCGGGAACATCCTCTGGCTGATGGGCCAGCCCGTGCCCGACCTCGTGGGCTGGTGGCTCGCCTTCCTGATCCTCACCATTGCGGGCGAGCGCCTGGAGCTCAGCCGCCTCATGCCGCAACGCCGCGGCAGCGAGGCTCTCTTCCTGTTCGCCATCGGCCTTCTCGTCGCCGGCGCCCAGAACGGCCTGATGACCGAGAACAGCGCGATCCTGTTCGGCATCGCCCTCTTCGTCACCACCCTGTGGTTGCTGCGGCACGACATTGCCCTCCGGAACATCCGTAGGACCGGGCAGCCCCGCTTCATGGCGGTCTGCATGCTCGCGGGCTACGCGTGGCTGGGATTCGGGGGCGCTTCCCTGATCGGGTTCCCACCCGGTGAAAGCAGACTCGGATACGACGTCGCGCTGCTTGCCGTGCTGATCGGGTTCGTGCTCTCGATGGTGTTCGGGCATGCGCTCATCATCCTGCCGGCGGTCGCGCGGGTTCGCCTGCGCTATTCAGGGTGGCTCTACGCACCGCTGCTCCTTCTGCATGCTTCGGTGGTCTTGCGGGCCGGCGCCGGGATCGCAGGCTGGGAGGCCGGACGGATGGCAAGTGGCATTCTCACGGTCATCGCCCTCCTGACATTTGCCGTCACCCTGGCCGTCGCCCGTCGGCACGAGAGGGAGCCTTCCCGCCATCGACAGGAAGCGATGCCGACTGTTGATCACGCGACATAGGAACCTAGTTGCAGGGCGATGGGCCATCGGCGGAGCATGAGGATCTGGAGCAGACGGGCAACGGCGCTGGTCGCTGCCCTGTCCCTTGTCCTGCACGTCGGCCTGATGGCCCTCGCGACGCAACCGCCGTCGCTTCCGTCGTTCGAACGGGCCGACCCCGCGCGGCACCTGCATCATTCCCGCGACGCGGACGGATCGCATGAGGACAGGCACGGGACGACAGCCGGCCATGCGAAGCCGTGCTGCATCCTGAGCTATGTCAACGGCATGCCAGCGGCGCCTGCGGCCGGTCTCCCGATCCCGCCGTACGCCATCCCATCCGCCCCGGGCTTCGAGGACCGGACCCCGTCCGGGGCGGCGCGATCCCTCACGTTCTATCCTGTCGGCGCCCGTGCGCCACCTGCGGCGATCTAAACGCCACACGCAAACAATCCCAGAAGACAGGATGAAGCCATGACCACGATCCGTCTCCGCGGGGCGCTCACTGCCTTCGCATTCATCGCGCTTGCCTGCACGGCTCACGCACATACCAGTCTCGAAACGTAGCAGGCGCCGATCGGCTCAACCTACAAGGCGGTGCTGCGCGTCGGCCACGGCTGCGAGGGCACACCGACCCTGAAGCTGCGCGTGCGCATCCTTGAGGGCGTCATCAACGTCAAGCCGATGCCCAAGCCGGGGTGGGAGATGGAAACCGTCAAGGCACCTTACGGGAAGACGTACGACTATCACGGCACCGCGCTGTCCGAGGGCGTGCGCGAGATCGTCTGGACGGGCAAGCTGCTCGACGAGCACTACGACGAGTTCGTCTTCCGTGCCTACCTCACCGACAGCCTCAAGCCCGACACCATGCTCTACATCCCCGTGGTTCAGGAATGCGGGGGAGGAAAGGCGGACCGCTGGATCGAGATCCCGGCGGAGGGCAAGAGCGCCGATGACTACCAGTATCCGGCACCGGGGCTGAAGCTCCTGCCGGCCAAGGCCACCCATTGATAAGGGAGCGGGGAGCCGTCACGCGGCTCCCCGCAACGCCATGCTCAGGGCCATTCCCATCATGCTCTGGCTGGCGCTCGCCGGGCTGTGGGGCAGCGATGCTGCCCTCGCCCATGCGGCGCTGGTCGAGTCCCACCCCGTGGACGGGGCTGTCGTGGAGGAGGCACCGTTCGCCGTCCGCCTGCACTTCAACGAGCCGGTCTCGCCCCTCGTCGTCGAGAACGGCGTCGTGCATCTGTTCGGTTTCGTGCGCAGCGAGGAGGAACGGCGGGCGCTGCGGATTGCCGCCGAGAACGTACCCGGCGTGACCACGGTGGAAGATCACCTCATGCGTCGCGAGCCGAGCGGGGGCATTTAAGGCATCCGCCACCCGGCGTTCGCACGCCTGCTGCCGAAAGCCTCGACCGGCTTGCGCGAAGGCTGAACAGCAGGCTGTCCGTTCGAGGGTTGCCCTTGGTCATGTCCTGATCCGGGCCGCAGCCAAGGCGGCATGGATGTGGTCCAGAAGCGCGTTGTCCTCGAGTGGCTTCTCGAGCACATCCAGAATGTCGAGATGGACACTGCATTCCGCCAAATCGTGCGCCGCCCCGGACGTGATCAGGATGACCGGACAGTGCTGCTGACGCTCCTCGAGCCGCTCTACCAGCTCGATCCCGTTCATCCCCGGCATGTTGCAGTCGATTACCAGGCAGCCGCACGAAGCAAGGTCCGGGTCCGCCAGGAGTTCGGCTCCGCTGCCATAGGTACGGACGGTCAGGCCCTCCATCTCAAGGGCGAACCTCAGGGACCTGCGCACGGCAAGGTAGTCGTCCACCACAAGGACGCATTCGGCAATTCCGGGCATGCCGGTCCCTGGCTCCGTTCCGCTCGGGCGCCCGCAGGATGCGGTCCGCTACGGGATAACCATGCCGAGGGGAAGTCATCGCCTCCAGTCCGGTATTGTCCTGAAGGGCCATCGCGAATGGCCCGTTCTAGCGCTGGATCAAGGCTGAGGCGGGCCGAGCCGTCCGGAATGCGCCCACTTGTGTCCTTGAGACCAGCCGCTGAGACTTCCGGACAACCTGGGTCCAAGCCAAGAAGGCCATGTCCCTCCACACTGCGCATGCCCGGTTCCCGACGGGCGGCCCTGCCCTCTCCCGCGTCAGATCGAATCCGCCTGTCGGTGGAGGCCTTCTCAGTGCGGTGTCAACGGCGACTTGGACAACCTGTGATCCGGACAGTCACTTAAGGAATTCACCTGAGTTGGATGGATACAGGTATAGGTCCATGGTTTTCACAGGGCCGAGTTCCTGCACCCGAGTTCCTGCACCCGAGTTCCTGCACCTTGGGGTTCCAAAATAATTGAGGGCCTTGTACCGAGTCGCCCGGCCACCAACCCGTGTCATAGCGAAAAGGATTCAAAGATTGCCGCCTTATGGAGGACGGATAATCCAGGGTTGACGTCTCGCCAACAGCTTCCGATTGTGGAAGCTCAAGCATTCGGCTCGGAACATGGCAACATCGTCCGTAGTCGCGCAAACATACTGATAACCCCAAGGGCATGAATGCTTCACGTCCACAAAGAAAGATCGGCATGGTTCAGCAGCTAACCTCCGGCGAGCGCCAGAACGCCCTGGTGATCCTCCTTTGCATCTTCGTTGCCGGCCTGGCCATGGCCGCAGCCGGAGGCTCCGATCCGCTCGGCATGCACGGGGTCATCGTCATGCTCTTCGGCGCGGGCCTCGGCGCCCTCGTTATGCGGTCGTACTACGATCGCCAGCCGGATCCGGACCGCCTCTCCCACTACTATGACGACCCGATCAAGGTTGGGATTGCCCTGACGCTGGCCTGGGCCGTCTTCGGCATGTTCATGGGCGTGTGGACCGCGGCGCAACTGGCCTGGCCGGACCTCGCCTTCGACGCCGGCTGGTCGACCTTCGGCCGTCTGCGCCCGACCCACACCACCGGCGTGATCTTCGGCTTCGGCGGCAACGCCCTCATCGCCACGTCCTTCCACGTCGTGCAGCGCACCTCCCGCGCCCGGCTGGCGGGCCAGGTCAGCCCCTGGTTCGTGCTGCTCGGCTTCAACCTGTTCTGCGTCCTCGCCGTCACCGGCTACTTCATGGGTGTGACCCAGTCGAAGGAATACGCGGAGGCGGAATGGTACGCCGACCTGTGGCTGGTGGTCGTCTGGGTCACCTACTTCGTGCTCTTCCTGCGCACCATCGCCCGGCGCAAGGAACCCCACATCTACGTCGCCAACTGGTACTACATGGCGTTCATTGTCGTGGTGGCGATCCTCCATATCGTCAATAACCTCGCTCTCCCGATCTCGCTCGGGCAGGCCAAGAGCTACACGATCTGGGCTGGCGTGCAGGACTCCATGGTGCAGTGGTGGTACGGCCACAACGCCGTGGCGTTCTTCCTCACCGCCGGCTTCCTGGCGATGCTGTACTACTACCTGCCGGTGCGGGCGCAGCGCCCGATCTTCTCCTACCGGCTCTCGATCCTCAGCTTCTGGGGCATCACGTTCTTCTACATGTGGGCAGGTTCCCACCACCTTCACTACACGGCGCTGCCGCACTGGGTGCAGAACCTCGGCATGACGTTCTCGGTGATGCTGCTCGTCCCCTCGTGGGCCTCGGCCGGCAACGCGCTGCTCACCCTCAACGGTGCCTGGCAGAAGGTCAGGGACGACGCCACGCTGCGCTTCATCTTCGTGGCCGCCGTCTTCTACGGCCTGTCGACCTTCGAGGGGTCGTTCATGGCGATCAGGCCGGTGAACGCACTCTCCCACTACACCGACTGGACGGTCGGCCACGTCCATGCCGGGGCGCTCGGCTGGGTCGCGTTCATCACCTTCGGCTCGATCTACACCCTGGTGCCCTCGCTCTGGAAGCGCGAGCGGATGTATTCGCCGGCCTTGGTCGAGGTCCACTTCTGGCTCGCCGTCGCCGGCACCCTCATCTACGTGTTCTCCATGTGGAACTCAGGCATCCTCCAGGGTCTGATGTGGCGCACCTACACGCAGGAGGGCACGCTCGCCTATTCGTTCCTCGACTCGCTCGTCGCCATGTACCCGTACTACATCGCACGTGCCTTCGGCGGACTGCTGTTCCTGCTCGGCGCCATCGTGGCCGCCTACAACATCTGGATGACGGTGCGCGCGGTGCCCGTTGCCGCCGCGAGGCAGGCGGATGTGCCGGATACCGGGCTCGCCCCCGGCGCCGCTGCGACTCCGGCGGAGTGAAATCATGGCAGAACTCTTCCATCGCAAGCTTGAACGCACTGCCATCGGCTTCGTGGTGGCGATCATCGCGGCTGCCAGCGTCGGTGGTATCGTCGAGATCGCGCCGCTCTTCACCATCCACGAGACCGTCGAGGATGCGCCGGACATGCGTGTCTACACGCCTCTGGAGCTGGCCGGGCGCAACATATACATCCGGGAAGGCTGCTACGCCTGCCACAGCCAGATGATCCGCACCCTGCGCGACGAGGTCGAGCGCTACGGTCCCTATTCGCTGGCCGTGGAATCCAAGTACGACCGTCCAATGCTGTGGGGCTCGAAGCGCACCGGGCCAGACCTTGCCCGCGTCGGCGGCAAGTACTCTGACTTCTGGCATGTCGCCCACCTCACCAACCCGCGCGACGTGGTGCCCGAGTCCAACATGCCGGCTTACCGCTTCCTCGCCCGCACGGCACTGGAAACCGATGACCTACAACGGCACTTGCAGGCGCAGCGGGCACTCGGCGTGCCGTACACGGACGAGATGATTGCGAACGCCGCCGCCGACGCCTTCGGGCAGGCAGCACCCGACAGCCCGTTCGCTGCGGGCGTGACCGAGCGCTACGGCGAGAAGACGCAGGTCAGCGCCTTCGACGGAGTTGCGACGCAGCTCACCGAGATGGACGCGCTGGTTGCCTATCTTCAGGTGCTCGGACGGCTGACCGATGCCCCCTATTCCAACACCGCCGCGCCGGAACAGGCGCCCGATACCACAAACTGACGAAGACAAAGGAGGACGGCTGATGGACATCGACCACGACACCCTTGTTGGCTTCGCCAAGAGCTGGGGCCTGTTTTACTTCATCGCGTTCAGCGTCTGCGTGATGATCTACGCGTTCTGGCCGTCGAACCGGAAGAAGTTCGACGACGCCAAGCGGAACATCCTGGGTAAGGACGACCGGCCATGGCAGTAGAGGAACGAGACCCAGTCAGCGGTCAGAAGACCACCGGGCACGAATGGAACGGCATCAAGGAACTCGACACCGCTGTGCCGCGCGGCGTGCTGATCTTTCTCGTCGTCACCCACGTGTGGGCCGTGCTCTGGTGGCTCCTGATGCCGACCTGGCCGTTGGTCACCACCTACACCAAGGGCATCCTGGGCATCGACCAGCGTCAGACCGTGGAGCGGGACCTAGTTTCAGCTCAGGCCGAGCGGGCATCATGGCTGAAGGCCATCGAGACGCAGGACTATGCCCAAATCCAGTCCGACGAGAACCTGATGAGGGTCGTGCGCTCGACGGGTCGCCAGCTCTTCGGCGACAACTGCGCCGCCTGCCATGGGGCCGACGGCAAGGGCCGCGCCAACTATCCCGACCTGACGGACGACGACTGGCTCTGGGGCGGCGAGGTCGAGAAGATCGCCGAGACCATGAAACTCGGCATCAACTCGCGCCACCAGAATACCCGGGTCGCGCAGATGCCGGCCTTCGGGCGCGACGCGATGCTCGACCGGACCCAGGTCACGAACGTGGCGACCTACGTGCAGTCCCTGTCCGATCCGGCCGTCTCGACGCCGCAGAACGGCCCCCAGTTGCAGGCCGGACGTGAGGTGTTCCTCACCACGTGCGCGGCCTGCCATGGCGAGGACGGCAAGGGCAGCCGGGAGGTCGGCGCCCCCAACCTGACCGACCAGTACTGGGTCTACGGCGGCGACCTCCAGACCCTGATCAACACGATCCATGGTGGACGCCAGGGACATATGCCGACCTGGGACGAGCGCCTGACCCCGGCGGAGATCAAGATCCTCGCCCTGTACGTCAACTCGCTATCGGGCGCGAAGCCATGACGGGAGACGAGGCGCCGAAGCGCAACAGGTGGCCCGTGATGGCGTGGGGCCTGGCGGCAGCCGTGCTGCTCGTGGTGGCCGCCGCCAACGCCCACCTCGTCTACGTCGCGGTGGCATCCCAGCCCGACTGCGTCGCCCACCTGAAGGATGCCGGGTCGAAGACGGGTGCGTTCCGGGCGGCCAAGTCGGCCTGCTGAGAAGGATCGAAGGATGAGCGAAACGGACAAGTCCTACGGCCTGCTGACCCAGACCTCCGGGATCGAGGAGACCCGAAATCCGGCCCGGCAGCGGCACCTCCCAGCGCAGGCTGCGCTTGATTGGTTGAAGGCCGGCTGGCGCGATCTCCTGACCCAGCCGGGCCTCAGCATCGCCTACGGCGTGGCGGTCTTCGTCGTCACCCTCGCCCTCGCCTGGACCCTGTTGGCCTCGGGGCGGGACTACATCCTGTTCCCGGCCATTGCCGGGTACCTGATCGTCGCCCCTGTCCTGGCCTTCGGCCTCTACGAGAAGAGCCGCGCCCTGGAGGCAGGGGAGCGTCCGACCCTGCGCACCATGCTCCTCGTGCGTCCGAGTGCCGGTGCGCAGGTCTTCTACACCGGGCTGCTGCTCTGCCTGCTGATGCTTGTCTGGAACCGGGCCGCGGTCCTTGTCTACGCCTTGTTCTTCGGCGTCCGCCCTTTCCCAGGTCTCGACGGCATCGTCGGCATGCTTCTAACGACCCCCACTGGATGGGCGATGCTTGTCGTCGGGACGCTTGTTGGCGGGCTGTTCGCGGCCTTCGGCTTCGCGATCAGCGTGTTCTCGATCCCCATGCTGCTCGACCAGCGCACGGATGCCCTCACGGCCATGGGCACGAGCATGGCCATGGTGTGGAACAACCTCACCCCGACGATCGCCTGGGGTGCCATCGTGATGGCCTTGTACGCCGCGAGCGCCGTGACGGGCTTCCTTGGCCTCGTCGTCATCTTCCCGCTGCTGGGCCATGCCACCTGGCACGCCTACCGGGCCATGCGCTGATGCGGCGGCGCGCCGAACCGGATGGGGATCGGCGATGACCTGCTGCGCGCCGGTCGATGTCCAAGCCGTGCTCCAGGCGCCTGGGCAAACCAGCGTCACGCTGAATGAACTCCGTCTCGCCAGCCGCGACCTCGGGGACGGCACACGCCAGTCCGACCTGTCCGTTCCCGGAATCCATTGCGCTGCCTGCATCGCGGCGGTCGAACGGACACTGGCAAGGCTGCCCGGCATCGAGGTGGCCCGGGTCAACCTGTCCATGAAGCGGGTCGCCGTCACCTGGCGCACTGCCGACGGGACGCCTCCCGACCTGATCGGCACATTGCGCCGCATTGGCTACGAGGCGCACCTGTTCGCGCTCGACGAGAACGCAAGGGATCCAGAGCTCGCGCGCCTGATCAAGGCTCTCGCGGTGGCGGGCTTCTGCGCGATGAACATCATGATGCTGTCGGTGTCCGTCTGGTCGGGGGCCGATGCCGACTCACGGCAAGCGTTCCACCTCATCTCGGCAGTTCTTGCCCTCCCCGCCCTCGTCTACTCCGGCCGGGTCTTCTATGCCTCGGCATGGTCGGCACTGCGCCATGGCCGCACCAACATGGATGTGCCGATCTCCATCGGCGTGACGCTCGCCTTTGCGCTCAGCCTCTACGATACGGTCCACAACGCGCCGCATGCCTACTTCGACGCGGCCACGTCCCTGCTTTTCTTCCTGCTCATCGGGCGCACGCTCGACCATATGATGCGCGAGAGGGCTCGCTCCGCTGTGGCAGGCCTTGCGAGGCTTGCTCCCGCTGGCGCCACCGTCATCCGCGACGGCCGGCCGCTCTATCTCCCGGTGTCGGATATTGAGCCCGGTGCGTCCTTGCTGATCGCCGCCGGCGAGCGGGTTCCGGTCGACGGCTTGGTTACACATGGAATGTCGGAGGTGGACCGTTCGCTCGTGTCCGGCGAGTCCGCCCCCGGGCGCGTTGCTCCCGGTGAACCGGTGCAGGCGGGCGTGATGAACCTTACCGGGCCGCTGACGGTCCGGGTGACGGCAAGAGCAGAGGACTCCTTCCTGGCGGAGATGGTCCGCCTGATGGAGGCCGCCGAGGGCGGGCGGGCCCGTTATCGGCGGCTGGCCGACCGTGCTTCCGCTCTCTATTCGCCAGTCGTCCACACCATGGCCCTGCTGTCGTTCCTGGGCTGGCTGTTCCTCACCGGGGACTGGCATGTGTCCATCTCCATCGCCATTGCCGTCCTGATCATCACTTGTCCCTGCGCCTTGGGGCTGGCGGTCCCCATCGTACAGGTCATGGCCGCGCGGCGCCTGTTCGAACGGGGCATCATGGTCAAGGACGGCTCCGCTCTGGAACGCCTCGCCGAAGTCGATTCCGTCGCCTTCGACAAGACCGGCACCCTGACGCTCGGGCGCCCCTCCCTCGTCAATGCGGCGGAGATTCCACAGTCGGCGATGGAAATCGCGCATGGGATTGCCGTTGGCTCACGACATCCGGTGGCGAGGGCGATCGCGGACGCACCCTCCCAAGGCGCGCGCCCGATCATGGCGTTCGAACGCGTCGAGGAGGTGCCCGGCCTTGGCCTGGAGGCCTTCAAGGATGGCGACAGGTATCGGCTTGGCAGGCCGGAATGGGCACTGGACGGTGGAAACCCCACGCTCGCCCCCGCCGCGTCTATATCCCTGCTGGCGAGGAACAGCGAGTTTCTGGCATCTTTCATCCTGGAGGACCACGTCCGCCCCGACGCACGGGAAACCGTAGGCGATCTGGTGAACCAGGGACTGGGGGTGGAGATCCTTTCGGGGGACCGGGAGGCTGTGGTCAGCGGTCTGGCGTTGAAACTGGGCATGCGTGACAGCACGGCGGAACTCCTGCCTGTCGGGAAAGTGGCCAGGATCGAGGCGCTTGGAAGGGAGGGCCGGAAGGTCCTGATGGTCGGGGACGGGCTGAACGATGCACCCGCCCTGTCAGCCGCCCACGTGTCCATGGCCCCGGCCACGGCGGCAGACATCGGTCGGAACGCGGCGGACTTCGTGTTCCTGAACGAAAGCCTCTCGGCAGTCACTGAAGCCCTCGGGATCTCGCGTCGGTCCCGCCGATTGATCTTCCAGAACTTCGCCCTGGCTATCGGCTACAACGCTCTGGCGGTGCCGATTGCAGTACTGGGCTATGTCACGCCGCTCGTTGCGGCCATTGCGATGTCGCTGTCCTCGATCATCGTCGTAGCCAACGCGATGAGGCTAACCACGGGCCGCAGGGTCTCATGACGTCGAGGACCCGAAGAGAGATCGGATGGGTTCAATGTGGTGGTTGATCCTCATCGCGCTTGGCATGGGACTGGCCGGCCTGGCCGCGTTTCTATGGTCTCTCCGCAACGGGCAGTACGATGATCTCGATGGGGCGGCAGAACGGGTCCTGCTGGAAGAGGACCCCGATGAAACTGGAAAGAACCGTCAGGAGAGGAGATAATCCGCGCCTTTCCGATCCGCGTTTAGCGGAGCGAAGACAGTATAGCCGGCCGGAAGCGGTTCTGTTGAATTTTTATTCTGGCAATCCACCATTGGAGCGCGGTGCGTAGCCTCTCTCTGTCAGACGAGGGTCATGATCACCGACACCAGCGTCATGCCGAGTGCCAGGAGACTTGGCACCATCACTGCGGCGCCCGCGGCAACAGCGAGTATCGCCACCCAGCCGAACGGCCTGTCAACAAATCGAGCCACGATCTCCCTTCCTTTCCTATTGCACATCCAACGGATCCCAAACCACTTCCGTTCCCGCGCCAACATCACGAGCATGGCACTCTGTAGCCACCGAGTGGCGGACCGTCAGAAGGTTCGATCCGGAGGGCTCAATCCATCGAGATCGTTGGCAGCGGGCACATTTAGCCATCTTTTGGGTAGATGTATGAACTGGCACGGCGTGCCGGGGCTATGTCCACTCACGACTGCACGCAACGGTGCTCGTCGGACTGACCTGATCAATGCTCAGGAAAACGCCAGTTGCCTATACCTTTCCTAGTAACTGTAGAGCCTCTAAATTCGCGCGCTCTTCTTTGAGTGAAACCCACATGTACACGCACATCTTCATGGCTCTGACGGCTGATCTCAGGTGTTTCATGCCGTTGACGGAGCAAAGATGCTCTTGGGATCTGATGGGGTGCCAAGCTGCACTTACAGGCTGAAAGTCAGCATTCAGCCTCCTGAACCCACTAAAGTGGCAATGCCTGTGTAAGCCTTACGCAACCTTCCGCGACCTAATCTCACATTCAGAAGACAGTCCTATTGCAGTCAGTCTATCTTGCCACTCAGCGGCTTTCTGCGAAAGAAGCAAAGTAACATTAGGTCTACCGGGCAACCTCGAATGAATCAGTGTAGCGCAAGCGATCCCGCCTCTCCGACAGAGGGAGCACGCCAGCCTGCTGGGAGGGATCGAGATTGGAAAGCCATTGCCGAGGTCATCCCACAGATGGTTTGGTTGGCGCAGCCCGATGGTGGCAACGACTATTACAGCGGCCGCTGGTACGAATTCACAGGCGTTCCCGTTGGCGTTGCTCATGAGGACGGCTGGAGAGAGGTGGCTCACCCTGACGACCGCAGCCGGGTAGAAACCCAATGGCGGCACTCCGTCGCAACCGGGCGGAACTTTGATGCGGAGTATCGCATTCGCCATCGTTCCGGCGAGTACCGGTGGATTCTGAGCCAAGCCGCCCCGTCTTATGACGAGCATGGCAGGATCGAGCGATGGTTCGGCACCAGCACGGACATCCATGCGGCAAAAATAACTGAAGCGGCACTGGCGCGGAGCGAAGAGCAGTATCGCGCGCTTCTTGAGGTCAGCGCCGGGGTTGTGTGGCTCGCGACGCCAGACGGAATGATAACAGAGGCAAGAGGCTGGAAAGACTTTACCGGACAGCACGAGGATAAAGCTGTTGGATTGGGCGCTCTCAACGTAGTCCACCTCGATGACAGGGACAGGACCAGACAAGCGTGGTTGGCAGCCGTAGCTTCTGGTGTCCCTTATCAGAATGAATGTCGCGTGTGGCATGCCAGCGGTGAGTACCGCTGGACGCTGAACAGCGCCGTACCTATCAAGAATCCCGATGGCTCGATCCGTGAATGGATTGGAAGCCTGAGCGACATCCACGAACGGAAGCAGGCTGAGGAACAACTGCGTGCCAGCGAGGAACGGCTCCGCCTTGCTCTACAGGTTGGAAGAATGTCGGCATGGGAGCTAAACCTCGAAACTGGTGAGATTTCGAGTGCCAAAAACCTGCCCGACCTGCTTGGGCATTCACCCCGCTCCCTTTCCGGCTTTCTGGAGAGGGTACACCCTGATGACCTGCACAAGCGGGAGGCGTTCTTCCGCGAGATCGCGGGGCAAGGCGCAAGCAATATTGAACTTCGTTACGTCTTGCCGAGCAATCAAGTGCAATGGGTCGGGATTCGCGCCGAGAAGCGTGGGCCAAGTCAGATCGTTGGCGTCACCTTCGACATCAGCGAGCGCAAGGCGGCGGAGGAAGAGATCTGGCGGTCTGCAAACCACGATCCGCTAACTGGGCTGCCCAATCGTGTTTTGTTCCAGCACCGTCTGGAGCTAGCGCTAGCAGAGGCCAAGCGCAATGAAACGAGCGTGAGCTTCCTCATGCTCGATCTGGACGAGTTCAAGGTGATCAATGACCTCCTCGGCCATGATGCAGGTGATGCAGTGTTGCGAGAGGTTGCGAGCCGTCTGCAAAGCATCACCCGTAATTGTGATACTGTTGCACGATTCGGTGGCGACGAGTTCGGGGTTATTCTGGTCGAGCCGATGCGCCTTCAGCATTCGATCAGATATGCAGAGCGGGTGATCAAGCGCCTGCGGCAGCCATTTTCCTATGCAGGCCGGAAGCTGATCATCAAAGCGAGCATCGGCGTCACGGCCTTCCCTAATCACCATGCCGCTCCTATGGCTTTGATGAAAGCAGCCGACATCGCCCTCTATCGGGCTAAGGCTCAAGGCCGCAACAGGGTCGTGGTCTACACGCCGGAGATGGGACAAGAGATCGAAGATCAGGCGGCGCTCAGGCAGCAGGTGCGAAAGGCACTCTTGCGAGAGCAGTTCCTGCCGCACTACCAGCCCAAGATCGATCTCGCCTCTGGGAGGATCGTCGGCTTTGAGGCGCTTGCGCGGTGGGAGCATCCTAGCCGGGGTATCCTGACGCCAGCCGCTTTTAGCGCAGCGTTCGCTGATCCGGAACTTGGGGTAGCCCTCGGCAAGCAGATCATCAGTCGAGCCGCACAAGATATGCGGCAATGGCTCGATAGCGGCATCTACTTCGGGCGCATCGCTGTCAACCTATCATCGGCAGAGTTCAAACGTCCTCACCTTGCGGAGGAAGTTCTGAGCCTCTTGGATGCTGCGAAAGTCCCGCCGGAGCGGCTGGAGGTGGAAATCACCGAGACGGTCCTGCTCGGAAGGAGCGCAGAATATGCCGGGACCATCCTCCGGACGCTTTGCGAACGAGGGGTGCGGATCGCCCTTGACGACTTCGGCACCGGCTATGCCTCACTGACTCACCTCAAGCAGTTTCCAGTTGATCACGTCAAAATCGACCGAAGCTTCGTTCGGGACTTGGAGGAGGATGCTGACGACGCAGCCATTGTTGCAGCCGTTATCAGCCTCGGTCACAGTCTCAACTTGGCGATCACCGCTGAAGGCGTCGAAACCCCGGGTCAGGCCCTGCGGCTGCGCGCTCTAGGCTGCCACCACGCCCAAGGCTTCCTGTATGCCCATGCAATGACGGCTTCTGAAGTGCCGGAGTTCATCGCCAGTTGGAACAGTTGGGAAACGAAAAGCTCTGGATGAGCGATAGGATCTTAGCTGGATCTGTCGCAATTCCTGGCGATCGACACAGAGAGGCCAGAGTGAGCGGTAGGCACTTATACGGTGAGCCGGCATCGTCATGTCTGGATGGCGCCCGTTTGGCAATGTGATTATTGATGATGCTTGGGCCTAGCGGGGCGGGTGCAGTCATGTCTCCGGCCTTTGAACGCGGTGCTTTCTGACCGCAGGCCCTGATGTTTTACGCTGAACCTGATCCCTCTCAACTTATCGCGCGTGACTGGCGCAAGACGATGCCACGGGTTTCCAGATCCGGCGGTCCATGTCCGCTCATGCTTCACATCATCTCATCATCACCGTGCCAACTGGGATGGGTTCTGTCGCAAACTCGAAGTATAGCCATTTTTGAGCGGCATCTTCGGTCATAGCGGCAGCGCTAAACCGTTGATTTTACAGTAGCTGGCCAGCGCGAGATCGCCAGTATAGACAAGTAGAAACCGAGTTTGCGACGGAACCATCCTCAGTGGTGGCCGACCGGGATGGGATTGGTGTCACGACGAGGTCGGAGTGTCGCACGTTGCGGAGCGTAGATCATGCTGGCGAAGTCATTCGGCTCTCTTTACGGGATTGAACAGGTGTGAACGGGCGCGTCCGACAAGTTCGTCCGGGTAGACACCCCAGAGCTTCACCTGCCGGACGTAGCCCTGCAGGTCGTGCTCCGGTACATCCACCGCACACCACGTACGGTCACAGCGCTTCACACGCACGAGAACCCGTGGCTGAAGCCGTGCAACGACCGCGGCTGGGTCACTCGGGCGTGCTGACAGATTGACGGTGGCTGTACGCCATGGAGCAGCGAGAGCCGTTCTCCTTGCGGAGAGTAGTGCCGCGTGGACCCAACCACCAGAGCTGTCGCTGCCTCTGATGCGGCGCCAGTTGCCAAATTCGGCAATGATCTCGACCGGCAGACCCTGCCGTTGGTAGATCCAGCGGATTGGATATTGTGTGCCCAGCCCCACCCGCACATTGGTCTTCTGCTGCTTGAGCGATGCAAAGCGCGGAAGCATCGGTTTGTTGGGACTACCCGACCTCGCATGGACATCCGAGACTGCAGCGCCCCACAAGGGATCAGCGCAAGATCTGTGCCTGACTGTGCGGTAACGAAGTACGTAGCAAGAACATGTGCCTTCAAGCAGCCGAATAGAACTCCTCAACGTCCTGTTGGGCTTGGTTTGGCTGTCTGGGACGTGGTACCGGGCGGAGCCCATGGATGAGACGGGTAGCACCGCTGAATGCGTCGTCAGAGTGGCCTTGTGGAGCTGAGTCTGGCGCATCGGCTTCGTGCTGAAGTAGCAATGGGTTAGCTGATGATCGTGAGCCTTCCTCTGCCTTAGTACAGCGCGTCAAAGCCATCTCCTCGTGGAAAGGGTTGCGGATCCGTTCTACCTTAGCGCTCAATCAGGAGCAGATCTTGCGCTGGCCCCACATAGGCGGTCGGGTTCGACGGGTAGCAGACCACGAGCGCCACGGGCTTGGGGATCGAATGGGCGACTGCCCGCTCGGCGGCGACGAAGAGTTCGGGAGTAGGCTCGGCCGGAATGGAGCGGATCACGCCGCCTGCCATCAGGAAACCGAAGACGTGGATCGGATAGCTCGGGTTCGGCACGAGGATCACATCGCCCGGCTCTGTGATCGCCTGGGGCATGTTGGCAAAGCCCTCCTTGGAACCCAGCGTCGCCACCACCTGGGTGTCCGGATTGAGCTTCACGCCAAAGCGGCGCTCGTAGTAGCCCGCCTGGGCGCGGCGCAGACCACCGATTCCCTTCGAAGCCGAATATCGGTCGTTCCTGGGCTTGCCTACGGTCTCGACCAGCTTGTCGATGACGTGCTGGGGAGCCTGGAGGTCCGGATTGCCCATCCCGAGGTCGATGATATCCGCCCCGTTGGCACGGGCGGCGGCCTTGATGCGGTTGACCTGCTCGAAGACGTAAGGCGGAAGGCGCTTGATCCGGTAGAAATCAGACATGGTTCTCACTCCGTTCGCGATCAGGAAAAGTGAGCGCGACGGGCGTTGGTCGGTGGGGGTAGTGGCACATTACGAATGTTCGGGTGGTGCTCATTTTGACACCGCCGGGAGCGGGAGCCATCCAACCCAGTCAAGCGCCGATGCGGATATTGGGTTTTACAAGGCCGGGTCTGCCCACGATATGGCGCGCAGACCCTGCCTTGTAATGGATTGTCTGTTGGCTCAGTTCCGCAGCGCGTTGAAGGCCGCATCGAGAGCGGCTGAAGCATCGGATAGGGCTTTACGACGGCCATCCAACCAAGCTTTATCTGCCTCGATCCTAGCTGCTTGTGCCTCCAGCATGCGTGCGACCTCGGCTGGCTGGGGGCCGCCAAGGCCGAGGCTTGAGCGGATCATATTCTCGGCCGTGAGTGATTCACGAAAACGGGCTTCTGTCAGAGGGAAGCGAGCATTCTCCTCACCCATCATCTCCTTCACAACCTGTGCATAAATCCGCGCCGCCTCGGAGAACGGAAGCTCCGCCGGCCGGAGCCCATTGCTGCGACCATAGTTCACGAGTTCCGAGGCGAAGTGGTGACCGACGCGGAATGGGACGCTTGCCTCGCGCTGAAGGACATCAGCCAGTTCGGTGGAGGTTGCGTAGTCGCCATTGACCTCTTCCAGCGCACGCGCTGCGTCGAAGCGGAGCGTTCCAATCAGGCGCGCCAGGTTGGTCTGCATCTGCGAGGCTTCGTGTATGGCGTTCCGCGCTTCTTCACCGCGGTACTCGATCACTCCTGGGCCGACGTTGTGGGCAACAAGAATGGTCGTGTGCGCCGCGCCAAGGGTCAGGCTCGCCTGCTCGCGGGCGTTGAGCATGGTTACCGGATTCCGCTTCTGCGGCATGATGCTGCTCGTACCCATCTCTCCGGTGCCGAGGAGAAACCAAGGACGGGCTTGGCGGTACTGGTCTAGCAGGTCGGCCATCAACGCGCCGGTTGTCACGGCACTCGACGTGGCGAGCGAGGCCGCTTCGACACCGAGGTCATACGGCGAGACGTGATTGGCATCGAATGAGTTGTCGATTGGCGCATCAAAGCCGAGCAGCGTGGCCAGTTGGCGCCGGTCCACAGGGAAGCTGGATGTGCCCACGGCTGCGGCGCCAAGCGGCGACAGGTTCATGCGTGCATAGGCCTCTTGCAGGCGCTTCGCTTGTCGTTCTAGCGCGCCGAGGTAGCCGGAGAGATAATGGCCCATGGTAATGGGCTGGGCCTGCACCCCCATGGTGAAGGCGGGCATGATCGCGTCCGGCGATGTGCGGGCAAGACGCAGCAAAGCAGCCCGGTAGGCATTGAGCGAGGCCGCATTGTCGAGGTAGGCGTCGCGTAGGAAGAGGCGCTGGCTGGTGGATAGCATGTCTTGTCGGCTGCGACCGGAATGCAATCGCGTGACATCGGGGCCGCCGGCCGTGATCAGCAGAGGCTCGATCCGCAGATAATCGGAGGAACGCTCGGCACCTGGGCGGGCTCCGTCCTCAATGACCTTCGCCACGGCTTGCGCGATGGTGCGGCCGAGCTGGCGATCCACGATGCCCGTGGAGGCGACCATGACCGCGGAAGCCTTGTTCATCTCACCGATCCAGTAGAAATCGTCACGGGCCGGCTGCGCCGCAGCGCTTCCAATGCCAATTGCAGCCGCGCAAGCTAGTCCAAGGACTGTTTGACGTGTGAACATGATGCTTCTCTCCGTTCTTAGATAGACGATGCGTCGAGCATAGACCTTGGCTCCCGCGGCACAAGGATTGGAACTTGCTGCGGAACGTTGAAAGAGATTGGCGAGCAGCCTCTTAACCCCCGAAGATCGATTCGATTAGAAAGCCTGCACGAGCTGATTGATGCTGGCTTTGGCATCGCCGTAGAACATACGGGTGTTGTCCTTGTAGAACAGCGGGTTTTCGATGCCAGAGTACCCGGTCCCCTGCCCGCGCTTGGAGACGAACACCTGCTTGGCCTTCCACACCTCCAGCACCGGCATGCCGGCAATCGGGCTGTTCGGATCCTCCTGGGCTGCCGGATTGACGATGTCGTTCGAGCCAATGACGATAACCGCATCCGTCTTGGCAAAGTCTTCGTTGATCTCGTCCATCTCCAGCACGATGTCATACGGCACCCTGGCCTCGGCCAGCAGCACGTTCATGTGCCCTGGCAGGCGCCCGGCCACAGGGTGGATGGCAAAGCGCACCTGCTTGCCCTTGGCGCGCAGGCGACGGGTCAGCTCTGAGACGGACTGCTGGGCCTGGGCCACCGCCATGCCGTAGCCCGGGACGATCACGACGCTGTCGGCCTCCTCGAGGGCGGTGGCCACCCCGTCAGCATCGATGGCAATCTGCTCGCCCGCGATTGCCATCACCGGACCGGTGGTGGCGCCGAAGCCGCCGAGGATCACGCTGATGAAGCTGCGGTTCATCGCCTTGCACATGATGTAGCTCAGGATCGCACCCGAGGAGCCCACCAGCGCTCCTGTGACGATCAGCAGGTCGTTGCCGAGGGTGAAGCCGATGGCCGCCGCCGCCCAGCCCGAGTAGGAGTTGAGCATCGAGACCACCACCGGCATGTCGGCCCCGCCGATGCCCATGATCAGGTGATAGCCGATGAAGAAGGCCAGCAGGGTCATCGCCACCAAGGCCCAGATGCCCGCCCCCTGGACATACAGCACCAGCAGGACGAGCGAGAGCAGCGCCGCCCCGGCGTTGAGCCCATGCCCGCCCGGCAGCTTCCTGGCCTTGCCGTCAACCTTGCCGGCGAGCTTGCCGAAGGCGACGATGGAGCCGGTGAACGTTACCGCACCGATGAACACGCCTAGGAACACCTCGACCTTCAGGATCGCGATCTCCACGCCGGTCTTGTGCGCCAGCACCCCGGCAAAGCCGGTGAGCGCCTGACGCGAGGCTTCATCGAGGGCGAGCACCCGGGTGAGCTCGAGATCGGCGTTGAAGCCGATGAACACGGCCGCGAGACCGACGAAGGAGTGCAGCGCCGCCACCAGCTGCGGCATCTCGGTCATCGCGACCTTCTTGGCCACATACCAGCCGATGGCAGAGCCGATCACCAGCATGGCGGCAATCACCACGTAGTTGCCCACACCCGGCCCTAACACAGTTGCACCCACGGCGAGCGCCATGCCGGCAATGCCGTACCAGACCGCCCGCTTGGCGCTCTCGTGACCGGACAGGCCGCCGAGAGAGAGGATGAACAGGACGGCGGCCGCCACATAGGCGGCAGAGACAAGACCAAAGCTCATCGGACGATCCTCATGACTTTTGGAACATGGCCAGCATCCGGCGTGTGACCAGGAAGCCGCCGACGATGTTGATGGTGGCGATCAGGAAGGACAGAGCAGCCAATGCCGTGACTAGCCAATGGCTGGAGCCGACCTGCAGCAGGGCACCCAGCACCACGATGCCCGAAATGGCGTTAGTCACCGCCATCAGCGGCGTGTGCAGGGAATGGCTGACGCTCCAGATCACCTGGAAGCCGACGAAGCAGGCCAGCGCGAAGACGATGAAGTGCGCCATGAAGCTGGCCGGCGCATAGGCGCCCACCAGCGCGATCAGCAGGCCACCGGCCACGAGCAACCCCACCTGGGTCTTGGTTTGGCCCCGGAAGGCCTCCGCCTCCTGCGCCCGCTTCTCCTCCGGGGTGAACTCTCTCACCTTCTCCTTTGGCTTGGCGGCGGCGATCGCCTGAATCTTGGGCGGGGGCGGCGGATAAGTGATCGCACCCTGGTGAGTGACGGTGGCGCCGCGGATCACGTCATCGTCCATGTTGTGGACGATCACACCGTCCTTGTTCGGGGTTAGGTCCGCCAGCATGTGGCGGATGTTGTTACTGTAGAGGGTGGAGGCCTGGGCGGCCATGCGGCTTGGGAAGTCGGTATAGCCGATGATGGTGACGCCGTTCTCAGTCACCACCTTCTCGTCCGGCACGGTCAGGTCGCAGTTGCCGCCGCGCTCGGCGGCCAGATCGACGATCACCGAGCCCGGCTTCATCGCCTCGACCATGTCGGCCGTCCACAGCTTCGGCGCGGGCCTACCCGGGATCAGGGCGGTGGTGATAACGATGTCGATCTCGGGTGCGAGTTCCTGGAACTTCGCGAGCTGCTTCTCCCGGAACTCGGGGCTCGAGGGGGCGGCATAGCCGCCGGTGGCAGCCCCGTCCTGCGCTTCCTCGAATTCCAGGAAGACGAACTGGGCCCCCATGGACTCGATCTGCTCGGCCACTTCTGGACGCACATCGAAGGCATAGGTGATGGCGCCGAGCGAGGTCGCGGTGCCGATGGCGGCCAGCCCGGCGACACCCGCACCCACCACAAGCACCTTGGCGGGCGGCACCTTGCCGGCGGCGGTGACCTGGCCGGTGAAGAAGCGGCCGAAGTGGTTGCCGGCCTCGATCACGGCGCGGTAACCGGCGATGTTGGCCATGGAGGAGAGCGCGTCCATCTTCTGGGCACGGGAGATACGCGGCACCATGTCCATGGCCACGACGGTAGCGCCTCGTGTGCTTGCCAGCTCCAGAAGGCTGGAGTTCTGAGCCGGCCAGAAGAACGATATCAGTGTCTGCCCCTGGCGGAGGCGTTGCACCTCGTCCTCATCCGGTGGACGCACTTTCGTGACCACGTCCGTCGCAACGTAGAGGGCGGCTGCATCCGGCACGACGCTCACTCCCGCAGCGGCATAGGCCGCATCCGAGATCCCAGCAGCAGTTCCGGCCCCCGCCTCGATGAAGCATGTATGGCCCAGCTTCTGCAGCGCCACAGCCGAATCCGGGGTCATCGCAACGCGCGCTTCACCTGGAAAAGCTTCCTTCGGTGCCCCGATCCTCATGGCTAATGTCCTGTTATACGTCGTGTCAGGTGAAACTCAGATGAATCTTCATCGACCGGCTGCGATCGCTGGCAGCCTCGAAGGCCGCCACCGCATCGGCGATTGGGAAGGTCCCGCTCATCAGAGGCTTGAGATCCACCCGTCGCGTGTTGATGAGGTCGACCGCAAGCGCGAACTCCTCATGAAAGCGGAACGTGCCCCTCATCTCGATCTCCTTCGCCACCACAAGGTTCTGCGGGATCGAGACGTCACCGCCGAGACCGAGCTGTACCAGCACCGAGCGGGGCTTCAGCACCTCCAGGCCGGAGCGTACGGCGCGCTCATTGCCGGAGGCCTCGAACTGGACATCGAAGGTGCCTTTGTTGGCCGAATAAGCCGACAGCGCCTCAGGCTCGCTCGCCACGTTGATCGTCCGGTCGGCGCCCACAGCCCGTGCCTTCTCGAGCACCGCATCCATGACGTCGGTGGCGACGATCTCCCGTGCCCCATGCGCAAGGGCGGCGATGATGGCGAGAGCCCCGATCGGGCCGCAGCCGGTGACCAGAACCCGCTTGCCCAGGAGCGACCCAGCCCGGTTGACCGCATGCAGTGTCACCGCCAGCGGTTCGGCAAAGGCTGCCTCGTTGATCGAGACGTCATCAGCCACCTTGTGGCATTGCCATTGCTCAGCCACCAGGCTCTGCCGGAACGCGCCCTGGATGTGCGGCATCGGCATGGCGCTGCCATAAAAGCGCATGTTCAGGCACTGGTTCTGCTGGCCTTTTAGGCAGTACTCGCATTGCTGGCAGGGCCGGCTCGGCGAGACCGCCACCCGATCACCGATGGCGAGACCGGACACGCCCTCACCGAGGGAGCGGATGGTGCCAGCCACTTCATGGCCGAGGATCATCGGCTCGCGGACCCGGACTGTCCCGAAGCCGCCGTGATGGTAGTAGTGCAGATCGGAGCCGCAGATGCCCCCTGCTTCGATGGCGACCTCGACCTGTCCCGGCCCAGGCGCCTCCGGCTCGCGTTCCTCAATGCGCAGGTCCTTGGCGGCATGAATGACAACGGCTTTCATGGGGCAATCCTCAGATGACGGGTGTGAGAAGCGGCTGCCGGGCAAAGTGCGCCGCCAGATTGTCGCGCACGAGCTTGCCCATGGCCTGCCGGGTTTCCACGGTTCCAGACGCGTGATGCGGCTGGAGGACGACGTTCTCCAGCGTCAGGAAGCGCTCGTCGATATTCGGCTCGTTCCGGAATACATCGAGGCCGGCGCCTTTGATGATGTTGCGTTCGAGCGCGTCGAGCAGGGCTGCCTCATCAACGGTTGATCCGCGCGAGATGTTGATCAGAATGCCGTCGCGTCCCAAGGCACGTAAGACATCTGCATTGATGATCCCCTGAGTGCTGACGCCGCCGGCCAGGGTCACGATGAGGAACTCGGCCTGTTTAGCCAGAGTGATCAGATCGGGCACAAAGGTATACGGCAGATCGTCTCGCTGGTTGATGTCGAAATACGTGATCGGACAATCGAAAGCGGCGAGACGCTTGGCGACCTCAACACCAATGCGCCCCATGCCGACGATGCCGGCTGTCTTGCCGTGAACTCGGGTCACGAGATGCATGTTGGCGCTGCGCCAGCGTCCGTCTCGGACATATTTGTCAGCGTGCGGGATCTGGCGGGCGACGGCGAGGAGTAGCCCGACCCCTATGTCGGCCACGTCCGCCGTCAGGACGTTGGGCGTATTGGTGACTTGGATCCCGTTTGCCTTCGCGTGGGAGAGGTCGATGGCATCTGTTCCGACACCATAGCAGGAGACGATCTCGAGCCCTGGTAGGGCCTTCATAAGCTCAGCCGAGGCGCCGATCTCACCGCGTGTCGCAATGGCGCGAACGTTGCCACCCACCTCGCTTAGAAAGGCCGCCCGGTCGGTGGCCTCCCAAAGCTTGTGAACCTTGTAGTTGCTTTCTAGGTCCTCAAGGTCCCAGGCCGGATAGGGACCCATCATCAGGATCTCGGGCTTGGTCATCGTGATCTCCTCCCAGGTCAGCTTTTTGCGGGCTGCGGCGTGCCTTATGCAGTGCAGCGTTCGTTCATCAGGCGGGAAACTGCCGCCCCATGATGACAGTTAGCGTGGAGCGGCTGCCTGCCTCAAAGGCAGGTGGTGATGCCGCCATCAACGTAGAGCGTGTGCCCGTTCACGAATGAGGATGCCTCGCTCGACAGGAAGACGGCCGCGCCGACCAGTTCCTCAACATTGCCCCATCGGGCTGCCGGCGTGCGCTTCTCAAGCCAGCTTGAGAATTCTGCGCTGTCGACAAGGGCTTGGTTGAGCGGCGTCTTGAAGTACCCGGGCGCAATGGCATTGATCTGTAGGCCGTGCTTGCCCCAGTCCGCACACATGCCCCGGGTCAGGTTCCTCACCGCCCCCTTGGTCGCTGTGTAAGGAGCGATCCCGGGCCGGGCGAGCTCGCTTTGCACTGAGGCGATGTTGATGATCTTGCCCCGCCCCCGGGCGATCATATGCCGTGCGACCGCCTGCCCGACATAGAATACGCTGGAAATGTTGGTGGTCAGCAACTGCTCCCAGCGTTCGGCAGGAAAGTCCTCGAGGGGCGTGCGGAACTGCATCCCGGCATTGTTGATGAGGATATCGATCGGGCCCTCGCCTTCAATGGTCTCAATTCCGTTCCGAACGGCCTCTGCCGAGGTCACGTCGAAGATTGCGGTTGAGACTTTGTGTCCTGCGGCCGATAGGTCGGCTGCGGCGACCTCGATCTTGCCGGGGTCGCGGCCGTTGAGGACGACAGCCGCGCCATGCTCCGCCAAGCCTTTGGCCAAAGCAAGGCCGATGCCCTGTGACGAGCCCGTGACAAGGGCTCGTCTGCCTTCAAGAGTGAACAGGGGAAAGCTCATAACGACTTCTCTGCTTTCGATCAGCGCCCGAGTAGCGATTTGATGCCGTTCATGCCGATGCGCAGGAAGGGATCGGAATGAACGTAGAAGTACTGCACGCCCTTCTCCAGCCAGTAGGGAAACTCGTCGGCGGTCACCAATGTCCCAGCGACCTTACCCGCACTGCGGATCTTCTGAACCGCATAAGCGACCCTCTCCATGACTTCTTTGGGACGTGGCTCACCGAACGGCGGTGCGGGTGGGTATCCCATGTTCTGCGACAAATCCCCAGGGCCGATGAAGAACACGTCGATGCCGTCGACTGCGAGCATCTCGTCGAGGTTCTCGATTGCCTCCAGGGTTTCGACCATGCTGACTACGAGCCGCTTCTCATGATCCGATGGCAGGGCGTAGCGCACCGCATCAACGATCGCCCGCGCCTGGTCCGCTGTGTCGACCATAGGCACCATGAGACCGTCAGCGCCGGCATTGAGGTAGCGGATCAGGATGGGACGCTCGTGAGAGTGCGGGCGCACGATAGCTGCACCGCCCGCACCACGGACGACTTGACCGGTGAGCCGCACATCCTCGAAGCTCCACGTTCCGTGCTCACAGTCGACGAAGATGCTGTCGGCACCAAGCTCCACCAGTCGGACGGAGAGACCCGGCGAGACATGGTGCGGATTGAACATAGTGATGCTGTCGCCAGCCTGCAGCCGGGCACGCAATTTCGCACCGTTCATCGGGCTTCTCCCGTTGATTCTTTCTTTGGCAGATCCAGCGTATCGGAAGGCGCGCCGATCCAACGAGCTGTCTCGATATCGGCGGAAGTATCCCGCATGTAGGTTGGGCAGATGTGAAGCTCGGGTATCACTGCACCCTTTTTCAGGCTCGCGCATAGCGCAATCGCCCGGGCGACATCGTGCGGGTCGAGCATCTTCGCGCGTTCGCTTTCGAGCGGCGGCCGCGCACGGTTGTTCATGATTGGCGTATCGGTCTCGCCCGGCAGAATCGTTGTCGCCCGGATGCCCTGATTGCGATAGGTGTTGTGCAGGAAGGTCATGAAGTTCTTCACGCCAGCCTTAGCCGCCCCATAGGCTGCTCCTCCAAGCAGATTAGGGTTTAGAGCCGCGAGAGATGACACGGTTATGATGGTGCCTTCTCCCTTCGCAATCATGTCGGGCAGGACCGCCTGGGTCAGATTGAAGACAGCCGTTAGATTGACGTTGACGGTCGAATTCCATTCTTCCTCGCTCAGGAAGCGCGCGTTCAGGACCTTACTAGCGCTCCCGGCATTGTTCACGAGAATGTCGACTGGGCCGACGGCGTTACGGGCCCACGCGATCGTCTCGAAGATATCGTCACGCGACTCGATATCGAGGGAGCGAGCAACCGCTGATCCGCCTTCTGACTCGATCTGTGCGGCTACCTCCTCAAGGGGTTGAAGCCGACGACCTGTCAGGATCACGCGGGCACCGTCACTTGCCAATAGAATTGCGGCTTCGCGACCGATTCCAGTACCTGCCCCCGTGACGAGTGCCACCTTGCCATCAAGCAATTTCATCGAATTCTCCTACTCGGCAGCCATGGCGGCTGGCCCAGTATAGCCATAATGTTTCTTGGCTGCCTCGGGAGTGATCAGGCCGTCGACAAGATCCTGTACAATCAGGTCAGCGGAGCGCTCATGCGCCTGGCCCCAGCCGCCACCACCGGGCGTTTCGACCTGAAGGCGGTCACCTGTCTCAAGAACAGCCTTGCCTTTTGGAGAGTGTACCTCACCATTCTTCAGGACTTTACCAGGTGTGCCGGACTCACCACCAACCACGCCGAAGCACGGGTGGCGGACGCGTTCGGTTGCGAGGTAGATGCGCATTGGTGACTTGCCGAGGTTGCGTAGGACTGCTCGTTGGCCAAGACCGCCTCGATGCTTACCGGCACCTCCAGAGTCTGCCATCAGTTCCTTGCGCTCGATGAGTACCGGAACGGCCATCTCGAACATTTCGATAGCTGTGACCTTGCAGTTTGAGGGGAAGCTCAGCGTATCAAGGCCGTCGAACTCCGCCCGGCCCCCCTGGCCGCCGTGATAATTCTGGACGGCTGAGTACTGGGTGCCATCATCGTGTTGACCCACGCAGTTCGTGGCCCAGATCGGCGCACCGCCACTGTCGCCGATCACCTTATCCGGCACGACTCCCTCAAGCGCCTTGAAGATGAGCGATGGGATGACATGGCCAATGACATTACGCGAGTTTCCGGCCGCCCATGACTCTGGGTTGAGAATGGATCCTTTCGGCGCCTCGTCGGTGATAGGCGTGATACAGCCTTCGTTGTTCGGCGTGTCAGGGTCCAAAAGGCATTTCAACGCGTAGACTGAGTGCGCGTAGCGGTAGTTCGTGCGGCAGTTGATGGATGAGTCTGCTATCTGGTCCGAAGTGCCGGCATAGTCGACGTGAATGGAATCATCCTTGACGATGACCGCGACCTTCAGCTTCACGTCGGCACCATAGCCGTCAAGCAGGACCTCAGCGCCAAAAGTGCCGTTCGGCCAAGCACGGATAGCCTTGCGGAACTGCGCCTCCGAGCGGGACTGGATGGCGTCGGCGAGACCATCCACCTCATCTAAGCCATATTCGTCGAGGAACTTCACGAGTTCCCGGGCCATGACGCCGTTCGCGGCGACCATGGATTCGAGATCGCCGAGAACCTCGGTCGGCATGCGAACGGAGGCGGCAATGATATCGAGGACGTCCTGGTTCGGAACCCCGGCTTTGTGGAGCTTGAGGATGGGGAAGCGAATGCCCTCCTCGAAGATGTCGCTCGCCTCCGAATGGAGCGGGCGGCCACCGATATCGGGAAGATGCGCAATCGATCCCGCATAGGCCACAACCTTGCCGTTCTTGAAGATCGGCGTGATCATCGTCACGTCGGGAAGGTGCCCGGTGCCGATCTCCGGATCGTTGGTAGCGAGAACGTCGCCCTCTTCGAGCGTGTCAGCCGGAAACTTCTGCAGGAAGTACTGCTGCGCGGCAGCCGGAAGCGAGCTGATGAAGACCGGGATTGACCACGTGCATTGTGCGAGTGCACGCCCGCGGCTGTCCATCAACACCGTCACGTAATCGTGGTTCTCACGCACGATCGGTGAGAAGGCCGTCCTGCCGAGGGCGTTGTCAGCCTGATCGGCGATGAAGATCAGGCGGTTCCACATGACCTGTAGGTTAATCGGGTCGTTGAAATCCGGCGTTGTCTTCGACATGGTAATGCCCCCTTACAGGATGTTGATGACCAAGTTGCCGTTGGTGTCGACGTGCGCCGTGCCGCTCGGCCCGACCACGGCGGTCGACTCGCGTTGCTCGACGATGGCCGGCCCCTGGATCGGCTCGTCCACCGGCAAGCGGTAGTGATCGTAGACCGGCGTTGCCACATTGGCGCCGAGCTCATGGAAAAAGACTTCACGGTGTCCCTTGAGGGCCTCGGCGACGTCGGTGTGATGCGGGCGGGTCACCTGGTCCTTCTCGCCACTGGCTCGCAGTCGCCAGGTGATCACTTCGACCGGGGCGGCAACGGTGCGTCCGAACAGCTCGCGATAGAGCTTGTAGAAGTTATCTAGCAGTTGCTTCAGGAACTCAGCCTTTGGCAGGCTGCGATCCGGCAGTTGGACGATGATTTCATAACCCTGGCCTATATGGCGCATGTCGACCGTGTAGCGGTTGGTGATCGTGTCCCTGGAGACGCCACCAGCACTTACCACCTCGGAGCCTTGAACCGCGAGATCGTCGAGAACCTGGTTCATGACATCCATGTCCCAGCCGTCGATTGCCATCGGATGACTGGCCGACAGATCGACTGCGACCGGCGCAATGAGCAGGCCAATGGCTGATGTCACCCCGGCGCCCGTTGGGCAGATGATCCGCTTGATGCCGAGCTTGCGGGCGATGCCGTAGGCATGGACCGGGCCAGCGCCGCCGAATGCCACCATGGGCAGGGAGCGCGGGTCGACGCCGAGATCCGTTGCGTGCATGGCGGCAGCCTTGCTCATGGATTCGTTGACGAGGTCGTGGATTCCCCAGGCGCAGCGTTCGACGCTGACGCCGAGATCGTTGGCAAGCTGTTCGATGGCGGTTCGAGCTGCGTCTTTCGAGACCTTGAACGAGCCACCAACGAACGACTCGACACCCATATAGCCGAGCAGGATGTCGGCATCCGTCACGGTCGGTTCCGTGCCGCCGCGCTGATAGGCGGCTGGGCCGGGCAGAGCACCGGCCGACCGTGGGCCGACATCGAGCAGGCCGAGCGGGTTCTTGGCCGCGATGGAGCCGCCGCCAGCACCAATCTCGATCATCTGAATGGATTGAATCTTCAACGGGAAGCCCGACCCTTTGCGGAAGCGCTGGTAGTGAGCCACCTCCAATTCGGTGCCGATCGTGGGCTCGCCATGCGGGATTAGGCAAAGCTTGGCGGTTGTCCCGCCCATGTCGAAGGACAGCACGCTTCCCTCGCCCGCGATCCGGCCGAATTCGGCGGCGGCGACGGCTCCTGCGGCCGGCCCAGACTCGATCAGGCGCACCGGCAGCTCGGCGGCGCGGCGGCTCGGCACCAGTCCGCCCGAGGACGTCATCCAAAGAACCTGGCGATCAATGCCCTTTTTGGAGAACTCGCGCTGGAGATGAGCCACATGACCAGACATCTGCGGCCGGGTATAGGCATTGACCACAGTGGTCGAGGCGCGGTCGAACTCGCGGACCTCCGGGCAGACTTCCGAAGACAGCGACACAAAGATGTCCGGGTCCTCTTCACGCAGAAGAGCCGCGACGCGTTGCTCGTGCTGCGGATACTTATAGGCGTGCAGCAGGCAGACGGCGACCGAACGGATCCCCTTATCCTTGAGCTTGCCGGCAATCTCACGGACCGTCTCCTCCTTCAGTTCCGTGATGACGTCACCGCTGGCGGCGATGCGTTCGCCCACGCCAAAGCTGTTCGCCCGACTGACAAGCGGATCGGGGTACTTGATGTTCAAGTCATAGAGATCGTAGCGGCCCTCGTTCCGGATCCGCAGCATGTCGCGGAAACCGTCTGTCGTGATGAAGCCGGTCTCAACGCCCTTACGTTCCAGAACCGCGTTCGTGACGACCGTGGTCGCACCCAGAACCTGGAGGTTTTCGAGAGAGATCGATTGCCCGAACTGCTCGAGCAGTTCCGTGACGCCCTGCACCACGGCCTCTGCCGGGTTCTTCGGTGTGCTCAGGACTTTGTGGAGATGAAGATCGCCGTTGTCGTCCAAGAGGGCGAAATCCGTGAAGGTTCCTCCGGTGTCGAAAGCCAGTTTTGCCATGTTTTCCTCGAGCGAGCAGGCGACGCTTGGCGTCATCGCAGTGAATCTGGCCAAGCCAATTTTTCATGTCGCTGATGAGGTTAGGCGAAGGATATTGCCGTCGCCAACACAACTACGGTCTGCCGCTATAGCCTTTCTTTATGGCCTCCGCATAAGGTGACGCTTAGGCTGGCCGTATGCCTTGGTGGTGATCACGCATCAGTTTTTCGACCGTGGCGAGCAGAACCGATCGCGCGGCTAAGGCAGGCTCGGAGAGCGGAAGGTGATCGGACGTGCACAGGGACACGGTGGCTTCAATGACGGGACGCACGAGCGGTCTGACCTGGGCACCGGCGAAACTTGCCGTTTCGGTCACCACCGAGGCCGGGAGAATGGTCGAACCCAAGCCGTCGAGCACCGCAGCGCTGAGCGCCGGAATGGACTCGATTTCGGAGATGACCTCAGGCGTGACCCGCGCCCGTGACAGGGCCTCGTCAATGAGGCGACGAAGCAGATGACTCTTGCTTGGGAGCAGGAGCGGCACGCCACTCAGGTCCGCAAGGGGCAGAGGCACGCCAGCCTCGCCTCGAAGGACCAGGCCGGGAGGCGAGACGAGAAACATCTCCTCACGGAAGAGCGGCTGAAGGGTCACCCCTTTCATTGGGTCCGCCGCATAGATGAGCGCCATATCCATTTTGCCGGTCATGATCAACTCGCTCAGGATATGCCCAAAGCTATCATTGATGTGGACGACGATCCGCGGATGCCGGGCTTTCATCTCCTTCAGCAGCGGCAGTGAAAGGGCGCTCGAGCTCGAATAGGTCGCAAGCCCGATGGAAACGCGCCCAGCAACAGACGTCGCCGACTGGTTGATATCGACTTGGGCCTGCTCGATCTGCTTGAGCATCAACTGGGCGTGACGGTAGAGAATGAGCCCTGCCTCGGTCGGAGCAATTCCGACGTTGCTGCGGATCAGAAGCTTGTGGTTGAAGTGGGCTTCGAGTGCTGCAATCTGCTGAGAGAGTGCAGGTTGTGCCGTGCGCAGGATGCTGGCGGCGCGCGACATGCTGCCCGTGTCAACGATCTTGACGAAGCTTTTCAGCTTTCTGAAGTCGACGCTCATCGTTCCGGCCTCTTTCTTGCCGAAACTAGGGCATTGGGCGGGAAGGAAGCAATCCCCTCCCCGCCAGGGCGGGATAGCTATTCGAGCGCCGCGACGGCTGCCTCGATCCGGTCGCAGCCCGCCTTGATCATGTCCATCGACGTCGCAATCGACAACCGGAAGTATGGGGAGAGGCCGTAAGCAGCGCCCTGCAGCGCGGCAACGCCCACTCCGTCCAGCAGGTAGAGCACGAAATCGAGATCACTCTCGATGACTTTGCCTTCAGGCGTCCTCCGCCCGATCACGCCCGCGCAGTTCGGGAACAGGTAGAAGGCACCGGCTGGCGCCAAGCAGGAGAGGCCGGGGATCGCATTAAGGCGGGCGCAGGCATAATCGCGGCGATCCTTGTAGACCTTCACGCTGTTAGTCACAAACGTCTGCTCCGCTGTGAGTGCGTACGCGGCGGCCGCCTGACTCACCGAGGATGGACAAGAGGACATCTGGGACTGAAGCTTGTTGATCGCCGCGATGAGCGGCTCGGGTCCGGCCGCGTAGCCGATCCGCCACCCCGTCATGGCGTAGGATTTCGATACGCCGTTCGTGAGCAGCACGCGGTCCTTCAGCGCGGGGATCGCCGCAACCAAGGTTGTTGTCGGTTCATCCTCGAACCAGACTTGGTCGTAGATGTCGTCCGACAGTACGAAAACGTGAGGATGACGCAGCAGGACCTTACCCAAGGCTTCGAGTTCGGCACGGGTGTAGGCCGCGCCGGTCGGGTTTGAGGGTGTGTTCAGGATAAGCCACTGGGTCTTCGGCGTGATGGCGGCCTCCAGGGCCTCCGGCGTGAGCTTAAATCCCTTATCTTGCGGGCACTCCACAATAATCGGCTTGCCTTCATTGGCGATCACCATGTCGGGGTAAGACACCCAGTAGGGAGCCGGAATGATGACTTCGGCATCGTTCTCGACGCTTGCCATAAGAGCCAGGAAGAGGATCTGCTTGGCGCCGCCGCCAACACAGATTTCGCTGTCTCGATAGGAAAGACCGAGCCTGCGTTGGTAGTCGCTGATAATGGCTTTACGCAGTGCCGGAGTTCCGTTGACTGGCGTATACTTTGTTTCGCCACGATCAATCGCGGCATGGGCCGCCGCCTTGATGTTCTCGGGCGTATCGAAATCCGGCTCGCCTACTGTCAGATCGACGATGTCACGCCCGGCGGCCTTTAGCTCCCTTGCACGGGCTGACGCCGCCGTGCTGGGCGAGACTTTGATGCGCGACACGCGAGAGGCAGGCACGAAGTTGCTCACGGAAGTATTCTCTATCTTGCTATGGTTTGCGGCACTAAGGCGTGCAACAGAACTCAATGGACAGCTTCGGTTTCTCCGCGCATTTTTCCGGTCAGGAAGAGCTCGCCGAGTTCGTCATGGGTGATGTTCTTTGGCTGACCGTCCCAAATCACCTTGCCAAGGCGCAGGATGACGGCCCGCTCCGCGACTTCCATGGCCTTCTTGGTGTTCTGCTCAACGAGCAGGATCGTCAGACCCGACGCATGCAACCGGAGGAGTTCATTGAAGACGATGCCAATTGCGGCAGGCGACAGGCCGACGGACGGTTCGTCGACCAGAAGGACCTTCGGCCTTTGAAGTACGGCCATCGCCACTTCCAGGAGCTGCTGCTCACCACCAGACATGTTGCCGGCGAGCGTGGTGCGGCGCGTTTTCAGGATCGGGAAGAGATCGTAGACATAATCGCGGTCGGTTTTGACCTGGCTATCACGCAGGGTGTAGGCCGCCATCTGGAGGTTTTCCTCGACGGTCATGACCGGAAAATTGCACCGGCCCTGCGGCACGAAGGAAATGCCCTCGCCCAGGATCGCCCGGGATTTGTATCCGGCAATGTTCTTGCCCTGCCAGTCGATGCTACCCTCTTTGATCGTGGTCATACCATACAGCGTCTTGAGGAGGGTGGATTTCCCGGCGCCGTTAGGACCCATGAGTGCCACGAACTGGCCCTGCGGGATGTCGAGATCGACGCCGTTCAGGATGTCGAGTGAGCCATAGCCGGCCCGCAGGTTCTTGATGGAAAGGTTTGAATCAGCCACCGAGATAGGCCTCCCTCACCTGCTGGTTCTGAACAATGGTCTGAGGCGTGCCTTCGGCGAGCTTGCGACCCTGATCGAGGACAACGACCCGTTCACAGATACTGGTGACGACGTCGATGTTGTGCTCGATCACGAGGAAGCTCACGCCGAGCGACTTGTTAGCATACTTGATCGTCTCGACGACACGTTCGATGATTTTGGGGTTGATGCCCGCCATGGGCTCATCAAGAAGAATGATTTTGGGCTCCGGCATCAGCATGGAGGCGAACTGGATCAGCTTCTGCTGCCCCCCTGAGAGGTTTCCAGCGGGCATGTGGCGCACATCCCACAGCCCAGCCATCCTGATGAGCTCGCGGGCTCGCTCCCGCAAAGCGGTGACGCGCTGGCGCGACATTCGTCCGAGGCTGAAGGTCGAGAACAGGCTCGGAAATGTGAACATCTGACCGGCGATGATCAGATTTTCCTCCACGTCGAGGGCCTTGAACACGACCGTCTTCTGAAACGACCGCAGCATCCTACCCTCGCGGGCGATGCGGTTGAGGGACCAGCCCGTAATATCCTGTCCGTCCAGAGTAACCTTACCCGAGTCGGGCCTGCCGAGACCGGTGCTACAATCAAAGAAGGTCGATTTTCCGGAGCCGTTCGGTCCGATGAGCCCGCAGATCTCGCCGCGATCGATGTGCATGCTCACATCATTGACAGCTTTCACTGCGCCGTACGACTTCGTGAGATTCGAGATCTCGAGGATCGGCAGAGTGCTCATTTGACACCTCCGACAAAGGACCAGAAGCGGTTGAGAAGCGGAGCGAAGCCCTTCTTGAACCAGAAGACCAGGATCAAAAGGCAGAACCCGTAGGCGATCATTCGCAACTCTGGGGCAACACGAAGCGCTTCTGACAGGCCGACGAAGAGGAGACTACCGAACACCACGCCAGAGATCGTTCCGGCCCCTCCGCCGAGCACAATGATCAGCATGGTGGTCGAATAGTACATCTGGAAGGTGAGCGGGCTGACCACCGTGAGATAATGGGCGTAGATGCTGCCGCCGACGCCAGCAAAGACCGCGCTGAGCATGAAGACGATCAGCTTGTAGCGCCAGGTCGGTACGCCGACGGACTCCGCCAGCGTCTCATTCTCACGGATTGCGATCATGTTGCGCCCGGCCGGAGAACGGACGATTGCCCAGACGGCAAGGGTTGCGAGAACGGCCACAGCCAGGGTGAGATAATAGAACCCTGTTGTACCAGATACCGTAAACGACGCCGGCCCCAGCGCGAAAAAGGGTTTTGGGATACTGGAGAGGCCCATATCACCGCGTGTCACGCTGATCCAGTTCTTGGCGATTGCCTGACCAATGATGACAAACCCGAGCGTACACATGACAAACGAGGTCGCCCGAAGCCTCAGGGCCGGGATCCCGAGAGGAAGAGCGATTAGGCCCGCCATCAGGCCGGCAGCGACGAGGTTGACGTAGAAAGGCGTCCCGTAATGAACCGCCAGAAGACCGGCGGTATAAGCTCCGATACCGAAGAACGCAGCTTGGGCGAGCGACAAGAGGCCTGTATAGCCAACCAGAAGATTGAGCCCATGCGCCGGAAGGAGGAAGATCAATGCAATGATGATGGCGTGAAGCGCATAGGAGCCAATAAGAAATGGAGCGGATAGCGCCACGATGGCGACGAGGATCCCCAGAGGGAGCCGCAAATCGCGGCGTCGGACTTCGAGTGACGGTTCAGCGAGAGGCGTCTCGCGCGATGTTTGGGTGAGAGACATAGGGAGTCCTCAGAGTTCGAGAGAAGTTCGGCTATGCCGTCAAAAGCGTGCTTCCGTGGAGAACAGGCCGTAGGGTCGCCACATCAGCGTCAAGATCAGGGTCACGAAGCCGACCGTGTCGCGGAACTGTAGGCCGATATAAGTCGCAACCAGGCTTTCAGCGATGCCCAGGAGCATTGCCGCAAAGAATGTGCCCCGGACATTCCCGAGACCGCCCATGATGATGATCGGGAGGGTCTTAAAGGTGATGAGCTCACCCATGCCACCATAAACGTTGACGTTGACAGGCGCGGTCAGCACTCCAGACAGCGCTGCGAGTGCAGCACCGAGAATAAAGGTCCGCAGAACCACTTGCGGAACATCGATTCCGACGACTTCGCAGCATTCGATATTCTGCGAAACAGCCCGCATGGACTTTCCCATACGGCTGTACGTCACCATCAGTTCAAGGCCGATGAAAACGAGCAGGCAGACAACGAGGATCAGCATGCGTTGCTGCGCCAGGGTGAAACCTAAGACTGAAACCGGTTCGATGTATCCGCCCGAGAAGAACTTGTACCCGCCACCAAAGACGAGGATAACGGTGTTTTGAAGGATGAGCGCGATGCCGAGGGTGGCGAGCACCCCGGCTTCCGCCGGGGCACCAACCATGCGCTGCATCACGAGCCTTCCGACCACATATGCTATGACGATCGTGGCCAGGATCCCGACGACAATCGAGGCTTCGTAGGACAGCTCGAGATAATCGATGGCGAACCATGCCCCAAACGTTCCGAGCATATAATATTCGCCGTGGGCGAAATTAATGGCTCGTAGAACACCGAAGATCATCGTCATGCCGACAGCGACGATCGCGTAGACCGAACCTGTCACGATGCCGTTGATGATCTGTTCTGCTAAAGTGGAGAACATGGCCTCATCCTTCGACGTTTTTACTTTGCAGGGTACTGGATTTCAGCCGTAAAGGCGCCCTTGATGCTGGGCTTTCCGCCTTCGATCTGAAGCAGGATCATCGGCAGCCGGGCTTGGTTGTGATCGTCGAAGGTGACTTCGCCGACAGCGCTGTCATACTTGATCTTCGACAGGGCCTCACGAACCTTCTCTCGGTCTGGGCTTCCAGCTTCCTTGATAGCCTGCGCCAGGAGATGAACCGTCTCCCAATGGACATAGGCGTGGTTGTTGGGTCCTTCCTTGTTGGCTGCCGTGAACTTGTCAACGAAAGCCTTGCTCTTGGGCGCATCCCAAGCGGGCAGCCATGCCGCGGCTTCGACTGCGCCTTCGAGAGCACGCGGCGCGGCTTTGATCGTCGAGGGAGTATTGAATTCGCCATTCCCGATCACCGGCACCTTGCCGGCAAGCCCGACTTCGGTCATCTGCCGCGCTATGATTGGGGTCGTGTCAGCCAAGCCGTACAGGATGATGGCCTGGGCACCGGAATCGCGGATTTTTGCCAGAACGCTGCGGAAATCGACTTCACCCTCTTTGTAGTAATCTTCTGTCAGGATTTGGCCTTTGTATTGGGGAAGATACTTTTTCGTGAACTCGATGGCGGAGCGGCCATAGTCACTATCAACTGAAAGAACGGAGAACTTAGTGAAACCGCGCTGCTCGGCGGCATACTTTGCGACGATCAAGGCGCGGTTTTCGTCCGTCGGGTAGTTGCGGAAGGTCCACTTATAACCGCCCACACCAGCCCCATAGGTGATCTTGGGGTTCGACGAGGCAGCATTGAGGAGAAGAATACCGGCGTCCTCTGCAACGGGCTGCATGGCGAGGGTGACGGAACTGGAGACATCACCGATGATGAAATCGACCTTGTCGCTGTCGATCAGGCGGCGGGTTGCTGAAACGCCCTCGACAGGCGTACCTTGGCTGTCGCCCGAGACGAGCTCAATCTTTCGGCCATCGACGCCACCGGCGTCGTTGATCTCCTTCACGGCGAGCTGTGCGCCACGCATCGAGAATGAGCCATAGCGAGCGTTGGGCCCGCTCATTGGTGCCACGAGACCGAGTTTGATCGTCTCTCCCGCCGCATAGGCTGTTCCTGCAAAGTTCGGAATCGCGGCGGCAAGAGTCAGGACTGCGGTCGAGAAGCAAATTGCTCTACGGCTGATTACTTTGGTCATGTTCCCACTCCATGTTACTGGAACGCACGAGCTTGGCCCTATGCCATCGCACGCTGTTTTTATGCCGCGTTGTTGCGGTTCGTTTCTTGAGCCAGGCCATCTTCCTCTTGGCCTGTTAATCTATGAGATTAGGTTCAGGGAGGCAGACCCGCCAACACAACTCCATTCTGCCGCCATAGCGTTTATTTATAGCGCCCGAGGCGGCGACTAACCCTCGCCAAGGGTTATGATCTGTTATGATGTTCAAAATCGATAAGCTCGCTGCTCTATGGATCCGAGACGATCTCAATGCCTGCTTAGCTTCGTGGCTGGTCATGAAGTCTAATGGTCTCTGATATCTCGTGACCGAGGACTACGCTTGCCCCGTCAAGGTTGCCGTGGCCGGGACCGAGCATTCTCAGCAATTCCGGCGCGCGAGCCTCTATCGGATCATCGGCATCCGCCATTCGCGCTCGACGTTCGCGCTCCGGGCGCTTAAGAGTGCCATTTCGGTCGATCCCCTGCTGCTCGAGGACCGATAGCTGGAGAAGTCGCACTTGGTCCGGCGCGGAGCGGCGCCCCGGAGGGTTGAACCATGGCCTGGGATCGGTATGTCACCCCCGTTCCGATTGCAGTTACGGGCGTGACCTGCAAAGCAACCCGATCCCTCTGCGTGAAGCCAAGCGAACAGGCTGGCAGTCTTCGGATCGCTTTTCCGCATGTATAGTGGTAGCCCTGTCATGGTCCCTTCGGCGAGAGCTCCGCCGCCGAAGCCCGCATGCGGTTGAACCGATGTCATGACCCTCAAGCAACTCGAAGCCTTCTACCTGGCCGCCACGCTCGGCAGCTTCGCGCTGGCCGCGCAACGGGCCTACGTTACCCAGTCGTCCCTGTCCAAGCGCATCGCCGAGCTCGAGGCCTGGGTCGGGGCCGAACTCTTCGACCGCTCCGGCAAGCGGGCCCAGCTCACCGAAGCCGGCCAGCGGCTCCTCCCCGTCGCGGCCCGGATGCTGGAGCTCAAGGAGGGCATCCGCGACGCGCTGAACAGCTCGCCCACGCTTACGGGCACGTGCCGGTTCGGCATCAGCGAACTCGGCGCCTTGACCTGGCTGCCGCGCTTCGTCGCGCGCGTGCGCACCGAGCATCCGCAACTGGTGCTGCAACCCCTCGTCGACCTGGGCCGACGTCTCGAGCGCCAGGTCGTACGGGGTGAGCTGGACTTCGCGATCATCCCGATACCACCCGAGAACCCGCAGATCGCCGCTCACGGGATCGGCGACGTTCACTTCACGTGGATGGCCGCCCCTGGGCGTGTCGACCCCGAGAGCGTGCTGACGGCAGAGGACCTGTCGCGCCACCCGGTCATCACGATGTCCGAGGGCTCGGGCGTGACCCAGGCATTCGATGTCTGGGCAGCGGGACTGGGGCTGCATATGCAGCGCACCGTCGCCAGCAACAGCCTGATGGCGATCATCGGCCTGACGATGGCCGACGTGGGCCTCAGCTTCCTGCCGGTGGATTTCATGCGCCCCTGGGTCGAGAGCGGCGCGCTCCTCGCCCTGCCCAGCGACCCTCCATTGCCGACCATGCGCTATTGCTTCGTCCATCGCGCGGATGACCATCGCGCGATGCTCCCCATGCTCTTGCAATGCGTGAGCGAGGTGGCGCAGTTCTCAGCGCCCGCGGGATTAAGTCGTAAAACGACTATGACCTGACGCAAATTATTCGCTTGTGGGACATCGTCCGATCGCGGAACCTGCCGCCCAGGAAACGTCCAACAAGGAGAATGGTCATGCGGCCAACAATCCATGCCGTGCTCGGCGCGACACTCGCCCTCGCGCTGTGCCAGCCCGCCCTGGCGGCCTGGCCCGAGGACCGGCCGGTAGAGGTGATCGTCGGCTTCCCGGCCGGCGGCGGCACCGATGTCATGGCGCGCAAGCTGATCCCGTTCATGGAGAAACGGCTCGGCGGCAAGGCCAGGTTCATCGTGCTCAACAAGCCCGGCGCCGCGGGCGAGATCTCCACCACCGCGATCGCCCGTGCCGAACCCGATGGCTACACCATCGGAGTGGTCAACGTGCCGAGCTTCCTGTTCGTGCCGATGACGAAGAAGTCCCAGTACAGCCCGGACGACGTGCGGCTGGTGGCACGCGTCGTCGACGACCCGACCGTGGTGGTCGTGCGCGCCGACAGCAAGCTCTCAAACCTCACGGACGTCGTGGAGGCCCTCAAGGCCAAGCCGGGCTCCATCACGTTCGGCCACAACGGCGTCGGCTCGAACGGTCACCTCGCGCTCCGGCTCATGGCCGACGCGACCAAGGTTCAGGCCAACGAGGTTCCCTACCGGGGCACAGCGAACCAGAAGACCGACCTGCTGGGCGGACATCTGGATGTGGGCCTGATCAGCGCCGGCGAGGTCGCCGAACTGCACGGCGGCGCCAAGGGCGACCTGAAGGTCATCGCCATCCTGGCCAAGTCCCGCTTGGCGGCGCTGCCGGGCGTGCCCACGGCGGAGGAGGTGGGCGTGCCTGTGGTGATGTCCTCGGAGCGCGGCTTCGCGGTGGCCAAGGGCGTGCCCGACACCATCGTGCGCGCCCTGGAGGCCGCCATTGCCGACAGCTTGCGCGACCCCGAGTTCATCGCGTCCTCGCCGGGTGATGCGCCGGTGTTGTCCTACGCCTCAGGCTCGCAGTGGAAGGAGTCCCTCAGCGAGAACGCCAAGGTCCTGCGCGCCATCGCGGACACCCTGCCCAAGGACAGCCTGCCCAAGTAAGCCTCGAACGAGCCTGCCTCACGGAGCCACATGGTCGTGGAGGCAGGCTGAATCCATCACCGACGCTTATGACGCCGCCGGCCCGACGCGGGGCCGTTGGACGGCGGTCGTTTGTCCAGACAGAGGTACGAATGCGATGCCAGTGATCTTCGTTTCAAGTCCCATCCACGAGGACGTTCTCGAGGGCTTGAAGAAACTGGGGACCGTTTTCTGCGGGTACGGTCCGGACGCGGTTTCCTACAACGACGTCAAGGGCGAGGTCGAGGCGGTCCTCCTCCGGTCCGGCACCTTCACGGCCCGGATGATCGACGACTCCCCGAAGCTCAGGATCATCGCGCGCCACGGCGTCGGAACGGACACGGTCGACATCCCGGCGGCAACGGCCAGGAACGTCTGGGTGACCAATACGCCCGGGGCCAACAGCCGAGCGGTGGCCGAGCATGTCTTCGCGTTGGTCCTGTCCCTGTGCCGGAAGGTCCCGATCGCATCGGCCCACACGCGGAATGGCGACTGGTCCGGTGACAGGATGGCGCTGACCGGGATCGAGCTGAACGGTCGCACGATCGGGCTTCTCGGCCTAGGCAACATCGGCAGGCACGTGGCCAGGATCGCCGAAGGCTTCGGGATGACGGTGCTCGTCACCGACCCCGCCCTCAAGCAAGACTCGGGCCCGAACCTGCATCTCGTTCCGTTCGACGAACTGGTGCGGGAATCCGACATCCTCAGCCTGCACCTGCCGCTCCTGCCCTCGACGCGCAACATCATCGACGCGGCCGTCATCGGGCGGATGAAGGACCACGCCATCCTCGTGAACACCGCGCGTGGGGGATTGATCAATGAGGCCGCCCTTGTCGATGCGCTCCGGAGCGACCGGTTGGGCGGAGCGGCGCTCGACGTCCTCGATGCAGAGAATGCCGACATGACGGACCCCCTGCCGCACAATCGGATCCCGCTCACCGAGTTCCCGAACCTGATCGTGACGCCCCACGTCGGCGGCCAGACGCAGGAAGCCCTGATGCGCGTCGGGCACATCGCCACCGATGCCATCCGCTGCGTCTTGGAGGGCGGCCGCCCCGACGGCGCCGTCAACGACGTGTCTCCAAGTGGGACCAGTGCCGGCCACCGGATCAGCGCATAACCATCACGGAAGATCGAGATCATGTTCATCAACGCATCCACCGAATCCATCAGCGTCACGACCGATTGGACGCGGGCTCCGCTCGACCGGATCGAGGCCCTTGCGCGGTATCCGGTTGCCCTGATCGGCGACATCCAGCGCAGGATGGGCATGATGGCGTCGGCCATCCGTCCGATGACGAGGAACGCCCGGTTTTACGGCACCATCCTCCCCATCCTGACCCGCGAAGGCGACAACCTGACCATCCATCGTGCGCTCGACGACGCGGTCCCGGGCGACGTCCTGGTCATCAACGGCAATTCCGAAGTCAACCGCGCGGTCTTCGGCGACCTGCTGGCCGAGATCTGCTTGGCACGCGGCATCGCGGCTGTCGTGATCGATGGTGCCGTTCGCGACGTCGATGAGATCGAGGGACTTGGCCTGCCCGTCTTCGCCCGGGCCGTCAATCCTGCGGGTCCCTCAAAGACGGGACCCGGCACCGTCGGAGCACCCGTGGCCTGCGGCAACGTCGTGTGCAATCCGGGAGACGCGATCATCGGCGACCGCGACGGCATCATCGTCGTGTCCCGCGACGATCTCGTTGCCCATGCCACGAAGATCGTCGAGCAGGAGGCGTTCGAGGCCTCCCTCCGCGCCAGGATCAGGGAGTCGGCGCAGAACCGTATCTGACGACCGCTCGTCGTCGGCAACAATCGGTTCTGCTTCGGTCCATGCTCGGACGAGTGGTTCCGGCCACGGCACGACAGGTGTTCCCCATCACCGACGCCAGAACTTGAGACACCGTTTTCCGAGGCATGCACGAAGCGGGTACATGACAAGGGAATAGGCCTCAGCAAGCGAACGGCCGCTGACGACCTCGGGTGTGCCTGCTCCCACCACACGCTTCCTCGGGCCGCCGAAGGTCCGTGCGGGATGCGATTGCACAAGACCTGCAAAAGCAGGCGCTCAACCAACCGGGACGGAAACCGACGCACCATGCGGTGCGCCAAGGGAGGTGAAGCATGTCCGAAGCGATGTCAGGAGACGCCCGTCCGGCGCGGGCCAGACCCGTTCGTTCGCCGCAGGGCCTTGTTGCCGGACTGACGCTCGTCGCGCTTGCGGCCCTAGCGCTCTGGCTGACACGAGATCTTGACCAGGGCACCCTGAATGCCATGGGGCCGGCCATGCTGCCGCGCTGGCTTGCCATCGGCGTCGGCCTTTGCGGGCTTGTCCTCGCCGGGACGAGCTTCACGACGGACGGCCATGGCCTGGAGCGCTGGAACCTGCGCGGGCCTGTCTTCGTGATCGGGGCGATCCTGGCCTTTGCCATCACGATCCGCCCCTTTTCGTTCGGACCGCTCGCAACCCCGGGGCTTGGCATGGTGATTGCGGGTCCACTCGCCATCATCATCGGCGGCCATGCCACGCCCGAGGCGCGCCTGCGCGAGCTCGCCATCCTGGCGCTCCTGCTCACGCCGTTCTGCATGGTGCTGTTCGGCGACCTCCTCAACCTGCCGATCCCGATCTTCCCGCAGGCGCTCACGGGCCTGTTCCCCGCCGACTGGTCGCAGAAGGCGGTGCTGCGGGCCACCGCCGCCATGATGGCCGGCAGCGGACTGCTCATGCTGGTCTTCTCCCCTCGTCGTCACGCCAGGTCGGTGGATGTCACCGGCCACTCCAGGAGGATCTGATGGGCGACCTGTTCTCCAACCTGAGCCTCGGCTTCGGCGTTGCGCTCACTCCGATCAATCTCGGACTGGCCTTCCTCGGCTGCTTGGTGGGCACCCTGATCGGCGTGCTGCCGGGTGTGGGTCCCATCGCCACCATCGCCATGCTGCTGCCGATCACCTTCGGGCTCGATCCCACCGGCGCGCTGATCATGCTGGCCGGCATCTATTACGGCGCGCAGTATGGCAGCTCGACCACGGCGATCCTGGTCAACATCCCGGGCGAGTCCACCTCCGTGGTCACCACGCTCGACGGCCACCAGATGGCCCGCCAGGGCCGCGCCGGCGTAGCCCTCGGCATCGCAGCCATCGGCTCGTTCTTTGCCGGTACGGTGGCGACCCTCGTGATTGCGGCACTGGGTGGCCCGCTCACGCGGCTCGCCCTGGTGTTCGGCCCGGCGGAGTACTTCTCGCTTATGGTCATGGGCCTCGTCATCGCCGTGGTGCTGGCGCGCGGCTCGATCCTGAAAGCCGTGGCCATGATCCTGCTGGGCGTTCTGCTCTCCACCGTCGGCACGGACCTTGAGACCGGCGAGGAGCGCATGACCTTCGGCCTGCCGTTCCTGGCGGACGGCATCGACTTCGCCGTGCTCGCCATGGGCATCTTCGGCATCGCCGAGATCATGCGTAATCTCGACCATACCGAGCACCGGGACGTGGTGCGCCAGGCGATCGGCCGGCTTCTGCCGAACAGGGATGACTTCAAGCAGTCCTACAAGCCGGTGCTGCGCGGCACGCTGATCGGCGCGATCCTGGGCATTCTGCCGGGCAACGGCGCCGTGCTGGGGCCGTTCGCGGCTTATACAGTCGAGAAGAAGCTCGCCAAGGACCCCAAGCGCTTCGGCCGCGGCGCCATCGAGGGTGTGGCAGGACCGGAAAGCGCCAACAATGCCGGCGCACAGACCTCCTTCATCCCGCTGCTGACCTTAGGCATTCCGCCGAATGCCGTGATGGCCCTGATGGTCGGCGCCATGACCATCCACGGCATCATCCCGGGCCCGCAGGTGATGACCAAGAACCCGACTCTGTTCTGGGGCATGATCGCCTCGATGTGGGTGGGCAACCTGATGCTGCTGATCATCAACCTCCCTTTGGTGGGGCTCTGGGTTCGTCTACTGAAGGTGCCGTATCGCCTGATGTTCCCGGCCATCCTGATGTTCTGCTGCATCGGCATCTATTCCATCAACTCGCTGCCCACCGATGTGATGTTCATCGGCCTGTTCGGTCTGGTGGGCTACATGCTGATCAAGTTCGGTTTCGAGCCGGCCCCACTGCTGCTCGGCTTTGTGCTCGGCAAGCTGATGGAAGAGAACCTCAGGCGCGCGCTCATCATCTCGCGCGGGGAGATCACGACCTTCATCAGTCATCCGGTGAGCGCCGCCCTGCTTCTCGTGGCAGCGGTCGTCCTCCTCGTGGCCCTGCTGCCGTCGGTCAGCAAAGGCCGGGAGGAGGTCTTCCTCGAGGACTGAGATCAACGGCAGGCTTTCAAGCATGCTGAACGGTGAAGGCCCCGAGAGGGGCCCTCGCGGAACTCGCACCGGGCGGTGGGCCGCTGCCCCGCCCAAACCGCCCTGCCCGTCAAGCCACGGCACCGGCCGCCGCACCTTGCGTCCGCCGGGTGGTGACGGCCGCGATCACGACGATGGCTGCGATCAGCAGCATCCCGGCCCCGGTAAGGAAGCCCGTGGTGTAGCCGTAGGTCAGCGCTTCCCTCGCCACCGCGCCTGCGTCGTTAGCGGCGAGACCGTCTTGCAGGGCCATGGCGGCTCCGGGCAAGCGTGCGTTGGCCGCCGAGAGCGAGATCGTCGTCAGCACCGCCAGCCCGAGCGCGGCCCCGACCTGCTGCGCCATGTTGACGAGCGCCGAGGCCACGCCGGCCCGCTCCTCGGCAACGCCATGAACGGCCGTGAGCGTCATCGTCACGGCGCCCATGCCCAAGCCGAACGAGGTGATGAAGAGCGCAGGCAGGATGTGCATGGCGTACGAGGAGTTCACCGTGAGCGTCGACAGCCAGGCCATGCCGAAAGCCGCAACCACGAGACCTGGACCGGCCACGAGACGCGGCGCAAGCCGCTCGACCAGCTTGGAGCTGATGCCCGCCCCGAGGATGATGCCGGCGCTGAAGGGCAGCGAGGCCACGCCGGTCCAGAGGGGACTGAACAGCAGGACCTGCTGAAGGTAGAGCGTCAGCAGATAGAAGGTGCCCATCAGCCCGGCGCCGATGAACAGCATGCTGGTGTAGGAGCCCGAGCGGTTGCGGTCGCGGAAGAGTCTAAGCGGCAGCATCGGGTGCTTGCCGCGGGCCTGAAGGGCCAGGAAGAGGACGGCGAGGACAAGGGCGACGGTGAAAGAGCCCAGGGTCACCGCATTGCCCCAACCGTGCTCACCGGCATGGGTGATGCCGTAGGTGAGCGCGATCACCGCGCCGGTCCCGCTGAGGGCACCGGGCGTGTCGAGCTTGCTGGAGTGGCGCTCGCCCTCGATCAGAACCCCGGAGCCGGCAAGCACCGCCAGGCCGATGGGGATGTTGATGAAGAAGACCCAGCGCCAGCTCAGCAGGCCTGTCAGGAGCCCGCCGAGCAGCACCCCGATGGTGATCCCTAGGGCCGACATAGCCCCGTAGACCGCCATGGCGGAGTTGCGGGGCTTGCCCACCGGGAAGGTGGTGGCGATCAGGGCGAGCGCGTTGGGCGCGGTCAGGGCGGCCCCGATGCCTTGCAGGCCGCGGGCGGCGATCAACTGCTCTGCGCTGGTCCCCAGCCCGCCGAGGAATGAGGCGACCGTGAACACGCCGAGGCCGATGCGGAACACCCGCCGCCGCCCGAAGAGGTCGCCGACCCGGCCGCCGAACAGCAGCAGGCCGCCGAAGGCGAGGATGTAGGCGTTGATGATCCACGGCAGCGTGGCCGACGAGACATCGAGCTCGCGCTGAATGCTCGGCAGGGCGATGTTGGCGATGGTGTCGTCCAGGACGAGCATCAACTGTGCCGTCGCAATGACGATCAGGGACAGGCCAAGTCCGCGGCTGCCCAGGGTCGCGGACTGGCCCGCATGCATGGAGGTTGTAGGTGACATCAATAAGCTCCCGACGGTGGGGATGAGATCTTGCGCGTTGGGCTACGTCGCCGCGCGCCATTTCGCTGGTGTTGGAGGAGCCGTACGTCTTCCAACGATGGTAAGGTCAAGCACCGCGCGTAGGGCTACATCGCGTGGGCCGTACCGAACGGCAGGCCAAGGGCCGCGAGCGCCATCCACACCGCCATGGCGATCATCATCAGGTTCTCGGTCAGCGACACGAACCCGAGCGGGACGTTGCTCGACCCGCCGACGCAGGCGCACTTCAGCTCGCGCTTGTCGATGTAGACCGCCTTGAACACCGACACGGCACCCACGGTCCCGATGAACAGGGAGACCGGCACCGACAGCCAGGTCAGCGCACCGGCGATCATCAACACACCAGCCAGGCCTTCGGCGAAGGGATAGATGTAGGAGTAAGGCACCCACCGCTTCGCCAGCAGGTCGTAGTTCAGGAACATGGTGGCGAAGCTCTCGACGTTCTGGAGCTTCAGGAGCGCCAGCACGGCCATGCTGAAGGCGATGAACCACTCGGCCGCACGCACGGTGAAGGGGCTGCCGTACGCCGCATAACTGACGGCGAGCGCCATCAGAGCCGTCATGCTGAACAGGGCGATGACAGGCTTGTAGGTGGTGGCCTTCGGGTCGGCGACGGTCTTGCCCAAATGGCGGCGCAGGTCGTCGTAGCCGCCAATCCGCTCGCCATTGATGAAGGTCTGCGGCGTGGTCTGAACGCCATGCTCGGCCTTGAAGGCATCCGTGGCCTCGCGCGAGGTCAGCCACTTGTCCTCGACCGTGAAGCCCTGGCGGCGCAGAAGGTCCCTGGCCTTTAGGCCATAGGGGCAGACATGTTGGTCCATGACCATGCGGTAGAGCGTGGCTTGGCGGGGTTGGGCTGTGGAAGTCATTGTGGCAGCTCTCATTTCGAGGGTTGGTCTTGAAGCTGCCCCTGATATAAGGTCTGTACCATGGTACGGAGTCAAGGGATGCGAGAGCTGACAATCGCGGGTCTGGCGCGGGCGGGCGGCGTCGGCGTCGAGACCGTGCGGTACTACCAGCGACGCGGGCTGCTGGAGACGCCGGAACGCCTTGGCAGCATGGGGCACGGCAGCGGTGTCCGGCGCTACGGCGAACAGGATGTCCGCCGGCTCCGGTTCATCCGCTCCGCGCAGGCGGCAGGGTTCACGCTGGAGCAGATCGCCGAGCTGATCGCCCTGGATGCGATCGATGACCGAACCCGTGCCCGTGAGCTTGCGAGGGAGCGCATTGCCGCGCTGGATGCCAAGATTGCTGAGATGAAGGCAGCGCGGGACGCGCTGTCGCGGCTCGCGCGGGCGTGCGATGACGTGTCGGGCGGACCCTGCCCCATCGTCACGGCTTTCGAACCCCAGTGAGCCCTGGTGCCTCCATTCCACAGAAGCCGGCCGTCTGAACTCAGAGAAACCCTCGGAGGCTAAGTGCTTGGGTGATCGCTGGAACGAGCAGACGGTCGCCGCACCCAGTCCTCTCCACGAACGACCGCAACGCGTGCCGCGTCAAAATCCTCACGATGCCCATCCTTGAATGGCAATAGCGCACCAGCCTGACCGCGAGGCCGGGCTGGCGCGCTATCCGGTTTGATGGGACAGTCGGATCAGGCGGTCAGGTCATCGGTCGTGACGACCTTGCCATAGGCGAACGCCAGGGCGGACATGTAGGCAGCATGGACCTGCGCGGCCGGAACCGTCTTGCCGTTGAACTCCAGGTCGCGCGTGGCGCAGGCGTCTTCGACGATGGTCGTCGCATAGCCGAGATCGGCGGCCGCGCGGCTCGTCGCATCGATGCACATGTGGCTCATCGCGCCCACGACAACGACATCCTTGATGCCTTCTTCGTCCAAGGCCTGCTTCAGCTTGGTCTCACGGAAGGAGTTGGGATAGTTCTTGGTGATCACCAGTTCGCCCTCGGCGGGCGCGACGGTCGGGATGATCTCGACGCCATCGGTGCCGGGCACGAAGAACGGCACATCGGTTGGGCTCTCGTGGCGGATATGGATGACCTTGTCTCCGGCGGAGCGGGCCGCCTGGATGACCTTGGCCGCATTGGCGGCGGCCTCATCGATCCCGACGAGGGGCAGCTTGCCCGACGGGAGGTACTCGTTCTGAAGGTCGACGACGATGATCGCGCGCTTGCTCATGGATTACTTCCTTTGTTGTCGTTGAACGTGAACCCTGGATACCGCGCCCCGTTGCACGATATAATTGGCGATAACGACAAACTCCGAGGCGATATTGCCAATATCCCAAAGCGCACCGGAAATCGGGATCATCCTGTACCCGGGTTCGCAGACGGCCGCGGCTCTGGGCATGACCGATCTTCTCACCTATGCCGAGGAACTTGCGAGAGGGAAGCAGAGCAGCGACCGTCCGCTCCTGCGGGTCAGCCACTGGGAATGGCAGGACGGAGCCGGGGAGCCGGTTCGAGTCTTCGACACCGTTCCAGGTGCTTCGGGAAACCCGTCCATCCTCGTCATTCCGCCCGGACTGGGTCAGCCGCTGTCCCGGGAGATGGCGGCGCAGTGGGCTGAATGGCTCAAGGGTCAGCATGCGCAAGGCACCTCCCTCGGATCCGTCTGCAAGGGTGCCTTCCTGCTTTGCGAGACCGGACTGACGATCGGCAGGACGGTGACGACGCATTGGTCGTACGAGGAGCAGCTCCTGTCCCGGTTTCCTGGCACCAAGGTCGACACCGATAGGCTCATCATTGATGACGGGGACATCATCACGGCCGGAGGGGTGATGGCGTGGATCGACCTGAGCCTGAAGCTTGTCGACAGGTTCCTCGGGCCGACGATCATGGTCGAGACCGCCCGCACGTTCCTGGTTGACCCGCCAGGCCGAGAGCAGAGCTACTACAGCGCATTTGCGCCGAAGCTCAATCACGGCGATGCCGCCATCCTGAAGGTCCAGCACTGGCTCCAGGCGACCGAGGGCAAGGAAGCGAACCTGGCCGCCTTGGCTGTTCAGGCCGGGCTGGAGCAACGGACCTTGATCCGGCGGTTCCAGAAGGCGACGGGGCTGACGACCAGCGAATACATCCAGCGCCTTCGCGTCGGAAAAGCCCGTGAGCTGTTGCAGTTCACGAAGTCACCCGTAGAAAGGATCGCCTGGGAGGTCGGTTATACGGACCCGAGCGCCTTTCGGAAGGTCTTTGGCCGGATCGTCGGCCTGACACCACAAGAGTACCGTCAACGCTTCAGCGTCTGACGATCTCCAATCGTGACGTTGCTCACCGGAAAGTCAGCTTGGGGTGACGCATTGACGATCCCCTACCCTTCAGGAGCGTCCGGCGTTCCCACCCGAAGCCGACATTCAGTCTACTTCTGGGATGTGCCGATTTTGTTCTCTAATGGGTCAAGGGGCAGCCCTCCAGTCCTGAGCGGTTTTGCGATCCCAAAGGGTTTCTGCGTTCTCTGCGTGCTCCAGGGCACTTGATGGGGTCAGATGGAGTGGAGCGACTTGGTTGAAACCGCAGTCGACCTTTGGCACAGGCCGCATGCGACAAAATCGGCGTCGTCTTCCACACCCTCCCTTGGGCGTGGCTCCGCTCGGGAGCTCGTCTCGACCTGTTTCCGTTGCTCCTCCTAAGCTGCCTGGAAGGTGGTGCCGTGCCGGAGCATGGCATGCATGATGATCGCCAACCGGCGGGCCAGCGCCACGCGCGCCTTCCTCATCGTCGAGCGCCGGGCAATCCCCAGCGCCCACTCCTTGAGAGCCAAGGCCCCGCGGTAGCGCGTGAGCATTACGTTGGCGGCCTCATACAACAGGGTCCGCACCCGCCGGTCACCACACTTGGAGATGCTGCCGACATAGTCGATCTCGCCCGACTGGAAACGCCGCGGCACGAGGCCGAGATAGGCTCCCACATCCCGCGATCGGCGGAAGCGCTCCGGTGCATCGATGGTGGCGACAAAGGCCAGCGCTGTCAGTTGGCCCACACCCGGGATGGTCATCAGCCGCTGGCAGGCCTGAGACGAACGGGCTAGCCGCCGCATGTCATGGTCGATCGCCACGACCGCTTCCAGAACGGCCTTGCGCGCGGCGAGCAGGCTCTGCATGGCGCTGGATAGACCTGCGATTCCCTGGCTGGCTTGGATCACCTGCTCGGTAAAGCGCGGGCTCAACCCGCGCGGCAAGCGGACTCCGAACACGACAGCCAGGCCACGGATCTGGTTCTCCAGGGTGACGCGCTGACCGACCAGCTTCTTGCGAGCGATGATCAGGGCACGCACCGCATGAGCCGGCAGCGATTTGACGTGTACGGGCTTGAAGAAGCCGGTGCGAGCCAAGTGGGCCAGCCCGCGAGCATCGTTGCGGTCGGTCTTGTGCGTCGCCAGAGATTTGAGGGCCTGGTAGGCCTGCCGGCTCTCGATGCAGATCACCGGCAGCCCGAGGGCGGCAAGGCCATGGAAGAGCATCGGCGCCATGCGGCCGGTCTCGAGCACGATCTTTGCGCAGGCGGGCGCTGTCTCCAGCACGGTGGCAATGGCCTCTGGGGTGCTGGAGGCTTTTGCCTCCAGAATGACAGCTCCGTCCCGCTCGACCACACAGATGTGGGTCTCAGTCATCGAGACATCTAAACCAGCGTAGTAGTCCATGGCTGCTCTCCTGTGCACGTGGCCCGCCGATGTTATTGGCATCCAGGGAGAGCCGCCCCATTACCCAATGTTGAAAAACTCTCGGGCGCTGCTTCGTCGGTCTATTACTAGCGCCAGTGTGCCAGATCGGGCCCAGTATCTTGTATGCTGGTCACGCGAAAAACGGCAGTTGCGGAGTTTTTCAACACTATCTGCCAGTAGCAGCCCTTAGAGCGGAGTTCCGGAAGGTCCTCATTGCACATCAAGCGACGGCTCCGGTTGCTGCACCTTGCGTCCGCCGGGTGGCGATGGACGCGATCACGATGATAGCTGCGATCAGCAGCATCCCGGCTCCGCTCGCCGACCAAGCCCGCTGTCTCCTCACCGACTTCAAGGACGCGATGCACGATACCGTCGGCGAAGCGGCCGCACCGTGCGAACGGTTACGCATTTCGGCCCGATCTCTTTCGGCTGGTGACTGTTCTCCGCACGATTGTTCAAGCCCGAACCCAGAATGCCGGAGTAGGCAGAATTGCACCGCAAACCCGAGTTGCTTACGGGCACCGCGCTTGCGCAACACCAAATCGAAATCATCCCGATTTTAGGGCATAGGCTACCGGCTGCTAGCTTTTGTAAGCCTGGGATTGCCGCACGTCACCTATTCATGCTGGACTTCGTGCAGTAGCCTCGCTGACCTCAGCCCTAAGGCTTGGCCCGGTCGGGACCACTCTATCACCTGCCATTTTGCCTCGGTCACCCGAAGGAGATCATCATGAGTTTCACCTTGCTGAACCCAAAATCCGTGCACCCAACCGTGGGATATTCCCACGTAGCTCGGTTAGGTGATCTCCTTTTTGTTTCGGGTCAGGTCTCGAAGAACGAGCACGACGAAACCATCGGTGTCGGCGATGCTGAGAGGCAAACCGAGGTCGTGTACGAGAACCTGAAGCAAGTGCTGGAGGAATCGGGCTCAGGTCTCGATATGATCGGCAAGACGACGGTATTCACGACAAGTCTTGAGCATCGCCCCGCCATCAACCGTGTGCGCGAGCGAGTGTTCGGGCCAATTGGGCATTACCCGGCAAGCACCTTCGTTGTCGTCAGCAGCCTCGCGGTTCCAGAATGGCTTGTTGAGATTGAAGTCATAGCGGTCGTCCGCAAGAGCGGTTAAGCGCTCAGAATACTATCGGCTAGGCCGCTGGAGTCCGCAAAAAAGGAGGCTCAATCTCAACGAAATGGTCTGATTCCATGGTCTGATTTCAGACGGCAGCCCTCCGGATCGTCATCGCACGCCTGCGCAAATCGCGGGAGACGTTCCTAATGCCGATCAACAGCGTTCGCCTCAGCGCGGGCGTCGTCCCGAGAGCTGTTGCAGTTCAGTGGGCTGTCCGTGGAGCAGGTCGCCTGGCAGGCCGGGTAGATCGATCCGGGAGCCTTTCGGAAGGTGTTTGCCAGGGTCGCCGGGCTGACGCCTAGCGAGTACCGTCAGCGCTTCAACACGTCCGATGCACCGGATTGATAACGCACCCGGTCAAAGGCTCGCGCGCCTGGTGTCGCAGAACGTGCGTCGGTAGTCGGATGGGGACGTGCCCAGTTGGGCCGCAAACTGCTGCCGCATCGACAGAGGCGTGCCAAAGCCGACTTCATGGACGATGTGTTCGACAGGCAGCTCGGTGGTCTCGAGCAACTGCTGCGCCCTGGTCACACGCTGGGCGTTCAGCCACTTGGTCAGGGTTGTGCCCGTGGTCTCACGGAAGCGCCTCGTGAAGGTGCGGCGGCTCATATGGGCGACGTCCGCCAGGGTATCGACGGTCAGGGGCTCCGACAGGTGCTCCAGCGCCCACTCCAGCACGCCAGGCAGCCTGCTTTCGCACGGGAACTGCGGAACGGGCTTCTCGATGTATTGCGCTTGCCCGCCCTGCCTGTGCGGTGGCGTGACCAGCATCCTCGCCGTGCGATTGGCCACATCGGCGCCGTGGCGCTCCCGGATCAGGTTCAGGCAGCAATCGATGGCCGCGACGGTCCCGGCCGACGTGACGATGTTGCCGTCTCCGACATAGAGCACGTCCGGGCGGAAGTTCGTCGTGGGGAAGCGGCGCGCGAAGGCCTCGCGCGCCATCCAATGGGTGGTCGCCTGCCGGCCCTCCAGCAGACCGGCATCGCCCAGCACGAAGGCCCCAAGGCATAGGCCGACGATGAGTTTGCCGCGGGAATGGGCCTCGCGTAGGGCTTCGGTCAAGGCCTCCGGCGCCCGCAGCTCGGGATCGCTCCACGCCGGCGCGATGATCACATCGGCATTCGCCAAGGCATCAAGGCCGTCCGGCACCCGGATTTCAAGGCCCGTGTCGGTGCTGACCATTCCCGGGGTCATGGTGCAGTACCGTACCTCGTAGGACGGAAAGCCCGGCAGGCTGGAGTTCGCGCCGAAAACCAGTCCAGGCACCGTCAAATGGAACAGGCTCACGCCATCAAAGGCGAGCACGGCAACGCGTAATGAGGACATGGCGCTCACAAGGGAAGGATGGCCCATATCTAACGATGGCGGTCATTCGGGTCAATGCGCCTAGGCCGGGCGAAAGGCTCTCGGGATGCGCCCAGCGGAAGTCGCGGTGCCATCCCACCGGGGCGAGCCCATGCACGGCCCAAGCGGCTTGGCCCAAAAACATCGCTTGTTGTCACACAGGCCACTGTTCGAAGGCACGACTGGTCCATAATGCTGCTCGCCATCAACCTCGTATCCGGAGCAGCAACATGCGGCCAATGACGACCATACGTGCTATCGCGATTTCCCTGGCCCTTGGGGCCGCGAGTTTATCGGCACACGCAGCCCCCCAGGCCACCTCGACGGCCGGCACAGCATCCGTGCAGATGCAGCACATCCGCAACGCCACGACGAAGATCGACTACGCAGGCAAGACCTTCCTGGTCGATCCGTTCCTGGCGAAGAAGGGCGCCCATCCGGGGTTCGAAGGGACTTTCCGCAGCCACCTGCGCAACCCGACGGTCGAGCTTCCGATGTCGGTCGAGGATGTCGTGAAGGGTGTGGATGCGGTGATCGTGACCCACACCCACCTCGATCACTGGGACGGTGACAAGCATCAACAGTTGCCGAAGGGCAGCCCCCTGTTCGTGCAGAACGAAGCTGACGCCAAGATGATCCGCGCCCAGGGCTTCACCGATGTTCGCGTCCTGGGCGAGAACACGGAATTCGAAGGCGTGCGCGTGACGAAGACAGGCGGACAGCACGGCACGGACGAGATGTACGCAAACAGGCAGTTGGCGGAAGGTCTGGGCGCGGCCATGGGTGTCGTCTTCCAGGCTCCCAACTCGCCGACCGTCTACCTCGCCGGTGACACCATCTGGCGCAGCGAGGTCGAGCAGAGCCTAGCCAAGTTCAAGCCTGACGTGATCGTCCTGAACGCCGGCGAAGCTCGCATGCTTGGCTTTGTTGGATCGATCATCATGAGCAAGGACGATGTCCTCCGCGCGTACAGGGCCGCACCGAACGCCGCCATCGTCGCCGTCCACATGGACGCAATCAACCACATGGCGTTGAGCCGCAAGGACCTGCTGGAATACGTTGAGCAGAACGGCATGCAGGATCGTGTTCGGGTCCCCGCCGACGGCGAAATCCTGAAGTTCTGACCCATTGGGCCGGCCCCGGCCGAGCCGGCCCCCTCCCTCTCGTGAGTTCATCCACCCCACGGCCTGGGTGCATGTACTTGAGGCGTAGGGCGCCCTAACAACGGCGGTCTCATTATCGGGCATCGAGCATGAAGCCTTTCCAACATGACTGGTTGATCCGATAGAATGCAAGGCTCGGTCGCATTGTCTGGATTGGGTCCAGGCTGTGTGGAAACGCGTTGATCTGGTAGGCTGCTCTTGATCGACGGAGGGCAGCATGAAGCGTTTCGTTGAAGGGGAAGACCGCCGGCAGGCTACCCTGCTTCCCGAGTGCCTGGACGACTATGTGGCGCCCGACAATCCCGTGCGCATCATCGAGGCCTTCGTTGACGAACTGGATCTGGTGGCCCTCGGCTTTGCCGGCGTGGTCCCGGAGGCAACAGGCCGGCGTCGTATCATCCCGCCACCCTGCTCAAGATCTACATCTACGGCTACCTCAACCGCGTCCCGTCCAGCCGCCGCCTGGAACGCGAGACCCAGCGCAACCTCGAGCTGATCTGGCTGACCGGCCGCTTGATGCCGGACTTCAAGACCATCGCCGACTTCCGCCGCGACAATGGCCCGGCCATCCGCGCGGCTTGCGCGCAGTTTGTCGTGCTGTGCCGCAAGCTCAACCTGTTCACCCGGGCGGTGGTGGCCATCGACGGCTCCAAGTTCAAGGCCGTCAACAATCGGGACAAGAACTTCACCGTGGCCAAGGTGGCCAAGCGCATCGAGCAGGTCGAGGCCAGCATTGTCCGCTACCTGGCGGCGCTCGATCGGGCCGACCGGCAGGACAACGATGTGGCCGAGGCGAAGGCCGCCCGCCTGAAGGAGAAGATCGAAGGCCTGCGCCGGCAGATGCAGGCCCTCAGAGAGATGGGACCGCAGGTGGCGGCCGCGCCCGACCAGCAGATCTCCCTCACCGATCCGGATGCCCGTTCAATGGCCACCAGCGGCAAGGGCACTGGCATTGTCGGCTACAATGTGCAGATGGCGGTGGAGGCCGAGCACCACCTCATCGTGGCGCATGAGGTGACCAATGTCGGCAACGACCGCACCCAACTGCTGGCGATGGGACGGCATGCCCAAGACGTGATGGCGTGCGAGGAGGTCACGGCGCTGGCCGATCGCGGCTATTTCAATGGTGACGAGGTGCTGGCCTGCGAAGGAACCGGCGTGCTGCCCTGCGTTCCCAAGACGCTGACCTCCGGCAACACCAAGCGCGGTCTGTTTACCGGGCAGGACTTCGTCTATGACGCCGAGCATGACCACTACACCTGCCCGGCGGGTCAGCATCTGACGAAGGGCAAGGTGCGCTCAGACCGCCGGGACACCATCGATCATTACCGCAACCTGACCGCGTGCCCGAGTTGCGCCCTCAAGCCTCAATGCACGCCGGACAAGCACAAGCGGGTGAAGCGCTGGCAGCACGAGGATGTGCTCGACCGCATGCAGGACCGGCTGGAGCGCATGCCAGAGGCCATGCTCATTCGCCGGCAGACGGTGGAGCATCCGTTTGGGACCATCAAAGCCTGGATGGGCAGTACGCACTTCCTGATGAAGACGCTCGAGAAGGTCAAAACCGAGATGAGCCTGCACGTGCTGGCCTACAACCTGAAGCGGATGATCAGCATTCTGGGTGTCGGGCCCCTGCTGAAGGCTCTGGCGGTCTGAACCCCATCATCCACCGATGCGCGCGATCATGGCTCTCGCAAAACAGCGATCAGCATCCTTGTTCAGCAAGCGCGTTTCCACACGGCCTCGGTCAGACCTTCACCTTCCGACCTCTCAATGAACGTCGGCATTACTCCGCTGAAGCGGACCAAGCCCTTTGGTCTGGGGAGTGCCAATTCCTGACCTTCACAGTACGTCCAAGCTTGCCCTGAAGTTTGCATGCAACGCTTCAACCTGGCCTGAACCCTTGCAGGCTTAGGAAGCCTGATTGCTTGTAGCCACTTGTAATCTGACCATTCGGGTGGTGCCGCTTTGCGCGCATTCCTCTCAAATGCATTCAGGGCTCGTAAGCATCCGCGATGTCACCTCATGTGCTCGTGCAACAAACGTCCCGAGCACCGGGCTCATGCTCCTTCCTTGCAGCTTCACCAAGCCCACCGGGCGTTCAGTCTCAGGAAGCTCCAGCGGGATTGCGACTATGGCAGGTTGAGCACCGGGAAAACGCAACATGGCTCTCGGAAGAAGCGTCAGGTGAGGACCTCCGCTCATCAGGCTCAGCCGCAGTTGAAGGGAGGGGGCCACCACAGCAGCGCGGGGCGGATCAAGACCGCGCACCCGAAAGATCTCGGCTCCGAATCGACCGAGCACCGTCTCCGGAGGCGGAAGAACCCAAGGCTGATCGATGAGATCGGCCAGGTTGATTGACTGGCGTCTTGCCCATGGATTGTGTGCTCCCGCCGCTACCACAAGCGGGTCCGCAAACAGCACTTCCATTTCAAGGTCGCTGTCGGCCCTCAGCTCCGGCATACGCGTGAGCGCCACGTCCAGCCGCCGCTCGCGTAGTGCCTCGTAGAGCACGGCCGTGTCGCCAACCATCACCTGAAACCGGATCTTGGGCATCAGGGCGAGAAGTTCGTTGATGATGACGGCCAGCACTGGCGTGACGGGCTCGGGAGCGCCGACCCTCAGCTCCCCTTGCGTAGGATCCCGCAGGAACTCGATCTCGGCGAGCCCCTGCCTCAGGTCATCGAACACGGCGGCCCCATGTCTCAGCAGGGCACGCCCGTAGGCGGTCACCTCGACACCTCTCGGCGTCCGGTCGAGCACGGGCACGCCGAGCGTATGCTCCAGATCGGCAATGGCCTTCGAGACAGCGGGCTGCGACACGGCCAGCCGCTCGGCGGCCTTGGCCATGCTCCCGGCCTCCGCGATCACTTGCAGCGTGTGAAGGTCCCGCAGCCGCAATCGCCGGCCAATGCGCTCGTCCCACCGCATGAGGCTCTTCCGAAAAGTTATAGGCCCATTCCAGAATACGAATTCTCTTTATAGCTCAATCCGGCGACACTCACGACATCAATGATGCGGAGGCGGCTATGACCCTGGGCGAGGCTGCGTTTCTGGCGTTCTCGGCGTGCAACTTTCTGCGGCTGGGGTCCTATGTGCCCCAGATCATCCGTGTGGCGCGCGACCAGCACGGAGCGTCCTGCATCTCGTTCACGTCATGGTCGATTTTCCTCCTGGCCAACAGCACGACGGCGGCTCATGCGGCGGTCAACCTCGGGGACGGTTTGCTGACCCTGATCAGCGCAGTGAACGCCATCTGCTGCCTGGCCATCGTCGGTCTCACAGCCTGGAAGCGTGCCGCTCTGAGGTCGGATCTCTGGCCTCGGGTGCTCTCCTGCCTGCCGCGTTATTCCTACCGTTGGCCTCGGCGGCAAGCCACCGCCTCATGGTCGGGCCAGCGGCAATCCTAGAGAGGTTCCCATGAAACGGATGCTCGCCCCAGTCCTCGCCCTGGTTGCTGGTCTGGTCTCCTCCGGAGGCTCGGCAACGGAAGCGGTCCGGCTTGTCATGCCATTCGCCGCCGGCTCCGCCACGGACGCTCTCTCCAGGGTCATCGCCGACGAACTTGAGACAGGCCTGGGCCGGGCGGTCGTAGTCGAGAACAAAACGGGCGCAGCCGGACGGGTCGGTGTGCAGGCCGTCAAAAGCGCCGCCCCTGATGGAGCCACGCTCCTGTTCACCCCCATTGCTCCCATGGCCGTCTACCAGCACGTCTACCCGGCGCTGGGCTACAATCCTGTTCAGGATTTTGAGCCGGTCTCGCAGGTGGCCACATTTGACTTTGCGGTCGCCGTGGGGGCTGAGATCCCGGCAGACTCACTGTCCAGCTTGGTAGAATGGCTCAAGGCTCATCCTGGACGGGCCAACTACGGCACGCCGGGGGCTGGCACTCTCCCCCATTTCTTTGCCGTGCTGTTCGGCCGTGAGACAGGTCTTGACCTGCGTCATGTCCCCTACCGGGGGACGTCGGCGGCCGTCAACGACCTCCTCACCGGCCAACTCCCGATGGTCTTCACCAACACGGGGGAACTGCTGGAGCTGCATAAGGCCGGGCGCATTCGGATCCTGGCGACGTCAAACACCTCACGCTCGCCTTTTCTGGCGGGTGTTCCGACTTTCCAGGAGGCAGGCTACGCAATTGCCGGAGCAGGCTGGCACGGTGTCTTTGCGCCCCGTGGCACACCCGCGGACGTCCTTGACCGGTTCAATCAGCTCATCACTGCTGCTTTGCAGAAGGAGCAGGTGAAAGAGCGGATCATCGCTATGGGATTTGAACCGACCGGGACATCCCGTTCACGGCTTGCCGAAATCCTGAACCGGGATGCAGCAATGTGGGCCCCGGCGGTGAAGGCAGCTCGCTTTACACCCGACCAGCAGTGAGAGGACCTGCCAATGTTCCACGACGCAACCCCATGCGATCCTCCGGCCGAGGACAGGCTCATTCTTCTGGGCACGAAGGGTGGGCCACGCCCGAGCCTCCTGCGGTCCAACCCGGCCAATCTGATCCTCTCCGAGGGCTCAGCCTATCTGGTCGACTGCGGCTACGGCACCACACGGCAGCTTCTGTTGGCAGGAGTGCAGCCTCATGAACTCGACGCGATCTTCATCACACATCATCACTCCGATCATACGCTGGAGCTCGGGCCACTGCTCTACCAAGCCTGGGTCGGAGGTCTTCGCCGACCCATTGACGTATTTGGACCGCCTCCGCTCGCGACACTGATCAACGGCTTCTTTGCATCCCTCTGGTTCGAAATCGCCACGCGCATGGAGGATGAGGGACGCTCCGATCCGCGGCAGCTCGTTCGGATCCACGAGATCGATGCAGCGAGTGTTGTGCTGGAAACAGCGAACATCCGGGTGACAGCCGGGCAGGTCCATCACCCTCCCCTGCGGCATGCATTTGCGTATCGGTTGGACACCCAGCACCGTTCACTCATCCTGTCCGGCGATACGGCCATGTGCCCGGGGCTGGTCGCGTTGGCCCGGAGGGCGGATGTGCTGGTGCATGAGGTCATGCGAGTGGAGAGCCTGCCGAAGTTGGTCGCCGGATTGCCGAATGCCTCCGCATTATATGCGCACCTGCTGGCCAGTCACACCACCACAGAGCAGGTCGGCGCCGTTGCGGCTCGGGCCGAGGTTGGAACGCTGGTGCTGAACCACTTCGTCCCGGGCGACGATCCTGCGATCACTGAGGAGATGTGGCTCGCCGCACCAAGGAGGGCGTTCGAAGGCACTGTGATCGCGGGCCGCGATTTACTTGCTGTGTAACAGTTGGTCGTCCCATTTGGGTTATTCTATGCCAATCCCCTGCTCTATGGGAGCGTCCGCTTCAGCGGGGGAATGCGGACTGTCGACTTTCGGGTCTGAGCGGCCTTGCAGCGGACGCTGGTCCTGTCTGTGTAGCCGGGTGTGAGGTGTGGACTGAAGGATTGGCCAGTGTCTCGCAGCGCGATGCTCACAGCCATGAGGTGGGTACTGAATGGTGGAAACGGAACGGCGCCGGGGCCGTTCCGTGACGATGCGAAGAAGCGGATCAGGCCTTGGCCTTGACCGGGAGCCGAAAGGGCGCGCCCAGCCGGTTGAACGCATTCATGGCCGCGATCGTGATTGTGAGGTCCACGAGATCCTTGGGCGCGAAGGCCGCGCTTGCGGCCGGGTAGGCCTCGTCGGAGGCGTGCGTCTCGCTGACGAGCGTGACTTCCTCCGCCCACGCGAGCGCGGCGCGGTACTGGGGGTTGGAACAAGAACTGCTTCCAAACACACGCTAAGCTAGAACGGACCCGGAACTCGCCTCTGTCCGGGCTACGCGCCCCCTACCCTTTTGACCATCCAAGATCAGGTAGGTCCTCCACGCTATCACGGTAACGCTATTCAGAACGTAACGTGTGGACAGACCAAGCAGCGGCTGTACCCAGCCGCAACATCCCGCACCTTCTCCGAACCGCAAAAGCGGTGGGGCAACAAGTGTGGAGATGAGGGATGACACGTCGGAAGCTTCTGAGCCCAGAGGAGCGTCAAGCGCTGCTCGGCATTCCCGACGACGAGGCCAGCCTGATCCGCCACTACACTTTGTCGCCGCAGGATCGGCTCCAGGCTGAGGTCCGGAGGCGGTCCCACAATCAGCTCGGTTATGCGGTCCAGCTCTGCCTCATGCGCTATCCTGGCCGGATCCTCGGGGTCGAGGAAAGCCCGCCGGCCGCCATGGTAGCCTATGTGGCCGAGCAACTGGAGGTCGACCCCGGTGTCTTTGCCCTCTACTCGCGTCGCTACAACACCCGTTTCGATCACAGCCGCCGCCTGACGCAGTATCTGGGCGTCCGGACTGCGACACGTGAGGACCGGCGCGCGGCTCTGGTAGCTGCGATCAATGCAGCCATGGCAACAGATCAGGGACTGCCGATTGCAACTGCCGTCGTCAATGCATTCCGCGAACGCGGTGCCCTGCTGTTGCCGGACGGCGCACTCGAAACGATCGGCATCGCTGGACGCGCCATTGCCCGTCAGAGGGCCGAAGGTGCCTTGCTGGAGGGATTGTCGGCGGATCAGCTCGACAGCCTTGATGCCCTTCTCACGGTCGATCCAGCGATCCAGCAGACCCGGCTCAGCTGGCTGCGCACCGCGCCCGATGCACCCGGTGCCGACAATCTGATCGGCCTTATGGAGCGTCTGGCCTTCGTTCGTTCCATGGCCATGGATCCGCAGCGGCGTGAGCGGATCCACTCTGAGCGCTGGACCCAAATCGTCCGTGAGGGTGACGCGGCACCGGCGTGGCTCGTGGCCGACTTCAACGTCAATCGGCGGCGGGCGACAATCGTCGCGCAACTGATCACACTCGGGGAGCGGTTGACCGATGAAGCCATCACGATGTTCAACAAGTTGATCGGCCGGCTCTTCGCGCGAGCCATCACGCGCCGCAAGCAGAAATACGCCGACACGCGGCAAGAGACCACCAAGGCGCTGCGCCTGTTCCGCGACACCTTGCGGGCTCTCGTTGTCGCCAACGATACAGGCCGGAATGCCATCGATGTTCTCGATGATGAAGTCGGATGGCATCGCCTGTTGCAGGCCCAACCCGAAGTCGAAGCGATGGTGCGGGATGCCGATCCCGATCCGCTTGTGCTGGCCGCAGAGCGCTACGGCCCCGTGCGCAAGTATGCTGCGCGCTTCCTCGAGACGTTTACTTTCCGCTCATCCCGGCGGCATGACTCGTTGATGGCCGCAATCGGGACACTCAAAACCTTGAACGCGGCCGGACGCCGGACCTTGCCGGAGCAAGTGCCTGTTGGCCACCTTACTGCCCAAGCCCGAAAGCTGATCTTCACGGATGCCAAGCCGGATCGCCGTCTGTACGAGATCGCGACGCTGGCGGCGCTTAGGGAGCGGTTGCGCTCTGGTGATATCTGGGTTGAGGGCAGTCGCGCTTTCCGACCCTTGGATGAACAACTGATGCCGAAGCCGGCCTTCGCAGCTCTGAAGGCAGCCGACGAACTCGGTCTCGGCGTTCAGGGTGATGCCGTGGCGTATCTCAGCGAGGCGCGTCAGACTCTCGACTTCAACCTCAAGCGGCTCGCTTATCGCGCCCGCAATGGCAAGCTCGAGGGCGTCCGGCTTGAGGCCGGACAGCTCGTCGTCACTCCCCTGCCCGGCGATGTACCGGCAGCGGCCGAGGAGCTGAAATGGGAACTCGGCGACATGTACCCGCTGGTCGAGGTGCCTGATCTCCTGATGGAGGTGCATGCCTGGACCGGGTTTGCCGATCAGTTCACGCACATCCGCACTCAGGAGCCGCCGGCCAGCATCCCGGCGATGCTGGCCGGCGTTCTGGCGGACGCCACCAATCTCGGTGCCAAACGCATGGCTGCAGCATCGAAAGGCATCAGCGCGCGGGAGATCGCCTGGAAGCGGATCTTCCATACCCGGCCTGAGACGTACAAGCTGGCGCAAGCTTGCATCACCGACAGACATGCTCAGCATCCCCACGCCCTTCTCTGGGGCGATGGGTCCACAGCCTCATCGGATGGCCAGTTCTTCCAGGCCAGCGATCGCGCAGGTCTGCGCAGTGACATCAACCTGCACTACGGAAGTGAACCAGGGTCGAAGTTCTACAGCCATCTCTCCGACCAGTACGGCTACTTCAGCATCCTGCCGATCAGCGCCACTGAGAGCGAAGCTCCCTACGTGCTGGATGGTCTGTTCGATCATGAGACGGAACTCGACATCCAGGAGCACTTCACGGACACGGGCGGCGCGAGTGACCACGTCTTTGGTCTGTTTGCTCTGACGGGTCGGCGCTTCGCGCCGAGGCTGCGCAACCTCAAGGACCGCAAGCTCCATACGTTCGAGAAGCCGGAGACCTACCCCGCACTCTAGGATCATATCGGCGTACCGATCAACACCAGCCTGATCATGGAGTACTGGGACGACCTGCTGCATCTGGCGGCCTCGATACATACGCGGACGGTCGCGCCTTCGACAATCCTCAAGCGGTTGGCCGCCTCCCGCAATCCCAGCCAGCTCGCACGGGCATTGCGCGAACTCGGCCGCCTCGAACGCACCCTGTTTATGATCGAGTGGTACTCGGACCCTGCGCTGCGCCGGCGTTGTCAGGCGGGTCTGAACAAGGGTGAGGCAGCTCACAAGCTGAAACGGGCCGTGTTCTTCCACGAGCGCGGTGAAATCCGGGATCGCTCGTTCGAGAGCCAAGCATTCCGAGCGTCCGGGCTGAATCTGGTCGTGAGCGCCATTGTTCATTGGAACACGGTCTATCTCGGACGCGCCGTGGATCATCTCCGCCGGCAGGGGCGGATCATCCAACCCGAGGTGCTCAAGCATGTGTCGCCTCTGAGCTGGGAGCACATCAACCTCACGGGCACCTATGCCTGGGGCGAGCAGCCCTCGCTGATCGATGGATTCCGCCCCTTGCGCCTGCCGCAGCCCTTGGCTCAAGCCGCATGATCCGACTGGACGAAGATGGAGGTTCTATGTTCGTTCTAACTTAGCGTGTGTTTGGAAGCAGTTCTTGTTCCGACCCCGGTCTGTTGCGGGTCAGGAACCGAGATTCCGAGCGTTTTCGGAACGTCCGGTTCGATGAGGATTGCGGCTCTCGAGCTTTGGTCTCAGGCGTGCCATTTGGAGACCTTCCGGGTACATGAGCGCACATTTTCGGATAAGGCCTGTGTGGACGGCGCCTGCGTGGCAAGGGGATTTTGGTGTTTTGACGATCTGGTCGTGGGCAGCCATGTGTCCGGCCTTGTGATGCGGCCTACCTGGCCGCGGGCCTTGATAAAGTTCGCGGATCAGGTCCCCAACATTTATGCTGCGTCAGAGCGCAACGGCTTATCACGGGTTTGTCTGATCCCCGGCTCAACCGGTCCGTCATCACACCATCACCACCTCCACCAACCTTGCAAACCTCTCATCCGGCTCCAGAAGCAGCTTATGCGGCCGCTGTGGTTGAAGCGCGATAACCCTGGTTGCCCCGCAAAACGGCCCAAGCGACCCGGGCCAGCTTGTTGGCGATGGCAATCTTGACGATGCTGGCCGGGCGACGGGCCAATAGCGCGTTGATCCATCCCGCAGCCGCTGAGGCTTTGCCGCGGGCATGCCGCAGGAGTGTCGTGGCCCCGAGCACCAGAAGCCGGCGCAGATATCGATCTCCTTGTTTGGAGATGTGCCCCAGCCGTACCTTGCCGCCAGTCCCGCTCTGTCGCGGCACTAAGCCGATCCAGGCAGCTAGGTGGCGGCCCGAGCGGAAGGAGCCCGGATCCGAAATGGTGGCCGCAAGCGCGCTGGCCGTGATGATGCCGACGCCGGGGATCGTCTCCAGGCGCTGGCTCAACTCATTCGTACGATGCCAAACCAGGATCTCCTGCTCAACGTCAGTGATCCGGACATGGGCCTCCTCGAGTTGCGCGATGATCAGGCGCACACACCGCCATGCCAGGTCCGGCACGGCTGCCCCTCGGGCCTTCTCGGCCATTTCCCTGAGCTTGGGAACGCTCGGCAGCCCTTGGGGAGCAATGATGCCGTATTCGGCCAGATGACCACGCAGAGCATTGACCAGCATGGTCCGCTGCCGCACGAGCAGCTCGCGGGTCCGGTGGAGCATCAGCACGGCCTGCTGCTCAGAGCTCTTGATGGCCACATAGCGCATGGTCGGGCGGGTCACGGCCTCGCAAGTACCCGCAGCATCAAGCGCGTCGCTTTTGCCGCGTTTGATATAAGGCTTTACGTAGGCTGCGGGCATGAGCCGGACCTCGTGCCCGAGGGCCGCCAGCTCTCGTGCCCAGAAGTGGGCGGTGGAACACGCCTCCATCTCAATCAGGCAGGGCGGCAAGCACCGGAAGAAGCCGATGAGCTCACCTCGCCGGAGCTGACGGCGAATGAGGACTTGTCCGTTCTGATCGATGCCATGGACCTGAAACACATGCTTGGCGAGATCGAGACCTACTGTCGTGACTTGCATTGGAGCGGCTCCCTGTCTGGCGCTGAGGCAAACACCCTACCTGAAGGGCGCTGCCGAGAGCAGGCGCCGTCCACTCCATCATATATGGGGCCGGATGGAGTTCCGTCCGAGCGTATTCGGAAGACGATTTCCCGGACGCCCGCTCTGCTCCTGTAAACATCCAGTCTAGCCCGCTCTGACGGGAGTCTCAGCCAGTTGGCAAATACTTGAATGTACATTCAAGGGAATGCACCGTCCCGAGTAGGAAATTCAACTCCAATGAAGTTACGCACTCGGTCCGGGCATATGCTCCAAACCCGCGATGGTCCGCAGTGGGTCAGGCAGTGAAATTCGCCGACCTTGAGGAACGTCTGGTTACGCGAGGATTGCTGCCTTCGAGCTTAGGTCTCAGGAGTGCCACTACCGGACCTTCATGGTTCATGGGTTCAGAACGGCGCGCAACGTGTTTGGCACATTCGACCTGTGTATGGGAGTTGTGGAGCCAGGATAAAAGCATAGGTTAAGTACCTGAACCAACATACATTAAACGGTCGGATTATTCATCGTCTCTGGTGAACAAACGGCTTCTCCTGTGGTTCGCAAGTACCAAGTAAAACAGGAGATATTGCGTTGCGTCGCTTTTACTTTGACGTGTTGGACGGGGACAGCTTCACCCGTGATGATGAAGGCCTCGAGCTGGAGGATCTGAATGCCGCTGAGGTCATGGCCATTCAGGCTGCCTCCGAGATCGGCCACGAGAGCCTCCCGAAGCGCCGCAGCCCTGAGATCTGTGTGCGGGTCAGGGATGAACAGGGTGAGCCGGTGCTGTCTGTCGCAGTGTCCATGACGGTTCGCCGGAAGACCTTCGCTGACGCGTAGGGGCACTGCCATGCCGACGAACTCGTCCGATGCTCGTCCCGTGATCCTGATTGTCGAGGACGAGCCACTGGTGCGCCTGTTCAATGCCGACGCTCTCGATGAGGCACCATCCGGCCTCGGCCATCCTCATGCCGGCGCAGGGTTCCAGCAGAAGCTCTGCACTTCCCCAAGGGCCTGGCGGGCGTCAGTGTAGGGGGAGCAAGGAACCTACCTTAGGCTGATACGTTCGCTCGCACGGCTAGGCTTTGACGGCGAGGCTTCCATGAGCGAGGACGAGGCGGCTGACGGCATTACCTTCTCGGAATTGGCATGGCCGGAGGGCTGCAATGTCACCCCTGCAAGCGGCACACTCGGTCCTGCCGAACTGATTTGGCTCGGGGACGAGCTGCGCGAGTACTACGACAGCATCCTTCGTGAGCCCGTGCCGCAACGGCTCCTGGCCCTCCTCGATCAGGGGCTCGCGCGGAGAACTTTCCATTGACGCTCGATCCGAGCCTGCACGACGAGATCCTGGCGACTGTTCCAAGCCTGCGCGCCTTTGCCATGTCGCTCACTGGCCATGCTGATCGTGCGGACGATCTCGTCCAGGAGACGCTCGTGCGGGCTGTGGCCAACATCCACCGCTTCGAGGTCGGTACGAACCTCAATGCCTGGCTGTTCACGATCCTGCGCAACCTCTTTCATTCCGAGTACCGGAAGAGACAGCGCGAGATCGAGGACGCAGATGGGTCCTATGCGGCCCGGCTCTCGGTCCCACCCGAGCAGGGATCCCGTCTCGACTTTGAGGACTTCCGCAAAGCTCTGGCGGCGATCCCCCTCGACCAGCGCGAGGCCCTGCTGCTGGTTGGCGCCGAAGGGCTGTCGTATGAGGAGGCGGCCCGGGTGTGCGGCGTGGCCGTCGGCACAATCAAGAGCCGGGTCAACCGGGCGCGATCCAGACTCGCCCAGATGCTGTCTGTTGAGCAAGGAGAGGAGTTTGAGCCTGATCCGGCGATCAAGGCCGCCGTTCAGGGAACACCTGGATCCTGATCGGGCGTGATCCGCTCATCGACCAAAGGCTTGCAGGCGCCGTAGATTACGGTCACGGATACCCTACTCCTCCAGATGTGCGACAGAGTATACAGAGTATAGAGAGGTGGTCCGGATGCGCTTAGCCGTGGCAGTTATCGCCGTCCTCCTCCCGGGCATCTCCGCTGCCCAGAGTGATGTCTGGTCCCTGCAACTGCTGGAGCGATACGCCTCCTGGGTCAGGGACAGCGGGTTCGACTTTCCCATGGCCACGAGGGTCACGGAGGTCGGCTCTGATGACCGGGGCATGACGTTCAAGGTCATCTGCGGTCCAGCCAGCTCCGCCGTCACCGGGCAGGACATCGCTTACCGCGTAACGGTGCGTCCGAACAGCTCCGGGCTCGTGGAGCATTGGCAGGAGTAGAACCGCCTCCCGAATGGCCAGTATTCACCTCTGGACCCGCATGGAGGCTTCTCGCGAACGCTTGGATCGGAGGCAGCCTCTGAAGTGCTCATGCTCTTCCTCGGGTCTGCTCCGGCCCGGCAATCGGACCAACGCCTTACATTACGGAAGTGCGAGGGGAAGACATTGGCTTTTCTCATGAATTTGGCACCCACCGACTGCATCAGCATGTCTATGGCGGCCCCGACTTGGGAAACAAGCCCGAATCCCCAGTAAAGAGCTCGGGTACCTGATTGTAGAACTCAACCTGCATCCGCATGGGACCAAGAGGCTCAACGAGATGCGGCTCATCAGGCCGCACGACGCCGGGATGGCCAGGTTCAAGGATCATCTCGGAGGCCGGATCGAGCACCTGATAACGCAATCGCCCTTCAAGCACCCGGATGATGCCCCATACACCGGGCTTGGTGCGATGTTCCCTGCGCAGTCCGGCGGGCAGGGTATTCTCATCGAACACAGGGGTTCGCTTATACGGTTCTGCTGCTGACGCGCTCATGAGGATTTCCCGTCTCGGAACTGACCAGCCCGTTCAATGAGATCAATCATCTGAGATGCTGCCTGAATGGTCAGGGAATGCGGGGTGTAGCCTGACCTTGGG
>NZ_JACXAB010000015.1 GCF_014699075.1 Microvirga sp. | reverse complement strand
CTGCGAGCGATAGTAAAGGCTGCCGCGGCTGATCCCGAGTTCCTCGGCCTGCCGGGAAAGCGGCAGGGCATGCGAGCGGTCGATCATCGCTTTGCGCTCGGTAACAGTCCGGCTTTGCCGAGCGCGCTTTCCAAAAAATCGTTGACCAGGGTCAGCTCGCCGATCTTGGCGTGCAGGGTCTTCACATCCACCGGTGGGGCGTCAGCTCCCGCCTTGGGCTCAGTCCCGAATACCCCGGCGGCTCCGTCGAGGAGCTGGGCCTTCCACTGAGTGATCTGGTTGGGGTGCACATCGAACTGCTGGGCCAGTTCGGCTAGGGTCTTCTCGCCCTTCACGGCGGCCAGGGCCACTTTGGCCTTGAAGGCCGGAGAGTGGTTCCGGCGCGGTCTCTTGCTCATCGTCTCTCCTGTTCGGCAGCCATTCTGGCTGCTCTCAGGCAGAAACTCCACTTATCCCGCTGTTCAAATTTCCCGAGCCAGCTCTGTCTGAGCGTCGTGACCCTGATCGCTACTATGGGCGGCCTGTTCCTGAGTGGCGGGAGCGACGGTCTCATTGGGGTGGGTACTACGGCGCTCCTGTTGCTGAACTTCCCCATTGGCAGCGACCTGTGTTCGCTGGGCGGAGCTGGGGCCACCGCGATAGCTGCAAGATCATCATCAGCGAGCGGGTAAACCGCTGGGGCGAGAGAGTTCAGGTGCGTAAGGAAATCTGTCGCTGAGCCTGATCATGCCTGTGCAGAGAGCAGGAGGAAGACCTCAGGACCAGGGTAGTTCTTAGTTCAGTAGCGTTCTGGATGTTCCCTTCTGTTGAACTTGAGCCTGACGGACCCCAACCATCAGGCTCTTTTATTTTGGTCAGCCGTCAGTGATCAGACGATGACAGCGCAAATGGCAATCTAGAACTGGAGTGCCTTCTCCACGTTAGGCACTCTGATCAGCATCCGATGCAAATGCTTCTTATCGTTCGCTTTAGCTTCTCGTCGCGAGTGCGTTGAACAGCCTCTGCCTTTTTTCGCTGAACCTCAGCCATTGCTGCACTCTCCTCGGCGCTCAGTGCCTTTGCAGCGGCAGTTTCAGGGGCCAGGACCTTGGCTGCTTGCCCTTGAGCCAGTGCAGATTGGGAGGCAAAAGCCAGAGCAATGAAAGAGGCGGCCGTAAGAGGCGCATGGTTCGCTCGCTTGAAGAGGTTTGTGTCTTTAGCGTATCACGTTCCATGCAGTCTCAAGGGGCACTTTCGGTCAATGATCGTAACCTCAGTGAGTCGCAGGGCCTCCCTAAGGAGCAGCTTAAGGCGGGCCAAAAGGTCGAACCTTATAGATAGCTTCGGTGCTCTATCCACACTGTCCACAGGCTCTCCATCACCCCATCGACGGACCCGTGACCCCTATGAGACGTTCCCTCTTCGTTCTCATGGAGATTCGCTGTGCCGATACGGAAGCGGAAGCTGACAACAGAGCAGGTTCTGGAAGCTCGCCTCAGGTTCGCCGCGGGTGAACGTGAGTGGGGCAAACTCTCCCGTGACTATGGCGTCAGCCGAGGTGTGATCAAAAGTGCCGTAATGGGAGAGACTTTCAAGGAACTGCCAATGCCTCCCAAGAGGAGCGGTCTAGGCAACCGCCCGTTCCCCTATGGCTAGACCACGTCGGAATCCACGAAGAGCCTATGATGAGAACGGGAAGGAGATCACACCGGTGACAGTTGGGGCCAGCCGTGCATCAGGTCTGCACACGGTTGCCGTCTTCTGTGAGACCCGAGGGTGCCACCACGATGCTGTAGTCTCTCTGGAGGGCTGGCCTGACGACATGCCGGTCCCTGATATGGCTCTCCATCTCCGTTGCTCGAAGTGTGGAGGAAAGAGCATCAAGGTGATGATCAATGTGAAGGAGCTATATGCAAAGGCGCACGGGGCGCGGTGTCAGCGATAGCGCCTTGGAGTTTTGCGAGCGTAGATTCCGCTCAGCTTCATGTCTGAAACAGGATGAATGTAGTCACTCACGCCGAGAAAGGCCAGTAAAGCGACAAGTATAGACCCGAAGGCAACAACGAGTATCGACAGAACATCCATGGCATGCCCCTAATCCAAAACCACGCGCCGCCTAGGCTTGATGAGATTATTCTCCCGTAGGCGGACGACATCAACGCATCTGAGGGATTACCCCATCGGCGATCTGGATCAGGCTTGCACCTAAAGTGCCACCAATCCATCAATGCGTTGAATCTGTAAAACAAATTACATTTGCAATACACGAGCCTTGGCCGCAGACCTTGGCAATATGATGGCACAGTCCAGACAGGGTGAGATTCTGGAGGCTCCCTTGCTAGGACAGCATTAAGTTTGCTGCGTAAGTAATCCTCCTCAGGCCGATGCATCCTAATCCCGTAAAGGGAAAGATTTGGGTGGCACGAGACCATGGACGCGATCCGGGCCTCTCCTGATTGTTCTGATGATCTGATTAGGAGGAGTAAGTATCGGAGGAAGCTCCTGTTGAATGGGAGCCTTTCGCGCAGTTCGGCGGATCATGTTCTTGATGTGTTTTGCAATCGGATCGTCCACGTGCGGCATGAGACACCTCCAAGGACCACCTAGGCTCCTTACCAATCTTGGCTGGAGTGTGCCTTACTTGAGGTGTTTTACGGTAGGCCGCAGTTTTCTCTCGGGAGTGTAAGGTAGCCGACAGGCAGCATGAGTTGAACTATGTAGGGGTCGGCCCGTAATTTCCCCTACAGGACAGACCGTAGAGTGCCCTATCACAAAGGGCTTTGTTTTTGGTGCGTGTGACAGTTTCCTCAGATAAAGGCCCCAATCCTCCACGGAGGGCGCAACGATGGCTAAAGCACGGGTCGGGATAAAGGTTGCTGATGACCAGCGGGCGGTCACCATCGAGATTGGTCCTACTGAAGGCCCATCAGCGCCTGTAGCTTTAGACCTTGAGCAACTCACCAAGCTCATAAAGCTACTTGGTCAGGCAAGATCGCGCATGGTCGTGGGAACGCTTAAGCAGTCCCTTGATGGACAGACAGTTGAGACCGTGTTCAGTCCGCCGTGGCATATTCAGGTCGCCCAGATTGATGGTTCGCTCTTGGCGTTTGATCATCCCAACTACGGGCCTATTGCTTATGCAATCCCAAGGGCGGACGTGGCGAGGATTGTTGAGGTCCTGAGCGCCCATCTTACCCTTCCTGAGGGTTCACAGGGGAAGCCAAACTAAGGCACTCAATAGGCTCGCCAGCGTCGTCCTAGAGGGTTAGCTCGGGGACTTCATGGACACCCACTACCTCAAGTCTCTTCTGATCTCCTTGATGGCATCGCTTAGCTGAACCTTAAGGGGAAAGTGGTGGTGAACCGGCTGCTGGAGACGGTGCCGTATCCTGCGTGAGTAACCTAGTTTTGCCTGATGCTAGGTACAACTTGGTTCGGTCCCAAAGGTATATCCGAATAGTAGTTCAAGGAATGGCCTAGTTCTCGCCCCGCGGTGGCCCAGATTGCACGTAGCGATAACGGTCAATAATAGTTGCGGGAGGTTGCATGAACTTAGATGATCCTTTTCCTCTTGAACTAGTCTCGTCACGGGTGAGGACAGCTGTCCTTCGTGAGTTTCAGGGCCGTTGCCCCAGCATCCGCGAGATGATGCGGATTTCGGATAAGCACTGGCTGGCGACGCCTGGCATTGGTGAGACTGCCCTTGGGGATATTCGAGGTGTGGTTGATGAGCGATCTTTCAGCGAGGAAAGCTCTTCCTCAACCGCAATGTCAGACGCTGAACTGCTCAAGCGCCTTGTGGGTATTCAAAATGAGATCGAGCAAATCCGAACGATGCTCAAGGGTAGGATATTCGGAGCGTCTGAGGATGTGATTGGACGGTCAAGACCTGCTGTTTGATAGGCTTTGGCGGAAGCAAGGCTAAGGCACTCTATAGGTGTCTGGATGCGAGACCTCCTTGGCGGCAGCGACGACCTGGAGGGCTGGCGGCAAAGCGTCTGAATCGGGTGGCTTGTAGCGGCGGTTGGCGAGCTTCGGCTCGGCAGCCAGGTGGCTGCGCACCACCTCATCCGGGGATCGCCCCTTGAGCACGCGCTGGCGCCTCCTGTTGTAGGCCTGGTTGAAGCCCTTGAGCAGCGTCTCAAGATCACGATGGCTATAGATGGTAATCCCCAGCACCTCGCGCTGTACCCGGCCGTTGAAGCGCTCGACGAGGCCGTTGGTTTGCGGCGTATACGGCTTGGTCGTGCGATGCTCCACCTTCAGCCTCCGGCAGGCGTCCTCGAAGCCATCGGCGGTAAAGCAGGATCCTCGGTCCGTCAGCACGTACGTGACCTTGAAGGGAAACGCGCCGATCGCCTCTTTGAGGACGGCGACCGCGCTGGTGGCCAGTTCGTCGTCCTTGACGGCCAGGTGCACCCAGCGGGAGCAACGGTCGATGGCCACATAGAGAAAGCGCTTGCGGCGCTCGCCATTGGCGGTCTGCAGCTTGGGCAGGTGCTTGATGTCGATGTGGATGAAGCCGAGATCGTAGTCCTTGAACGTGCCGATCTTGCGCTTGCGCTGCTGCGCCGGCGGCAACCGCCCGAGGCCTTCAGCCTTGAGGATGCGGTAGACCGCATCGCGGTTGAGATGCGGCAGGAAGTGCGTGACGATGAAGGTGAGGTCATCGAGCGGAAAGCCGGTGGCCTGGCGCAGGGCGCAGACGATGGCGCGCTCCTCCTCGGTGGCCTTCCAGGGCAGCTTGTGCGGCCGGCTGCTATGGTCCTGGCAGTCCTGCGCCCCACGCTTGCGCCACTTGCGGACGGTCTCGGTGCTCACGCTGAAGCGTTGGGCCAGCACGCCGGCGGGCTCGGTCGAGCGGGCGATCTCCTGGCGAACGGCGGGGGTGGTGCGGGCTTGGGAATGAAGAGAGTGCATCAGATCCTCCACCAGGCACGTGGCGGGCGTCGCGAGCCATCGAAGCGCCACGGATAGTTCTCAATCGCCCAACGCACCTGATCCCAACAACGTTCCGCTACCAAACCGCTTAAGGACCGGAGGCTGGCCTCATACCGCTCTATGGTCGTCGGGGCCTTCTTATCTGCATGGTAGGTCTTCCATTGCTCCCATAGGTCAGCGACCGAGACCATAGGGCCAGACTTCCTAGCCTCAGGCTGATGCTCCACAGGCTCCCATTTTAGGGAACCGCGAGGCTGCTGGATCAGGGGAGTAGTCGAACTCAGCGTTCCTCTCTAGCTTCGCGGCCGCTGAATCGAGGGCATAGCCAACGGCTTTGATGAGGAGCTTCCGGCTTTCCCTATCGATGACCAACCCCTCGCGCTTCAGGACGGCATCCGTCATTGGACCAAAGTGGAGTTCCATTGCGTGAGTCTGGGCGGCTTCCTTACCGATCATCAGAGGCCCGGTGCCTAGCTTACCGTCCCTAGCCATCTGGTTCATGTCCTGGACGGTAGTCCATGTCTCGGGGGAACCGGGGTAAAGGATATCAGCAAAGGCTGTGTAAATGGTGCCAGCCAAGGCGGCTTGCTGATGGCTTAGACGGGTAGGGGTATTGCTCCGCTGGCTGTCCCAGCAGCGACGTTGGGCAGCATCAGCGACGGCGTGGCGTTCCTTAGCTTCCCGTTGATCCTTAGTCCGTAATGAGACTTGGACGACCTCTCCGATGTTCACAGTCACGAATCGATCGGTGACAGGGAGTGTGACTAAATGCCCTTTTAGTCGAATAAGATCCTGGGGAACTCTTTGACGAAGGTGCCAAGTGCCAGTCTTGGGGTCTTTCCAGGGGCGAGCCATTAACAGCGCCATGTGAGCGTCCTGTGTGAGAGTTTGGACGCTTCTAAGTGCTTGTTATCGCTGAAAGCCTTACCACTCAAGGAGAATGAATGGTGCCGGTGGAGAGGATCGAACTCCCGACCTTCGGTTTACAAAACCGCTGCACTACCGCTGTGCTACACCGGCTCACCTTAAGGGCTGAGGTAGCAGCACCCGGAGCAGGACGCAAGTTCCATGCAAATGGAAATATTAAGTGTTCCAGCGCACCGAAACCAACCTCCGTTTCTGGAATTGTCAGGCAAACAGCAATCACGGAGTTGGTGCCATGACGGCCTCAGGGGCTTCTGTTCAGTCGGGGATCTCGCCGCAAGGCGTCCTCAAGATTTTTACCGTTCTCGCAGTCTTTGCAGGTGCAGGCCTGGTTGGAGCAGCTGAAGCCGCGCCGGCGAGCCATGGTGTGGCTGCAAAGCCCGCCAAGGAGACGGTGACGGCGGTTTCCGCCAAGGATGTGGAGACCACATCGTCGGTTCAGCCCACCACGGGCAGCGATGCACATTGCGATATTTCCCGCAAGCGCATGTTCGTCGAGGGTGAGGGCTGGATCGTCCGCCGGGTGACCACCTGCTACTGACAGTCGGCTCATCCCCAACGAAAAGCCCCGCCTTTCGGCGGGGCTTTCCTGTTTTGATGAGCGGTTCGCCGGAAGCTTAACGCTTCGCGCCGGCGCCCTCGTAGGTCATGATATCGCGGTCCTTGGTCTCCGGCACGAAGAGCAGGCCGACCACGAAGGTCACCAGGGCGATCACGATCGGGTACCACAGGCCGTAGTAGATATCGCCGGTGGCCGCCACCATCGCGAAGGCGGTGGGAGGCAGTAGGCCGCCGAACCAGCCGTTGGCGATGTGGTAAGGCAGGGACATCGCGGTGTAGCGGATGCGGGTGGGGAAGAACTCCACCAGGGCCGCCGCGATCGGACCGTAGACCATCGTGACGTAGATCACGAGGATCGTCAGGATGCCGATGGCCTTCAGAGCCTGAGCATTGCCCAGGGCATCGAAGAAGCCGCCGACCTTCAGGATGGTCGGATCGCCTGCCTTCGGATAGCCCGCTTCGCCGGCCGCGGCCGTGAAGGCGGTGATGTTGGCCGGGATCGCCGGAGCGATCGGGGCTTCCTTGCCGTTGAACGTCACCTTCACAGGCGAGCCTGCCGGGGCGGGGACGAGCTCATACTTGACCGCCGAACGAGCGAGGGCCACGCGGGCGACATCGCAAGGTGCGGTGAAGGTACGAATGCCCACCGGATCGAACACCGAGCCGCAGGTTGCGGGGTCGGCCACGACCTGGACCTTGGCCGTTTCAAGCGCCTGATTGAGGCGCGGGCTGGCTACGTTCGTGAGAGCCCCGAACAGCGGGAAGTAGGTGATCGCCGCGATCAGGCAGCCGCCGAGAATCACCGGCTTGCGGCCGATCTTGTCCGACAGCGCACCGAAGAACACGAAGCCACCCGTGCCGAGGATCAGCGACCAGGCGATGAGCACGTTCGAGGTGAGCAGGTCGACCTTCAGAATGCTCTGGAGGAAGAACAGGGCGTAGAACTGGCCCGTGTACCACACCACAGCTTGTCCGATCGCAAGACCGACCAGGGCGATGAGCACCATCTTGGCGTTGCCCCACTGACCGAAAGCCTCCTTCAGAGGCGCCTTCGACTGTGTCCCCTCTTCCTTCATCTTCTGGAAGGCAGGCGATTCGTGCATCTGGAGACGAATCCAGACCGAAATGCCGAGGAGCACCACGGAGAGCAGGAACGGAATGCGCCAGCCGGCGATCGGCCAGCCTTCGCCCGTCTGGAAGCCCTGCTCACCCATCCAGGTGCGCAGCACGAGAATGACGACGAGGGACAGCAGAAGACCGACGGTTGCCGTGATCTGGATGAAGCTGGTGTAGAAGCCGCGACGGCCCACCGGGGCATGCTCGGCCACGTAGACCGCAGCGCCGCCGTACTCGCCGCCCAGGGCGAGACCCTGCAGCATGCGCAGCGCGATCAGGATGACAGGAGCGATCCAGCCGATCTGATTGTAGCTGGGCAACAGGCCGACCAGGAAGGTCGAGAAGCCCATGATCAGGATCGTGACCAGGAAGGTGTACTTGCGGCCGACGAGATCACCGATGCGGCCGAAGAAGATGGCGCCGAACGGGCGCACCAGGAAGCCGGCCGCGAAGGCCAGGAGCGCGAAGACGTTACGGGTCGTCACGTCGAAGGCGGAGAAGAACTGCGCGCCGATGATCGTGGCGAGAGAGCCGTAGAGATAGAAATCGTACCATTCGAAGACGGTGCCGAGGGAGGAAGCCAGGATGACCTTCCTCTCCTCCTTCGTCATCGGCCGCGGCGCGGCGGCCGAATGCGGCGTAGTTGCTGCTGTTGCCATAGGGTTCCCTTCCATAGATGTGCCCGGTCTGATCCGGGTTCTGGGCCGCAAGCCCGAATGCCGAGCTTTGAGCCGAGGCATCGTGACTGCTCCCCGCAGCCAAGAATCCATCAAACGGGAGGCTACCTCCGGCCTTTCTTTCCACAATTCCCAATTGGTATTTGCGACTTCCGTCTAAGGAAGTGCTGGTGGACCGATATTCTTGAACATATTCAGCCGCTTATCAGGACGGCTGGAGCTACTTGCTGACGTTACGGAATGCGCCTTTGACCACAGCAAAAAGGGAAATCGCGGCTGCATTCGAGACGTTGAGGCTCTTGATGGCGCCGGGCATGTCGAGGCGTCCGATCACGTCGCAGCAGTCCCGCGTTCTCTGCCTTAGCCCTTTTCCCTCGGAGCCGAGCACGAGAACCACAGGCAGGCGGATGTCGATCTCGTCCAGATTGGCCTCTCCTGACGAATCAAGCCCGATGCGCTGATAGCCGCGCTCGCCGAGGGCGATCAGCGTGTCGCTGAGGTTGCGAACAATCATGAAAGGCACATGCTCGAGGCCTCCTGAAGCGGATTTGGCCAGAACGCCGGTTGCGGCAGGGCTATGTCGGGCCGTCGTGATAATGGCCTCCACATCGAAGGCCGCCGCCGTGCGGAGGATGGCGCCCACATTGTGCGGATCGGTGATCTGGTCGAGGGCCAGCACGACGCGCTTGCCGCTCAGGGTACCGACCGAGGGAGAGGGCAGGGGATCCGCCTCGGCATAGAGGCCCTGATGAACGGCGTCCGGTTCCAGGAGGCGGTTGATTTCGTCCGGCCGAACGATCTCGGGTTCGATCGGCAGTGGGGCATCCAGCTCCTCGCTCAGGCGGCGGGCGGAGTTCTCGGTGGCTAGGAGGCGGCGAATCGTCCGCTTGCCGTTACGCAAGGCTTCGAACACCGGGTGCCAGCCATAGAGAATGGTCGTATCGATCTCGAAATTGGGCCGCCAGGCTTTGGGGTCACGGCGGCCCGGCTTCCCGTGAGGGCGCTGGAAACGGGGCTTGCGGGAGGGGAAGGGACGCTCGCTCATGCTCTTTGGATCTCACGTGTTGTCTGCACGCCATAGCACAGGGAGCGGCCATTCACGACTGTCGGATTTCGGTGCGCTTTGAGGTTGACACCGGCCATCCACCTCACCATAAGAGCGCCACGGAACGCCGAGCCATGAGCGAAGCGGTCCGCGGAACAGCCTCGGCGTTGTGCGTTCGGGTTGGGTTCTAAGGGGGAATGTCCCGAGCGGCAAAGGGGGCGGACTGTAAATCCGCTGGCTATGCCTTCGTAGGTTCGAGTCCTACTTCCCCCACCACCCAGTCAAAAGTGCATGCGGGTGTAGCTCAATGGTAGAGCAGCAGCCTTCCAAGCTGAATACGAGGGTTCGATTCCCTTCACCCGCTCCACCTTCTAGTCCACATGCCATCCAGCTTGTAATTCTGACCTGAAATGCCTTTATACAGGCCGAACCCGCCGATTGAGGAGCGTTCGGTAAATGAGCTTTTGATGCGTGAAGGACCAGGTTATCGGGCATTAGGTTCTGCAATATCGAAATTGGCTCTTGCACAAAGAGCGCAACCGCAATATCGGACGCCCCTGGGTTTTTTGTTCCTGGCCTCTGTAAGGTAGAGATCAATGGCGAAGGAAAAGTTTGAGCGGAATAAGCCGCACTGCAACATTGGGACGATTGGTCACGTGGACCATGGCAAGACGTCTCTGACGGCGGCGATCACGAAGGTTCTGGCGGAGTCGGGCGGAGCGACGTTTACGGCGTACGACCAGATCGACAAGGCACCGGAAGAGAAGGCGCGCGGCATCACGATCTCGACGGCTCACGTGGAGTACGAGACGAAGAACCGGCACTATGCCCACGTGGACTGCCCCGGCCACGCCGACTACGTGAAGAACATGATCACGGGTGCGGCCCAGATGGACGGCGCGATCCTGGTGGTGTCGTCGGCTGACGGCCCGATGCCGCAGACCCGCGAGCACATCCTGCTGGCCCGCCAGGTGGGCGTGCCCGCCCTGGTGGTGTTCATGAACAAGGTCGACATGGTCGACGACGCCGAGCTGCTCGACCTGGTTGAGCTCGAGGTGCGCGAGCTTCTGTCGAAGTACGACTTCCCCGGCGACGACATTCCGATCGTGAAGGGCTCGGCTCTTTGCGCCCTGGAGGACCGTCAGCCTGAGATCGGCCGCGATGCGGTGCTCAAGCTGATGGCGGAAGTCGATGCCTACATCCCGCAGCCGGAGCGTCCGATCGACCAGCCGTTCCTGATGCCGATCGAGGACGTGTTCTCGATCTCGGGCCGCGGCACGGTGGTGACGGGTCGCGTGGAGCGCGGCGTGGTCAAGGTTGGTGAGGAAGTTGAGATCGTGGGCCTGAAGGCCACGGTCAAGACGACGGTCACGGGCGTTGAGATGTTCCGCAAGCTGCTCGACCAGGGCCAGGCGGGCGACAACGTGGGCGTGCTGCTTCGTGGTACGAAGCGCGAGGACGTGGAGCGCGGCCAGGTGCTGTGCAAGCCGGGCTCGATCAAGCCGCACACGAAGTTCAAGGCCGAGGCCTACATCCTGACGAAGGAAGAGGGCGGCCGTCATACGCCGTTCTTCGGCAACTACCGTCCGCAGTTCTACTTCCGCACGACGGACGTGACGGGCGTGGTGACGCTGCCTGAGGGCACCGAGATGGTGATGCCGGGCGACAACATCACCATGGAGGTGACGCTGATTGCGCCGATCGCCATGGAAGAGAAGCTGCGCTTCGCCATCCGTGAGGGCGGCCGCACCGTCGGCGCCGGCGTCGTCGCCGCCGTGATGGACTAATGAGATCCAGGTGGCGGGTTTCCGCCACCTGTTGACCGCCGGAGGAGTGTAGCTCAATCGGCTAGAGCACCGGTCTCCAAAACCGGGGGTTGGGGGTTCGAGTCCCTCCACTCCTGCCAGCGGTCGACAAAGCGGGCGTTTTGCTCTAAAGAGCGCCCCGCAGATGGTTTGAACAGGTGGCGCGGGGCTTGGGAAACAGCCTCGCGCCCCTTCAATTTGGGCATGAGCATGCCCTCAGAGGACGTTCGCTGCCGCCCTCAAGGCGGTACGGGCGCAGTGAAATGGCGAAGACGAACCCGTTCGATTTCATACAGCAGGTCCGCTCGGAAGCCGCGAAGGTGACCTGGCCGACGCGCAAGGAGACCATGATCACGACCGCCATGGTGTTCGTGATGGTTGTGCTGGCCAGCATCTTCTTTCTGGTCGTCGATCAGGCGATCGGCTGGGGCGTTCGCTGGGTGATCCTTGGGCTTGGCGGTTAAGGGGTGGATGCAATGACGAAGCGTTGGTACATCGTCCACGCCTATTCGAATTTCGAGAACAAGGTCGCCCAGTCGATCAAGGACCAGGCCGCCCAGCGTGGCCTTGAGGACAAGTTCGACGAGGTCATGGTCCCGACCGAGAAGGTCGTCGAGGTGCGCCGCGGCCGCAAGGTCGATACCGAGCGCAAGTTCTTCCCGGGCTATGTCCTGGTGAAGTGCGACCTGACCGACGAGGTCTACCACCTCATCAAGAACACCCCGAAGGTGACAGGCTTCCTGGGCGCCGACAAGTCCAAGCCCGTTCCGATCCCGGATCGTGAGGCCGAGCGGATCAAGGGCCAGGTGGCCGAAGGTGTCGATCACCCGAAGCCATCCGTGAGCTTCGAGATCGGCGAGCAGGTCCGCGTCTCCGACGGTCCGTTCGCCTCGTTCAACGGCGTCGTCGAGGAAGTCGATCACGCCCGGGCCCGCCTCAAGGTGGCGGTGTCCATCTTCGGCCGCGCAACGCCGGTCGAGCTCGAATACGGTCAGGTCGAAAAGGTCTGACCGGCGGGAAGTGGCACCTGATGGGTGGTACTTCTCAGGTCCTCTGAGAGGACCTTTCATCCGCGGGAGGTCTGCCCGGTCGCCAACCGGGCCTTCATAAGGCCGTACCGCGATCTGCAACTGCCATGCCGCCTGGTTGGCCCCGGGTGCGTGGTCCATTAGGAGCAGTCCTATGGCAAAGAAAATCTCGGGCTACGTTAAGCTTCAAGTGCCCGCAGGCGCAGCCAACCCGTCGCCGCCGATCGGTCCGGCGCTCGGTCAGCGCGGCCTGAACATCATGGAATTCTGCAAGGCCTTCAACGCGAAGACGGCGCAGATGGAGAAGGGCACCCCGATCCCGGTGATCATCACCGCGTATCAGGACCGTTCCTTCACCTTCGAGATGAAGCAGCCCCCGGTCTCGTACTGGCTCAAGAAGGCCGCGAAGATCGACAAGGGTTCGCAGACCCCCGGCAAGGGCGGCAATGTCGGCCGCGTGACCCGCGACCAGATCCGCGAGATCGCCGAGAAGAAGATGGTCGATCTCAACTGCGACACCGTTGAATCCGCCATGGCCATGATCGAGGGCTCCGCGCGCTCGATGGGCATGGAAGTGGCATAAGGAGGGCATGATGGCTGTGAAAGAAGGTAAGCGCATCCGCGCCGCCCGCGAGGGTGTTGATGCCACCAAGCTCTACCCGATCCAGGACGCGGTGAAGCTGATCAAGGAACGCGCCAAGGCGAAGTTCGACGAGACCATCGAGATCTCGATGAATCTCGGCGTCGATCCCCGCCACGCCGACCAGATGGTCCGCGGCGTCTGCAACCTGCCGAACGGCTCCGGCCGTACGGTTCGCGTGGCCGTGTTCGCCCGCGGCGCCAAGGCCGACGAGGCCAAGGCTGCCGGTGCGGACGTGGTGGGCGCCGAGGAGCTCTTCGAGGTCGTCAACGGTGGCACGATCGATTTCGACCGCTGCATCGCCACCCCGGACATGATGCCGCTCGTCGGCCGTCTCGGTAAGGTTCTTGGGCCCCGCGGCCTGATGCCGAACCCGAAGGTCGGAACGGTCACCATGGACGTGAAGGGTGCCGTCGAGGCCGCCAAGGGCGGTGCCGTCGAGTTCCGCGTCGAGAAGGCTGGTATCGTTCATGCCGGCATCGGCAAGGCCTCCTTCGACGAAGGCAAGCTTGTGGAGAACATCAAGGCTTTCGCCGATGCCGTCTCCAAGGCGAAGCCCACCGGCGCCAAGGGCACCTACATCCAGCGCGTCGCCGTCTCCTCGACGATGGGCCCAGGCGTGAAGGTTGATCCTTCCTCAGTGCTCAACGGCTAATCAGACCGTCGTCAAGACCTTGAGAAAGCCCGGCAGAAATGCCGGGCTTTCTCGTTTGCGCTCTGATCGAGCCGACATCCCATTTGTCGCCTCGCACCAGGGGCATTACAGTCCCGTGAACGGGAGGGACAGGCTCATGCGCGTGATGGTGCTGGTCAAGGCGACCAAAGACAGCGAGGCGGGGATCATGCCGACCCCGGAACTCCTCGATGCCATGGGCCAATTCAATGGGGAGCTGGTCAAGGCTGGCATTCTCCAGGCTGCGGCAGGCCTCAAGCCGTCGTCCCAGGGCAAGCGGGTGGCCTTCGACGGCCCGAACCGCTCCGTCATTGACGGACCCTTTTCTGAGACCGGTGAGCTGGTTGCCGGCTTCTGGCTTTGGGAGGTCAAGGACATGGCCGAAGCGGTGGCGTGGGTGAGGCGCTGCCCCAATCCGATGCCCGGCCCAAGCGAGATCGAAATTCGCCCCTTGTACGAGATGGCCGACTTCGACGATCTCCTGACACCCGAGACGAGCGCTCAGGCGAGCCGGCACGGGCAGTAAGGCGGGAGTCGTGCTCGGGAAGCTGAAGAGCCGTCCAGCATAGACCGTATGATACAGAGTTGCTTAAATAATCGCATTAAGCCGGCAAATGCCCCTTGGCAAATGCTTCAGAAAGGCTTAATAGAACGCGTTGAGTTTCAAATATAGGCCGAGGCTCCGCTTTTGCGTGAGCTTCTGGCTGTGAATCCGTCCCGGAGACGGGGCGGTGACAGGCCGGCGAGCCAAGAGGCAACTTTTGGCGCGTTCCGGCTATGTCCTGTCCAAGACTGCAGGTGCCGGCTTAGCCGGTTTAATTCGAAAGGGCCTGCATAGACGGGGAAGCCGAGTTTACCATCTGCTTAACGCAGATGACGGGAGTCGGTTCGAACCATCTCACCCGGTGCGCCGCCAGGCGTCATTTGGGGGACAGGGCTTGCGAGAGCGTCGTTCAAGATGCCTCGGATGCAAGTCCGGGCCTTGAGCGGCAAATGCAACCGGCGGAAATCTTCCGCCAACCGGAGAGAGCCCAGTGGAAAGAGCAGCAAAGCGCGAGCTCGTCTCGACTCTCAACGACGTGTTTAACACCACGAGCGTTGTCGTCGTCGCCCACTATGCTGGCCTCACGGTCGCTGACATGCAGAAGCTGCGCGCGCAGATGAAGCAGGCCGGCGCCACCGTGAAGGTCGCAAAAAACAGCCTCGCCAAAATCGCTCTCGAAGGCAAGGACGTCGCGTCCATCTCGGGCCTTATGAAAGGTCCGACCCTGATCGCTTATTCGAGCGATCCGGTCGCGGCGCCCAAGGTCGCTGTTGATTTCGCCAAGGGGAACGACAAGCTCGTGATCCTCGGCGGCGCAATGGGCACGACCGCCCTGAACGTGGACGGAGTGAAGGCACTTGCCACTCTGCCGTCCCTTGATGAACTGCGCGGCAAGCTGGTCGGCCTTATCCAGGCTCCGGCTACCAAGATCGCTCAGCTCAGCACTGCGCCGGCGGCGAAGCTCGCCCGCGTATTCGGGGCCTATGCCAAGACAGGCGAAGCGGCGTGAGGCCGTACCTCAAAACCATCAATCGTTCGAACTGAACCTAAGGAACTAGAAAATGGCTGATCTTGCCAAGCTCGTTGACGATCTGTCGTCGCTGACCGTTCTCGAGGCCGCTGAGCTCTCGAAGATGCTCGAAGAGAAGTGGGGCGTTTCCGCCGCCGCTGCTGTTGCCGTTGCAGCCGCTCCTGGCGCTGGCGCCGGTGCTCCGGCTGCTGAAGAGCAGACTGAGTTCACGGTTGTTCTTGCTGCCGTCGGCGACAAGAAGATCGAGGTCATCAAGGAAGTCCGTGGCATCACGGGCCTGGGCCTGAAGGAAGCTAAGGACCTCGTCGAAGGTGCGCCGAAGCCTGTCAAGGAAGGCGTTTCCAAGGACGAAGCCGAGAAGATCAAGGCGACCCTCGAGAAGGTCGGCGCCAAGGTCGAGCTCAAGTAATTTTGCGGCCGTCACGGCCGCAGGGTTACCCCCGAGCGATCGGGGCTCAAAACACACGGTCCCAGGCGTTTTTGCCTGGGGCCGTTGTGTCGTCAAAGAGGCAGCGCTTCTTTGGTGATGTTCAGAAGGGCTCGCATAGAGCCCGGATTGGTTCGAAACCCGGCGCTTTCCGCCGGGCGGCTCATCCAGGGTCCCGATCCCGGGATTCTCGATTAGCCGTGTATGAGGAACGAGGTCCAGATGGCCAATACACTGATCGGCCGGAAGCGCATTCGCAAGTTCTTCGGAAAAATCAAGGAAGTGGCGGAGATGCCGAACCTCATCGAGGTTCAGAAGGCATCCTACGACCAGTTCCTGATGGTCGAAGAGCCAAAGGGCGGCCGGCCGGAAGAGGGCTTGCAAGCCGTCTTCAAATCGGTTTTCCCGATTTCGGACTTTTCAAATACTGCCCTGCTCGAGTTCGTGAAGTACACGTTCGAGCCGCCGAAGTATGACGTGGACGAGTGCCGCCAGCGCGGCATGACCTTCGCTGCGCCGCTCAAGGTGACGCTGCGCCTCATCGTGTTCGATGTGGACCCGGATACCGGCGCACGCTCCGTGAAGGACATCAAGGAGCAGGACGTCTACATGGGCGACATGCCGCTCATGACCGACAACGGCACCTTCATCGTGAACGGCACCGAGCGCGTGATCGTCTCGCAGATGCACCGTTCGCCGGGCGTGTTCTTCGACCACGACAAGGGCAAAACGCACTCCTCCGGCAAGCTGCTGTTTGCTGCCCGCATCATCCCGTATCGCGGTTCCTGGCTCGACATCGAATTCGACGCCAAGGACATCGTGTATGCCCGTATCGACCGCAAGCGTAAGCTGCCGGTCACATCGCTGCTCTACGCCCTCGGTCTCGACGGCGAGGAGATCCTCAACACCTTCTACAACCGCATCACCTATACCCGTGACGGCGACGCCTGGTCGGTGCCGTTCGATGCGGAGCGCATGAAGGGCTTCAAGGCCTCCGTGGACCTGGTCGATGCCAAGTCGGGCGAGGTCGTGCTCGAGGCCGGCAAGAAGCTGACAGCGCGTGCCGCTCGCCAGCTGGCCGAGAAGGGCCTTAAGAACCTTCGCGCCACCGATGAGGACCTCTACGGCCAGTATATCGGCGAGGACCTTGTGAACCCGGCCACCGGCGAAATCTATGCCGAGGCCGGCGATGAGATCACCGAGAAGCTGCTGAAGGGTCTGGGCGAAGCCGGATTCACGGAAGTCCCGGTGCTCGACATCGACCATGTCACGATCGGCCCGTACATCCGCAACACGCTGGCTGTCGACAAGGCTTCCTCCCGCGAGGACGCCCTGTTCGACATCTACCGCGTCATGCGTCCGGGCGAGCCGCCGATCCTCGACACGGCGGAAGCCATGTTCAACTCGCTGTTCTTCGATGCCGAGCGCTACGACCTCTCGGCAGTGGGCCGCGTGAAGATGAACATGCGTCTCGACCTCGACGCCGAGGACACCGTGCGCACCCTTCGCCGTGAGGACATCCTCGCGGTCACGAAGGCGCTGGTGGACCTGCGCGACGGCAAGGGCGAGATCGACGACATCGACCACCTCGGCAACCGCCGTGTGCGCTCGGTCGGCGAGCTCATGGAGAACCAGTACCGCCTGGGCCTGCTCCGCATGGAGCGCGCGATCAAGGAGCGCATGTCGTCGGTCGATATCGACACCGTCATGCCGCAGGACCTGATCAACGCGAAGCCCGCGGCTGCCGCCGTGCGCGAGTTCTTCGGCTCCTCGCAGCTCTCGCAGTTCATGGACCAGACCAACCCGCTCTCCGAGGTCACGCACAAGCGTCGTCTCTCGGCGCTTGGCCCGGGCGGTCTGACCCGCGAGCGCGCCGGCTTCGAGGTGCGCGACGTGCACCCGACGCACTATGGCCGCATCTGCCCGATCGAAACGCCGGAAGGCCCGAATATCGGTCTGATCAACTCGCTGGCCACCTTCGCCCGCGTGAACAAGTACGGCTTCATCGAGACCCCGTTCCGCCGCGTGCGCGACAGCCGCGTGACCGATGAGGTGATCTACCTCTCGGCCATGGAAGAGGCGAAGTACAACATCGCCCAGGCAAACTCGCTGCTCGACGGCAACGGCACGCTGACCGAAGAGCTCGTGATCTGCCGCCGCGCCGGTGAGAACATCGTCGTGGCTCCGGAGCGCGTGGACCTCATGGAGGTGTCGCCGAAGCAGCTCGTGTCGGTTGCGGCCGCGCTCATTCCGTTTCTCGAGAACGACGACGCGAACCGCGCGCTGATGGGCTCGAACATGCAGCGTCAGGCCGTGCCGCTCGTGCAGGCGGACGCTCCGTTCGTCGGCACCGGCATGGAAGCGATCGTGGCCCGGGATTCCGGTGCCGCCATCGGAGCCCGCCGCACCGGCATCGTCGACCAGGTGGACGCGACCCGTATCGTTATCCGCGCGACGGAGAACACGGATCCGACCCGTCCGGGCGTCGACATCTACCGCCTGCAGAAGTTCCAGCGCTCCAACCAGTCGACCTGCATCACGCAGAAGCCGCTGGTGCGCGCCGGCGACCTCGTGCGCAAGGGCGACATCATCGCCGACGGTCCGTCGACCGAATACGGCGAGCTCGCGCTCGGCCGGAACGTGCTCGTCGCGTTCATGCCGTGGAACGGCTATAACTTCGAAGACTCGATCCTGCTCTCCGAGCGCATTGTGAAGGAAGACGTCTTCACCTCGATTCACATCGAGGAGTTCGAAGTGATGGCCCGCGACACGAAGCTGGGTCCTGAGGAAATCACGCGCGACATTCCGAACGTGTCGGAAGAGGCGCTGAAGAACCTGGACGAAGCCGGCATCGTGTATATCGGCGCGGAGGTCCATGCGGGCGACATTCTCGTCGGCAAGATCACGCCGAAGGGCGAGAGCCCGATGACGCCGGAAGAGAAGCTTCTGCGCGCCATCTTCGGCGAGAAGGCCTCGGACGTTCGCGACACCTCGCTGCGCGTGCCCCCGGGCGTGACCGGCACCATCGTGGAAGTCCGTGTCTTCAACCGTCACGGCGTCGACAAGGATGAGCGCGCCCAGGCCATCGAGCGCGAGGAAATCGAGCGTCTCGCGAAGGACCGCGACGACGAGCAGGCGATCCTCGACCGCAACACCTATGCGCGTCTGGCCGAAATCCTCACCGGCAAGAGCGCCGTTGCGGGCCCGAAGGGCTTCAAGAAGGACACGAAGATCACCCGCGAGCTCCTCAACGAGCACCCGCGGTCGCAGTGGTGGCAGTTCGCGGTCGAAGACGATGCTCTGATGACCGAGATCGAGGCCATGCAGAAGCAGTACGACGAGTCGAAGAAGCGCCTTGAGCAGCGCTTCCTCGACAAGGTCGAGAAGCTGCAGCGCGGCGACGAGCTTCCTCCGGGCGTCATGAAGATGGTCAAGGTCTTCGTCGCTGTGAAGCGCAAGATCCAGCCGGGCGACAAGATGGCCGGCCGTCACGGCAACAAGGGTGTCGTGTCGCGCATCGTTCCCATCGAGGACATGCCGTTCCTCGAGGACGGGACGCACGCGGACATCGTGCTCAACCCGCTGGGCGTGCCGAGCCGCATGAACGTCGGCCAGATCCTCGAGACGCACCTTGGCTGGGCTGCTGCCGGACTCGGCAAGCAGGTTGCCCAGGCGGTCGATGCCTACATGCGGTCGGGCAAGTCCCAAGCTCTGCGCGATCAGCTGATCTCGATCTACGGCAACTTGCCCGAAATCGAGCAGGCTTCCGACGATGAGCTGGCCGAGCTTGGCAACAAGCTGCGTCGCGGTGTTCCGTTCGCCACGCCGGTCTTCGACGGTGCGAAGGAATCGGACATCGAGGTCATGCTGCAGAAGGCCGGCCTCGATCCATCGGGTCAGGTCACGCTCTATGACGGCAAGACCGGCGAGCCGTTCGACCGCAAGGTGACCGTGGGCTACATCTACATGCTGAAGCTCCACCACCTCGTGGACGACAAGATCCACGCCCGCTCCATCGGCCCCTACAGCCTCGTCACCCAGCAGCCGCTGGGCGGCAAGGCCCAGTTCGGCGGCCAGCGCTTCGGCGAAATGGAGGTGTGGGCTCTGGAGGCTTACGGCGCCGCCTACACCCTGCAGGAAATGCTCACGGTCAAGTCGGACGACGTGGCCGGCCGTACGAAGGTCTACGAAGCCATCGTTCGTGGCGACGACACCTTCGAGTCGGGCATTCCGGAGAGCTTCAACGTTCTCGTGAAGGAAATGCGTTCGCTCGGCCTCAACGTGGAGCTGACCAATTCCAAGAAGGCCGCCAACGAGGCGGGGCAGCTGCCCCCGTCCGAGGCTGCCGAGTAAGAGACCGCTCAACTATGACGCTTGGCCGCGGCGATGATGCCGCGGCCCCATGCAATTGCCGGTGAGGGTGCTTATCTAGCGCCCTCCAGCTCAGGAGACGGCGATGAATCAAGAGGTCATGAATCTCTTCAACCAGACGGCCCAGCCGCAGAGCTTCGATCAGATCAAGATCTCGATCGCGAGCCCTGAGAAGATTCTGTCCTGGTCCTACGGCGAGATCAAGAAGCCGGAGACCATCAACTACCGTACGTTCAAGCCCGAGCGCGACGGCTTGTTCTGCGCGCGCATCTTTGGCCCGATCAAGGACTACGAGTGCCTGTGCGGCAAGTACAAGCGCATGAAGTACAAGGGCGTGATCTGCGAGAAGTGCGGCGTCGAGGTGACGCTGGCCCGCGTTCGTCGCGACCGCATGGGCCACATCGAGCTCGCTGCGCCCGTCGCTCACATCTGGTTCCTCAAGTCCCTGCCGAGCCGCATCGGTCTGCTGCTCGACATGACCCTGAAGGATCTGGAGCGCATCCTCTATTTCGAGTCCTACATCGTCGTCGATGCGGGCCTTTCGCCGCTCAAGGACCGTCAGCTCCTCAGCGAGGAGGAGTACATCCGTGCTCAGGACGAGTTCGGTGAGGACAGCTTCACGGCCATGATCGGCGCGGAGGCTATCCGCCGGATCCTGCAGGAGCTCGACCTCGAGAAGACTGCGCAGGAGATCCGCGAGGAGATCGCGGTCACCACGTCCGAGCTGAAGCCCAAGAAGCTCATGAAGCGCCTCAAGATCATCGAGGCCTTCGTCCAGTCGGGCAACAAGCCCGAGTGGATGATCATGACGGTCGTTCCGGTGATCCCGCCGGATCTGCGTCCGCTCGTGCCGCTGGACGGCGGCCGCTTCGCGACCTCGGATCTGAACGACCTCTACCGCCGCGTCATCAACCGCAACAACCGCCTGAAGAGGCTCATGGAGCTGCGTGCGCCGGACATCATCGTCCGCAACGAGAAGCGCATGCTCCAGGAGGCGGTCGACGCCCTGTTCGACAACGGCCGCCGCGGCCGCGTCATCACCGGCGCCAACAAGCGCCCGCTGAAGTCGCTCGCCGACATGCTCAAGGGCAAGCAGGGCCGGTTCCGTCAGAACCTGCTCGGCAAGCGCGTGGACTACTCGGGCCGTTCGGTCATCGTGGTGGGTCCCGAGCTCAAGCTGCACCAGTGCGGCCTGCCGAAGAAGATGGCGCTCGAGCTCTTCAAGCCGTTCATCTACGCCAAGCTCGACGCGCGGGGTCTCTCCGCCACCGTCAAGCAGGCGAAGAAGCTCGTCGAGAAGGAAAAACCCGAGGTTTGGGACATCCTGGACGAGGTCATCCGCGAGCACCCGGTTCTCCTGAACCGCGCGCCGACCCTGCACCGCCTGGGCATCCAGGCGTTCGAGCCCACCCTGATCGAGGGCAAGGCGATCCAGCTGCACCCGCTCGTCTGCGCCGCGTTCAACGCGGACTTCGACGGCGACCAGATGGCCGTCCACGTGCCGCTCTCGCTCGAGGCTCAGCTTGAAGCCCGCGTGCTGATGATGTCGACCAACAACATCCTGCACCCGGCCAACGGTCAGCCGATCATCGTGCCGTCGCAGGACATCGTTCTCGGCCTCTACTATCTCTCCATCGTGTCGGACGGCCAGCCCGGCCAGGGCAAGGCCTTCGCCGACATGGGCGAGATCGAGCATGCCCTGAACGAGAAGGTCATCACGCTCCACACGAAGATCCGCTACCGTTGGGAAGGCCTCGACGAGGACAGCAAGCCGGTGTCGAAGATCGTCGACACCACGGCCGGCCGCGTCATGCTCTCGCGCCTCCTGCCGAAGCACCCGATGCTTCCCTTCGACGTCGTGAACAAGCTCATGACGAAGAAGGAGATCTCCAACATGATCGATGCCGTGTACCGGCACTGCGGTCAGAAGGAGTCGGTGATCTTCTGCGATCGCATCATGGGCCTCGGCTTCTACAATGCGTTCAGGGCCGGCATCTCGTTCGGCAAGGACGACATGGTGATCCCGGAGAACAAGTGGGAGATCGTCGAGGAGACCCGTGCCCTCGCGAAGGACTACGAGCAGCAGTACCAGGACGGCCTCATCACCCAGGGCGAGAAGTACAACAAGGTTGTCGACGCCTGGGCGAAGTGCTCGGACCGTCTCGCCGGCGAGATGATGAACCGCATTTCCACGGTGCAGAAGGACGAGAACGGCCGCGATAAGCCGGTCAACTCGATCTACATGATGTCCCACTCGGGTGCTCGTGGTTCGCCGGCCCAGATGAAGCAGCTCGCGGCAATGCGCGGCCTCATGGCCAAGCCGTCGGGCGAGATCATCGAGACGCCGATCATCTCGAACTTCAAGGAAGGCCTCGACGTTCTCGAGTACTTCAACTCGACCCACGGCGCCCGTAAGGGTCTGGCCGACACCGCGCTCAAGACCGCGAACTCGGGCTACCTGACCCGCCGCCTCGTCGACGTGGCGCAGGACGCGGTCATCCGTGAGCCGGATTGCGGCACCGAGCGCGGCATCAAGATGCGCGCCATCATCGACGCCGGCCAGGTGGTCGCGTCGCTGGCGTCCCGCATCCTCGGCCGCTCGACGGCGGAGGATCTGCTGGCCCAGGACGGCGCCGTCATCGTGCCCAAGGGAACGATGATCGAGGAGCATCACCTCGAGGCGATCGGCGCTGCCGGTATCCAGGAGGTGAAGATCCGCTCCGTGCTCGTCTGCGAGTCGAAGAACGGCGTCTGCGCCACCTGCTACGGCCGCGACTTGGCCCGGGGTACCCCGGTCAACCACGGCGAGGCTGTCGGCGTCATCGCGGCTCAGTCCATCGGCGAGCCGGGCACGCAGCTCACCATGCGTACCTTCCACATCGGCGGTGCGGCCCAGATTGCCGACTCGTCCTTCATCGAGTCGAGCTTCGAAGGCACGATCGGCTTCCGCAACAAGAACATTGCGGGCAACTCCGACGGCGATCTCGTCGTCATGGGCCGCAACGTGGCTGTTGTGATTATCGGTTCGGACGGCGCCGAGCGGGCGGTTCACCGCCTGCAATACGGCTCCCGCCTGAAGGTGGACGAGGGCGACACGATCAAGCGCGGCCAGCGTATTGCCGAGTGGGATCCTTACTCCCGTCCGATCCTCACCGAGATCGACGGTACGGTGGACTACGAGGACCTCGTGGACGGCGCATCGATGATCGAGTCGATGGACGAGTCCACCGGCATCGCCAAGCGCGTGGTCATCGACTGGCGCGGTTCTCCGCGTACGGCCGATCTGCGTCCGGCGGTGGTCATCCAGGGCGCCGGCGGCAAGGTGGCCAAGGTCGCCCGCGGCGGCGACGCTCGCTACCTGCTGCCTGTGGACGCGATTCTCGCGGCCGATCCGGGCTCGAAGGTCAAGGCCGGCGACATCCTCGCCCGCGTCTCGACCGAGAGCGCCAAGACCCGCGACATCACGGGCGGTCTGCCGCGCGTGGCGGAGCTGTTCGAGGCCCGTCGTCCGAAGGACGCAGCCATCATTGCGGAGAAGTCCGGCACGATCCAGTTCGGCCGCGACTACAAGAGCAAGCGTCGCCTGACGCTGAACCCGCACGATGGTTCGGAGCCGGTGGAGTACCTGATCCCGAAGGGCAAGCACATCCACCTTCAGGATAACGACGTGGTCGAGACCGGAGACTTCATCGTCGACGGCAACCCGGCACCGCACGACATCCTAGCGATCAAGGGCGTCGAGGAACTCGCGGCCTACCTTGTGAACGAGATCCAGGAGGTCTACCGCCTCCAGGGCGTGCTCATCAACGACAAGCACATCGAGGTGATCGTTCGCCAGATGCTGCAGAAGGTTGAGATCACCGAGGGCGGCGATTCCGAGCTGCTCAATGGCGAGCAGGTGGATCGTCTCGAGTTCGAGGAGATCAACGAGCGTCTCGTGTCCGAGAAGAAGAAGCCCGCCGTCGGCGTGCCGGTTCTGCTCGGCATCACCAAGGCCTCGCTGCAGACCCGCTCCTTCATCTCGGCGGCGTCCTTCCAGGAGACCACCCGCGTCCTCACGGAAGCGGCGGTCAATGGCAAGGTCGATACCCTCGAGGGCCTCAAGGAGAACGTTATCGTCGGCAGCCTGATCCCGGCTGGCACGGGCGCGCTCACCGCTCAGATCAAGGCTGTTGCGACCCATCGCGACGAACTGATCCTGCAGCAGAAGCGTTCCGAATCCCAGGCTCAGGTCAGCGAGCTGCCTCCGGCAGCCGAGTAAGCTGCGAAGACATCGCAACAATGGAAAGGCCGCCTCCGGGCGGCCTTTTTCGTGGGCGGTCGGTCACGGACGCTCTTGCCTGAGGGTGATCGTGAGCAGGCCAAGCTTCGCCAGCCACAGGAGGGCTCTGACGGTCAGGGCTGCTGAGGCGTTCCGGTGCGCGGCAAGAACATCCCGGATCGTTTTGCCTTGGCCGCCGGCCAGCTTCCACAGCGCAAGAAGGGAGGTGGAGGAAACTTCCGGTACCGCATTCACCAGAGACACCCTCAGGCTCAGCCGCTCCAGCACCTCTGTCTCACCGATGCCGGCGACCTGTGAAACGATGTGCTGCGTGGAGAAGGGGAGCGAAGGGAAGCTGGCGAAGAGCTCGAACGGATCGGGACGGGCCGGCCAGAAGCCGCGCATGGCTTCAGGGGAGGGCGCTGCCTGACCGGAATTCTTGAGGGCGGCCAGTTCCTGCCACAGGTCCTCATAGGCTCTGACAATGACTTTCCAGTCGAAACGCTCTCTCGCACGGGCCGCTCCGTTTGCACCCATGCGGCGGCACAAGTCCGGATCGGCCGCGAGACGCTCGAAGGCTGCTGCCGTTGCATCCACGCCCACGGCGACGGCAGTCGATGCTTGGCCGATATAGGAATCGTAGCTGTCGACTTCGAGCGCGTGGCGCGCTGCAAGATGCTGTCCCGCTCCCGGCGGAGCAGCCATGGTCGGGATGGCAAATCCGTCGATGCCGTTCCTGACCGCATCCTTATATCCATCCAAATCTGTCACCACCACCGAAAGGCCGGCTGCCATGGCCTCAATCGGGGTCAGGCCGAAGGTCTCCTGAATGTTGTCGGACAGGGAGCAGAACACGTCCGCCGCCGCCCAGGCCCTAGCCCGGACCTCATCGACGCGGCCATCGAGCACGATGGATCGCACTGACGGACAGAGCTTGGCGCTTGCTTCTGCGAAGGCTTGTGCGATCTGATCGTTGGCCGTCCAGCCGCACTCAAACAGGACCACCCGATGACGGCGGGCCAAGCGCTCCAGGGCCAGGTACATGGGAGTCGGATTCGCTTTGGCATGAAAAGACAGGCGCCCAAGAAACAGAACGACGAAGTCACCCGGTTCGATAGCGAGGGACGAGCGCGCCTCTTCCTTCCGTTCCGATCGCCGAGCTTGCGCATCGCAGTCCACGCCCAGAGGAATCACCGGGAGTTGTGGCCTGACGAAGCGGCTAGCGCCCAGGCGCCGCGACAGGTGATCTTCCTGGCGGGGGAACAGCGTCTCGATGACCGCACGGGAGGCCGTCGACGTGCAGACGATCGCATCCCAGGGCTGCACTGCAGCGCTAAGGAGGGCGGTCAATGCATCCATGGCACGGGCCGACGAGAGGGTGTGATTCACCCCGCACAGGCTCCAGGACCTCGGTCCGTGCATCTCCCTCTGCCACGTTTGCGCAGCGTTGATCGGGCTGGGCGTGAACAGGCAGCCCACCTGCCTGAGAGCGCCCGCCTTGGCGGCCACGATGTAACGCGGAGAGCTCTCCGGGCGGAAGCTCTTGATGAAACTACAGAATCCCGCTCCGAGCTTCGCATTGCCGACATAGCCGACAGGATCACTCTCGGACGAATAGCGGGCGAAAGCCGAGAGGAAGCCATGACCGGCGAAGTGGCGGCCCATCCGTTTCCCATGGGTCACATCATACGCCTCAGTTTCAAAGTGTATCGCCGCCGTCACCGCTCGCCCCTCAGCATCGTTGCTACTTCATAACCTTGTGCCGAACGGGAGAAAACCCATATAGGAAGCAAAGGCCCGGCTGCATCCCGTCTTTTGGGAGCACCTTTCTGGATCGTTACCGAAAAGTGTTGACTTTGCGCGACTCGGACGCTAGAGAGACCGGACTTTCCGGCTGGCCGTAGGTTTTCGCCAGTCGAGGCGCCTAGCTTCGACGGATGCCACCTAAACGCTGCCGAACTCAACCTTGACTGACACTTGTCAGATTTAGGGCACGACCGCGGTCTACAGATCGTGGTCCTCTGCAATCGCACCGCGCCAAGGGCTTACCAAAGTCAATGGCGTGGCTTCGTTTTGTGCAACCTTAAAGGGTCCGCAGAAGCGAAGGGCGGCGTTCAACCGTTGAAGACACATTCATGGCTGCCGTCGGGTAGCCGGTCAAAGAGGGCACAGGATGCCAACGATCTCTCAGCTGATCCGCAAGCCGCGGACTGCGCAAAAGAGCCGGAATAAGGTTCCCGCGCTTGAGGCCTGCCCGCAGAAGCGTGGCGTGTGCACGCGCGTTTATACGACGACCCCGAAGAAGCCGAACTCGGCTCTGCGTAAGGTCGCCAAGGTTCGTCTGACGAACGGGTTCGAAGTCATCGGGTACATCCCGGGTGAGGGTCACAACCTTCAGGAGCACTCCGTGGTCATGATCCGCGGCGGCCGCGTGAAGGACCTTCCGGGTGTCCGTTATCACATCCTCCGTGGTGTCCTTGACACCCAGGGCGTGAAGAATCGTAAGCAGCGTCGTTCGAAGTACGGCGCGAAGCGGCCGAAGTAAGCCGTCAACTGTATTTGAGGTCGGAGCTCGCTCATGTCCCGCCGCCATAGCGCCGAAAAGCGTGAGATCATCCCGGACGCCAAGTTCGGCGATATCGTCGTCACCAAGTTCATGAATTCCATCATGTACGACGGCAAGAAGTCCGCTGCCGAGAGCATCGTCTACGGTGCGTTCGACAGCATCGAAAGCCGCGCCAAGGCGAACCCGCTCGAGGTCTTCAAGCAGGCCCTCGACAACGTCGCTCCGGCGATCGAGGTTCGCTCCCGCCGCGTCGGCGGTGCGACCTACCAGGTCCCGGTCGAGGTTCGTACCGAGCGCCGTCAGGCTCTCGCGATCCGCTGGATCATCCAGGCCGCTCGCGGCCGCAACGACAAGACCATGATCGAGCGTCTCTCCGCTGAGCTGCTCGATGCCTCGAACAACCGCGGCAATGCCGTGAAGAAGCGCGAAGACACCCACCGTATGGCGGAAGCCAACCGTGCGTTCTCGCATTACCGCTGGTAAAGGTCTGAGGAGCTGAGCGATGCCCCGCACGCACGCGATTGAGGACTACCGCAACTTCGGCATCATGGCCCACATCGATGCCGGCAAGACCACGACGACCGAGCGCATCCTTTACTACACCGGTAAGTCCCACAAGATCGGTGAAGTGCACGAAGGTGCCGCCACCATGGACTGGATGGAGCAGGAGCAGGAGCGTGGCATCACGATCACGTCCGCTGCCACCACCTGCTTCTGGCGCGACAAGCGCCTGAACATCATCGACACCCCCGGCCACGTCGACTTCACCATCGAAGTCGAGCGTTCGCTGCGCGTGCTCGACGGCGCCGTCTGCGTTCTCGACGGCAACCAGGGCGTTGAGCCCCAGACCGAGACCGTTTGGCGCCAGGCCGACAAGTACGACGTTCCGCGTGTCGTGTTCGTCAACAAGATGGACAAGACCGGCGCGAACTTCTTCAGCTGCGTCGCCGACATCATCAAGCGCGTTGCCGGCAAGCCTGTCTGCCTTCAGATCCCGATCGGAGCGGAGAGCGATTTCCGTGGCATGGTCGATCTGATCAAGATGAAGGCTCTGATCTGGTCCGGCGAGGCGCTCGGCGCGAACTTCGACGAAGTCGAGATCCCCGATGACCTGAAGGATCAGGCCCTCGAGTATCGCGGCAAGCTCGTCGAAGCTGCCGTCGAGATGGATGACGAGGCCATGATGGCCTACCTCGACGGCCAGGAGCCGGACGAGGCTACCCTGCGCCGCCTGATCCGCACGGCCGTGCAGCGTCGCGCCTTCCACCCGGTGCTCTGCGGCTCCGCGTTCAAGAACAAGGGCGTTCAGCCCCTGCTCGACGCCGTCGTGGACTTCCTGCCGTCCCCGGCAGACCGTGAGGCTATCCAGGGCATCGACTTCAAGACCGAAGAGCCGACGACCCGTCTGCCGAAGGACGACGAAGGCTTCTCCATGCTTGCCTTCAAGATCATGGACGACCCCTTCGTCGGTACGATCACCTTCTGCCGCGTCTATTCCGGTAAGGTGAATGCTGGCGACACCCTGCTCAACTCGTCTCGCGACAAGAAAGAGCGCGTCGGCCGCATGCTGCTGATGCATGCGAACAACCGCGAGGACATCAAGGAAGCCTATGCGGGCGACATCGTCGCTCTCGCAGGCCTCAAGGAAGTCCGCACCGGCGACACGCTGTGCGACCCGAGCAAGGCCGTGATCCTGGAGCGCATGGAGTTCCCGGAGCCGGTGATCGAGATCGCCATCGAGCCGAAGTCGAAGGCCGACCAGGAGAAGCTGGGCCTGGCCCTGTCGAAGCTGGCTGCCGAGGACCCGTCCTTCCGCGTCTCCACCGACCAGGAGTCGGGCCAGACGATCCTGAAGGGCATGGGCGAGCTTCACCTCGACATCAAGGTCGACATTCTCCGTCGTACCTACAAGGTCGATGCGAATATCGGCGCTCCGCAGGTGGCCTATCGTGAGACGGTCACGAAGAAGGCCGAGATCGACTACACCCACAAGAAGCAGACCGGCGGTACGGGCCAGTTCGCCCGAGTCAAGATCGTCGTTCAGCCGAACGAGCAGGGTGCAGGCTTCGCCTTCGAGTCGAAGATCGTCGGCGGTGCGGTGCCCAAGGAGTACATCCCGGGCGTCGAGAAGGGCCTGCAGTCGGTCGTGGGTGCTGGCGTCGTTGCCGGCTTCCCGGTGGTCGACCTCAAGGTCGAGCTCATCGACGGTGCCTTCCACGAAGTCGACTCGTCGGCTCTGGCCTTCGAAATCGCCTCCCGTGCGGCCCTCCGTGAAGCCCTCCAGAAGGGTGGTTCGGTTCTGCTCGAGCCGGTGATGAAGGTCGAGGTCACGACCCCTGAAGACTACACGGGTTCGGTGATCGGCGATCTGAACTCCCGCCGTGGTCAGATCCAGGGTCAGGACATGCGCGGCAACGCCGTGGTCATCAACGCGATGGTCCCGCTTGCCAACATGTTCGGCTACGTCAACACCCTGCGCGGCATGAGCCAGGGTCGTGCGAGCTACACCATGCAGTTCGACCACTACGAGCAGGTGCCGTCGAACGTGGCTGCCGAGGTTCAGGCGAAATACGCCTGAACCCACTAAGCAAAATTTGAACGATCAAAGGAACGGGTGCCACGATGGCGAAGGAAAAGTTTGAGCGGAATAAGCCGCACTGCAACATTGGGACGATTGGTCACGTGGACCATGGCAAGACGTCTCTGACGGCGGCGATCACGAAGGTTCTGGCGGAGTCGGGCGGAGCGACGTTTACGGCGTACGACCAGATCGACAAGGCACCGGAAGAGAAGGCGCGCGGCATCACGATCTCGACGGCTCACGTGGAGTACGAGACGAAGAACCGGCACTATGCCCACGTGGACTGCCCCGGCCACGCCGACTACGTGAAGAACATGATCACGGGTGCGGCCCAGATGGACGGCGCGATCCTGGTGGTGTCGTCGGCTGACGGCCCGATGCCGCAGACCCGCGAGCACATCCTGCTGGCCCGCCAGGTGGGCGTGCCCGCCCTGGTGGTGTTCATGAACAAGGTCGACATGGTCGACGACGCCGAGCTGCTCGACCTGGTTGAGCTCGAGGTGCGCGAGCTTCTGTCGAAGTACGACTTCCCCGGCGACGACATTCCGATCGTGAAGGGCTCGGCTCTTTGCGCCCTGGAGGACCGTCAGCCTGAGATCGGCCGCGATGCGGTGCTCAAGCTGATGGCGGAAGTCGATGCCTACATCCCGCAGCCGGAGCGTCCGATCGACCAGCCGTTCCTGATGCCGATCGAGGACGTGTTCTCGATCTCGGGCCGCGGCACGGTGGTGACGGGTCGCGTGGAGCGCGGCGTGGTCAAGGTTGGTGAGGAAGTTGAGATCGTGGGCCTGAAGGCCACGGTCAAGACGACGGTCACGGGCGTTGAGATGTTCCGCAAGCTGCTCGACCAGGGCCAGGCGGGCGACAACGTGGGCGTGCTGCTTCGTGGTACGAAGCGCGAGGACGTGGAGCGCGGCCAGGTGCTGTGCAAGCCGGGCTCGATCAAGCCGCACACGAAGTTCAAGGCCGAGGCCTACATCCTGACGAAGGAAGAGGGCGGCCGTCATACGCCGTTCTTCGGCAACTACCGTCCGCAGTTCTACTTCCGCACGACGGACGTGACGGGCGTGGTGACGCTGCCTGAGGGCACCGAGATGGTGATGCCGGGCGACAACATCACCATGGAGGTGACGCTGATTGCGCCGATCGCCATGGAAGAGAAGCTGCGCTTCGCCATCCGTGAGGGCGGCCGCACCGTCGGCGCCGGCGTCGTCGCCGCCGTGATGGATTGATTTTTAGAGGATCAAAGGACAGCGGCCGGGTCACGGCTCGGTCGCTTCCCTTGTTGAATGGATAAGCCATGAACGGTCAAAACATTCGTATTCGCCTTAAGGCGTTCGACCATCGGATCCTCGACGCTTCGACACGGGAAATCGTGTCGACTGCGAAGCGGACCGGCGCTCAGGTTCGCGGGCCCATCCCGCTGCCGACGCGCATCGAGCGCTTTACGGTGCTTCGCTCGCCGCACATCGACAAGAAGTCGCGCGAGCAGTTCGAGATGCGCACTCACAAGCGTGTTCTCGATATCGTGGACCCCACCCCGCAGACGGTTGATGCCCTTATGAAGCTCGATCTTGCTGCTGGTGTGGACGTGGAAATCAAGCTCTAAGCCGTTGGGCTAGGAGCTTTCGGTAGACACGCCGAGAGGATACGCACATGCGCTCAGGCGTCATTGCACAGAAACTCGGGATGACCCGCATCTTCACGGATGCCGGCGAACACATCCCCGTCACGGTTCTGAAGGTCGACAGCTGCCAGGTTGTCGCCCACCGGACCAAGGAAAAGAACGGCTACACCGCGCTGCAGGTCGGCGTCGGAAAGGCCAAGGTGAAGAACGTTTCGAAGGCCGAGCGCGGCAATTTTGCCATTGCCAAGGTCGAGCCGAAGCGCAAGCTCGCGGAGTTCCGCGTCTCCGAGGATGCTGTCATCCCGGTCGGCGCCGAGATCACCGCTGATCACTTCATTGCCGGTCAGTTCGTGGACGTCACGGGCATCACCACCGGTAAGGGCTTCGCCGGCGGCATGAAGCGCTGGAACTTCGGCGGACTGCGCGCCACGCACGGCGTGTCGGTCTCCCACCGCTCGATCGGTTCGACCGGCGGACGCCAGGATCCGGGCAAGACGTTCAAGAACAAGAAGATGCCAGGTCACCTGGGTGTCGAGCGCGTCACCACGCAGAACCTGCGTGTGGTGTCGACCGACGTCGAGCGCGGTCTGATCCTCGTCGAAGGCGCCGTTCCCGGCGTTGCCGGCGGCTGGATCTTCGTCCGCGACGCGGTGAAGCGCAAGCTGCCTGCAGAAGTGCCGATGCCCGGCAAGTTCCGCACGGCCAACGATGCTGCGCCGGCCGCCCTGGCTGAGCAGGCCCAAGAGGAGAATGCGTGATGAAACTTGATGTCACCACGCTTGAGGGCAACACCGCTGGTTCGGTCGACCTGAACGAGGCCATCTTCGGTCTCGAGCCGCGCGCCGATCTTCTGGCCCGTTGCGTCCGCTGGCAGCTCGCAAAGCGCCAGGCCGGCACGCACGCCGTGAAGAACCGCTCGCTGATCGATCGGACCACGAAGAAGGTCTACAAGCAGAAGGGCACCGGCAGCGCCCGCCACGGCGCCGCGAGCGCTCCCCAGTTCCGGGGCGGCGGTCGTGCCTTCGGCCCGCAGGTCCGCAGCCATGCTCACGACCTGCCCAAGAAGGTTCGCGCTCTCGCTCTGAGGCACGCGCTCTCGTCCAAGGCCAAGGACGCTTCCCTTATCGTCATCGATGATGTGAAGCTCTCCGAGGCGAAGACGAAGGCTCTCGTCGAGCGCTTCGGCAAGCTCGGCCTCGGCAACGCCCTGATCATCGGCGGCGCTGAGATCGAGACGAACTTCCAGCGGGCTGCTCGCAACATCCCGAACATCGACGTCCTGCCGGTGCAGGGCATCAACGTCTATGACATCCTGCGTCGCGAGAAGCTCGTTCTCACGAAGGCGGCTGTCGATGCGCTGGAGGCGCGCTTCAAATGAGCCTGGACCCGCGCCATTACGATGTAATCGTGAGCCCGGTCATTACCGAGAAGGCCACGGCCCTGTCCGAACAGAACAAGGTCGTCTTCAAGGTTCGACTGGATGCGACGAAGCCGCAGATCAAGGAAGCGGTTGAGAAGCTGTTCGATGTCAAGGTGAAGAGCGTCAATACGATCCTCACTAAAGGCAAAGTGAAGATGTTCCGCGGCACCCGCGGCCAGCGGTCGGACGTGAAGAAGGCGGTTGTAACCCTCGCTGAGGGCCAGACCATCGACGTCACGACGGGCCTCTGATCGGTTGAGAGAGTGATCCGATGGCTTTGAAAACATTCAAACCAATCACCCCCGGCCTGCGCCAGCTGGTGATCGTGGACCGCAGCGAGCTCTACAAGGGCAAGCCGGTCAAGAAGCTGACGGAGGGCAAGAGCTCCTCCGGCGGCCGTAACAACCTGGGTCGCGTGACCGTCCGCTTCCGTGGCGGTGGTCACAAGCGCACCCTGCGTCTGGTCGACTTCAAGCGTCGTGCCCGTCTGGGCGATGTGGCGACCGTGGAGCGGATCGAGTACGATCCGAACCGCACCGCCTTCATCGCGCTCATCGGCTACGCTGACGGCGAGCAGGCCTACATCCTGGCCCCGCAGCGTCTCGCTGTCGGCGATCAGGTGTCGGCCGGCGAGCAGGTCGACATCAAGCCGGGCAACGCGATGCCGATCGGCAACATGCCGGTGGGAACGATCATCCACAATGTGGAGCTGAAGGTCGGCAAGGGTGGCGCACTCGCCCGCTCCGCCGGCACCTATGCCCAGATCGTGGGTCGTGACCAGGGCTACGTGACGGTCCGCCTGAACTCCGGCGAGCAGCGCCTGGTTCATGGCCAGTGCTTCGCCAGCGTCGGTGCGGTGTCGAACCCGGACCACATGAACACCTCGATCGGTAAGGCTGGTCGTAACCGCTGGCTTGGCAAGCGTCCGCATAACCGCGGTGTTTCCATGAACCCGATCGACCACCCGCACGGTGGTGGTGAGGGCCGTACCTCCGGTGGTCGCCATCCGGTGTCCCCATGGGGCGTTCCGACCAAGGGCAAGAAAACCCGTTCGAACAAGCGGACCGACAAGTTCATCGTGTCGAGCCGTCACGCTCGGAAGAAGTAAGGATAGAGGCACGTCATGGCACGTTCGCTTTGGAAGGGTCCGTTCGTCGACGGCTACCTCCTCAAGAAGGCCGAGGCTGCCCGTTCCTCGGGCCGCAACGAGGTTATCAAGATCTGGAGCCGCCGCTCCACGATCCTCCCGCAGTTTGTGGGCCTCACGTTCGGGGTCTACAACGGTCAGAAGCACATTCCCGTCAACGTGAGCGAGGAAATGGTGGGTCACAAGTTCGGCGAGTTCTCGCCGACCCGCACCTTCCACGGCCACGCGGCGGACAAGAAGGCGAAGAGGAAGTAAGATGGGTAAGGCCGCGACTCCTCGCGCACTGAGTGACACAGAGGCACAAGCCGTCGCTCGCATGCTGCGCGTCAGCCCCCAGAAGCTCAACCTTGTTGCGGCCCTTATCCGCGGCAAGAAGGTTTCTGCGGCTCTCGCCGATCTCGAGTTCTCCCGCAAGCGCATCGCTCGCGACGTGAAGAAGTGCCTCGAGAGCGCCATTGCCAATGCCGAGAACAACCACAATCTCGATGTGGACGATCTCGTCGTGAGCCAGGCCTTCGTCGGCAAGGCGCTTGTCATGAAGCGCTTCCACGCCCGGGCCCGTGGCCGGGGTGCTCGTATCGAAAAGCCGTTCTCGAACCTCACTATCGTGGTTCGGGAAGTTGCCGAACAGGCATAAAGGAGAACCAGATGGGTCAGAAAGTTAACCCGATCGGTCTTCGGCTCGGCATCAACCGGACCTGGGACTCGCGCTGGTTCGCCGGCAAGGGCGAGTACGCCAAGCTGATGCACGAGGATATGGCGATCCGCGAAGCGCTGATGAAGCAGCTGAAGCAGGCCGCCGTTTCGAAGATTGTGATCGAGCGTCCGCACAAGAAGTGCCGCGTCACCATTCACTCGGGTCGTCCGGGCGTGGTGATCGGCAAGAAGGGTGCCGACATCGAGAAGCTCCGCAAGCTCGTCGCTAAGATGACCGACGCGGATGTGGCGATCAACATCGTCGAAGTCCGCAAGCCGGAAGTTGACGCGACGCTGGTGGCCGATTCCATCGCCCAGCAGCTCGAGCGCCGCGTTGCGTTCCGCCGCGCCATGAAGCGCGCCGTTCAATCGGCGATGCGTCTGGGCGCCGAGGGCATCCGTATCAACTGCTCAGGCCGTCTGGGTGGCGCTGAAATCGCCCGCCTGGAATGGTACCGCGAGGGCCGCGTTCCGCTGCACACCCTGCGTGCGGACGTGGATTACGGAACGTCCACGGCTTTCACGACCTATGGCACCTGCGGCATCAAGGTCTGGATCTTCAAGGGTGAAATCCTTGAGCACGATCCGATGGCCCAGGACAAGCGGATGAACGACGAAGGAGGCCGCTCCGGTGGCCGCCGCGAGCAAGCGGCGTAACCGAGAGGTCAGGAGAGGTTTGCCATGTTGCAACCGAAGAAAACCAAGTTCCGTAAGCAATTCAAGGGCCGCATTTCCGGCACTGCGAAGGGCGGCACGGACCTCAACTTCGGCCAGTTCGGCCTGAAGGCGATGGAACCCGAGCGTGTCAACGCTCGCCAGATCGAGGCGGCTCGCCGCGCCATCACCCGCGCCATGAAGCGCGCGGGCCGGGTGTGGATCCGCATCTTCCCGGACGTGCCGGTGTCGTCGAAGCCGACCGAAGTGCGTATGGGTAAGGGTAAGGGCGCTCCCGAATTCTGGGCGGCCAAGGTGAAGCCTGGCCGTATCATGTTCGAGATCGACGGCGTGCCGGAGGATATCGCTCGTGAGGCCTTGCGCCTCGGCGCTGCGAAGCTTCCGATCAAGACGCGCTTCATCCAGCGCATCGCCGAGTAAGGAGGGGATCATGAAAACGAAGCAGAGATTCTCTGACCTTAAGGCAATGTCCGCCGACCAGCTGTCGGATGAGCTGCTGAACCTGAAGAAGGAGCAGTTCAACCTCCGCTTCCAGCGCGCCACGGGCCAGCTTGAGAACACCGGACGCGTCCGTGAGGTCCGTCGGGATGTCGCCCGCGTCAAGACACTGCAGCGCCAGAAGGCCGCTGCGGCCAAGGCTTAAGAGGAAATCAAGATGCCAAAGCGCGTTTTGCAGGGCGTCGTTGTCAGCGATAAGCAGGACAAGACGGTCGTTGTGAAGGTGGAGCGTCGCTTTACGCACCCGGTTCTGAAGAAGACCGTGCGTAAGACGAAGAACTACCATGCTCATGACGAGAACAACAATGCCAAGGTGGGCGACCAGGTCTTCATCGAAGAAACCAAGCCGTTCTCCAAGCTCAAGACCTGGGTGCTCGTCGACCAAGCGAAGGCCTAAAAAGCTTTCTTTTGGGGTTGTCCGATAGGGGCGGTTCGTGTAATACGACCGCCTCTCTCGACATTTGAAGGGCAGGGGACATCAGATCCCCGTCAGGCGTAGTCCGGGGGGCAATCGTGCCTATGCCCGGAAACCTGTCTGAAACAAAGGAAAGGATCAAAGCCATGATCCAGATGCAGACGAATCTTGACGTCGCCGACAATTCCGGCGCCCGTCGCGTGATGTGCATCAAGGTTCTCGGCGGTTCGAAGCGTAAGTACGCTTCCGTGGGCGATATCATCGTCGTATCCGTGAAAGAAGCTATCCCGCGCGGTCGCGTGAAGAAGGGCGACGTCATGAAGGCGGTCGTCGTGCGCACCGCCAAGGACATCCGCCGCGCTGACGGTTCGGTCATCCGTTTCGACCGCAATGCCGCCGTTCTGATCAACAATCAGAAAGAGCCGGTCGGCACCCGTATCTTCGGCCCCGTTCCGCGTGAGCTGCGTGCCAAGAACCACATGAAAATCATTTCGCTTGCGCCGGAGGTGCTCTAATGGCCGCGAAGATCAAGAAGGGCGACAAGGTCGTCGTCCTGACCGGTCGCGACAAGGGCAAGACCGGTGAAGTTGTCCAGGTGCTCCCGAAGGAAGAACGCGCGGTTGTCCGTGGCGTGAACGTCGTGAAGCGCCACCAGCGTCAGACGGCAAGCTCGGAAGCCGGCATCATCTCGAAAGAGGCCGCCATCCACCTGTCGAACCTGGCCTACGCAGACCCCAAGGACGGCAAGCCGACCCGGGTTGGTTTCAAAGTTCTCGAAGACGGCCGCAAGGTCCGTTTCGCCAAGCGTTCGGGGGACCTGATCGATGGCTAAGGCTCAGGTGGACGGCTACACGCCGCGGATGAAGAAGCACTACGAGGAAGTGGTGCGTCCGAAGCTGATTGAAGAATTCGGCTACAAGAACCCCATGGAAGTGCCGGCGATCGAGAAGATCGTCCTCAACATGGGCGTTGGCGAGTCGACTGCGGACTCGAAGAAGGCTTCGGTCGCCGCTGCCGATCTCGCTCTCATCGCCGGCCAGAAGCCGGTGATCACAAAGGCCCGCAAGGCTATCTCGCAGTTCAAGGTTCGCGAGAACATGCCGATCGGTGCCAAGGTTACGCTGCGCAAGGCTCGCATGTACGAGTTCCTTGATCGCTTCGTGACCATCGCGCTCCCGCGCGTCCGCGACTTCCGGGGCCTGAACCCGAAGTCGTTCGACGGCCGCGGCAACTACGCAATGGGCATCAAGGAGCACCTGGTGTTCCCTGAGATCAATTACGACAGGGTCGAGCAGGTTTGGGGCATGGACGTCATCATCACCACTACGGCGAAGACTGACGACGAAGCCCGCGCCCTGCTGCGTCACTTCAACTTCCCGTTCCGGCAGTGAGGATAACTGTCCTCAAACGCGGACACTGGAGATAAAAGCATGGCTAAGAAAAGCGCTATTGAGAAGAACAAGCACCGTCGTGAGCTGGTGAAGAAGTTCGCCGGCCGCCGTGAGCGCCTCCTGGCGGTCGCCAACGACGAGTCGAAGTCCATGGAGGAGCGCTTCGAGGCGCGCCTCAAGCTGGCCGAGCTGCCGCGCAACGCGAGCCCGACCCGCATCCGCAACCGTTGCGAGATCACGGGCCGTCCCCGCGCTTACTACCGCAAGCTCGGCATGTCCCGTATCGCTCTGCGCGAGCTCGGCAACAAGGGCCTGATTCCAGGCCTCGTGAAGTCCAGCTGGTAGGGGGGAGGGCATCATATGATCAACGATCCGTTGGGCGATATGCTCACCCGTATCCGCAACGCGCAGATGCGCCGTCGCGGTACCGTCTCCACCCCTGGCTCGAAGCTGCGCGCTCGCGTTCTTGAGGTTCTCAAGTCCGAGGGCTACATCCGCGACTACTCGCAGACAGAGTTCGGCAACGGCCGGACCGAGTTCTCGATCGAGCTCAAGTACTATGACGGCCAGCCGGTGATCCGCTCCATCGAGCGCGTCTCCAAGCCCGGCCGCCGCGTGTATGCCTCCGTCGATACCATGCCTCGCGTGGCCGACGGCCTGGGCATCACCATTCTCTCGACGCCCCAGGGCGTGATGGCCGATCACGAGGCCCGGGAGAAGAACGTGGGCGGCGAAGTGCTCTGCAAGGTCTTCTAAGGCCAAGCACCCGCACAGAACCACGAGGATTCGAAAATGTCACGAGTAGGCAAGAAGCCCGTTCCGGTTCCGTCAGGTGTGACGGCGACCGTTGACGGTCAGATGGTGAAGGTTAAGGGCTCGAAGGGCGAACTCTCGTTCCTCGTTCCCGAAGAAGTCTTGGTTGCTTTCGAGGACGGCGCCGTGTCGGTGAACCCGCGCGATGAGTCCAAGACGGCCCGTGCGAAGTGGGGTATGTCCCGCGCCCAGGTGGCGAACCTGGTCGAAGGCGTGTCCAAAGGCTTCGAGAAGCGCCTTGAGATCAACGGCGTCGGCTACAAGGCCGCCGTTGCCGGCAAGGTGCTGAAGCTGTCGCTGGGCTACAGCCACGACATCGACTATGCGATTCCGGCCGGCGTGACGATCACGACGCCGAAGCCGACGGAAGTCGTTGTGGCCGGCATCGACAAGCAGGTCGTTGGTCAGACTGCCGCCGAGATCCGCGAATACCGCGGTCCGGAGCCCTACAAGGGCAAGGGCGTCAAGTATGCCAACGAGTTCATCTTCCGCAAGGAAGGCAAGAAGAAGTAAGGACGACGTATCATGGCTGAGAAGAAAGGCGCTGAAGATCGCCGCAAGGCTCGTGTGCGCCGTGCGATCAAGAAAGCAGCGAACGGTCGTCCGCGTTTGTCGGTCTTCCGTTCGTCCAAGCAGATCTATGCCCAGATCATCGACGACGTGCGCGGCCATACGGTCGCTGCGGCTTCGACCCTCGAGACTGACCTGAAGGGCAAGCTCAAGACCGGCGCCACTGTCGATGCGGCGAAGGAAGTGGGCAAGCTCGTCGCTGAGCGCGCGGTTGCGGCCGGCGTCAAGCAGGTCATTTTCGACCGCTCGGGCTACCTCTATCACGGTCGCGTCAAGGCCCTGGCTGACGCTGCCCGTGAAGGCGGTCTGGATTTCTAACGGCGGGTTTAATCCAAGCAACCCTTAGCGAGCGGGCCCGCCGCCCGCGCAAGTGAGAGGTCTCATGGCTAGAGAACCAAGAGAACGTGCTGATCGCGAAGAGCGCGACAGCGAATTCGTGGACCGCCTGGTCCACATCAACCGCGTCGCCAAGGTGGTGAAGGGCGGCCGTCGGTTCGGCTTTGCTGCTCTCGTCGTCGTCGGCGACCAGAAGGGCCGCGTCGGCTTCGGTCACGGCAAGGCCCGTGAAGTGCCGGAAGCCATCCGCAAGGCCACGGACGCTGCCAAGCGCTCCATGATCCGCGTTGCCCTTCGCGAAGGCCGCACCCTGCATCACGACGTGAACGGCCGCCACGGCGCCGGCAAGGTTGTGCTCCGTGCTGCTCCCCAGGGTACCGGCATCATCGCCGGCGGCCCAATGCGCGCCGTCTTCGAGGTGGTGGGCATGCAGGACGTGGTTGCCAAGTCGCTCGGCTCGTCGAACCCGTACAATCTCGTCCGCGCAACCTTCGATGCGCTCAAGAACGAGGATAGCCCGCGTTCGGTCGCCGCTCGCCGTGGCCTGAAGGTCTCGACGCTGCAGGCTCGCCGCCGCGATGCTGATGTCAGCGAAGCCGCTGGCGCTGAAGCGTAAGGAAGGCTGTAACCATGGCACAGAGGCCTGCTGCTGCAGCATCCACCGTCACCGTTGAGCAGATCGGTTCGCCGATCCGCCGCGAGTCCAAGCAGCGCCAGACGCTGATCGGCCTCAAGCTCAACAAGCTTCACCGTACTTCGACCTTGGAAGACACGCCGGCAATTCGCGGTATGATCGAAAAGGTCAAGCACCTCGTGCGCGTTGTCGACGGGCAGTGAGGAGAGCGTCATGAAACTTAATGAAATTCGTGACAACGAAGGTTCTACCAAGAACCGCATGCGTGTCGGCCGTGGTATCGGCTCCGGCAAGGGCAAGACCGGTGGTCGCGGCGTGAAGGGACAGAAGTCCCGTACCGGCGTGTCCATCAAGGGCTTCGAAGGCGGCCAGATGCCTCTGCATCGCCGTCTGCCGAAGCGCGGCTTCAACAAGCCGAACCAGATTGACCTCAACGAGGTCAATGTCGGCCGCATCCAGCAGGCGATCGAAGCCGGCAAGCTCGACACGGGCGCTGCCATCACGGTCGAGACTCTGGTGGCTGCCGGTGTGGTCTCCAAGCCGCGCGACGGCGTGAAGATCCTCGGCGTCGGCGAGCTCAAGACGAAGCTCTCCTTCCAGGTCCACGGCGCCTCGAAGTCGGCCGTCGAAGCGATCGAGAAGGCTGGTGGCTCTGTCACCCTGCTGGGTGGCGTTGCGCAGGCGTGAGCCAGCGCCCACATTGACTAAGATCCAAGCGGCGGCCCGCGTTATGATCGCGTGGCCGCCGTTTGCGTGATACTGTCACGGTTCAAGTATTTCGGGGACACCATTATGGCCTCAGCAGCCGAGCAACTTGCGGCAAATATCAATTTCGGCGCCATTGCCAAGGCCGATGAGCTGAAGAAGCGCATCTGGTTCACCTTGGGCGCCCTGATCGTCTATCGTCTCGGCACCTACATCCCGCTGCCCGGCATCAACCCGGAAGCCCTGGCGCAGAGCTTCCAGAACGCCAGCGGCGGCGTGCTTGGCCTCTTCAACATGTTCTCGGGCGGCGCCGTGGAGCGCATGGCGATCTTCGCCCTGAACATCATGCCGTACATTTCAGCCTCGATCATTGTTCAGCTCCTGACCTCCGTTCTTCCTTCTCTTGAAGCGCTCAAGAAGGAAGGGGAGGCCGGCCGCAAGATCCTGAACCAGTACACCCGCTATCTCACGGTGATGCTGGCTGTGTTCCAGTCGTGGGGCATTGCCGTGGGCCTGCAAAGCTCCGGCACGATCGTGGATGCACCCGGTCCGTTCTTCCTGATCTCGTCCGTGATCACCCTGACGGGCGGCACCATGTTCCTCATGTGGCTGGGCGAGCAGATCACGTCCCGCGGCATCGGCAACGGCACGTCGCTGATCATCTTCGCCGGTATCGTGGCCAATCTCCCATCGGCGATCGCCGGTACCCTCGAGCTCGGCCGTCAGGGGGCTATCTCCACGGGCCTGATCATCGGCGTGATCGTGATGGCTGTCGCCATCATCTACTTCGTGGTGTTCATGGAGCGCGCCCAGCGCCGCCTCCTCATCAACTATCCGAAGCGTCAGGTCGGCAACCGCATGTACGAGGGCCAGACCTCGTTCCTGCCGCTCAAGCTGAACACCTCGGGCGTGATCCCGCCGATCTTCGCCTCCTCGCTTCTGCTGCTGCCGGCGACCATTGCCAGCTTCCAGAGCAACGCGGACGGGACGGGGTTCATTGCCACGCTAACAGCCTATCTCGCCCACGGACGTCCTGCCTACATGTTCCTGTATGCGGCCCTGATCGTGTTCTTCGCGTTCTTCTACACGGCTATCGTCTTCAATCCCACGGAGACAGCGGACAACCTGAAGAAGCAGGGCGGCTTCATTCCTGGCATCCGTCCTGGTGAGCGGACAGCGGACTTCATCGACCAGGTTCTGACCCGCATCACGGTGCTCGGTGCGATTTACCTGGTGATCATCTGCCTTATTCCCGAACTGCTGGTGTCTTATGCGGCTTTGCCATTCTACTTTGGCGGGACTTCGCTTCTGATCGTCGTGTCTGTTACCATGGACACGGTTGCTCAGGTGCACGGTCACCTGCTCGCCCACCAGTATGAGGGCCTCGTCAAGAAGGCGAAGCTCAAGGGTGCACGCAGACGCTAACAACAGATATCTCGCCCGAAGGCGAGCATTCTCGACGAAGTCAGGGGGGCGTCGATGAGGATCATCCTGCTGGGGCCGCCGGGGGCCGGTAAAGGCACTCAGGCTGTACGTCTGGTCGAGAGGCTGGGGATTCCCCAGCTTTCGACGGGCGATATGCTCCGCGCAGCCGTGGCGGCCGGCACGCCGGTCGGCCTCAAGGCCAAGGCCGTCATGGACCGGGGTGAGTTGGTGTCTGACGACATTGTCGTCGGCATCATCGCCGATCGGATCGAGGAGCATGACGCCAAGACCGGCTTCATCCTCGACGGCTTTCCCAGGACTGTTGCCCAGGCCGAGGCTTTCGACCGGATGTTGGCGGACAAGGGCCTGAAGCTCGACGCTGTCATCGAGTTCAAGGTCAACGAGACTGAACTGGTTGAGCGGATCGTCAAGCGGGCCAAGGAAACCGAGGCCCGTGGTGAACCTGTCCGTAAGGATGACAACCCGGAGGTCTTCAAGACCCGGCTTGACGCCTACAGAAATCAGACGGCTCCGCTCTCGGCCTACTACGAGCGTACGGGCATGCTGAAGACCGTCGATGGCATGAAACCCATCGACGATGTGACCCAGGCGATCAGGGAAATCCTCGGCCGCTGAAGGGCAGGGGCTTGACGGACGGGTTAATTTCCGTTAGGGGCAAGCTCTTGCACAAGAACCTGCATATCCAGAGGGCTTCATGAGAGGCCGCTCTGGATTGTTGTGTTTTTCGCATAAGGAACCCGCGCAGGGGCCGGCCTCCACCGGACGCGCGATAATCATAACCCGAAGCTTTTGCTTCTTATATGGAGACGGACGATGGCCCGTATAGCAGGCGTCAACATCCCGACTGCCAAGCGCGTTGTAATCGCGCTTCAGTACATCCACGGCATTGGGCCCAAAAAGGCCCAGGAGATCGTCGAGAAGGTCAACATCCCGGCCGAGCGCCGCGTGAACCAGCTGACCGACGCCGAGGTTCTGGCCATCCGCGAGACCATCGACCGCGACTACATCGTCGAGGGCGACCTGCGCCGCGAAGTGTCCATGAACATCAAGCGCCTGATGGACCTCGCTGCCTACCGTGGCCTGCGCCACCGACGCAGCCTGCCGGTCCGCGGCCAGCGCACGCACACGAATGCCCGCACCCGCAAGGGCAAGTCGAAGCCGATCGCCGGCAAGAAGAAGTAAGGTTTTGCGGCCACCCCTGGCGGGTGGCCCTTTCTCCCGAGCGCCTGGCATGACGGGCGCGCTTGAAGGATCTTTGGAATGGCTAAAGAAGCTACCCGCGTCCGCCGCCGCGAACGCAAGAACATCGTTTCCGGCGTGGCGCATGTGAACGCCTCGTTCAACAACACCATGATCACCATCACCGACGCCCAGGGCAACACGATCTCGTGGTCCTCGGCCGGCGCGATGGGTTTCAAGGGTTCGCGTAAGTCGACCCCTTATGCGGCTCAGATCGCCGCTGAAGACGCTGCCCGCAAGGCTTCCGAGCACGGCATGCGCACCCTTGAGGTCGAGGTGTCGGGTCCCGGCTCCGGCCGCGAGTCCGCCCTGCGCGCCCTTCAGTCGGCCGGTTTTACCGTCACCTCGATCCGTGACGTGACGCCGATCCCGCACAATGGCTGCCGCCCGCGCAAGCGTCGCCGCGTCTAAGGTTATCCTGCGCGTGGGGCACCCCCACGCGCGTTCCGGTTTCAAGGGCTGGCCCCGAGGCCTTCCCTTCAAGCCGTACCTCGAGAGGTGTGGTTGTGATCCAAAAGAACTGGCAAGAGCTGATTAAGCCGAACAAGCTCGAAGTCTCCCCAGGCGACGATCCGAAGCGTATTGCGACGGTTGTTGCGGAGCCGCTCGAGCGTGGCTTCGGCACGACGCTCGGAAACTCCCTGCGCCGTGTCCTGCTGTCGTCCCTCCAGGGCGCCGCCGTGACGGCCGTCCATATCGACGGCGTGCTGCACGAGTTCTCGTCCATTCCGGGTGTCCGCGAGGACGTGACGGACATCGTCCTCAACGTGAAGACGATCGCCATCAAGATGCAGAGCGAAGGCGCCAAGCGCATGACGCTCCGCAAGACCGGCCCTGGCGCCGTGACGGCTGGCGACATCAACACGGTCGGCGATGTGCAGATCCTGAACCCCGAGCTCGTGCTCTGCACCCTCGACGAGGGCGCCGAGATCCGCATGGAGTTCACGGTCGACACCGGCAAGGGCTACGTTCCCGCCGAGCGCAACCGCACCGAGGACGCGCCGATTGGCCTGATCCCGGTCGACTCGCTCTACAGCCCGGTGAAGAAGGTCTCCTATCGTATCGAGAACACCCGTGAGGGCCAGATCCTCGACTACGACAAGCTGATCATGACGGTGGAGACCAACGGCGCTGTGACGCCTGAGGATGCCGTGGCCTATGCCGCCCGCATTCTGCAGGACCAGCTCCAGGTCTTCGTCAACTTCGAAGAGCCCCGCAAGGAAGAGGCTGCCGCCGCTGCGCCGCAGCTGCCTTTCAACCCGGCGCTCCTCAAGAAGGTGGACGAGCTCGAACTGTCGGTCCGTTCGGCAAACTGCCTGAAGAACGACAACATCGTCTACATTGGCGACCTGATCCAGAAGTCCGAGGCGGAAATGCTCCGCACCCCGAACTTCGGCCGCAAGTCGCTCAACGAGATCAAGGAAGTTCTGGCCGGCATGGGCCTGCACCTGGGCATGGACGTGCCGGGCTGGCCGCCGGAGAACATCGAAGATCTCGCGAAGCGCTTCGAAGAGCACTACTAAGAATCCCGAAGCCGCTCCTCATTCGTGATGGGCGGCTTCGATACAACCCCGTCGGAAACCGGCGGATCAAAAGAGAGACGGTCCGTCCCTTGGCACGGCGGCCGGAAAACCAAGGAGAAAGCCAATGCGTCACGGATTCCGTGGTCGTCGCTTCAACCGCACGACCGAACACCGCAAGGCCATGTTCGCCAATATGGCGGCTGCCCTGATCAAGCACGAGCAGATCGTCACGACGCTCCCGAAGGCCAAGGACCTGCGTCCGGTCGTGGAGAAGCTGATCACCCTCGGCAAGCGCGGTGACATGCATGCCCGCCGCCTCGCCATGTCGAAGCTGCGCGACGAAACCATGGTCAAGAAGCTCTTCGACGTGCTCGGCAAGCGCTACGGCGACCGCAACGGCGGCTACACCCGCGTCCTAAAGGCCGGCTTCCGCTACGGCGACAACGCCCCGCTGGCCGTGATCGAGTTCGTAGACCGCGACGTGGATGCGCGCGGCCAGGATTCGGGCCCGACCATGAAGGAAGAGATCATCGAGGCCGCCGAGTAACTCTTGGTGCAGGCGATCTATCAAGGGCGGCTTTCGAGCCGCCCTTTTTGTTTGCGCGCCTGTGTCCCCAGGTGCCCGGTGGAGCTTGGACTTTCGCGCCCGGCGTTCTATCGAAGGGCATCGCTGAATGAGGGATTCCTGGCCATGCGCTTCTCGCTGCTTCGCCTTGCTGTGACTTTTGCCGCGCTCGCTCTCGGAGCAGGCGGAGCTCAGGCCCAGACGCAACGGGTCGTGCCCGAGAGCAAGGCCCAGGTCCAGCTCTCCTTCGCGCCCATTGTGCGGCAGACCGCGGGTGCGGTGGTCAACGTCTACGCCAAGCGGAACGATCGCCGGCAGAATGCCGCCATCGAGGAGTATTTCCGCCGCTTCTTCGGCGACAACGCACCTGGCGTTCCCCGGGGTCGATCCCAGAGCTCCCTCGGCTCGGGGGTCATTGTCGATGCTTCGGGCCTCGTGATCACGAACAACCACGTGATCGAGAACATGACCGAGGTGAAGGTGGCGCTTGCCGACCGCCGGGAGTTCGAAGCCGATATCCTGCTGCGTGACTCACGCACGGATATCGCCGTGCTCAAGCTGAAGGACGCCACCAACCTTCAGGCGGTGGAACTGGGCGACTCCGAGGCCCTGCAGGTGGGCGACATCGTGCTCGCGATCGGCAATCCTTTCGGTGTGGGCCAGACGGTAACGCAGGGCATCGTCTCGGCCTTGGCACGAACCCAGGTCGGGATCTCCGACTACCAGTTCTTCATCCAGACGGATGCGGCTATCAACCCGGGTAACTCAGGCGGCGCCCTCATCGACATGAACGGCCGGGTGGTGGGCATCAATACGGCCATTTATTCGCGCTCCGGCGGCAGCATCGGCATCGGCTTTGCCGTGCCGTCCAGCATGGTCCGGGTGGTGCTCAATTCCGCCAGGGGCGGCGCCAAGAACGTGGTGCGGCCCTGGCTCGGAGCGCGCCTCCAGCCCGTCGACGGCGATATCGCCACTGGATTGGGCCTGGAGCGCCCGACCGGCGTTCTGGTGACCGCCGTCTATGACAAGGGGCCGGCGGCCGAAGCCGGGCTTAAGCGGGGCGATGCCATCCTGGAGGTCGACGGGCAGCCGGTCGATAATCCTGATTCCTTCGGCTACCGATTCACCCTCAAGGGAACACAAGGGCAAGCGCCTCTGACCGTCCTGCGCGGCGGAAAGCAGAGTACGATCCAAGTGCGGCTCATGCCGCCGCCCGAAAACCCGCTGCGGGATCCGGTGCGCAGCCGCGGACGGACGCCATTCACTGGTGCGACTCTCGTCAACATGTCGCCGGCGGTCGCCGACGAGCTGCAGATCGATGTGGCCGATGACGGTGTCGTCGTGGCCGAACTGGAGGAGCGCAGCGTCGCCGCGAGCGTCGGTTTCGAGAAGGGCGACCAGATCGTCGCCATCAACGGCGAACGTGTGGCCAATACCCGTGACGCGGATCGCCTGATCAACCGGAACGGCGGCTATTGGGAGATCACCGTCAGCCGTGGCGGGCGGACCTTCACGACGGTGCTGGGCCGCTAAGCGCGACGGCGGCGTCCGGATCGGCTATGGATGACGGGTCAATTTGAGTCCCTGTTCATCATGAGCGACCTGTTCTCCTCCGCCGGCCTTGACCAGAACGCACCCCGCCCGCTGGCGGACAGGATGCGGCCGACAAAGCTCTCCGAAGTGGTCGGCCAGGATCATCTCGTGGGGCCGGATGGCATCCTCACCCGGCTCATCGCCTCGAAGTCTCTTGGCTCGCTGATCTTCTGGGGACCGCCCGGCACAGGCAAGACCACGGTCGCCCGGCTGATGGCGCATGAGACGGATCTGCATTTCGACCAGATATCAGCAATCTTCTCCGGCGTGGCGGATCTCAAGAAGGTCTTCGAGGCCGCCCGGCATCGCCGGTCCATGGGCACGGGCACGCTGCTCTTCGTCGACGAGATCCACCGCTTCAACCGGGCCCAGCTCGATGCCTTTCTCCCTGTCATGGAGGACGGCACAATCACCCTGGTCGGCGCCACCACGGAAAACCCGTCCTTCGAGCTGAACGCCGCGCTTCTCTCCCGCGCCCGGGTGCTCCTGTTCAAGTCCCTTGACGAGGATGCCATCGGAAAGATCCTGGTGCGCGCCGAGGAGATCACGGGCAAGAGCCTTCCGCTCGACGAGGAGGCAAGGGCATCCCTCGTGCGCATGGCGGACGGCGACGGCCGGGCCGTGCTGACGCTGGCGGAGGAAGTCTGGCGCTCGGCCAAGCCCGGCGAGGTCTTCGACGCGGAGCAACTGCAGGAGATCATCCAGCGCCGCGCGCCCATCTATGACAAGGGGCAGGAGGGGCACTACAACCTCATCTCGGCCCTGCATAAGACCATCCGCGGCTCCGACCCGGACGCCGCGCTTTATTATCTGGCCCGGATGCTCGACGCGGGCGAGGACAGGCTCTTCATCGCCCGCCGTCTGGTGCGGGCGGCGGTGGAGGATATCGGCATGGCCGATCCGCAGGCCTTGGTTATTGCGAACGCGGCCAAGGATGCCTTCGATTTCCTCGGCTCGCCGGAAGGGGAGCTGGCGCTCGCCCAGGCGGCGGTCTACCTCGCCACCGCGCCGAAATCGAATGCGCTCTACACGGCCTACAAGGCGTCCATGCGAGTGGCGAAGGAGCACGGCTCCCTCATGCCGCCGAAGACAATCCTGAATGCTCCGACCAAGCTCATGAAGCAGATCGGCTACGGCGAGAGCTATGCTTACGACCATGACGAGCCGGATGCCTTCTCAGGCCAGGATTACTGGCCGGACAAGCTCGGGCGGCAATCGTTCTACGCACCCGTGGATCGTGGCTTCGAGCGGGAGATCCGCAAGCGGCTGGACTGGTGGGAGAGGCTGCGCCGAAATCGGTGGGGCGAAGGTGGCGAGGACTAGCCCATGAAAGCCTATCTCCTCGTTTTCCTCGGCGCCGGCATCGGCGGAGCTCTGCGTCATGGGGTGAATGTCGGCTGCGCCCGTCTGGGCGGAATGGCGTTTCAATGGGGTACGCTGACGGTGAACGTCGTCGGCTCCTTCCTCATGGGCGCCATCGCTGCATGGCTCGTCCTCAAGGCGGGGGAGGAGTGGAGCCAGCCGTTGCGGCTCTTCCTCACCACCGGCATTCTCGGCGGCTTCACCACCTTTTCGGCCTTTTCCCTGGATGCGGTGCTGATCTGGGAGCGGGGACAGATGGGGCTCGCTATGGCTTACGTGGGCGCTTCGGTGGTGCTTTCGATTGCCGGACTGCTCGCCGGTCTGGCGTTGGTCCGGACGTTCACGGCTTAAACCTCGATTGCCGCCCGCGCGGCGCTCTGGTACCCACAGATCATGAGAAAAAGTGGTTCAGGACAGAATGGTGCCCACGGCGGGCGGAAGGAATCTCGGCAGGGCTTTCGCTCGCGCGAGGACAAGCCCGCGCGCAAGGCAGCCCCGGCGAAGCCGCGCGGCGTGAAATCGGCTGCGGCCAAGACGCGGGCGCCCTCAGCGGTGCGAGAAAAACCCGTCGCGGCACGGCCGCAAGCAAAGCCTGCGATCACGGAGGCTCCGCGCCAGACCCGCGCGCAAGCCAGGGCGGACGCCCAGGAGGTTCTGGCGACCGGCGTGCAGACCCTCGTGGTCGAGCCCGATGAAGCTGACATGCGCGTCGACCGCTTCCTGGTCGCGCGGTTCCCGCAGTTGGCCTTCACGCATATTCAGCGCATCGTCCGTAAAGGCGAGCTGCGCATCGACGGCAAGCGGGCGCAGCCCAACGAGCGGCTTGTGGCTGGCCAGAAGGTCAGGGTGCCGCCGCTCAAGCTCGACCAGCAGCGCCCGGTCTCCCGCAGCCCAGCCAAGGATCAGGACGAGCGCGATTTCCTGAAGTCGATCACGCTCTATGAGGACAAGGACGTCCTCATCATCAACAAGCCGATGGGGCTTGCCGTTCAGGGCGGCTCGGGCACCAAGCGGCATGTGGACGGGATGCTTGATTCCCTCGCCGGCGAAGATGGGCAGAAGCCGCGTCTCGTGCATCGCCTCGACAAGGATACGGCGGGCTGCCTCGTGATCGCGAAGACCCGCTTTGCCGCCTCCACCATGGCGAAGTCCTTCCGCGCCCGCACCACGCGCAAGATCTATTGGGCGCTGGTTGCCGGCGTGCCGCGCGTCCGGCAGGGCAGGGTCTCCACCTATCTCGCCAAGGAAGGCGAGGAGGGCGACGCACGCATGAAGGTGGCCCAGCACGGCGACGAGGGGGCAAGCCACGCGCTGACCTATTACGCCGTGATCGACACGGCGGCGCAGAAGCTCGCCTGGCTGTCTCTGAAGCCAGTGACGGGGCGCACGCATCAGCTACGCGCGCACGCGGCACATATCGGCCATCCCATCGTCGGCGATCCGAAGTACTTCGACATCGAGAATTGGGAGCTGCCCGGCGGCATCCAGAACAAGCTGCATCTTCTGGCGCGCCGCATCGTCATCGCCCATCCACGAACGGGCAAGCCTATCGATGTAACGGCGCCTCTGCCGCCGCACATGCAGCAGAGCTTCAACCTGCTCGGTCTCGACACGAGCCAGTACGATCCCATCGTCGAGGCGCCCGAAGACTAGGGCATCTTGTCGACAATCCGAGCCTACGGCGCGGCGCCTGCGGAAGCGGGCTCCCGTGCGGCTCTCCGGAACAGCCAGGCCGATAGGAGCCACAGGGCGGAAAAGAACCCGGTCAGGACCACGATCACGCGCGGCCAGTTCTCCCCGGTGGAGCCTAGCCCGGCACTCAGAGCGATGACCCCAACCAGTGCTTGAGCAAGCGCCGTCGCGACCAAGACGTGTGCCATGCGGCGAGGGTCGAAACGCACGATGAGGCCACCGAGAACCGCGACGGCGAGCACGCCGGCGTACATCAGGTTGGCCGGGTTATTCTCGGACCCAATGATGCCGACGGCAAGGTTCATCCAGATGAGGATGAAGGCGGCCACGAAAGCAACACCGACGGCGGCTCGGTAGGCGGTGTTTCCCGTCATCCTGGCCGCCAGCTCGTAGGCACCGCATGCGCCGAAAAGCATGGCGCCGAACACGATGAAGTCCGTCTCGTCCCAGTTCACCTCATCGGTGAACCGCATCGCCGCCAAGGGAAAAGCCAGGAGGAGCGCTGTGACCATCCAGGGTGCCAGCCGCCACACATGCCAGCGCTGTCCGCTGCTGTTTTCCGAGCTTCCTGCCATGGCCCGCTCCCGTATGCGCGTGGGACCCTCAAATTAGCTCAAGGCTGGTCGATTTCCCATCCTGTCGCACTTTCGCCGCGCGGCCAGCGCAGCATCGGTCATCTCACTCAGCCATCCGGTTGTCTGAGCATTGAGCATCGGATGGATCCGGAACGTGCAAGTCCACATTCCGGTTCGATGCTCGGCAAGGAGGGAGATCGATGGAACACAAGCATCTTGATCAGCTCCGTAGCGTAGCCGACGTTCAGCCGAGACCTTTGTCCCGTGAGGAACGACTTCAGCGTTGGATCGCCCTGCTCGAAAGCGACCCGAAACGCTCCCTGAACTCCCTTGGTGAAATCGAGTACAAGCCACCGTCCGAGAGAGCATTGATCCGCGAGGACAATTCTCCGCTCACGGTCGCTTACGAGGATCCGGTCCTACGCGCCGATGGCCTTGCAAGCGACAGGCTCGGCGATGTCATGCGCTATTTCGCCCTCTCGGACGGTCAGGCTCATTACGCGCTCTGCTCATGCCTCAGCGGGCGCACGATGGATGCTTCGACCTGCGCACAGAGACTGCGGAATGCGACCGGCAATGTCGCCTGGGAATCGGCTTTGGGCGCCTGGGCGCTGGCCGCTCTCGCGGTGAGCCTGCCGGGCCTCGTATACCTGCTCGGCTGACGCAAATTGCATCACCTGCCGACCCATACATCAGGAGGCCCATCGTCTCCTGATGCTGCCTTGGCCGTTGCAGGCTCGCTCTGAATCAGGGACAAAGCAGCAGATCGGATAAAGGCACTTCCATCATGCTGCATATCGCGCCTGTGACCCTCTCGACGGACCGTCTGACCTTGCGTCCCTTAAGCCCCTCCGACATTCCGGCGCTGACAGAGGCTGCGAGCGATGGTGAACTCTGGGAGAAGAAGACCACGACCGTGCCACGGCCGGAGGGCTTTGATGCTTATGTGCAGAAGGCTTTGGAACTGCAGGAGGCCGGTCTTGCGCTGCCCTTCACCACGGTCGTGAACGAGGGGAGTCGGGTCATCGGCTCGACCCGGTTCATGAACATCGACGCTGCCAACCACCGGGTCGAGATCGGCACCACCTGGATCGCGAGATCCTGGCAGCGGACCTTCGTCAACACCCACGCGAAGTTCCTCATGCTGCGGCACGCCTTTGAGGTCCTGGGCTGCAACGCAGTGGAATTGCGGACTCATCGTCTCAATGATCAATCCCGCGCCGCCATCGAGCGCCTCGGCGCCAAGCTCGACGGCATCCTGCGCCAGCACATGGTCATGCCCGACGGGCATATTCGCGACACTGCGGTCTACAGCATTGTGCGGGACGAGTGGCCGACGGTGAAAGCCGGGCTTGAGCGGAAGATGGCCTTGAAGTGAGGTGGTATCGGTCTCAGATGAAGCTGTGTTCCCGCAGACTTCGGATGGAGGTGGCTGCATTCCTGTGGTGAATGAAGACGCCGCCCGCACCCTCCCAGAGGTGGCGGTACTTGTCGCGGTCGTCGACCAGCGCATCGCCGGGGCGGCAATGCTCGCGCTTCAGGGCCGCGGTCGTTGTGATCACCTCTGTGCCCGGGAAATGCCGCGTGGCCCAGCGGCGTTTCTGCGGCTCGGCCCAGTTGCCGCGGGGCAGGCCCGTCAGGATCACGGGATGGAGGTGCTTCACGGCCTCGAACAGCTCCATGGCATCGGGCAGGGGGGCCAGGCTGTTGAAGAAATCCTCGGCGGAGGCCAGTTCCGACCAGAACCGCTTCAGGCCGAACCGGCGCTCATATTCGGCGGGTGGCATGCCAAAGATCTGGGCTGCGCCCTTGTCGAAATCCGCCAAGACCCCGTCGCAGTCAAGGAACACGGTCGGCATGCTGGCTGGTCCTCCCTTCGATCCGCTAGGCCGAAACCCGGCCGGGATCCGGATTGTTCCTGGTCCCCATAAGCTCGATCCTGGCCGCTTTCGGAACGCTGCCTGGGGGATTACGTTGGAATTTCAAGCAGTGTTCATCAGATGAGTTGAGCCATGAGCAGCGACGTTCGTGACAATGTGGATCGGCATCGGTTCGAGCTGGAGCGCAATGGGCAGCTGGCCTTCGCGACCTATGAGCGGCGCGGGTCCGATCTCGTGATCCGGCATGTGGAGGCTGCCATTCCGCTACGGGGCACGGGTGCCGCCGGCGAACTGATGAAGGGTGTAGCCGAGATTGCCCGCTCCGAGGGGCGAAAGATTGCGCCTCTGTGCAGCTATGCCTTCACCTGGATGCGCCGGCACAAGGAATACAGCGACCTTCTGAACTGAGTGCTTGAACCCCCTCCATTCGACGGGTGTGCCCATTCGCCGTACTGCGGACTGCGTCAAAATAAACTACACAGCGGCTCCTCCAAAAAATTCAAACTGCGCTATGGGGGCGCCGCCGGTGACAAACGTTCTCGAAAAAGCAAGACAACTCTTGGCCAAAAGAAGCGTGGCCGTTTCGGCTGCCATCCTTGCCCTGATCATTGCCGCGGCTGTCTTCCTCGCGCCCCGTTATCTGACCCAGCCTGTGGCCGAGATCACCTATTCCGAGTTTACGCGTGAACTGGCGCAGAAGAAGGTTCAGAAGGTTCTGATCGAGAGCGGCGGCCTCTCCGTCTCCCTGGCAGATCGCAACGTCTTCGTCCGCATGCCGAATGGTCTCGTCAGTGCCGATTATATCGAGCGTGTCACCGCCTCCGGGGCCGAGGTCGATTTCAGGAAGCCCGGCTTCGATCCGGCCCATATGGCGAGCATCATCGTGCCCATCGTGCTGGTTCTGGCTGTGCTCGCCATGCTGGCGATCCAGACAGACTTCAAGCCGACCTCCCGCTGGCCCAAGGTGGTTCGCAGCATCCCGAATCGCTTCGACGACGTGGCAGGCCAGGAGGAGGCCAAGGCCGAACTGCAGGAGGTGATCGCCTTCCTGAAGGACTCGGATGCCTTCACCAAAGTCGGAGCCCGCATCCCCCGTGGGCTGCTGATGGTAGGCCCTCCGGGGACGGGAAAGACCCTGATCGCCAAGGCTCTGGCCGGTGAGGCGGGCGTCTCCTTCATGGCCGTATCGGGCAGCGATTTCTCGGCGCCGCTGATCGGCATCGCCAAGGGCCGCGTATCCAAGCTCTTCGAACAGGCCCGCAAGAAGGCTCCCTGCCTGATCTTCATCGATGAGATCGACGCCATCGGCCGCAAGCGTGGGGGCGGGGGATCGGCCGCCGACCGGGAGTTCGAGTCCACCCTGAACCAACTCCTGGTGGAGATGGACGGCTTCAACACCACGGCGGGTGTGATCGTCATCGGTGCTACGAATCGCGTCGACGTGCTCGATCCGGCGCTCCTGCGCCCCGGACGCTTCGACCGGCAGGTCCATATCGGGCTGCCTGACATCTCCGGCCGCGAGGCGATCCTCAACGTTCACGCCCGTAGCGTGAAGCTGGCCCAAGGAGTCAGCCTTGCCTCCATCGCCAAGGGGACGCCCGGCTTTTCGGGTGCCGATCTCAGTAACCTTCTGAACGAGGCTGCCATCTTCGCGGCCCGCGAAGGCGTCGCGGAGGTGACCCGCGAGCATCTGGAGGCCGCCCGCAACAAGATCATCATGGGGCTTGAGCGCCGCTCCCTCGTGATTACGGACGAGGAGCGCAGGCTCGTGGCGGTGCACGAGGCCGGACACGCCCTCTGCGCGACCCTGCTTCCAGCCTCCGACCAGGTACACAGCGCTACCATCATTCCCCATGGCCAGGCGCTCGGCCTCGTCATGCGTCTGCCGGAGCATGACCGTTTCTGCATCCCGGTGGAGCAGCTCGAGGCGGATCTCATCGTCGCCATGGGCGGCCGCGCAGCCGAGGAGGTCGTATTCGGGCCGAAGAAGGTTACGACGGGCGCCGCCAGCGATATTGCGCATGCCACCAACATCGTGACCCGGATGGTCACCGAGTGGGGCATGAGCCCGGCGATCGGCATGGTTCGCGTCACCCGCGCGGGTGACAATCTTCCGAGGGAAGTCGAGCAGGAGATTCGCCGTATTATCGACGAGATGTATGAGGCGGCGAAAGGCTGCATCGATGACAATCGCGATGCCCTTGATGCCCTGACGGAGGCGCTGCTGGAGCAAGAGACGCTCGAGGGCGACGAGGTCCGCCGGATCGTTCATAAGCAGCAGGCGAGATTGGCTGCCTGAACCGGCCACCTCCCAGCCTCATCTGGTTGCTGACAGTGCCCGCAATTCACTTGCTGGCAGCAGAGCGTGATTTTTCCTATGGTGCACCACAAGGGGCCTTCGCATGAAAAAACTCGTCCGCGCCGCTTGCGTCATCAGCATCGGTTTCCTCGTCACGGCCTGCGACAAGTGTGGCAACTGGAGTATCAATACCCCACAGGTTTGCCACGAGACCAAGCCGCAAGGGTGAAAGGCTGAACTTCAAGCGTCTTGCGGCAGGGTGTAATCTGACGTCGATGACGCGGCATTATCGCGCCCGCAACTCTCCATCGCCCCAAGTTTCGCGGGTGACTGTAAGGCCGAGTTGCTCCTCGAGCAGAGCCACGTAGAGATCCGGCCGCGACACATAGGGAAAGTGCCCGCCCGATTCAAAACGGTAGGCGACCGACGGTTTCAGGCGCGTTCTCACGACTTCGCGCATCGCTGGTGGAATGAGAGGGTCGTCGACGCTCTCGATTGTCGCAATCCGCTCCCGCGGCAGATCGAGGGGCGGCAGCTCCGGCCCTTGTTTCAGAGCGTTCAGCCGTGCGCGCAGTTCCGGCTCGGGAATTCTTCCGCCGACTTCCGCCATGAGCAGATTGACCAGTTCCGCCTGATCCGGATGAGCATCGCGCCACGCGTCAAGACCGCGACCGAACCCAGCGCGGAGTTCCTCGATCGGTGCATTGTCGAGATCGGAGGAGTAGGGCGGCCGGGCGGCGATTCCAGCAACCGAGTGCAGTGTGTTGGCTGCAATAAGCCTCTCGGTAATGTGCGGATACGCGGCGGCGAAATATTGCGCCAGATACCCTCCGAGGGAGGAGCCGAGCACCGTGACGCGGCCAAGGCCGAGCCTGTCGCACAACTCCGCGAGATCGCTCGCCCATTCGGCCACGCTGCCACTGCTGGGATAGGACACAGCGATGATGCGGGCGCGATCCTCCAAGGCCTCGATCTGCTGCCAGAAGATGTCGCCGCGGCCCAAGGTGCCGGGAATGAGCAACAGGGCTGGGCCAGTACCACCTGTCTGGAGATACCCCCACTCGCGGCTGCCGATGAGGATCCGCTGCTCAGGGTGGCGAGCCGCAAAACGGTCTCGGGCTGCGATCAGGCGATTGACCATGCGAACACCTCCTTCAACTCAGGCCGACGACAGGTTACGGCACGCACAGGCTGCCGTAGGTGACGTCCAAACACCAGGGGCGGAGCGCGGCTATACTGTTGAAGTGTCTATGGAGAAGTGGTGGCTCCAAAGGCCTGATCAGGTGCTCCGCCGTTCGATCAGAACATGGCCGGTGTCGATGATGCGGGAGGCGCCTGCAGGCTGTTCACCATGAATGCCGGCGAGGATCAGGCGTGCAACTTCCTTGCCAATCAAATCTCCGGAAGGGCGGATTGTTGTCAGGGAAGGAATGCATGAAGCGCTGAAATCGAGGTCCCCGAAGCCCACCACGGCGATTGTGTCCGGAATAGGGATGCCTTGGCGCTGGCACTCGAAGAGCGCGCCCAAGGCGATCAGGTCGTTTGAGCAGGCAATACCATCGAGGTCCGGGATCTGCTGGAGGGCACGGCTCAACAGGAGCGATCCGGCCTCGACCGTGGCGGCGCCTGGATGATTGATAACCTCGCAGGTTACGTGCTCCGCCGCACGCTTGGCTTCTTCGGCAAATCCGCTCGCCCGTTTGGCAGCGCGATGATCCTCCTGCATGCGGGCGCCCAGGAATGCGATTGAGCGGCGTCTCTTGGCCAGGAGATGGCGGGCGGCGGATGCGCCTACATGCGGGTGTGAAAAACCCACGGCCATATCAACTGGCTCTCCGCCGATCTCCCACATCTCGACAACGGGCACGCCGCTCGCCTGCAGAAGCTTGCGGGTCTCGGCGCTGTGTGACAGGCCCGTCAGAACGACGGCGGCCGGAGCCCAGGCGAGGGCCGTTCGAACAAGGGCCTCTTCCTGATCCTCTCCATACTCGCTATGGCCAAGGATGACCTGCAGGCCCTCCGCGGCCAGTTCGGCCTGAAGAGTGGACACCGTCTCGGCGAAGAAGGCGTTGCGAATCGACGGTACGATGATGCTGACCACTTTCGATGACGCGGCCGCGAGTCCCCCTGCGACCAGATTGGGAACATAGCCCAAGGTTGAAATGGCGCGGGCGATCTCCTGGCCTGCCGCCGGGGAAACAGCGGAGGGCTTGCGCAGGTAGAGCGACACCGTGGAAGGGGAGACCTGAGCGAGCCTTGCCACGTCCATCATCGTCACGCGCTGCATCTTGCGCCGCTTCCGCGGCACGCGATTCTGCAAGCTGCTGCCAGTGTCCATTCGTCTGTCTTTCGTAGCGCTCCGAGAGAATAGTTTCCGGCAGTATAAGGTTCAAGAGGTGATATCCCAAGCGAAAACGCCTTAGGTATGGCCAAAAATTCGCTTTCTCATTGCTCCTGGACTCGCCCGAAAGCTGCTTGCATCGAGTTCATCGTAGCGCTATGATAGATGCAATGAGCCTTACGCCTGGGACTTATCGCCAGGGGATTATGTGCAGGCGCGCCACCTTCGAGCACGCTGCAAAGCAACAGGGAGGGAGCATGTCGTCCGTCAGCTTCCGCAAGCTTGAGAAGAGTTACGGTGCTCTAAAGATCGTCAAGGGCATCGACTTGGAGATTGCCGACCGCGAGTTCGTGGTGCTGGTGGGCCCGTCGGGTTGCGGTAAGTCGACGACCCTTCGCATGCTGGCGGGCCTGGAGAGCATCAGCGGCGGCGAGATCCGCATCGGCGAGCGGGTGGTGAACAAGCTGCCGCCCCGGGAGCGCGACATCGCCATGGTGTTCCAGGATTACGCGCTCTACCCGCACAAAACCGTCTACGAGAATATGGCCTTCAGCCTGAAGGTGCGCGGGATTCCTTCCGCCGAGATCAAGCCGCGCATCACCCAGGCGGCCGAGATGCTCGGAATCACCCAACTCCTCGAGAGGAAGCCGAGCCAGCTTTCCGGCGGCCAGCGCCAGCGCGTTGCCATGGGCCGCGCGATCGTGCGCCGTCCCCAGGTCTTCCTGTTCGACGAACCGCTTTCCAACCTCGATGCCAAGCTGCGCGGTCAGGTTCGCACGGAAATCAAGCGCCTCCATCAGGCCATCGGCACCACCATCATCTATGTGACCCACGATCAGGTTGAGGCGATGACGCTCGCCGACCGCATCGTGATCCTCAAGGGTGGCGAGATTGAGCAGGTCGGCACCCCGGACGAGGTCTACAACTCGCCAGCCAGCGTCTTCGTCGGCGGCTTCATCGGATCGCCGGCCATGAATTTCGCCAAGGGTACGATCCGCGGCGGGCAGGTGATGTTCGACGGCGGGGCCAGCCTTCCGCTTCAAAGCCATGCCGCCGGGAAAGCCGGTGGCCTCGAAGGGCGCGATGTGATCGTCGGCATTCGTCCGGAGCATTTCGTGCCAGCCGGCGAGGGCCATGCCCTGTCGGGACGGGTGCAGGTCGTCGAGCCGCTTGGCTCCGATACGCTCATCCACTTCGTCCTCGGTTCGTCCACGCTGACGGCGCGTGGTGCGCCGGAGATGCGCCCGAACCCTGGCGAGGATCTCACCATCGGTGTCGATCCTTCGCGGATCCACCTTTTCGATGCGGCAACGGAACGGGCCATCGCCTGACAGGCGCAGGTCAATAAAGGATGTCGGCAAGGAACCGGCATCGTCAAACTTCCATGGAGGAAACGATGACTTTGAAAACAACCATGACACTGCTTCTCGCAGGTGCGGCCATGACCCTGTCCGCATCCGCCGCGACGGCGCAGACCAACCTGCGGGTTTTCGTGTCGAGCCAGCACCGCCCTGACGTGTGGCGCAAGGCCTTCGACATGTACGAGGCGAAGAACGCGAACGTGAAGGTGACGATCGAGACCGGCGGCAACACCTCCGAGCAGCAGGCGCAGTACCTCAACACCGTCATGACGGCGAAGGACCCCTCCCTCGACATCATGATCCTCGACGTGATCCGTCCGGCGCAATATGCAGCAGCCGGTTGGACTGTGCCGTTCAACGACGTGCTCGGCAACGATGCCGCCAGCGCGATGAAGCGTTATCTCCCGGCTTACGCCGAGGCCAACACGGTCGACGGCAAGGTCGTGGCGCTGCCGGCTTTCGCCGATGCCATGTTCCTCTACTACCGCAAGGATCTTTTGGAGAAGCACGGCATCCAGCCGCCGCAGACCTGGGGCGAACTCGCCGCGGCTGCCAAGAAGGTCACTGAGGCCGAGAAGGATCCGAACCTTCAGGGTCTGTCCTTCCAGGGCAAGGCGATTGAGGGCGCCGTGTGCACCTTCCTCCTGCCGTACTGGAGCATGGGCAAGCAGCTTGTCTCCGACGGTAAGCTCTCCTTCGACAAAGAAGCGGCCGTGAAGTCACTGAAGCTGTGGAAGGACTTCGTCGATCAGGGCGTCGCCAAGAAGAACATCGCGGAAGTGGCGACCGACGATACCCGTAAGGAGTTCCAGGCCGGCAACGTGCTCTTCGCGGTGAACTGGTCTTATGCCTGGGGTCAGTTCCAGGGCGCTGAGTCGGCCGTGAAGGATAAGGTTGGAGTCGTGAAGCTTCCGGCAGTGCAGGGCGGCCAGCCGGCCTCCTGCCTCGGCGGCTGGGAATGGGGCGTGTCCGCCTATTCCAACAACAAGACCGAGGCGCAGAAGTTCGTCCAGTACCTGTCGAGCCCGGAAGTCTCGGAGTTCATGGCGATCAATGCAGCCCTGCTCCCGCAGTTCCCCGAGGTCTACACGGACGCTGACGTGACCAAGGCCGTGCCGTGGTTCGCGAATGCCCGTCCTGTGGTCGAGACCGCCAAGGCTCGCCCCGTGACACCGCGCTACAACGAGGTGAGCGAGATCATCCGCACCACCGTCAATGGTGTTCTGGCCGGGCAGTCGACGCCCGAGGAAGGCGCCACGCAGATGGAGGGCCGCCTGCGTCGCGTGCTGCGCTAAGGCACACTACAATAGCTCTCCGACGGACGCCCACGGGCGTCCGTCACCCCAATGTTGCAAACGGGCAGGATGACACGATGGCAACGGTCAGCGAAACGACCCTAGTGGCCCCGCAAAACGAGAGCGGCACCAAGTGGTGGACGCGGTTCCTTGATCCGAGCGAGCGCACCCTGGCCGTGCTGCTGCTGATGCCGGCAGCCCTCCTCCTGACGCTCATCATCGTCTATCCCGTCTGCCGTTTGATCTGGACTAGCTTCCAGAACCTGTCGCTCACCTCCGGCTTGCCTGCGACCTTCGCCGGGCTTGAGAACTACAGCCTCATGCTGGATGACCCGGTGTTCTGGGAGACGACCCGGAACACGGTGCTCATCACGCTCATCACCGTTCCGGGGGCGTTGTTCGTCGGTCTGGCGCTCGCCCTGATGGCCAACCTGCCGTTCAACGTGAAATGGCCGGTCCGTCTCTCGCTTCTCATTCCCTGGGCGCTGCCGCTTTCGTTCGCCGGCCTCATCTTCGCATGGTTCTTCCATTCCGAATACGGCGTGGTGAACGACGTGCTCCGGCGCCTCGGCATCGAAGGGGTGATCTGGTTCAACTCCGCCAATTGGGCCTTCGCCGCGATCTGTCTCACGATCATCTGGAAGACCTCGTCCTTCATGGCGCTCATCATCCTCGCAGGCCTCCAGACGATCCCGCGCTCGCTCTATGAGGCAGCCGATGTGGATGGGGCAGGGCGCCTCAGGCAGTTCTTCGAGATCACCCTGCCGCTGCTCAAGCCTGCCATCGTTGTCGCCCTGATCTTCCGCACCATCACGGCGCTCCAGACGTTCGACATCCCGTTCACCATGACACGCGGCGGCCCTGGCACATCCACGGCGACGCTTGCCATGTACATCCACCAGAACACGGTCGACTTCCTCGATCTCGGCTACGGCTCGGCGCTCGCCGTCGTCATGTTCGCCCTCTCCATGGCCGTGACGGCAGTCTACCTGCGCATGATCCGGGCCAAGGGATGACAGCCATGAGCCACGATACGACTGCCAGCCGCTCGCTCTTCTCCGGCACGCCCCTGCGTATCCTGATCGGGTTCATCCTGGTCGTGAACGGTATGTTCCCGGCGCTGTGGATCCTGTTCACGTCGCTCAAGACGGAAGCCGAGCTGACCGTGAAACCAATCACCTGGCTGCCGCATGCGCCGACGGTTGCAAATTATCTGCGCGCCTTCACGGACCAGCCCCTGCTGCTGTTCCTGTTCAACAGCTTCATGGTGGCGATCCTCTCCACCGCGCTGACGCTCTTCATCTCCGTTCTCGCTGCGTATGCGCTGGCTCGGCTCCAGATCCGCGGACGGGATCTTATTCTCTCGGCCATCATCGCCGTTTCGACCTTCCCGCTCGTCACGCTGCTGGTGCCTCTCTTCGAGATCATGCGGGCGCTTGGCCTCCTCAATACCTGGGTGGCCCTGATCCTGCCCTACACGGTGCTGAGCCTGCCGGTCTGCACCCTGATCCTCGTGTCGTTCTTCGAGGGCATTCCGCGCGATCTGGAAAACTCCGCCATGATCGACGGCTGCACCCGCATTGGTGCCCTTTTCAAGGTCGTGGTGCCGCTCTCGGCGCCGGGTGTGTTTACGGCAGGAATTCTCGCCTTCGTGAACGCCTGGGACGAGTTCCTGCTTGCGCTATCTTTCAACTCCAACCCGGCCCTGCGCACGCTCCCCGTAGGCATCACGCTCTATCAGGGTGAGTTCGCTTTCCCCTGGCCGGTGATCTCGGCGGCGCTCGTCGTCGGCATCGTGCCGGTTGCGGTTCTGATCGTGATCTTCCAGGAGCGCGTCGTGTCCGGCCTGACCTCCGGCGGCATCAAGGGATAAGGATCGTTTCGAGATGACACGCCGAACAATCGGGGAATTGCGGAGCCAGCGCTGGTATGCCTCCGACGACATGCGCGGCTTCGCCCATCGGCAGCGCACGCAGCAGATGGGCCTGCGGCGGGAGGAATTCCTCGGAAAGCCCGTTGTTGCCATCGTCAACACTTGGAGCGAACTCAGCCCCTGCCACTCGCACCTGCGCGACCGCGCCGAGGCGGTGAAGCGCGGCGTCTGGCAGGCGGGCGGCTACCCGGTTGAGCTGCCGGCGCTGTCAGTCGGTGAGGTGATGGTGAAGCCAACCACCATGCTCTACCGCAACTTCCTTGCCATGGAAGTCGAGGAGCTTCTGCGCTCGCATCCCATCGACGGCGCCGTGCTGCTCGGCGGCTGCGACAAGTCTACGCCCGGCCTCCTCATGGGGGCGATCAGCATGGACATTCCGGTGATCTACTGCCCGGCAGGCCCCATGTCGAACGGACAGTGGCGCGGGCACAAGACGGGTGCGGGCACCCACACGAAAAAATACTGGGATGAGCTGCGTGCCGGCAATATCACCCAAGACGATTGGGTGGATCTCGAAAGCCGGATGACCCGCTCCATCGGCACCTGCAACACCATGGGCACGGCGTCCACCATGACCTCCATCGTGGACGCTATGGGTCTCACGCTCCCGGGCGCATCCTCGATCCCTGCCGCCGACAGCGGCCACCCGCGCATGGCATCGGCCTGTGGCGAGCACGTCATCGAGATGATCTGGGAGGACTGGAAGCCCTCCCGATTCCTTGATGCGAAGAGCTTCCGCAATGGCCTTGTCGCCTATATGGCCCTTGGCGGGTCGACCAACGCCGCCGTTCACCTGATCGCAATGGCACGCCGGGCGGGCGTTGATCTGACCCTTGACGACATGTCAGACATGGCCGGACGGGTGCCCGTCTGCGCGAACCTCTTTCCATCGGGCGAGTACCTGATGGAGGATTTCTACTTCGCCGGCGGAATTCTGGCGCAGCTCAAGAAGCTGGAGCGGCATCTCGACCGTGACGCCATGACGGTGAACGGTAAGACACTTGGCGAGAACATCGCCGGAGCCGAGTGCTGGAACGACGAGGTCATCCGGGGCGAGGACAACCCGGTCGTGCCGCTTTCCCGCGGCAAGACGCTGGCGGTGCTGCGCGGCAACCTCGCTCCCAACGGTGCCGTCATGAAGTCCTCGGCGGCCAACCCGAAATTTCTCAAGCATGTAGGCCCTGCGCTTGTCTTCGACAGCCCCGCCGAGATGAACCGCACCATTGACGATCCCGATCTCGACATTACGGAGGACACGGTCGTCGTGCTCCGCAATGCCGGTCCAGTTGGCGCACCCGGCATGCCGGAATGGGGCAATCTGCCGATCCCGAAGAAGCTGCTGAAACAGGGCGTGCGCGACATGGCGCGCATCTGCGACGGGCGCATGAGCGGAACCCACTACGGCACCTGCATCCTGCACGTGGCGCCGGAAGCCGCAATTGGTGGACCCCTCGGGCTTCTCAAGACAGGCGACCTCGTGGAAATCGACGTGGAAGCCGGGCGCCTGGACATGAAAGTTGATGACAAGGAGCTGGAGCGCCGCCGCGCCGAGTGGAAGCCCGGAGCCCTGCGCTACGAGCGATCCTTCGCGGCCCTCTACCAGCGCCACGTCTCTCAAGCCGATGAAGGCTGCGACTTCGACTTCCTGTCCACACGCGGCCTCGTGGCCGAGCCGTCGATTTTCTGAAAGTTCTGTCATGATCAGCATCGAGAACCGCTTCAAAAGCTGGCTGAAGGGGCAAGGACCCAAGCCGCCGCTCGGCACTTGGCTCATGGCGGCCGCTCCGGCGACCGCCGAGGCTATGGGCTATAGCGGCTTCGACTTCCTCGTGGTCGACATGGAGCACGTGCCGATCGAGGTGTCGGATCTGGCGCATATCCTGCGAGCCGTCGGCTGCACGCCGGCCGATGCTGTGGTGCGGCTTGCCTGGAACGATCAGGTGCTCGTGAAGCGCGTGCTCGATGCGGGCGCCCAAACGATCATGCTGCCTTTCGTGCAGACTGCCGAGGAAGCGCGTCTGGCCGTCTCGTTCGCGAAGTACCCGCCGCACGGCGTGCGTGGTGTCGCCGCCGTGCATCGTGGCTCGCGCTTCGGCCGCGCGGCGGATTATCTCAAACGAGCCAATGATCAGGTTGCTGTCATCGCCCAGCTCGAAACGCCGGAGGCGATTGAGCGGTTGCCGGAGATTGCGGCAGTTCCCGGAATCGACGCCCTATTCGTTGGGCCTGGTGATCTTGCGGCCGCCATGGGCCATATCGGCAACATCGCGCATCCTGATGTTCAGGCGCTGATCGAGAAGGCAGCCAGGATGGCGCAGGAAGCCGGTAAGCCGGTCGGCATCGTCGGGCCTAATCCAGACATGGTCAAGCGCTTCATCAGCTACGGCTACAGCTACGTAGCGGTGGCTTCAGATATCGCCATGATGACGAGCCGCGCCTCCGAATGGCTCGGCGCTCTCAGGGGCGAGGCTGCCCCGGCTCCCGCCGCGCCCGCCGCAGCTTATTAGAGACGTGAGGAGGCCATCCTGATCGTCACGCTCAGGAGCAGTGCGCTGAAGCTCGATCTGGCGCCAACCATCGGCGGCGCCATCGCGGGCTTCCGGCATGGCGACGTGGCGCTGATGCGCGAGACCCCCGAGCAGGTCTTGCGCGACGGGTTGGTGCGGCAGACCTGCTGCTACCCGCTCATCCCCTACAGCAACCGCATCGCTAAAGGACGTTTCACGTTCGAGGGCATTGAGCATCGGCTGGCGCTGAACTTCGGCGATCACCCACATTCCATTCACGGCAACGCCTGGCAGAGGCCCTGGCAGGTTGTGGAAGCCGATGATGCACGCTGCCGTCTTGCGCTCCTTCATCGGCCGGATGGAGATGCGGCGAAGGAGTGGCCCTTCGCCTACCGCGCCGAGCAGCTTTTCGAACTCTCTCCGGATGGATTGACGCTCACGTTGATGCTTGAGAACGAGGATCATCGCGCCATGCCGGCCGGCTTGGGATTGCACCCGTTCTTCCCCAAGCGCCCTGGCGTCCGCCTGCAGTTCGCGGCTGAGCGCGTCTACCCCAATCGCGAGGATTCGCTTCCGATGGACAGCATCCCTGTTCCGGATCTTTGGAGCTACCGAGCTATGCGCGAAGTGGGTGAGCCGCGTCTCGACAACTGCTTTGCCGGCTGGGATGGGAAGGCTCGTATTGTCTATCCTCAGGAGAACGTCGCCTTGAGCATCGAGGCCGATCCGCTTTTCGGCCACCTGGTGGTGTATGTCCCCACAGAGCGGAATTTCTTTGCAGTGGAGCCGGTGAGTCATATGAACAATGCCATCAGCCGGCGTGATCCATCACATCATGGGCTCACGGTGCTGAGGTCTGGCGAGCGCCTAACCGCGCGGGTGCGGTTCGGCGTGGAGGCCCTGTCATGAGCCTGAAAGTTGCGTTGGATGTTCGTGCCGAGCTCGGGGAGTGCCCGATCTGGTCCGTCGATGAGCAGGCGCTCTACTTCGTCAACATCAAGGGTAGGGCGCTCCACCGCTTTGAGCCCGCGAGGGGCGAGCACAGGACCTTCGTGATGCCGGAGGAAATCGGCTGCATCGGGTTCAGAAAAGGCGGCGGTTTCATCGCAGGCTTCCGCTCAGGGCTCTGGCTGCTGGCTGCTGACGGCAACCGCACGCGCAAGCTTGCGGACAATCCGGAGGACCAGCGCACGAGCCGGTTCAACGACGGGCGTGTCGATCCGGCAGGACGCTTCCTGGCCGGTACCATCGATGAGCCTAAGGACGGCGGCAAGGCGCATCTCTACCGCTACGACTCTCGCGGACTTGCAACACTTGCCGGCAATCTTCTGACCTCCAACGGCGTCGCCTTCTCGCCCGATGGGCGCACCCTCTACCACTCGGACACGCCAACCTTTACGGTGTGGCGCTACGCCTATGATCCCGCAACAGGCGAAGTCACGGACAGGACCCTGTTCGTGCGTCTTCATCCCACCGAAACGGATCGCGGACGTCCCGATGGCGCGGCCGTGGATGCGGAAGGCTGCTACTGGACGGCCTTGTTCGAAGGCGGGCGGATCCAGCGCTATTCGCCGGACGGGCGCCTGCTGGCTGAATATCTCGTCCCGGCTCGCTGCCCCACCATGGTCTGCCTCGGCGGTCCCGATCTGAAGACCCTGTACGTGACGTCCGCCCGCACCGGCCGTTCCGATGATGAACTGAAGACATATCCGCATTCCGGCAGTCTCTTCGCCATGCCGGTCGATGTGCCGGGCCTGCCGGAATACGAATTCGACTCTTTTCTTTAAGGCTACATTGCCATGTCGTTCGATTATGCAACCGCTCAATACCGCTCGCTTTCAGGCAGATCCGTCATCGTCACTGGCGGTGCATCCGGAATCGGAGAGGAGATGGTCAGGGCCTTTGTCGCACAGGGCGCGCGCGTCTCCTTCATCGATATTTCGAAGGGTGCAGGCGAAGCTCTGGCGGGCGAAACGGGCGCGGGCTTCCATGCCTGCGATGTCACCGACATTCCGGCCCTACGCGAGGCTCTGTCCCGGATCGAGGACGATCACGGCAGCGTGGATGTTCTCGTCAACAATGCGGGCAAGGACGACCGGCACGACCTGGGCGAAGTAGAGCCCGATTACTGGCGGCGCGCGCTGGCGCTCAACCTCGATCACCAGTTCTTCGCCACGCAGGCGGTCTCAAAAGGCATGGCCGCACGCGGTGCCGGCTCCATCATAATGCTGGGCTCCATCTCGTGGATGCGTGGGCGTCCCGGAATGGTGGGTTATACCACCGCCAAGGCGGCAATCAACGGGATGACGCGCACTCTTGCCCGCGAATTGGGCCCGGCCGGGATACGAGTGAACTGCATCGTGCCCGGTGCGATCCTCACGGAGCGGCAAAAGAAGCTCTGGTTGACGCCGGAGCTGAACCAGCAGTTCCTCGATCTCCAAGCCTTGAAGTTCCGCCTCGATGCCAGCCATGTGGCCAGGATGGCGCTATTCCTTGCTTCCGACGAGAGTGGCGGCTGCACAGGCGCGAACTTCATCGTCGATGCCGGCCTGACGCAGAATTGAGATTGCCATGAAGATCCAGACGACCTCCAACGGTTTTGACCTCGTCCTCGACGGCAGGCTGATCCTGCGCCACCGCAGCGATGCTCCATGCCTGTTCGTCGGTCAGGGCGATGCGCGCATGGACATGTATCGCGGCAACTTCGACATTGAGGATTATGTCGTCGAGCGCACGCCGCTGGCGCATGCCGTGGTGTCCGGCTCCGAAATCGCCTTCTCGGCGGCACCGGGGCAGCCGGATCGCCTGACGCTGCAGGTGTCGGGCGACGAGCGAAACGGTATCGTTGCGTTCCGAACCGACGATGCCGCCATCAACCGGCTCTGGATCCGCGTCGCGGCGGAGCAGGGCGAGCATGTCTGGGGCGGCGGCGAGCAGATGTCGTATTTCGATATGCGCGGCCGGCGCTTCCCTCTCTGGACGTCCGAGCCCGGGGTGGGCCGCGACAAGACCACAGAGATCACATTCAAGGCGGACGTCACCGGCAAGTCGGGCGGCGATTACTGGAACACGAACTATCCGCAGCCGACCTATCTCTCATCGCGGCGTTATGCGTTGCATGTGGAAACGACTGCTTATTCGGCTTTCGATTTCCGTCGCGACAGCTTTCACGAGATCGAAATCTGGGCCGTTCCGGAGCGCATCGAGCTGGCCGCTCGTTCCACTTACATCGCGCTCGTCGAAGCGATGGCCGATCGCTTCGGGCGCCAGCCGTCGCTGCCGGAATGGGTCTATGGCGGTGCGATCATCGGGCTCAAGGACGGAGCCGATTCCTTCGAGCGGCTCGAGCGCATCGTTGCGGCCGGCACTAAGGTCTCAGGCCTCTGGTGCGAGGATTGGGTGGGCCTGCGCCATACCTCCTTCGGCGCACGTCTGTTTTGGGACTGGAAGGCGAACGACGATCGCTATCCGGCGCTGCGCCAGCGCATCGCGGAGCTGGAGGATCGCGGCATCCGCTTCCTCGGCTATGTGAATCCCTACATTGCCGTTGACGGCTCCCTGTTCCCGGAGGCGGAGGCTGCGGGCTATTTCGCGACGGACGAGATCGGGAGCACGGCTCTCGTTGACTTCGGCGAGTTCGATTGCGGCGTCGTCGACTTCACGAATCCGGCAGCCGCCGACTGGTTTGCCGAACGCGTCATCGGCCAGAACATGATCGATTTTGGGCTATCCGGCTGGATGGCCGATTTCGGCGAGTACCTTCCCATCGACGCGAACCTTGCCAACGGCATCGACGCCAAGATCATGCACAATGCCTGGCCGACGCTCTGGGCCGAGGTCAATGCCCGCGCCGTCGAGAGCAGGGGCAAGACAGGCGAGATCCTGTTCTTCATGCGTGCCGGGTTCACGGGTGTGCAGCGGCATTGTCCGCTGCTTTGGGCTGGCGATCAGTCGGTGGACTTCACTCGCCACGACGGGCTCGTGACGGTCATCTCCGGGGCGCTCTCGTCCGGGCTCCTCGGCAATGCCTACCATCACTCGGATATCGGCGGCTATACAAGCCTCTTCGGCAACGTGCGCACGGCGGAACTCATCATGCGTTGGGCCGAGATGGGCGCCTTCACGCCAGTCATGCGCACCCACGAGGGCAACCGTCCGCGCGACAATCTTCAGATCGATCAGGATCCTGAGGTTCTCGCCCATTTCGCCCGAATGACGCAGGTTTATGTGCATCTGGTGCCGTATCTGAAATCCCTTGTGGCGGAGGCCTCTACGCAAGGGCTGCCGGTACAGCGACCGCTCTTCCTCCATTTCGAGGCTGACGCACGAACCTATGCCATTCAGGACGCCTACCTTTATGGTGCGGATATGCTTGTGGCTCCTGTCTCGCAGGCCGGTAAGACTGAGTGGAGCACCTATCTGCCGGCAGGCGCGGATTGGATCCATGTCTGGACGAACGAGACTTTTACAGGCGGAAGAGACGTGACTGTCACGGCACCCTTTGGCCAGCCCCCAGTGTTCTATCGCGCCGGCTCGCGTTTTTCCGATCTGTTCGCAAGCTTGAGAGCACTCTGAGCGATGTCGGTTGCGGAGCTTATTGGCTTTCTTCTGCTGGCGGGCGCCGCAGCCTATGCTCAGACTCTCACCGGTTTCGCCTTCGGGCTCATCACCATGGGCGGCGTCGGGTTGACAGGTCTTCTGTCGCTGCCTGATGCCGCCATGATCGTGAGCGTGCTGACCCTGGTCAACGCCACGCAGATGCTGCTGAAAGGCTGGCGCGATGTGGCGTGGCGGGAGTTCGGTTTCGTCATGGCGGCCAGCATTCCGATGCTCTTCGTCGGCTATTGGCTGCTGGAATGGCTTGCCGGGACCCGTGCCGATCTTCTGCGCCTCATCCTCGGATTGGTGATCATCATCTCAAGCCTGCAGCTGGCGCGAAAGCCGGAACCCCTTGCGAAGCAGTCACGTGACGGATCGTTCCTCTTCTTCGGCTCCATCGCCGGACTGATGGGAGGGATGTTCTCCACCGCAGGGCCGCCGCTGGTCTATCACTTCTACCGCCAGCCCATGACCTTGGTGAAGATCCGGGAAACCCTCGTGACCGTCTTTGCCCTCAATGCCGTTTTCCGCATCGGTCTGGTGGTGCTTTCCGGCGACTTGCCATCAGGTTCCAATCTCACCGGCCTTCTTGCCATTCCGGCGGTCATGGGTGCGACCTATGCGGCGCGCCGCTGGCCACCTCCGATTCCGGCTCCCACGATGCGCCGCATCGTGTTCATCCTTCTGTTCCTCTCAGGGGTGTCGCTTGCAGCGCCTGCCGTCGTCCACCTTGTGGATGCCGCATGATGATCGGGCGGCTCGATGCTGGGGGCTACAGCTCGGAACCATTCATCTGGAGAGCCATTGCTCTGTAAAGCTTGATGGAGGCTCCAATGCCCGATGCGAAGATCGACCAGAAGCGCCCCCTGGATGCGCAGAACGAGCACAAACCGGTCCAGCAACGGCATGTGGATGACACCGTCGACGACAGCTTTCCTGCAAGCGACCCGCCGGCCTAGACCACGTCAGCTTCGAAGAGTGTTGCGGCGGAATGCGAGCCCGACTCACTGAATGAAGCGCCTGTGCCGCCGGGACAGGGCCTCCAAGAGCAGTCGTCAACAACCCTTAGGGCCACGGCCGAGCAGGCGGCCGATACGGCCCGTGACCTTTACCAGCGAGGCCGAACCTATCTGGAGCAAGGCAGGCGCTATATGCCTGAGGCCGAGCGCTATTACCGGCATGGGGTTGAAGCTGTAGGCCGGTCCGTGCAGGAGCATCCGGTTGGCGCTCTGCTCGTCATTGGAGCGCTTGGCTGCGCACTGGGATGGATGCTGGGGCGGCGCACGTCCGGCGCTTCTGCTGCACGGCTTTGGCACGCGGGATCCAATCGGCGTCCCAGAGACACGCAGGCATGGCGCCCAGCGCCACGGTCAGCCTATGGAGAAAGCCGCTTCCCTGCTCGCGATGGCGTCGAGGCTGCGAGCCACACGAACAACAGCTTCTGATACACTCGGTTGCGTCCGATGCGGACATCATAGCGCTGAACATCTGATCGTGTTCTGGCATCAGAATGGTTCAGCGCTATCTCCGCATCCGGTCGCCCCGCTGCTCAGGCGTGCATTCACGCCTTCTTGAGTTCGCCCGGCTTGTGAGCCGCGATCTTTCCCGACTTGTCGCTTTTCACGATGTATTCGGGATTGTCTTTCGAAGCTGCAACCTTGTGTCCCTTGATCTGAGTAGGGCTAGTCTGCTTCTTCACGACCTTGCCGGTGCTGTGACCGCCTGAGGAGTCCCAGGATACCTTGTCGCCGGCCTTCAGTGACTTCGCCATGGAAATCTCCTCGCGTCAGATTGGCTCCATCGGCAACTCGGACCTGCAAGCTCTGTTCCACGGCATGCATGCGCGTAGAGGGCGCGTTGATCACTGAGGAGCGACAGAGTGTTGTCGCTGCTTGTGCATAGAGCGTGGGAGAAAGCCCTAGGCCTGCAAACTTGTGCGACCTGTTTGCGGCTAAGGGAGCCTGCTGGATTGGGCTCTCGTCTGCGAAACTTCCAGGGCTGTAAACCACAGACTTGGCTGGTGATCATCAGCGGCTTCGATCTGCGACTCACAGACGATACAGTCCACTCCGTTGCTCATGCCCTGAACCCAATACTGCGGTTCATAGGAGGTGAGAGGGAGTTGCTTCACGATGACATAGATGTTCCGGCTTGGCCGCAGAGGGCATGCCGGAACAACAGCTTGGCCGACTTCAAACTTGTGGATCATGGCAGGCTCCATGAGGCTACCAGTCAACACCCTCGTCCCGTGACGAGTGTTCGAGTCCTTAAGGTAGGATCAAGATCAAAGTTCCATGCTTGGCTGCCGGTCAGACAGGAACCTTCCAGATTTCATCGGCATACTCGCGGATCGTGCGATCGGATGAGAACCAGCCGACCCTGGAGGTGTTCAGCACGCTGGCGCGGCTCCACCCGGAAGGCTGCTGCCAAAGCTCATCGACTACGCGTTGGGTCGCCCAGTACGAATCGAAGTCAGCCGCCACCATGAACGCATCGTCGGACGACAGGGCATGCACCAGGGAATCAAACCGGTGCGGATCATCCGGTGAGAAAGTTCCGGACGCCATCAGGTTGATGGCTCTCTCCAAGCGAGGGGACCATCCTGACCGGTCACGGTGCAGCCCGGCTTTGCGGTATGTCTCGACCGCCTCGGCTGTCATTCCGAAGATGAAGATGTTGTCGGGACCAACGCATTCGCGGATCTCGATGTTCGCTCCGTCGAGGGTGCCGATCGTGAGAGCGCCGTTGAGGGCGAGTTTCATGTTGCCGGTGCCGGAGGCTTCCATGCCGGCCGTCGAGATCTGCTCGGACAGGTCTGCCGCAGGGATAATCGCCTCAGCCAGGCTGACGTTGTAGTTGGGAAGGAAAACAACCTTCAGGCGGCCGGCCACGATAGGATCGGAGTTGATGATCCTGGCAACGTCGTTCGCCAGCTTGATGATCAGCTTTGCGCGGTGGTAGCTGGCCGCCGCCTTGCCTGCGAAGATCTTGACCCGCGGCACCCAGTTCCGCTCCGGCTCCGACCGGATGGCGTCGTAGAGTGCGATCGCCTCCAGAATGTTGAGAAGCTGACGCTTATATTCGTGAATGCGTTTGATATGGACGTCGAACAGAGCGCCAGGGTCGATCTGCACCCCGGTCCGCTCGGCAACGATCTTGGCCAGGTTGACCTTCGATGCGTGGCGCTGGTTCCTGAACTGGTCCTGGAACGCGCTGTCGTCCGCCAGCCTCTCAAGTTTGATCAAGGCTCCTGGGTCGTCGAGAACCGCCTCGCCGAGTTCCTGCGTCAGAAGCTGCGTCAATTGCGGGTTCGCCTGATGCAGCCATCGGCGGAAGGTGATGCCGTTCGTCTTGTTGACGATGCGACCAGGGTAGAGAGCATTGAGATCGCGGAACACCGTCTGGCGCATGAGGCCGGTATGGAGCGCCGACACGCCATTGACCTTATGGGCACCGATGAACGCCAGATGGCCCATGCGTACATACCGGCCCTGGCTCTCGTCGATCACCGAGACGGCTTTGATGAGTTCGACATCGGCGGACCGGCGGATCAAGGGCTCCAAGTGCAGCCAATTGATATGATAGATAATCTGGAGATGGCGCGGGAGAAGCCGCTCCATCAACGACACGGGCCAACGCTCAAGAGCCTCGGGCATGAGAGTGTGGTTTGTGTAGTTCAGCGTCCTGGTCGTGATCGCCCAGGCATCGTCCCACGCAAGATGATGCTCATCAACCAGGAGGCGCATCAGCTCCGCTACGGCGAGAGCCGGGTGGGTATCGTTCATCTGGATCGCTGCGTGATCAGGCAGCGTGTGGAGATCCCCATGCAGCCGGGTGTGCCGGGCCAGGAGGTCCTGCAGGGAGGCCGAGGTGAAGAAGAACTCCTGGCGCAGGCGCAATTCCCGTCCGGCCTCCGTTTCGTCGCCGGGATAGAGCACGCGGGAAATCGCTTCGGCACGGGTCCGGTCGGCGAGGGCGCCCACATGGTCGCCTGAATTGAAGGCATCGAGCCGCAGCGGCTCGGCAGCCCGGGCGGACCAAAGCCTCAAGGTGTTGACGTGGCGTCCGCGCCAGCCGACCACAGGAGTGTCGAAGGCAGCAGCCTGAATAGCTTCGGCAGGCCTCCAGACAAAGCCTGCCCGCCCGTCCGATTCCGACATCTGCTCGATGTGGCCGCCAAACGGCACCCGATACACCAGATCCGAGCGTTCGAACTCCCACGGATTTCCCCGGACGAGCCAGTCTTCGGGGAGCTCCTGCTGCCATCCATCACGGAGGCCCTGGCGGAACAGGCCGTGCTCGTAGCGGATCCCGTAGCCGTAAGCCGGAAGCTCGAGGCTCGCCATGCTTTCCATGAAGCAGGCGGCAAGACGACCCAGGCCGCCGTTTCCGAGGGCGGCGTCCGGTTCGATTGCGCAGATACGATCCAGGTCTACGCCGAGCCCGGCGATGGCCTCCCTGGCGCAATCGGTCAGGCGAAGATTGTTGAGGGTATCGGACAGGAGCCGCCCAATCAGGAACTCGAGCGAGAAATAGCAGACATGCTTGTAACCAGCCTGGTTCTGCCCTTTTGACACCATCCAGCGGTCCATAGCGCGGTCGCGCACGGCCAGGGCCGTTGCGGTGAACCAGTCATGATCGGTCGCATGAGCCGGGTTCGTGCCGACATCATAAGTCAGCTTTGCCAGGATCGCCTGTTGAAATGCTTCCGTCTCGGTGCCCGTTGCCGGCTGCGCCGTCTGGCTTTCCGCATACGTGGTCTCAGCCTCGTCACGGTGAACGGAGGAGGGCAATAGGCTTTGGTCGAAACTCTCCACAGGCAACCCCTAGTCTGCAATTATCAAGCAAGAAACGATCTCGCCTGTATTGTGCTGGCATTCTTTTAACAGACCGATAGCAACTTCAGAATGATACTCAACAATAGTTATCAAATTACCCAGGGAGCGTGACGCCTCGTCGCAGTTCAGAGCGAAATTTTCTTTCACATCAAGGTTGTTGAGGGAAGATGTGACGGCTCAACAGCTTATTTCGCGACAGTGGGAACTGCCTCTGGTCCGAATGGATTAACCTTCACCATTCGATCAAGGTCAGGCCATGGCCGACATCCCAGACATCACGCGAGAAGCACAGGATCAGGCGACTCCGCCCCTGTTGGAAAGCCGAGTTGAAATGCCGGATTCCTCTCCGGGCAAAACCAAGAGGCTGTCCCGGACGGGTCGGAGCAGGAAACAAGTTTCTCCATCTCATCAGCAGCGTCTGGTCGTGGTCTCGAATCGGGTTCCTGTGCCCAAGGAAGGTACAAGCAAAGCCGGCGGTTTGACTGTTGCGCTTGAGGGAGCGCTGAAGCAGAGCGGCGGCCTGTGGTTCGGCTGGTCCGGCGAGACGGTCGAGAACCCCTCCGATCAGACGAAGGTCTCGCAGGCTGGCAACATCACCTTTGCGGTTCTGGACCTCTCCCAGCAGGATTATGACGAATATTATGCCGGCTTCGCCAATCGGGCGTTATGGCCTGTCTGCCACTACAGACTCGATCTCGTGCAAATCGAGCGGCAGGAGCTTGATGGGTATTTCCGAGTCAACCGAACCTTTGCGGCCTCTCTCGCTCCGCTTCTGCAGCCTGAGGACGTGATCTGGGTTCATGATTACCATTTCATCCCTCTGGCTGCGGAACTCCGGCGGCTGGGTTTCAAAAACCGCATCGGCTTCTTCCTGCATATTCCATGGCCGCCCTCCGATGTGGCCAGCGCCCTGCCAGCCTACCAGCAGCTCCTTCAAGGCTTCGGTGCCTATGATCTCGTCGGCTTTCACACGCCCCAGGACGCGGAGAACTTTCAGCGATGCCTGGTCCGCGAGAATATCGGGTCCGAGATCAGAACAGGAGAGCACGAGATCGATGGTCATAAGGTTCGGATCGGCGCCTTCCCGGTGGGGATCGATACGGAAACCTTCGTCCGTGCCGCCGCCAATGCCGAGCGGAACGCTCTCGTGCGCCGAACCAAGGCGAGTCTCGGAGATCGGGACTTGATCATCGGGGTCGACCGCCTCGACTACTCAAAGGGCTTGAAGCAGCGGATCGAGGCGTTCTCCTGCTTCATCAAGTCCAACCCGGACTTCCGCAACCGCGTTACCTATATCCAGATCACCCCAAAGTCGCGCTCGGACGTTCCCGAATACCAGCGCATGCAGCGCGAGATTGCAGAGCAGGCAGGGTGGACCAACGGGAGCCTCGGGGAGGTTGACTGGACCCCCGTTCGCTATGTCAACAGAACGGTCGGGCATGCAGCCCTTGCCGGGTTGTACCGCATGTCCCAGATCGGCCTCGTAACACCGTTGCGCGATGGAATGAACCTCGTTGCAAAGGAGTTTGTCGCGGCTCAGCAGCCAGACGATCCCGGCGTCCTGATCCTGTCGCGCTTTGCAGGCGCAGCGCACGAACTTGACGGCGCCATTCTCGTCAATCCCTATGACACGGAAGCCTGCGCTGCAGCGATTGCCCGGGCTCTCCGGATGCCGTTGGAGGAAAGGCGGGAGCGGTGGGACTCGATGATGACCCGGTTGCGGACCAACACCGTCGAAGCCTGGTGCCAGCACTTCCTCTCCAGCCTGAGCAATGTTTCGAACGAGAGCATGGAAGCGCATGCCTCTACAAACACAGAGAACGGACGGTATCCTTTCTCCGAAGCCGCGCCGGCTTAAGGTCCCCGGTCTTTCCCGCCAAAGGCCGTGATCGGTACGGGTCGCGTTAGGTGTGCAGCGAGCGATCTGGATTGGAACAGGAACCAAAGCCAAGGGGGCTTGTTTCTGACAGGGAGGCTCTGCCGGTCGTAACTCGGTCGTTCCGATGCCGGTGGTGGGCTCGCCCCAGGTTGATCCAATCGAATAGCGACAGGGCCGAACCGTGTCACCAGCAGACAGCCTCCTCGCCAGATCCCAGATTGCGCGGATGAAAGACGTGAGCCGCAAGGCTCCGCGGATCTACTACGTGCACCCGCTGCTGGCCGGCCCTCTGGACAACTGGGATGAAATCTTCGATCACGCCGCCGCCCTCGGCTTTGATACCATTTTGATGGCCCCGCCGTTCGAGCCGGGACACGGCGGCAGCATCTTCCTGCCTCGTGACATGACCCGGCTTCACCCGAACCTCGGTCATGGCGAGGCAGTCGATGGTCTTGCGCGACTTGCCGAAAGGGCCAGTGTCCGCAACCTCGCCCTGGCACTCGATGTCGTTGTCGATCGCGTCGCTGCCGATAGCGTCTTCGCTCGCGAGCTCGGCCTCGCCGCCTCAAGCGCGGACATCCTCGATCCACGTCAGGACCCTGCTGAAAGGGAGGCCGTGATCGTTCCGTTCGATGGCGGCGATCCAGACGATCATCCTTATCTGACAGGTCTGGCCGAGAACCTGCGTGCCCTCATCGCAGCGGGGACCGTCGGCTTTCGCTGCCTGCACTGGGACAGGGTTCCTGCGTCCACTATGAGGCGCCTCATAGCGGACGTCAGAGGAGACAAGCCCGAGATCCATCTTCTTGCCTGGACACCAGGCACGAACTTCCAATCAAGGCAGGCGCTCCGTGGTGCTGGCTTCAATGGGACGTTTTCTTCGCTGTGCTGGTGGGACCTGAAGGAAAGCTGGATTGCCGACGAGCACGAACAGCTGAGAGGCATAGGCTATGAAATAGCCTTTCCGGAGGTTCCCTTCGACAAGCGCATTACACACGAGGTTGAGCCTTTGGATGTGCTGCAGCGGCGCGCAACCCGCGCATTGCGGCTTGCTGCGTCGGTCGGTGACGGCCTTCTCGTTCCAATGGGCTTCGAGTTCGGTTGTCGGGAGAGGTTCGACCCGACCCGCGGCAATGGAACGGGCCTGAGAGGATTACGTGAACGCGGCAGCTTTGATCTTACGGGAGAGGTCCGCACGGCGAACCAGTTGCTCGCCCGCAATGATACGCACTTCGCTCGCAAGCCTGTGCATCTCGTCGTGGGGCACGCATCCCCTGTGACCGCTGTGCTGAGGACCGATGCGGAGGATGTGCGGCAAAGCAAGTCAGCGCGCCTTATCATTGCAAACACCGATCTTCGGCGCACCGCCCAGGCCACCGGTGCGTTCCTGGCATCGGAGAGCGGCGCTCAGTTCATGCCTTTTCGCGAAGTGGGTGAGGGGAGCCTCGAACTCACCCCGGCAACGACGATCAGGCTTGATCCCGGTGAGGTCCGGATCCTCGAGGGACATCCCCCGAGGCCGATCAGAGGAGCGGTATCCGTGCCGACGGTGAATCAGGCTCTCGTCGCACCGCGGCTCGTCATCGAGAATGTGACGCCCGCCGTTGATGGTGGCGAGTTCCCGGTGAAGCGGATCGTCGGCGAAGTCGTCAGGGTGGAGGCTGACATCTTCGGTGATGGTCACGATCCCTTGGCAGTTGCGTTAGTCTGGAGGGCGGGTGACGACGAAAAGTGGCGCGAAACCCGCATGACGCTCCTGGTCAATGATCGCTGGAGCGCGGAATTCCCGCTGGAGCGGCTCGGCCGGCATGAATTTGCCGTCCTGGCCTGGCGGGATCCCTTTGCGATCTTCCGGTCGGAGTTGGAGAAGAAGTACGCCGCCGGCCTCGACGTGACCCTGGAGCTCGAGGAGGGTCGCCTTCTGGTCGAGGAGGCGAGGGCCGAGGCCAAGGAAGACATCGCCAACAGCGTCCATGCTCTGGCCGACAGCCTCGTCCATGCGGATTACGACGCGCGCCTCGAAATCCTTCTGGCGCCGGAGACATCGGATATCATGACGGCAGCCGATCGGCGGCCTTTTATGGTGCGGTCCGATGCGATCCCGGTCGATGCCGAACGCACAGCGGCCGGGTTCGCGAACTGGTACGAGTTGTTCCCGCGCTCGATGAGCGACGATCCCAGTCGCCACGGCACGTTCGATGACGTGATCCGCAAGCTGCCCTACATTCGCGACATGGGGTTCGACGTTCTCTATATGACGCCGATCCACCCGATTGGGCGAACGCACCGCAAAGGGCGTAACAACAGCCTCACCGCCGGTCCGGACGATCCGGGCAGCCCCTACGCCATCGGTTCCGAGGCGGGCGGTCATGATGCCATCCATCCCGAGCTCGGCACCTTCGAGGATTTCCGGCGCCTTGTCGCGGCTGCGGCCGAACACGGGCTGGAGCTGGCACTGGATATCGCGGTTCAAGCCTCCCCGGATCATCCCTGGCTGAAGGAGCATCCGGACTGGTTCGACTGGCGCCCCGATGGAACGATCAAGTACGCCGAGAACCCGCCCAAGAAGTATGAGGACATCGTCAACGTCGACTTCTACGCCAAGGGCGCGATGCCGTCCCTGTGGCTTGAGCTGCGTGACACCATTCTGGTCTGGGTCGAGCAGGGCGTGAAGCTCTTCCGCATCGACAATCCTCATACGAAGCCCTTTCCCTTCTGGGAATGGTTGATCGGGGAGGTGCGCCGCGACCATCCGGATGTCGCCTTCCTGTCCGAGGCCTTCACACGGCCGAAGATCATGTACCGGCTCGCCAAGATCGGCTTCTCGCAATCCTACACCTACTTCACGTGGCGCAACGAGAAGGCGGAGATGGCAGAGTACCTGACCGAACTCTCGCAGACCGCACCGAAGGACTTCTTCCGTCCGCATTTCTTCGTGAACACGCCCGACATCAACCCGGATTTCCTGCAGAATGCGCCGCGCTCCGCTTACCTGATCCGTGCAGCGCTTGCGACGACGCTCTCCGGGCTCTGGGGAATGTACAGCGGGTTCGAACTCTGCGAAGGGCGGCCGGACGCCAAGAAGAAGGAATACGCTGACAGCGAGAAGTATGAGATCCGCGCCTGGGACTGGAATCGACCCGGCAATATCATCCGGGAGATCTCGATTCTGAATCGAATCCGTCACGCCAATCCAGCCCTGCATACGCACCTCAACGTCTCTTTCCTCAATGCCTCGAACGACAAGATCGTCTTCTATGAGAAGGCGACCCCTGGACGTGAGAACGTTCTGCTCGTGGCGGTCAGCTTCGATCCCCACAATGTGCAGGAGGCCGATGTGGAGCTGCCCCTGTGGAGGTTCGGCCTCCCGGATCATGGCGCCCTGGCGGTTGAGGATCTCGTGCGTCAACACCGCTTCACCTGGTCTGGCAAGTACCAGCGCATCCGCTGCGATCCGGGCGAGCTTCCTTTCTCGATCTGGCGCATTGCCCCTAAGGACTGACAAGAATGCTCAAGAAGAACGACGCATCTCTCAAGAGCGAAACCTCCCTTGGAACTGATCCGCTTTGGTACAAGGATGCGATCATCTATCAGCTGCATGTGAAGTCGTTCTTTGATGCCAACAACGACGGCATCGGCGACTTCGCGGGCCTGCTCGCCAAGCTGGATTACATCGCCTCCCTTGGCGTCAATACGATCTGGCTGCTGCCGTTTTATCCATCGCCGCGGCTCGATGACGGCTATGATATCGCCGAGTATCGCGACGTCAGTCCAGATTACGGCAGCCTGAAGGAGTTCAAGACCTTCGTGCGTGAAGCCCATGCCCGAGGGCTGCGCGTCATCACCGAACTGGTCATCAATCATACCTCGGACCAGCATCCCTGGTTCCAGCGTGCCCGTCATGCAAAGCCGGGCTCCCGCGAACGTGACTTCTATGTCTGGTCCGACACAGATCAGAAGTATCCAGAGACGCGGATCATCTTTCTCGACACGGAAAAGTCGAACTGGACCTGGGATCAGGCTGCAGGCGCCTATTTCTGGCACCGCTTCTATTCGCATCAACCGGATCTCAATTTCGACAATCCGCGTGTGCTCAAGGAAGTTCTGAGCGTCATGCGGTTCTGGCTCGACATGGGCATCGACGGGCTGCGCCTCGATGCCATCCCCTATCTTATCGAGCGTGAGGGTACCAACAACGAGAACCTGCCCGAAACCCATGTAGTCCTCAAGAAGATCCGGGCGGCCCTCGATGCCACCTATCCGGACCGAATGTTGCTGGCAGAGGCCAATCAGTGGCCCGAGGATACCCAGGAATATTTCGGCGACGGGGACGAATGCCACATGGCGTTCCATTTCCCGCTAATGCCGCGCATGTACATGGCCATTGCGAAGGAAGACCGCTTTCCCATCACGGATATCCTGCGCCAGACACCTGAAATCCCTGAGAAATGCCAATGGGCGATCTTCCTCCGCAACCATGACGAGCTGACGCTCGAGATGGTGACCGATGAGGAGCGCGATTATCTCTGGAATACCTATGCGGCCGACAAGCGGGCTCGCATCAATCTCGGTATTCGCCGCAGGCTGGCGCCTCTCATGCAGCGGGATCGCCGGCGCATCGAGCTGATGAACGCGCTCCTCCTTTCCATGCCCGGAACGCCTGTCGTTTATTATGGCGACGAGATCGGGATGGGCGACAACATCTATCTCGGCGACCGAGACGGCGTTCGCACGCCCATGCAATGGTCGCCTGACCGCAACGGCGGCTTCTCCAGGGCCGATCCGGCAAGCCTCGTGCTCCCGGCGATCATGGACCCGGTCTATGGCTTCGAGTCCGTCAACGTGGAGGCGCAGAGCCGCGACCAGCACTCCCTCCTGAATTGGATGCGCCGCATGCTGATGCTGCGCCGCAATCACCATGCGTTCGGCCGCGGCACGTTCCGGCTTCTGTATCCGGCCAACCGCAAGGTCCTGGCTTATCTGCGCGAACACGAGGGCGAGACCATCTTGTGTGTCGCGAACCTGTCACGGACACCGCAAGCGGTCGAGCTTGATCTGTCGGCGTTTGCCGGGAGGGTTCCTGTGGAGATGACCGGCCCGTCGCCGTTCCCGCCCATTGGACAGTTGACCTACCTGCTCACCCTCCCGCCGTACGGCTTCTATTGGTTCCAGCTCACGACGGAGGTCGAAAGCCCGCAATGGCGGACGGCGCCTCCGGAGCAGTTGACTGAGTTTGAGACCCTGGTTCTGCGAAGCGGTCTGCATGGCGGCCTTGACGAACGACAAATGCAATCGATCGCCCGCGATGTCCTGCCCACCTATCTGCCGATCAGGCGCTGGTTTGCCTCCAAGAACGAAACCTTGCACGAGGCGCGCATTCCATGGACGGTGCCGATGCCGTTCGCCGATGACGTCCTGATGGCCGAGGTCGAAGCGAGCGTCGGCAAGCGCACGGAACGCTACTTCATGCCTTTGGGTATTGCATGGGAAAGCGCTGGTGGGTTGCCGTTGCCTCAGCAGCTTGCCCTGGCCCGCGTTCGCAGAGGAGCCCGGGTGGGCTTCCTGACCGATGGCTTTGCGGTGGACCGGTGGGCGCATGCGGTCCTGCGGGCTTTGTGCGAGAGGTCAACGGTGGAGACGCCGGACGGAGAGATCCGGTTCGAGGGGACCCCCGAGCTCGATTGCATGCAGGTTACGTCGGAAGCTTCGATCCGCTGGCTTTCGGCCGAGCAGTCAAACAGTTCATTGATCGTCGGCGACCTTGCGATGATCAAGCTCGTACGCCGCGTATTTGCTGGGACTCATCCGGAAGCGGAGATGACGCAGTACCTGACGAAGGTGGGCTACCAGAACTCTGCTCCTCTCTTGGGCCAAGTCCTGCGGATCTCGGAGGACGGAACACCCCATACCCTTGCAATCGTCCAGGGTGCCATCCGCAACCAGGGCGATGCCTGGAACTGGATGCTTGAGAACCTCAAGCGCACTCTCGACGAGTATGAGTTGATCGAGAACGAAGCAATTCCAGAAGAGGGAATCTTCACCACCCTTGAGAACTTCGCCGAAGTCGTCGGTCAGCGCCTCGGTGAGCTGCATGTGGCACTGGCCGCACCGACTGACGATCAGGCCTTTGCGCCTGTCGAGGCTGGCACTGAAGACATCCAAGGCTGGAAGACAAGGGCTCAGGAGCAGCTCGTGTCCGCTCTTGATATACTCAATGGGGTTCGTGGAGATCTGGACCCTGAGACAGGTGTGCTTGCGGATAGCATCCTCAAACACCGCGATGAGCTTATCTCGGCGGTTGACCGGCTTGCAGAGGCCGGCCGTGGGACGCTGCTCACGCGAATCCACGGTGACTTCCACTTTGGTCAGGTTCTTGTCGCGCAGGGTGATGCCTACATCATCGACTTCGAGGGCGAGCCGGTGCGTGAGCTGGAGGAGAGGCGCGCGAAGACGAGCCCGCTTCGAGACGTGGCGGGATTGCTGCGCTCCCTTGACTACGTGGCCGTGACCGCGTCGATGCCCGAGGAGGATATCTCGTCTCCGCAGTTCCGCGACATCCGAGGCTCGCTGCTCAAGAACTTCTATGCAGGTGCGCAAAAGGCTTTCCTGGATGCCTATTGGGATGCTACTGCACAAGCTCCACAGCTCGGACTTTCGCCTGACAGGCACCGTTCGCTCCTTGATCTGTTCCTGCTTGAGAAGGCGGCCTACGAGGTCCAGTATGAGGCCTCCAATCGCCCAAAATGGTTGGCGATCCCCCTCCAGGGCTTGTCCGACATTGTGAATCGCCTCGCAGACGCGGGCCGCGGAGGACATGAATGACGCCCGGACGTGACGATCTCCTCGCTGGCATCGAGCCAAGCAGCGTTCAGGCTCTGGTCGAGGGGCGACATGGAGACCCGTTCTCGATCCTCGGCCAGCATCCTGCCGACGGCGGAAGCATCGTCCGCGTCTTCATGCCCGGCGCAAAATCGGTCGAGGTTCTGCGCCGAGAGACAGCTGGAGAACCTGACCGGCTCCATCTCGTGCATACGGATGGAGTGTTTGCCGGCAGGCTCCGCCATCGAGATGCCTACAGGTTGCGCGTTCACTGGCCCGACGCCGTTCAGGAACTGGAGGATCCTTACAGCTTCGGTCTACTCCTCGGGGACCTCGATCTGCATCTGATCGGGCAGGGCACCCATTACGAACTCGGCTCCGTGCTCGGTGCGCAGCCCATGACCATCGACGGCGTGTCCGGCGTTCGCTTTGCGGTCTGGGCTCCCAATGCGCAGCGTGTGTCTGTTGTGGGAGACTTCAACAGCTGGGATGGACGGCGCAATCCCATGCGCCTGCGCCGGGAGACAGGGATCTGGGAACTCTTCGTTCCGCGCCTTGGCCCCGGCGAGCGTTATAAATACGAGGTAGTCGGGCCGCACGGGCAATTGCTGCCGCAGAAAGCCGATCCTGTTGCACGCTCCGCCGAGGCTGCTCCCGGCTCGGCCTCCGTCGTCGCGCGGGCGGACGCTTTCCCATGGACCGACGCCGAGTGGATGAGGGCAAGAGCCGCCCGTCAGACGGAGACCTCGCCCATCTCGGTCTACGAGATTCATGCCGGCTCCTGGATGCGATTGGAGAGTGAAGGGAACCGCAGCCTCGACTGGACCGAACTGGCGGATCGCCTGATCCCTTATGTCACCGGGCTGGGATTCACCCATATCGAGCTCCTACCGATCACCGAATATCCGTTTGGAGGTTCCTGGGGTTATCAGCCGCTCGGCCTCTTCGCCCCCACCGGCCGCTATGGGACGCCGGAGGACTTTGCCGAATTCGTGAACCGTTGCCATGAAGCTGGCTTGGGCGTGATCCTCGACTGGGTTCCGGCTCATTTCCCGACCGACGTCTGGGGACTTGCGCAGTTTGATGGAACTCCCCTCTACGAGCATCAGGATCCCAGGGAAGGATTCCACCAGGATTGGAATACCTTGATCTACAACCTTGGCCGCAACGAGGTGAGAGGATTCCTGATCGCCAGCGCGCTGCACTGGCTGGAGCGCTTTCACATCGATGCACTGCGGGTCGATGCCGTCGCTTCGATGCTCTACCGCGACTACAGCCGGAAAGCGGGTGAGTGGATCCCGAATAAATATGGAGGCAGGGAGAACCTCGAATCCATCGAGTTCTTCAAGCATCTCAACAGCATCGTCGCGCATCGCTGCGGCGGTGCGATCACCATTGCGGAGGAATCCACTGCATTCCCGGGCGTTACCAAACCTGCAGAAGAGGGTGGGCTCGGCTTCACGTTCAAATGGAACATGGGCTGGATGCATGACACACTCCATTATGTGGAGCAGGACCCCGTCTACCGGAGCTACAATCACGGCGCCTTCACGTTTGGCATGGTCTATGCCTATTCCGAACGTTTCATTCTTCCGCTGTCGCATGATGAAGTCGTGCATGGAAAAGGATCGCTGATCCGGAAGATGCCGGGCGACGAGTGGCAGCGCTTTGCAAATTTCCGGGCCTATTTCGGATACATGTGGGCCCACCCTGGCAAGAAACTTCTCTTCATGGGCGGCGAGATTGCACAGGAGCGGGAGTGGAACCACGATGCCTCGATCTCGTGGGAGTTGCTGGACAACCCGCGGCACGCTGGAATTCAGCGGCTCATCAGGGATCTCAACCGCATCTATGCCGCCGAGCCGGCTCTTCACGGCACCGATGCCGACCCCGGCGGTTTCGAGTGGGCGGTTGTGGACGATTCCGGAAATTCCGTCTTTGCCATGCTGCGGCTGGCAGGGAATGGCAGCTCGATCATCCTTGCCGTCAGCAACATGACGCCAGTTCCAAGAATATCCTATCGCATCGGCGTACCGAGGGCAGGGCTCTGGCATGAGATCCTCAACACCGATGCGGGGATCTACGGCGGCGGCAACATGGGGAATGGAGGCGCTCTGCAGGCCGAAGAGGTTCCGTCGCACGGACGTCCCTTCTCCTTGAGCCTCGTGCTTCCTCCGTTGAGCACGATTCTGCTGCGGTGGGAGTAGACGATCCTTCGGCTCAGATCCTCAGAAGACATCGTCCTTCTTGAAGCATGGAACCGCTCCTTCGTGTTCATGGAACGAGAACGTGCAGCGGTGTTCGAGCGCGAAGTCGGCAATGCGCCTGAGTGTTTCTTGAGATTCGTATGAGAGTGTGACCTCCCCGAACATTTGCGCCAGCACATTGTCCAGAACCGTGAGGGTCGCTCCAGGGTCCATATGGTCAAGCTTCTGAGCCAGATCCTCTTTGGTCATGAAAGCCTCCATTCCTGCCCACCACAATACCAAACTTGTCGGGCGGGGAACGAAAAACCGGCTTGGGATGACGTCCGTTCCGTGCAGCTGGCCGTTTTGCACGAAGGTCGAGACCCAATGGTCAACGTTCATTGTGAAACATGTTCCGACACCCGGCATTGACCTCCCGTCTGAAGGAGAGGAGCCATCATGACCCAGGACAAAACCGGACCAGATGCGACGCCTCGCATCGGGCTCGATCTCGGCCGCCAGATATTCGATGACCCAAGCGGTCGCCAGAAGGATCAGCCATCAGGCGCCAGCGAGGAGAGCATCCGCCAGAGGGCTTACGAGATATGGGAGAACGAGGGACGAGCAGGTGACCCGCACGATCACTGGTACAGAGCGGAGCGTGAATTGAACGCAGGCCGGTCCGAGCAGTCTTTCGCAACGGTCGAGAATACACCTCCTGCCGCGGTGGCTAATGCCAAGGCAGCCGTGAGTGAACAGTCTGCTGATGGAGGTGCCCCGAAGAAGCCTCGGCGCAAGCGCACCTCTTAGATGTTTAGTCCCGGCATTTGGTGGAGCGGATCGAGCCTGAAGCGTTGCGGCTCGCTTGTAAAGATCTTGCAGATGTACTCGTAGGGGGTGAGGCCGCGC
>NZ_JACXAB010000014.1 GCF_014699075.1 Microvirga sp. | reverse complement strand
CAGCAACAGGATCAGCATCGCATCTCAGAGGCTCATCTGACGATCAGAAAATTGAAACGATGTCGTCGGACCTCACAATTAATGCCTTCTCTCCCCATCCAGGATACCACATATCCACCATCGGTAAGGAGCGTTACTTCAATGTTATCAAAGGCATTACCGGCTGTCTCACCGGGCATACTCACTTCAGGGTTCCGCGTCACCCCATCTGAATTAAACGTCCGGATGCGTAACCCACCTTGATCCTCAAACCAGATCCCGACAAACCCGCCATCTGCAAGAGCCATCATCTTGATTGAGCCCGACTGATTGTTCGGCTCGTTATCAATGACGAACTGATTTCCCCACAGGACAGGCGCAGGCATGGATCGACCTCGTTGAATGACAGTCTTAAGATTGTCTGCCGGTACAATAATGTTCCTTATATGCCATTACATAACGTTTCGTTATACTCTCTGAATGAAGGGGCGGTGAAAAGCGTGCTTTACGCTTCCAAGCTCTAGCACAGCAATCAATCCTGTTGCCCCTGTACCCTCTTTGTTCTAGGATCCCGCTCCTGGAATCATCCGCCGCATTGCGCCGGCGGCTGGGGCATCACATATGCGGGAGCCGGCCGGGCGAGGCCGGTCCTCCTCAAAAGGCTAAGCTGGGCAATGGCTAAACTCGACGATCTGTTCAACCGCGCCAAGGCGGGCGATCCGAATGCGCGCGTGATCTCCGTGCGCGGGGCGCGGGAGCACAACCTCAAGAACGTCGACCTCATGGTCCCGCGGGACCAGCTCGTGGTGTTCACGGGGTTGTCCGGCTCCGGCAAGTCGTCGCTGGCCTTCGATACGATCTATGCCGAGGGGCAGCGCCGCTATGTCGAGTCGCTTTCGGCCTATGCCCGCCAGTTCCTGGAGATGATGCAGAAGCCGGACGTGGACCAGATCGACGGCCTCTCGCCGGCCATCTCCATCGAGCAGAAGACCACCTCCAAGAACCCGCGCTCGACGGTCGGCACCGTCACCGAGATCTACGACTACATGCGCCTGCTCTGGGCGCGCGTCGGCATCCCCTATTCGCCCGCCACCGGCCTGCCCATCGAAAGCCAGACCGTCTCCCAGATGGTGGACCGGGTGCTGGAGCTGCCGGAGAAGACGCGGCTCTTCCTGCTGGCCCCCGTGGTGCGCGGCCGCAAGGGCGAGTACCGCAAGGAGATCGCCGAGTTCCAGAAGAAGGGCTTTCAGCGCCTGAAGATCGACGGCGAGTATTACGCCATCGATGAGGCCCCGGCCCTCGACAAGAAGTTCAAGCACGACATCGACGTGGTGGTGGACCGCATCGTGGTGCGGGCCGACATCGCCGCGCGCCTGGCGGATTCCTTCGAGACCGCGCTCGAACTCACCGACGGCATCGCGGTCATCGAATACGCCGACGAGAAGGACGAGAAGGGCAAGCCGAAGCGCATTGTCTTTTCGTCCAAATTCGCCTGCCCGGTTTCCGGCTTCACGATCCCGGAGATCGAGCCGCGCCTGTTCTCGTTCAACAACCCCTTCGGCGCCTGCCCCACCTGCGGCGGCATCGGCCACGAGATGCGCATCGACGAGGCGCTCGTGGTGGACGAGACGCTGTCGCTCAAGCGCGGCGCCATCATGCCGTGGGCTAAATCCACCTCGCCCTATTACGGCCAGACGCTCGAGGCGATCACCAAGCACTTCAAGGCGTCCATGACGAAGCCGTGGGAGGAGCTGCCGGAGAAGGTGCGCGAGGTCATCCTCTACGGCTCGGATGGCGAGAACATCCGCATGGCCTATGACGACGGCATGCGCGCCTACGAGGTCAGAAAGCCCTTCGAGGGCGTGATCCCCAATCTGGAGCGCCGCTACAAGGAAACCGAGAGCGACTGGGCGCGCGAGGAAATCGGCCGCTTCATGAGCGAGACGCCCTGCGAGTCCTGCGGCGGCAAACGCCTGAAGCCGGAAGCCCTGGCGGTGAAGATCGCCGGCTCCGACATCGGCGATGCCACGGCGCTGTCCGTGAAGGACGCGCAGGTCTGGTTCAGCGACCTGTCGAAGAAGCTGACCAAGAAGCAGAACGAGATCGCCGGCCGGATTCTCAAGGAAATCCGCGAGCGCCTCACCTTCTTGGTCGATGTGGGCCTAGAATACCTGACGCTCGCCCGCGCCTCCGGCACCCTGTCGGGCGGCGAGAGCCAGCGCATCCGTCTGGCAAGCCAGATCGGCTCCGGCCTGACAGGCGTTCTCTACGTGCTCGACGAGCCCTCCATCGGCCTGCACCAGCGCGACAACGAGCGCCTGCTCGGCACGCTCAAGCGCCTGCGCGATCTCGGCAACACGGTTATCGTGGTGGAGCACGACGAGGATGCGATCCTCCAAGCCGATTACGTGTTCGACATCGGCCCAGGCGCCGGCATCCATGGTGGGCAGATCATTGCCGAGGGCACGCCTGACGAGGTGATGGCGAACCCGAAGTCGCTCACCGGCAAGTATCTCACGGGTGAGATGTCCGTGAAGGTGCCGGGAAAGCGCCGCAAGCGCGATCCCAAGCGCATGCTGAAGGTCGTGGGTGCCAAGGGCAACAACCTGAAAAACGTAACGGCGGAGATCCCGCTCGGCACGTTCACCTGCATCACCGGCGTGTCCGGCGGCGGCAAGTCGACGCTCGTCATCGACACGCTCTACAAGGCCGTGGCGCGCAAGCTCAACAACGCCCTGGAGCACCCTGCCCCACACGAGCGCATCGACGGGCTGGAGCATCTCGACAAGGTCATCGACATCGACCAGTCGCCCATCGGCCGCACGCCGCGCTCGAACCCGGCCACCTATGTGGGCGCCTTCACGCCGATCCGCGAATGGTTCGCAGGCCTGCCCGAGGCGAAGGCCCGCGGCTACCAGGCCGGACGGTTCTCGTTCAACGTGAAGGGCGGCCGCTGCGAGGCCTGCTCGGGCGACGGCGTGATCAAGATCGAGATGCACTTCCTGCCTGACGTCTACGTCACCTGCGACGTGTGCAAGGGCAAGCGCTACGACCGCGAGACGCTGGAGGTGAAGTACCGCGAGAAGTCGATTGCCGACGTGCTCGACATGACCGTGGAGGAAGCCCGCGAGCTCTTCAAGGCGGTGCCGTCGATCCGCGAGAAGATGCAGACGCTCGCCCGCGTCGGCCTCGACTACGTGCATGTGGGCCAGCAAGCGACGACACTCTCCGGTGGCGAAGCCCAACGCGTAAAACTCTCCAAGGAGCTCTCCAAGCGCGCCACCGGCCGCACGCTCTACATCCTCGACGAGCCCACCACCGGGCTGCACTTCCACGACGTTGCGAAGCTTCTGGAAGTGCTGCACGAGCTGGTCGACCAGGGCAACAGCGTCGTGGTGATCGAGCACAACCTCGAGGTCATCAAGACCGCCGACTGGGTGATCGATATGGGGCCTGAGGGCGGCAACGGTGGCGGCCGCATCGTCGCCCAAGGCACGCCGGAGGACATCGCCGAGTCCAAGGAAAGCCACACCGGCCGCTTCCTCAAGGAAGTGCTGGAGCGCAGGCCCTTGAAGAAGGACGCGCCGCAGAAGGCTTCTGCCAAAAAGGAGCCGGCGAAGAAAGAGGCGCCCAGGAAGGACAAGAAGGTGACGCGGCAGGCGGCGGAGTAAGGCTATAGACCGCCTTACCTCAGACAGAACCCTGTCCGAGTTTGGCCAACGCTTCCTGCGCCAATGTCTTTGTCAGTTCTCCCGCGGGAAGCTCGCGGGCGAGGCGTGCTGCCTGCCCCGACCAGAGAGACATGAAATCGCTTGAACCGAGCGGCTCGGTCTTCTGACGCAAGGGTGCAAGCGCGCCACCAGCCAAGGGAAACGGAGGCGCCGCCGGTGAGATCGGACCGAGCTCGCGCATGATCCGGTTGACGATCCCGCGCGCGGGACGTCCGGTAAAGACGTTTGTAAGCGCCGTTCGATCATCCTTCGCAGCCCTGAGAGCCTGTCTGTGCAGCGGCGCAATCGTTGATTCCGGCGTGAACAGATAGGCCGTTCCGATCTGTACCGCCGATGCACCCAGAGCAAGAGCCGCAACGATACCACGGGCATCGGCAATTCCGCCTGCTGCGATCACGGGAATCTTCACCGCATCGACAACCTGCGGCACCAAGGCCATGGTGCCGACCTGGGTTGAGATTTCGTCCGAGAGAAAGATGCCGCGGTGGCCACCCGCTTCGAAACCCTGCGCGATGATCGCGTCACAACCTCCGTCCTCCAGCCAACGCGCTTCGTCGACGGTGGTCGCAGAGGATAGGACCTTAGCGCCCGTATCCTTCACGCGTTTCAAAAGGCCTTGCTGAGGCAGGCCGAAATGGAAGCTCACGACTTCGGGCCTGAACTCCTCCACGAGGCTCAAGTAGCCTTCGTCGAAGGGAGCACGTGTCGAGGGCGACGTCGGCGCATCAGGGTCGAGGCCCAGTTCCAGATAATAGCCTTTCAGGCGCTCCTTCCATGCGGTTTCATGGCCGGCATCGCCATCAGGCGCTCGATGGCAGAAGAAATTGACATTGATGGGCCTCTTCGTGTGCTGCCGGATCCTCGTCAGTTCCTCCCTTGCCTTGTCGACGCTTAGCAGCGCACAGGGCAGAGATCCCATTCCCCCCGCTTCCGAGACGGCAATGACCAAGTCGGAGAGGTTGGCCCCAGCCATGGGAGCCTGGATGATGGGAAGTTCGATCCCCAGAAGATCCAGAATGCGCCGGTCGGTCCACATGACTGTCTACCTCTCTGTGCTGCGCGTACTCAGTGCTCCAGTGCTAGGCTCGATGGAGAGTCCGCACAAGTGCGCAACCTTCACAGCCCGATGGGCATTCTGCCATATCAGGCGTAGCTTTTGACGAGGGTTTCGCGCGAAACGACGCTACCTCTTCGTCGCCTATAGGGAAGAAGACGAAACATGCCGGGCGAAGACGTCACCTACCCTCCCCTCGATGTGCTCAAGCCCGTCGCCGAGAACCTCTGGATTGTCGATAGCGGACCGCAGGAGGCGATGGGGTTGAGCCTTCCGGTGCGGACGACGGTGATCCGGTTGAGCAACGGCGATGTCTGGCTTCATTCGCCGACCCGGTACAACGCGGAGCTGCGGCGCGAGATCGAGACGCTGGGGCCGATCCGCCATCTCGTCGCGCCCAACATCGCGCACTGGACCCACCTGAAGGGCTGGCAGGGCGGCTGCCCGGCGGCCAAGACGTCGGCTGCGCCCAACCTTCGCCAGCGGCCGCAGGTGCGCAAAGCAGGCATCCGACTCGATCGCGACCTGACGGATTCCCCGCCGGATGACTGGGGTGGCGAGATCGAGCAGATCATCGTCCCAGGCGGCGCCGGCTTTCGCGAGGTCGCGTTCCTGCACCGGCCTACGCGAACCCTCATCCTGACGGACCTGATCCAGAATCTCGAGCCGGAGAAGCTGCCCCTGGGAACGCGCCTCTTCGCGAGGCTCACCGGTGTCGACGCGCCCAACGGCAAGGCCCCGGCTTATCTGCGCTTTGTCGTTCGCCTTCGCCACAAGGAGGCGAAGGAGGCTGTCTCGCGGATCGTCGCGTGGAACCCGGAGCGGGTCATCTTCAGCCATGGCCGCTGGTTCGACCGTGATGGCACAGCGAGCCTGGAGCGTGCCTTCGCGTGGCTGCTGGGATAGCCCGCGCTGCCACTTCTGCGACCTTGCTCCGCTTCCGCAAAGAGGCAATCATCCCGGCTTTCTCCGGCGGAGGGAACGATGAGCGCCACAGACGCAGTCTTCAAGGGCTCCATTCCGGCCCTGTATGAGCAGTATCTCGGTCCCCTCAAATTCGAGCCCTTTGCCGAGGATCTCGCGGAACGGCTGACGGATCTCACCCGGGGGCACATTCTGGAGACAGCGGCGGGGACGGGCATCGTCACCCGTGCCCTGGCTAAGACCCTACCACCGCAGGTCGAGATCACCGCCACCGATCTCAATCAGGCCATGCTTGATCATGCGCAATCCAGGTTGCGGGCTCCGAACGTGCGCTGGCTCCAGGCCGATGCCCAGGCTCTGCCTTTCGACAACGGCAGCTTCGACGCGGTCGTGTGCCAGTTCGGGGTGATGTTCTTTCCCGACAAACTCTCGGGCTACCGGGAGGCCCTGCGGGTGCTGAAGCCCGGCGGACGCTTCCTGTTCAATGTGTGGAACGCCCTCGACTTCAATCCCGTCAGCCGCATCGTGTCGGAAACCGTCGCAAAAGCCTTCCCTGATGACCCGCCCCGGTTCATCGAGCGGGTGCCCTTCGGCTATTTCGACCCGGACCGCATCCGCGGCGAGGTTCAGCAGGCGGGTTTCGAGAATGTCGACGTCAGTGTGGTCGACAAGATCAGCCATGCGCCCTCCACGCGGGAGCCCGCCATCGGGCTCTGCCAGGGCACGCCCCTGCGGGCCGAGATCGAAGCCCGCGCCCCTGGCCGTCTGGAAGAGATCACGGCCAGGGCCATGGAGGCGCTCGCCGGCCATTTCGGCTCGTCAACGGTCGAGAACCGCATGAGCGCTGTGGTCGTGACAGCCTGGAGATAGATGAGCGACGGCCCAAGAGAGGCCCCAACCCCTGGCAGGCGCCCTTGACACTCCGTTGCTCGACTATATCTGGCCAGCTAGGCTTCCTGTGCAGCGGCATGGAAACCCGATATTCGACTTCCCGAGCCGGACCGACGCTCAAGTTCGAGAGACTCTCGCAAAATCATGCCCGGAAGGTCTTCGTTTGTGGGGCGCGTAACGCCGAAGAGCCGCACCGTCCTCTGGCCCTTGCAGTTGCTGCTGGTCGCGAGCCTGCTCGGGCCTGCCCTGTTTTTCGCCTATACGGCCTGGGACGATTACCGCCGCCTGCGCGAACACGCGGATGAGCGGATCGAGCGTGCTCTGGACGTGGTTCAGGAGCACAGCCTCAAGGCGTTTCAGACCATCGAGCGCACGATGGCCGAGACGAACGAGGTGCTGCGCGGCCTCACGCCGGAGCAGATCCTGGCCGAGGAGGCCCGCCTCCAGAGCCGCCTGCGGCGCACCCAGGACGCCCTGCCGCAGATCGAGGCGATCTGGGTCTTCGACAAGGCCGGGCGCCCGCTCGTGTCGAGCACCATCCTGCCCGTGCCCCGCGACCTGGACAATTCGGAACGCGATTACTTCAAAGTGCAGGCAGAACGGGACGCGGGCACCTATATCGGCAGGACGATCACCTCAAAGGTCGGCAGCATCCGGTTCTTCGTGGTGAGCCAGCGCCGCCCGACGCAGGACGGAAGCTTCGACGGGATCGTGGCGGTTTCCGTGCGGCCGGAGCACTTCCGCGAGTTCTACGGTCGGATTTCTCGTGCACTTGCCGATTCCATCAGCCTGATCAGGTCCGATGGGGAATTCCTGGCGCGTTACCCGTCGCGCGGCACCGAACCCCTTCAACTCACCCCCGGTAACTCTCTCCTGCCCGCAATTCAAAGCAGCGCGCAATCCGGCTTCATCACGACTGTCTCTCAAATCGACGGAATCGAGCGGCGCATCGGCTATCGCAAGATCCCGGATTACCCCATCTATGTGACCACTGGGATCGAAACCGCCAGCGTATGGCGGGAGCTCTGGTTGGGAATGGGCCAGCTCCTTGCCTTCGGCCTGCCGGCGACCCTGGGCCTATTCACGATCAGCCTGCTCGCCCTGCGGCGCACCCGCAGCTTTCATGCGGAGGTCGAGCGGCGCGAGATGGCGGAAGCCGCCCTCAAGCAGGCGCAAAGGCTCGAAGCCGTGGGCCATCTCACCGGGGGTGTGGCCCATGACTTCAACAATCTGCTGATGGTCGTCAAAGGGAGTGTCGACCGTCTGCGGCGCTATCCCATGGAAGAGCGGCAGAAGCGGTCCCTCGATGCCATCGACACGGCAGCCGGACGAGGAGCAAGCCTCGTGCGCCAGCTCCTGTCCTTCTCCCGGCAGCAGACCCATGAGCCCGAGGTCGTCGATCTGTCGCGATACCTGCTCGACCTGCAGGACATGCTGCGCTCGTCCCTGCGCGGGGACATCGCCATCGACATACGGCTGCCGCCCGGGCTGTGGCACACCAAGGTCGACCTCAACGAACTCGAACTCGCCGTCCTCAACATCGCGGTCAATGCCCGTGATGCCATGCCCGATGGCGGACGGCTGCTGATCGAGGCCTGGAACCTGAGCCTGCGCGACCCGGATGTGTTGGGCCTTCAGGGCGACTTCGTCGCGTTCAGCCTCACGGATACGGGCTGCGGCATCCCCGAAGACGTGCTGCCACACGTCTTCGAGCCGTTCTATACGACCAAGGCCGTCGGCAAGGGAACCGGCCTTGGATTGAGCCAGGTCTATGGCTTTGCCAAACAGTCGGGAGGCACGGCAACTGCCCTTGCCGAGGCCGGGCGGGGCACCACGATCACGCTCTACCTGCCGCGCACCATCGAGGCTGCGAATGACGAAAGCGCGCCGGCACCTGGACCTCTGGTCCGAAGCGGCCATGGTCATATCCTCCTGGTGGAGGACAACTCCGACATCGCCGAAGTCACCCGCGCCAGCCTTGAGGAGATCGGATTTCAGGTCACGCATGCGGCTGAAGCCCATGCAGCCCTTATGGTCCTCCGATCCGGTACGCGCATCGATCTCGTGTTCAGCGATATCGTGATGCCGGGTGATCTCAATGGAGTCGATCTGGCCCAGATCATCCGCAGCGAGCAGCCTTCCCTGCCGGTCCTGCTCGCCACCGGCTACAGCAATGTCGCCCAAGCGGCGATGGACGATGGGTTCACCATTCTGCGCAAGCCCTATGACTCGGCGGAACTGAGCGCCTGCATCAATCGAATTCTTGGCTTCGTTCCGCTCAAAGCGAGTGCATAGGCAGGGTCAGGGACTCCCAGGGACTGTCAGCGGTCAATGTACCGTTTGAATCAGCTGCATGGAGTGGAGAAGGGTCCCAAGGGGGCAGACGATGTTCAGCCGCCACCCTGACCAATCATCCGCCTCGGTACCGATTTCCGCCCTCAGTTCTTCGACGGCGAGGAGTGCCTGTGCCTTGGCGCTCTCGAGGTCTTGAACCTCGATGCCTGCGTTGTCAATTATCTCGTCATGATTGCTCACGAGGTGGAAGAAGCAACGCATGTCAGACTGTCTACCCACTCGGAAATGATGGAAACTGCTAGCGGGTTTTGCCGGCGAAGTGAAGAGACCTTGCGGCTTCTCGTGCTATTCGCCTTTCGTAGCAGCCTCCCCCTCGATGGGATGAAGGTTATCCAGCGACACCCAGCCGATGTCAGGCCGGGGCACAGGCACCAGATAGGCGCGGCCTTCCTCGATCTGCTCAATCCGGCAGGTAATCGCCCTCTGATCGCCAGGGGGACGGTAAACCACGGTCGCCCCCACTTCGAGCGTATCGGGATGGCGCGGAGCGGACGAGGCCTGAATGGGCAACGCCTCCGCTGCCGGATCATGCCCGTTCCTGACCCGATCAAGTGCCGCAATCGCCAGCTTTGCCCGATCCCGGTACCGTTCGCTGACGGGCCTCAGGAGCGCGCCGCGTGTGCGTCCAGGGTACCACGAAACGCCGCCTGCCTTGGCCAGTTCCTCGGCAACGGCTTCAATTTCCTCGTCTGTCACACGTCCCCCCGCGATAGTTGGCTCAACAAAGCGTTCCATACTCTGATCGAAAAGACATTAACGCAGAGTAATAAACAAGTTCTATTTCTCGGCCTAAGACTTTCTTCAATCACATCTTCGCTCTTGAAGAAGCGCAGTCTCTAATTACCTCGGCAGCACCCCAGCCGCTGGCCAGATCGACAGATCCATCTTCAGAGCACGAACGGCAGCGCGATTCGCAAATCGACCCAGGCTGAAGGCAAGCAATGAGCAACAATACAGTATGTCTTGCGCAATTGACGGCTCGGAAGCCGCACAAAACACTTATTGAGTGAAATAATTCTCGCGGCTGCACCTGATGCTTACCTCAAAAGCTATCAAATGCTCAGGAATATCCGCTCCAAATCTCGCAAACGTATTTAAGCATGCTGGCTCCTTTCCCGATGAAGGATGATCAGCATGGCCCTCGTCATCAATGCCTCGACTTACGGTGCGGTCGCCAATGACAGCATTGATGACTCAGTCGCCATCAATGCAGCCGTGAAAGCAGCGAATACGGAATATCTGAAGAATCCGTCCGCAGGTTGGGTGACCGTCGTCCTGCCGACAGGCACTCTGCTCGTCAAAGGCACCGGCGACAAGAGCGATGGCGCTATCTCCATGCTCAGCGGCACGGCGCTTCAGGGCGCCGGCATGGGCCGGACGATTCTCAAGGTGGCCGACGGGTGGGCAGGCGACATGACCGGCGTGGTTCGCACCCCATTCAATGAGGTCACCACCGATGTCGGCGTCTTCGATCTCTCCATCGACGGCAATCGCGACGCGACGACCGGCAAGATCGATGGCTTCTATACGGGTGTGAGGCCCGGAAGCACACAGCAGGACAGCAACATCCATGTGTCGCGCGTGGAGATCCTGGACTGCTCGGGCTATGGCTTCGACCCGCACGAACAGACCCTGAACTTGACCATCGAGAACAGCGTGTCCCACGGCAATGGGCTGGACGGGTTTGTGGCGGACTACATCGTCCGCGGCATCTACCGGAACAACATCGCCTATGACAATGATCGACACGGCTTCAACGTCACGACGACGACCACCGGGCTGCTGCTTGAGAACAACATCGCCTATGGCAATGGGTCCACCGGCATTGTGGTGCAGCGTGGATCGGAGAACATCCCGTGGCCCAGCAACATCGAAATTGTCGGCGGCCAGTACTACGGCAACCAGAAGGAAGGCGTCCTTCTCAACATGGCCGATAACGTCGTCATCAATGGCGCCACGATCTACGGCAACTTGAGCAGCGGTGTGCGGATCGAGGGCTCGACCGACACGGTCGTGCAGAACAACCGCATCTTCAACAACGCGCAAGGCGGCGACAACCAGTTCGACGAGATCAGCATCCGCATGCGGCTGGATCCGACCACGGGGCAAACCTACTATTCCGTGAACACCCAGATCCTCAACAACACAATCTATTCCGACGGCGCAATCGACGCCCGCTATGGCGTTCGGGAGGAGCGGACGAACACGGCCGGCGGTCCTACCTATATTTCTCTCTTCGGCAACACCATCTCCGGAACAGAGTCGGGGACCATCTTCACCTCGGTTCAGAAGTGGATCGGCACGGCCGGGGCCAACGTGTTCCGCGGCACCGGCTTCGACGAAGATCTGGGCGGACGGTCCGGCAACGACACCATCCGAGGCATGGGCGGCAACGATTACGTCTTTGGCGATGCAGGCAACGACCGGCTCTATGGCGACAACGGACGGGATTGGCTCTTTGGTGGAACCGGCAATGACAGGCTCAACGGCGGGCTTGGGAACGACACCTTGATCGGCGATACCGGTCGTGACGTTTTCGTCTTCAACACGAGGCTCGGTTCATCCACGACCGATCGGAAGGTCAATTTCGACTTCGCCGCCCAGTACAGGGCGAAGGATGACTCGATCTGGCTCGACAATGCCATATTCCGGAAGCTCGACTCCGGAAGTGCCGGCAATCCGCGCAAGCTGGACGCCGACTTCTTCAATGCGGGCAACAGGCCCAAGGACTCGGACGACTACATTCTCTACAACAAGAAGACCGGCATCCTGTCCTACGATTCCGACCGCTCCGGATCCCGCAAGGCCGTGGAGTTCGCCCATTTCACCAAAGGGCTTGCTCTGACCCACAACGAGTTCTTCGTGGTTTGAGCGACCAGCCCGGTCTTCGAAAGCACCATAGGCGGGGATCGGCCCCTCCTTCATGCTCAAGCTGAAACCCTCAGAGTTTCCTCCCGTTGAACCTTCTTGGAAACGAGGAGCGCTCACATGGGTTTGCTTGATCAGGTACTCGGCAACGTTCTCGGGGGACGCAGCGGCGGTCTCGGTGGTGGGATCGGCGGCCAATCGGGCGGCGGCGGCATGTCGCCCATCATGATGGCTGTTCTGGGCCTCCTGGCGCAAAGGGCCATGGGTGGCCGCGGCTCGTCCGGTGGGGGTCTTGGTGATCTCCTTGGCGGGGGCGGCCTCGGAGGAGTGCTGGGAGGCGGATCGGGCGGCCTGCTCGGCGGCTCGGGCGGAGGCCTGAACGGCGGCATGCTGGCAGGTGGCCTTGGTGGGCTTCTCGACAGCTTCAACCGCTCCGGTCACGGCGACATCGCCAATTCCTGGGTCGGCACCGGCGACAATCAGCCGATCGCCCCCAACCAGCTCGCGGACGCCCTCGGGCCGGACACCGTCAACGAGCTGTCCCAGCACACTGGCATGCCCCAGCAGGATCTCCTGTCGGAGCTGTCGCATGTGCTGCCTGGCGTCGTCGATCAGCTCACACCGCAGGGACGCTTGCCGCAGGAGCATGAGCTAGACCGCTATTAGCGCGGGTGCTTAGGCGGCCACGACCATGTTGCGGCCGCTTTCCTTCGCGCAGTAGAGGGCTTGATCAGCCCGGCGGAGCAGATCCTCGGTGCTCGCCCGGGGAATGGTTGCGCACCCGATGCTGACGGTGACGTCCTCATTGCCGCCGAGATCCGCCTTGCCGGCTGCGGAAAAGGCGTCCCGGATCGCCTCTGCAACCGAAGCGGCGTCACGAGAACCCATCGGAAGGATGGCGGCGAACTCCTCTCCCCCCAGCCTGCCAAAGCTCCCCTTCGGCAGCTTCTCGGTCAGGATGCCGCCGAAAATGCTCAGGATGCGGTCGCCGGTAGCATGCCCATGGCGGTCATTGATAGCTTTGAAGTTGTCGAGATCGAACAAGAGACAGCTGGCGGGACGGCCATTCAGCCGATCCAACAGTTTGGACGCAGCCTGAAGGAAGGCGCGTCGGTTGGGAATCCCGGTGAGATCATCGACGAGAGCCGCCCGCATATAGTCGAGTTTCAGGCGCTCCTTCGCCATGGACAGGAACATGAAGGCGAGCGTGGGTCCAAACACCACGAGGAAGAGAGCCATTTCCGAGGACCAGCGCCGGGCGAAGGTATCGATCCAGGGAACCGATGTGAGAGAGATGCCGAGCAGCCCGCGCAAGAGATTGAAGACCGCTAGGCTGGACAGGAGAAAGACCGCCACACGCTGCGAGGCAAGCGCCTGCGCCGCATGGCGCGCCAGCTCCCAAGCGGACAAGGCGGCATAAGCACCTGTCAGCAGAGACGCCAGGATGAGCCGATATCCCTGCGAGTCGTAGATGAAGGGAAAGGCGCCTATCCAGACAGCGACACCCGCACCACCGTGGAGCAGAATGCCCGGACGCTTGTTGAAGACCCTGCAGCCAACATAGATAGCGCCGTAGGACAGGATCCCGAGCGCATTCGCCAGCAGGAGAACCGGATATCCCGGCGGTCCCTTGCCCAGATTGGCCCAGCCGATACCGACGGCAATTAGACAGAAGGCCGTTCCCCACCAGGCCAAGGCACTCAACTGGCGATTCAATGTCCATGAGAAGATCAGCAGCGTGCCAAGGACGCACGACAGCAGGATGAAGGCGACAGTGAGCGTAGCGGGATCAAGAACCATCAGAGCAGCTGTCCTGCAGTTGGCCAGACTGCCGCAGAGATGATCCGGCAGGACATTCCCCTCCGGAATGCAGGGCTACGCTATCTCTGACCGTCGCCCGAATGTCCAGCCGCAACGGGTGTGACGTATGAACCGGAACGAAGAATAAGCCTAAGCATTTTTCCTCAAGCCAAGCATTAGGAGGAGCGTGTCATGGGCCGGTATCATCGTCATGGGGTGCAGAGCACGGCAGCCATTGCCGGACATCCGCTTCACCACATGCTTATCGTCTTCCCAGTGGCCTTCCTGATCGGAGCCCTGGGAACGGACATCGTCTTCCTGGGAACGCAGGAGGTGTTCTGGGCTCAGGCGTCCTACTGGCTGCTCATTGCCGGAATCGTCACCGCGCTCGTGGCTGCGGTTCCCGGTCTGATCGACTTCGTGACCATCGACCGGGTGCGCAATGTGTGGGTGTCATGGGCCCACATGATTGCCAATCTCGTCGTCGTGGCTCTTGCCCTCGTCAATGTGGGCGTTCGCCTGGATGATCCGGCCGCCGGGGTTCAAGGTTGGGGCGTGTGGCTGTCCGGCATCCAGACGGCCCTGCTGCTGTTCAGCGGCTGGCTCGGCGGCGAGATGGCCTACCGTTACGGCATTGGCGCCATTCAGGACTACAGCCCCAAAGCCGAGCAATTCCACGTGGAAGTCGACCGCCCGGACGTGGCGGAGCAGTACGGCCGCCGGAGCGGGTCGGGCGGGCTCTAAGGAGTACCCGCATCCATCACTTGCCTCTCGAAGCGGAGCCGCTAAGCTCCGCTACATCATGAAGCGTTTCTCAATAGCTATTGCTTTGATGGGCCTGGGCCTGGCGAGCCAAGCCCAAGCTTCTCCCTGTCCTCCTGGCTTTTCCATGCTCCAAGCCTCGGATACCTGCGTGCGGATCAGCGGAACTGTCCGGGCCGATGCCGTTGCTGGTTCGGGGCGGCATGGCGGTTCCTATCGGAACCAGTCAGGTGCACGCGTCCAGATCGATGTGAGAAAGCAGACCGAATACGGCCCTCTGCGCGCCGTTATCGCGGTTGGAAACCTGCGCGGCGGCAGAGGCCAAGAATAAGGCGCCCGAAGGCGCCCTTATGTCGACAGGTTAGTAATCGTAGTTGTCGTAGTATTCTTCGCGGTAGTAGTTCCGCCTTGGGGCTTCGTAAGTCCCATAGGCAGGCCGCTCATAGGTGCGGTAGGCCGGGCGGGCCGTTGCAGCGAGCGCGCCGCCGAGAATGGCGCCCGTTACACCGGCTGCAATGGCAGCGTTGTTATTGTTGCGACGCTGCACGGCATAACGCTGAACCTTGTAATTCTTCTGGTGCCCATAGGCGTGGCCCTTGCCCTTTCCAGGACGGGCTTCGGCGGCACCGGCGAAAGAGGTTGCAGCCAGAAGGGCTGCGCTGATGACAACAAGAGCCTTCTTCATAGATCTACTCCAGAACAGTTTCGTATATAAAGTCCAGCTGGAGCAACGGTTCCGAAATATTCAACTGGATAGACGCCGAGGAGCATCAAAATCCCCAGCAGTAGAGCACCTTTGTTCCGATATGCTGCGCCCAATTTTGAATTATCCTTCCAAGCCGGAAGTACACATTCGTTGACAGATCATAAGAACACAAAAAGAGGGCCAGTTGCCGGCCCTCTTTCTTGCGCTACGGTGACCAGATTACTCGCTGGTGCTCGTGCTGCTCCCCGACGATGAACCGCCCTGCTGCGGACGAACGGTCGTGGAGGAGTTGCCCGAACCCGATGTGTTGCTGCCCGTGTTGCTGTTCACATCCGTGCGGCTGCGGGTCGAGACGGTGCCGGTGGTCTCCGGAGCGCTCGAACGGGTCCGGCTGGTGGAGACATTCACGTCATTGGAACGGCGCTGCTCCACGGACACGCCAACGCTCGGCGAGGTATCCTGAGTCCGGCGGATCGTCGTGCGGCGGTTGACGGAGACGCTCGGCTCGTTGACCTCCTCGTAGCGGCGCACGGTCCGGCGACGGACCTCCACCGGCTCGTCGACAACCTGATAGCGGCGCTTCTTCGAGACGACCTTGTTGGTCCTCTTGGTCTTCTTCACCGCAACCTTCTTGCTGGGCTTCTTCTTGACCACCGTGCGGCGCACCTCGGTGTCCGGCTCCTCAATGGAGGTTATGCTGCGGCGGCGGGTGACGGAGACGCTCGGCTCCTCGACTTCACGCACCGTGCGGGAGCGAACGGACACGCCGGAGCGCTCACGGGTTTCGATGCCGACGCCCACACGGGTATTGCCCTCTTCGCGGGTGCGGACATTGGTCTGCGTGCCCGACGACTCGCTGCGGTTTGCGCCGGTGGTCTCGGTCCGGCTGCTGGTCCCGGACTGATTGCGCAGCAGGTTGTTCGAGTCCGAGGACTGCGACTGGGAGGTCGTGCTGGTGCTGGTGTTGGTCTGGGTCGACGTCTGGGCATAGGCCGCGCTGCTCAACAAGAGAAGGGCGGCTCCAAGGGCGATTTTCTTCACGGAACCATCTCCATTACTGCAAAGGTGCAAGGTGAACGCAGACCTTTGAAGACTGTTCCAACGATCAGGAAGCAACGCCGGATCTCTGATAAGTCGTGCAGTGAGATGAACATTTGTTCAAAATGCTACATAGGCGCATCAATGCTTATGGGGGCCTCGAACCACTCTGAAGATTTCCATGCAGCCCTGAAGAACACGGAGGCGAGCGCCTCGCTCACCCCGAACGCCGGCACATAGCCACGCTCGTGGAGCCGTTCGGAGGAACGCGTGGAAGGCACACCCCATCCCCTTGCAGGCATGCTTGGTGGACAGTGCCGTTAACCCGTCGTTAGCCCGTTATGCTACTAAAGCATAACAGCCCTACACTATTACCACTCCTCTTCGGCACCGCACACACCTATATCCGCACTGCACACGCAAGAACAAAAGCCACCGGCCACAGGGGCCGGTCACTGATCAGGAGATTTCCATGTTCGTGTCTTACATTCTCTCTAAGTTCCGCGCCTATATGCGTTATCGCGACACTGTCCGCGAGCTTTCGCTCCTTTCGGACCGCGAACTCGACGATCTCGGCATTTCCCGCTTCCAGATCGAGAACATCGCTCGCGAGCACGCTGCCGCGTAAGCTTCTGCAGCACCGCAGCATAAGGCCCTCGCCCGCCATTGGCGGGCGTTTGCTTGTCTGGAGGTCTTCAGCGCCCGCCGGAGACCGGAATATTCGCTCCGGTGATATAGGACGCAGCATCGGACATCAGGAACAGCACCGCTTCGGCGATCTCTTCCGGCTCCCCGATCCGGCCAAGTGGAATATTCGGCAGCAGCCGCTCCAGGCGGCCAGCGTCCTGGGTGCTGCGCTCGTGGATCTCGGTCTTCGTCATGCCGGGTGAAACCGCGTTGACCCGTATGCCCTCTGGCGCCAGCTCCTTGGCCATCCCGATCGTCAGCGAGTCGATGGCGCCTTTCGAGGCGGCGTACCAGACATATTCGTTGGGGCTGCCGAGTGAGGCTGCCACCGACGAGATGTTGACGATGCTCTTGGGGCTGTCGCTCGGGCCTTTCGGCAGCCGGCGCGCTGCCTCGCGCGCCACCCACAGGGCTCCCAGAACATTGATGTCGATGCAGTCCCGGATCGTCTCGCCGGAGGTCTGCGCCAGCTTGCCGGACTTTCCCGTAATCCCCGCGTTGTTGACCACATGCGAGATCGCCCCCAGGGCGGCCTCGGCGTCATCGAACAGGCGAACCACGTCAGATTCGACAGCCACGTCGCCCTGGCAGGCCACCGCTTTCGCTCCAGCCCTGCGGCAGGCGGCAAGAACCTGTTCGGCAGCCTCACGCTCCGAGCGGTAGGTAATGGCGACATCATAACCGCGCTCGGCTGCAAGCTGCGCCACCGCAGCCCCTATGCCGCGGCTTCCGCCTGTAATAAGGACGACCGGACGCCTGGGTTGCATGGCGTTGACTACCTTTCCAAAAGCAAGCCGGCTCAGCTTGACCAGGGCTCCCGAGGGAGTCAACAAAGCCGCTCGGGAGAATGACCATGAGCACCATCGAACCCATTCACGTCATCGGCGGCGGCCTCGCCGGTTCGGAAGCTGCCTGGCAGATCGCCCAGGCCGGTGTTCCTGTCGTGCTGCATGAGATGCGCCCTGTTCGCGGCACCGATGCGCACAAGACCGACGGCTTGGCCGAACTTGTCTGCTCAAATTCCTTCCGCTCTGACGACCCGGAGACCAACGCAGTCGGTCTGCTGCACCAGGAGATGCGCTCCCTCGGCTCGCTCATCATGGCCAAGGGCGATGCCAACCAGGTGCCCGCCGGCGGCGCCTTGGCTGTCGATCGCGATGGCTTCTCGGCGGCCGTGACGGCTGCGCTCGAGGCTCATCCCCTGATCACCATCAACCGGGGCGAGATTGCGGGCCTGCCGCCGGAGGATTGGTCCTCGGTGATCGTCGCCACCGGCCCCCTCACCTCGCCGGCTCTGGCGCAGGCCATCCTCGATCTCACGGGCGAGACGTCGCTGGCCTTCTTCGACGCCATCGCGCCCATCGTCTACCGCGAGTCCATCAACATGGACATCGCCTGGTTCCAGTCGCGCTACGACAAGGTCGGGCCCGGCGGCACCGGCAAGGATTACATCAACTGCCCAATGACCAAGGAGCAGTACGAGGCCTTCATCGACGCGCTGATCGCCGGCGACAAGACCGAGTTCAAGGAATGGGAGGCCAACACCCCCTATTTCGACGGCTGCCTGCCCATCGAGGTGATGGCCGAGCGCGGCCGCGAGACCCTGCGCCACGGCCCCATGAAGCCGGTGGGCCTCACCGATCCGCGCAATCCGGACAAGAAGCCCTACGCCATCGTGCAGCTGCGCCAGGACAATGCGCTCGGCACCCTGTTCAACATGGTGGGCTTCCAGACCAAGCTGAAATACGGCGCCCAGAGCGCGATCCTGCGCATGATCCCGGGCCTGGAGAACGCAGAGTTCGCGCGCCTCGGCGGCATCCACCGCAACACCTATCTCAACTCGCCGAAGCTCCTCGACTCAACGCTGCGCCTGAAGGCGATGCCGCGCCTGCGCTTTGCCGGCCAGATCACCGGCTGCGAGGGCTATGTGGAGAGCGCAGCAGTCGGCCTGATGACCGGCCGCTTCGCCGCCGCCGAGCGCCTGGGCCGCCCGATCCAGCCCCTGCCGCACACCACGGCGCTGGGCGCGCTCATCAACCACATCACCGGCGGCCACATCGAGACCATCGACGAGGGGCCGCGTTCCTTCCAGCCGATGAACGTCAATTTCGGCCTCTTCCCGCCGCTGGCCCAGGCTCCGAAGGCCGAAGACGGCAAGCGCCTGCGCGGACCGGCGAAGGCCGTCGCCCGGAAGAAGGCACTGACGAATCGGGCACGAGGCGATCTGGCGGTTTGGATGTCGGGCGGTGTGCTGCCTCAGGCCGCGGAGTAAGCCCACACGGTCATCCCGGACGCCATAGGCGACCCGGGATCGCGAGCAGGACGTGGTGCTAGAACCTCAACGTTGTCATCCCCGCGCAGGCGGGGATCCATAACCACGACATTTCAAGAAGAGGCGATCAGCGTCACGCCTCGTTCTGCATCGTGGGCGGTTATGGATCCCGGGCTCTGCTGCGCAGCCCCGGGATGACAGTGCTGGACTGGTTTGTACGATCCCGGATCGGCTGCCCCGTCCGGGATGACACCAGAGGGCACGGCGCTCCTAAAACGGCCCGCGCCAGAGCGCCCAGATGCGCCGCCATTGGGGCAGTTCCACCACTGTGTGGAACGGGTCGTAATCCCGCCGCTCCATGGCCTTGAGATAAGGCTCCACCAGCGCAATGGATTGGAACGCAGGCTTGGCGCCATTCGGGATTGTTGAGCGCAGAGCCCGCGCCTGCTCGAGATGCCTGCGGGCGACGGCGCGAAGATCGGCGAGCGCCCCTTTGAGTCCTGGCCCGCCACGTCCTGTGACGATGTCGTCGCGCACCACACCGTGTTTGGTCAGAATATCGGCAGGCACGTAGACCTGTCCCTGACGGGCATGGATTGGGAAAGCGCGCAGCAAGCCTGCGATGGCGTAGGCGACGCCGGCATGTCCGGCGGCATCGGCCGTGCCGGGATTTGCTCCGTTCGAGAGGATGAGGCTCGAGAGCTGGATCAGGCTCGAAGACGTCTCGCCGCAATAGCCTTCGAGGTCGTTGAGGCTCGGCATCGGATCCTCGTAGAGATCGAAGATCCTGGCATCGATCAGGTCGACCAGCGACTGGCGCGGCAGGCGGAACTGGACGATGGTGTCGTCGAGCGCGGCAGCAACGGGATTGGCCCGCACATCCCCCCGCGCTTCGCCCTGCAGAGCATCGCGCCACCATTGCAGGCGGATCTCGCCGACGAGCGCCTCACGCACCGCCTCGCGTACGCGGGCGATCTCGAAATTGAAGGCATAGAGGGCGTAGAGATGTGGCCGCTTGTCGGCGGGCGCGAACAGGCTCGCCCAGTAGCGATCCGGATCGGCTTCCCGCACGAGGGCTTCGCAATAGGCGAAGTTGGCAATCGCTTCTGCCATTTAAGGGACGGCGATCAGCGCGGCGCCAACCTTGCGGTTCTCGGCGAGCAGGATGTTGTAGGTGCGTGCGGCTGCCCCGGTCTGCATCACGTCGAGCCCGATTCCTGCCTCGCGAAACCGATTCCGAAACGCGACCGGCAGCGCCGCGATGTCGACGCCAGTGCCGAACAGCAGGAGCTCGAGCGCGTCGCCCTCGGCGAAGATCGGATCGAGCACATCGTCCGTGAGCTCCGCCATGGACGCGACCGGCCATGCCCTCACCCCAGACGGCAGCGCCAGCAGAGAGCCGCGATGGGACATGTCGGCGAAGCGGAAGCCGCCGTTGCCGTAGGCATCGAACTGAAAGCGGCCTGGCAGGAACCCGTCGTAGACGCGGCCAGAGCTCATGATCTTACTCCGCTGCGGCGGCCCTGCCCTCTGGAACCTTCACGGCTTCCGAACCGCGCAGGCCGATATAGATCAGCATGGGAGACGAGATGCAGATGGCCGAATACGTACAGATGACGACGCCGTAGAGCATGACCTGCGCGAAACCCTGGATCGCCTGGCCGCCGAACAGCACCAGCGCGAGAAGCGAGAGCGCGGTGGTGGCTGCCGTCATCACCGTGCGGGACATGGTGTGATTGATCGACAGGTTCAGCAGCTCTTCGGCCGGCATGGTCTTGTAGCGGCGCATCAGCTCGCGGGTTCGGTCGAACACCACCACCGTCTCATTGAGCGAATAGCCAACGATGGTGAGGATCGCGGCAATCGAGGTCATGTTGAACTCGTGGCCGGTGATCACGAAGAAGCCGATGGTGAGCACGATGTCGTGCAGGGTGCCGATGATCGAGGCGATCGCCAGTTCGCGCTCGAAGCGGAACCAGAGATAGAACAGCACCGCGATGACCGAGAGCACGACGCCGATGGTGCCGGACTGCACAAGCTCACCCGAGACGCGTGGTCCCACGGTTTCGACGCGGCGGAACTCGTAATCGCCATTGAAGGTGTCGCGCGCTTTCTGCACGACGGCAGCCTGCGCTGCCTCGCCACCTTCCTGAATGGGGAAGCGCAGCGAGACTTCACCGGCCGTGCCGAATTCCTGCACCTCGACGTCGCCGAAGCCGAAGCCCTCGGCGGTCTGCCGGATCTGGCCGACATTCGCCTGGCCGGACTTGGCCTGGATTTCCATGAGCGTGCCGCCCCGGAAGTCGATGCCGAAGTTGAGGCCGCCGGATAGGAGGATCACGGCGGTCAGGATCGAGATCACAGCCGACAGCGGGAAAGAGAAGCGCCGGAAGCGCATGAAGTCGAAATGGGAGTTTTCGGGCCAGAGGCGAACGAGGCGCACGATACGCACTCCTTAAAACGGAAGAACTTTGGGACGCATCCAGTGATACCAGAGCGCAATCATCATGCGCGTCAGGGTCACGGCGGTGAGAACCGTCGTCAGGATGCCGAGGATGAACACGACCGCGAAGCCGCGCACGGGGCCGGAGCCGAGGAAGAACAGGATCACCGCCGCGATGGCCATGGTGCTGTTCGAGTCCACGATGGTCGCGAAGGCCCGGTCGAAGCCGGCCTGAATGCCCGACACGATGGACCGGCCGGCACGAACCTCTTCGCGGATACGCTCGTAGATCAGCACGTTGGAATCCACCGCGGTGCCGATGGTGAGCACGATGCCGGCGATGCCCGGCAAGGTCAGCGTGGCCTCCAGCACCGACATGAGGCCGAAGATGAGACCCACATGGACAATCAGTGCGATGTTCGCGAAGAGGCCGAAGAGGCCGTAGGTGGCGAACATGAAGATGATCACGAAGATGGCCGCCACATAAGTGGCCATCTTGCCGGCCTCGATGGAGTCGCGTCCGAGGCCCGGGCCGACCGTGCGCTCCTCGACGATTGTGAGCTTGGCCGGCAGCGCGCCGGAGCGGAGCAGCACGGCGAGGTTGTTGACCTGCTCGACCGTGAAGCTGCCCGAGATCTGGCCCGAGCCGCCGGTGATGGGCGACTGGATCGTCGGAGCGGAGATCACCTGGTTGTCGAGGACGATGGCAAGCTGGCGCCCGAGGTTTTCCGTGGTCGCCTGACCGAAGCGCTGTGCGCCGCGAATGTTGAAGCGGAAATTGACGATGGGCTGGTTGGTCTGGGTGTCGAAGGCCGGTTGCGCATCGATCAGGTCGCCGCCCTCGGCAATGATCCGGCGCTCAACGGGTACCCGCTGGCCGCCCGCATCCTGCATGGGCAGCATATCCACGTCGGTGGCGCCTTGCTGCGCGAGCAGGCGGAACTCGAGATTGCCTGTCTCGCCCAGCAGCGCCTTCAGCTGCTGCGGATCCTGGAGGCCGGGAACCTGGACGAGCACGCGGTCGGCGCCCTGGCGCTGAATGCTGGGCTCGGTCGTGCCGGTGGCGTCCACGCGGCGGCGGATAACCTCGATGGACTGGTCGACGGCGCGGCGGATGCGCTCATTGGTGCCGATCTCCGAATAGGTCAGCGTGATCACGCCGTCCGGAGTCGTGTTGATGTCGATGGTGTTGCCGCCGGCCTGGCCCAGCATGGCATTGCCGGTGGGCTGGGCCAACTCCCGCAGACGCGGCAGGAGCCGGTCGCGGTCGGCGGCATCCGGCACGCGGATCTGCACGCCGCGCTGGACGGTCTGAATGCCGTTCTGGGACGAAACACGGGTGTCGCGCAGGATGCGGCGGACGTCGTCGCGCAGGGTCGTGACCTGCACGCGCATCAGGTCCTGGGCATCGACCTCGAGCAGAACGTGGGATCCGCCCTGCAGGTCGAGGCCCAGCACGATGGCGCGGGACGGCACCAGCCAGGACGGTACCCAGCCTGGGATGGCATTCAGGAAGGCCTGACGCTGCTCGCGGTTCATGGTGCTCGGAACCGCCAGGAGCAGGCCGATCACAATAACCGCCACCGTGGCGATGATCTTCGATCTTGAGAAGCGCAGCATCGTCAGCTCAACCTTTCACACTCTTTTGCCGCAGCGGGCTGCGGCGAACCGGCCCATCCGCTTAAGGAGGGCCGGCCTTGTCTCATTCAGGCCTTGACCGGCTCGCTCTTGGAGCGAACGTCGGAAATCATGGCCCGGGCCACCTTCACCTTCACGCCGTCGGCGATCTCGACCTCGATGTCGGCCGCGTCCTCGGTCACCTTGGTGACCTTGCCGATGATGCCGCCGGAGGTGACGATCGTGTCGCCGCGGCGCACGTTCTTGATCATCTCCTGGTGGGTCTTCACCCGCCGCTGCTGGGGCCGGATGATCAGGAACCACATGATGACGAATATGAGGATGAACGGGACGAATTGAAGGATCATCTCCATTCCGCCGGCCGCGGGGGTCCCTTGTGCGTAGGCTGGTGAAATGAACAAGCGGCTCTCCATGGATAAAGGCGCGTGGCAGGCCTTTTTCGGGCCTACCCGCGCCGGACGGGATTCAAAGCGTGGCGGACTATACCCATCGACTCCACGAAATCAATGAAGTCGCAGGGATTTCCAGAGCTGCTTGCATGGACCGTTTGACGCTTTCTGCGCTAAGCAGTGCCTTTCTGCCTCTTTGAAGCCTGAGCTTGATATGTCCGCAGACCTCAATTCTCCTGAATCCCTGGCGCTTCTGACCCGCATTGCCGATGCTCTTGAAAGGCTCACCCCTACCGGGGCCGCTCACGCCGATTTTACGACAGCAGACGCCTTCGTCTGGCAGGCGGCGGGCCGCAGGCTCTCACCCGTACAGAGGGTGAACCGGGTCGAGATGAGCCTCCTGCGGGGCATCGACCGGGTGCGGGACCACCTTGCGGAGAATACAGGACGCTTCGCCAGGGGGCTGCCGGCCAACAACGCCCTGCTCTGGGGTGCACGGGGCATGGGCAAGTCGTCCCTGGTCAAGGCGGTCCATGCGGAGATCAACCACACAAGGCCCGGCGATTCCCGCCCCCTGAAGCTCATCGAGATCCACCGGGAGGACATCGAGACCCTCCCCGACATCATGGGACTGCTGCGGCCCGACCCGCACCGCTTCATCGTGTTCTGCGACGACCTGTCCTTTGACGCGGACGATACCTCCTACAAGTCGCTCAAGGCCGTGCTGGAGGGCGGGATCGAAGGGCGGCCCGACAACGTGATCTTCTACGCCACGTCGAACCGCCGCCACCTCCTGCCCCGCGACATGATGGAGAACGAGCGCTCGACCGCCATCAATCCGGGAGAGGCCATCGAGGAGAAGGTCTCGCTGTCGGACCGCTTCGGCCTCTGGCTCGGCTTTCACAAGTGCAGCCAGGACGAATATCTCGACATGGTCTTTGGCTATGTGGACCATCTCGGCCTTAAGGCCGACCGCGACGCGATCCGCGCAGAGGCGCTCGAATGGGCCACCACCCGCGGCGCCCGCTCGGGCCGCACCGCCTGGCAGTTCATCCAGGATCTGGCGGGGCGCCTGGAACAAGCGATCTGAAAAAGATTTATCTGGACCATTTCCCTACGTGTCATTCCCGGCCGAAGCGCAGAGGAGGGGAAGGGAATCCATGGCACTGAGCGTGTGAGTGGATCCCCTTCCCTCGCTGACGCTCGCCGGGGATGACACTGGAGCCACCAGCATGAAAAAGGGACGGTGGCTGAGCTCCACCGTCCCCTCATTTGACCGGCCCCGAAGACGAGATCCGGCCTAAACTTCTCTCGCGATCAGCCGCCGAGATGCTTCAGCGGATCGACGGGCTGTGCGCCCTTGCGGATTTCGAAGTGCAGCTGCGGCGAGGTCACGTTGCCGGTCTGGCCGGAGGTTGCGATCACCTGGCCGCGCTTCACCTGCTCGCCGCGCTTCACGTTCAGCGAACCATTGTGGGCATAGGCCGAGACAAAGCCGTTCTCGTGCTTGATCAGGACGAGGTTGCCGTAGCCCTTCACTTCGCTGCCTGCATAGGTCACGGTACCGGCTTCGGCGGCCTTCACCGGCGTACCTTCGGGAACGGCGATGTTGATGCCTTCGTTGCCGCCATTGGCGCCGAACCCGGCGATGACGCGGCCGCGGGCGGGCCAGCGGAAGTCACCAGACACGCTGGCGGTGGCTTCGGGCTCCGGCGCGGGAGCCTTCGCGGCCTCCGGCTGCGCGGCAGGAGCAGGAGCCGCCGGCACAGGAGCAACGGTCTTGACCGGCTCAGGCTGGGTGAGAGCCGCCACCTTGGGCTGCTCCACGACCGGCTTCGGGGCGGAAACGAGCGGCTTCGGAGCCGTGACGAGAGGCTCGTCCGTGGCAGAGGCGACCTGCATGGGAGCCGACTTCACGGGAGCCGGAGCAGCGGGCGCGGGAGCCTGCGCCGTCGTGGTCATGCCGGGACGAACGCGACGGGCGGGCTCGGCGGCTGCGACAGGCGTTGTTGCGGCCGGGACCTTGGACGTATCGACGAGGCGGAACTTGGGCTGGGCCGAAGCGGTCTGAACGGCCGGCGCGGGGCGCGGCTGAGTGGGCGCGGGAGCCGAGGCGATGCGGGTGGGCTGCGACAGGGGCTGGGCCTGCACCGGCGGCAGGGCCTGAGCCTGGACCGAAGGGGTCGGCATCGGGGCAGCCGCGTAGGACGGGGACGGCTTGGGCTGCGAAGGAGCCGTTGCGCCGGTGTCCACCCGCTCGCTGGCGGCGAATGGATTGGAGAAGGGGTTCTCCGCAAACCGCGCACTGTCGGTACTGCATGCCGCAGCGGCACTCCCGATCAAAACCACCAGAGCGATCCGAGACACCGCAGTCCAATGTCCAGAACTCACACGCAAACGCATCACTCAACCCCAACCGAACGCAACTCGATGGAGCGATTAAAAGCCTGTTCAGGTTAAGCAACGGTTGATGGTGCGCACTTTCTCGTAACCTTGTCGAAAAATTTCGAATCCGTCAGAGAGTTGCCGCAATGCCGGTGACGAGAGGGGAAATTCGCAACTGCGCGCCAAGGCTCTGCGTGAGCTCCCCGTCGGCGTTGCGCTCGACCTTCACGAGGCGGGGCATGCCCTCGACGGTCAGCGCTCCCACCAAGCGCCCTCCGGGTCCTAAGAGCGGCATCAACGCTTCCGGAAGCTCCGGGCGTGCGCCGTTCAGCAGAATGCGATCGAACCGGTCCCGCACCCGTGTGGCAAGCCCGTCGCCCACCTCCAGGCGAACCTTGCCCGCCTCGACGATCTTGAGGTGTTGCGCTGCTGCTGCCGCCAGCGTGTTGAAGCGCTCAACGCTCGTGACCTCTGCCCCGAGCCGCGCCAGCAGCGCCGTCACGTAGCCGCTGCCCGTTCCTACTTCCAGCACGCGCTGACCGGGCTGCACGCCCAGCGCCAGCAGCATGGCGGCCACCGTTGCGGGGCCGGTCATCGTCTGGCCGCAGGGCAGCGGCAGGGCCACGTCGGTGCGCGCGAGATCGGTGAAGCGGCGCGGGGCAAAGACCTCGCGCGGCACGAGTTCCATGGCCCGCAGAAGAGCCGTGTCGCGGATGCCCTTCGCACGCAACGACAGGATGAAGGACGCCGCCCCGATCGCTGCCTGCTCGCCGCGGGCATCGTCCGCCTCGGGCCAGTATGGCAGATCCTGGTTCATCGCGCCTGCATCCTCAGCCGAAAGCCTGCGCGTAGCGGGTCAGGGTCGGCTCGTCGGTCATATCGATGCGCAAAGGCGTGACGGCGATGCGCCGGTTGGCGATGGCCCAGAGATCCGTGCCGTTGCCCGGCGTGAAGGGACGGCGCTCGAAGGCGATCCAGAAATAGGGATTGCCGCGTCCATCACGGCGCTCGTCGAGGCGCAAGAGTTCCTGCGTGCGCTGGCCCTGATTGACGAGAGACGTTCCCTCGACCTCGTCCGGTTCGCAATCCGGGAAGTTCACGTTGACGAGGATGCCCTTGTCGATTCCGGCTTCGAGAATCCTGCGCACCACCTTGGGGCCGTGATGCTCGGCGCATTGCCAGCGCGGCGTCTCGCGCGTGGTCGGGCCATAGGCCTGCGAGAGCGCGATGGATGGAACACCGAGGATCGTGCCCTCGATGGCGCCCGCCACTGTGCCGGAATAGGTCACATCCTCGGCCACGTTCTGGCCGCGGTTCACGCCGGAGAGCACGAGGTCGGGCTTGGCGTCCCGCATGAGGTGGCGCACGCCCATGATCACGCAATCCGTCGGCGTGCCTCTGACGGCGAAGTGCCGGCTGGAGATTTCGCGCAGGCGCAACGGATCGTTGAGCGAGAGCGAGTGGGCGACGCCGCTCTGATCCGTCTCGGGTGCGACGACCCAGACATCGTCCGACAATTCGCGCGCGATCGCCTCAAGAGTTTTCAGCCCCGGAGCGTGAATGCCGTCGTCGTTGGTACAGAGAATACGCATGCTTTATGCCTGACGCTCGATGCGGGTGAGACCGCCCATATAGGGCTGCAGAGCCGAGGGGATCGTGACGCTGCCGTCCTCGTTCTGGTAGTTCTCCAGCACGGCCACCAGCGTGCGGCCGACCGCCAACCCGGAGCCGTTAAGCGTGTGCACGAAGCGCGGCTGCTTTTCGCCGGCGGCGCGGTAGCGGGCGTTCATGCGCCGCGCCTGGAAGTCGGAACAGACCGAGCAGCTCGAAATCTCGCGATAGGCCCCCTGCCCCGGCAGCCAGACCTCGATGTCGTAGGTCTTGGTCGAGGAGAAGCCCATGTCGCCGGTGCAGAGCGTCATGGTGCGGAACGGCAGCTCCAGCCTCTTCAGCACGTTCTCGGCGCTGGTGAGCATGCGCTCATGCTCGTCGGCCGAGGTCTCGGGCGTGGTGATCGAGACGAGCTCGCATTTCACGAACTGATGCTGACGGATCATGCCGCGCGTGTCGCGACCGGCAGAGCCCGCCTCGGCGCGGAAGCTCGGGGTGAGCGCGCTGAACCGAAGCGGCAGCTCCTCCTCGGACAGGATCTGCTCGCGCACGAGATTGGTGAGCGTCACCTCCGCGGTCGGGATCATGCCGTAGCGGGTGTCCTTGATCATCTTGGCGATGGCATCGCGCGGCTGGCCCTCAAGGGCTGCGGCAACAACCTGCTCAAGCGAATTGCCCGGGAAGGCCCAGAACTGATCGTCCTCAAACTTCGGCAGCTGTGCGGTGCCGAACATGGCATCGTCGCGCACCAGCAGCGGCGGGTTCACTTCCGTGTAGCCGTGCTCATTGGTGTGCAGGTCGATCATGAACTGGCCAAGCGCCCGCTCCAGGCGCGCGAGACCTGCTTTGAGCACCACGAAGCGCGAGCCCGAGAGCTTCGCGGCCGTCTCGAAATCCATGAGGCCGAGGGCTTCGCCGATCTCGAAATGCTGCTTGGCGCTGTTCGACATCCGGGGCGTACCGACCCGGTGACGCTCCACGTTGCCATGCTCGTCGGCGCCAACAGGCACATCCGGCTTCGGAATGTTCGGAATGGCCGCGAGAGCCTCGAACAGGGCCTTCTCGGCCACGCGCTCGGCCTCTTCAAGCTCCGGCATCGTTTCCTTGATCCGGGCGACCTCGGCCATCAGCTCACTCGCCCGCTCCTCGTCCTTCTTGGCCTTGGCCTGGCCGATCTCCTTGGACATGGCATTGCGGCGCTCGGTGGCGGCCTGCAGGGCCGAGATGGCGCTCTTGCGCTGGTCGTCGAGGGCGATGAGGTGGGCGGACAAGGGCTCCATGCCCCGGTTCCGGAGGCCTTGGTCGAAAGCCGCGGGGTTCTCGCGGATGGAACGGATGTCGTGCATGGGATGAGGACCTGCTTCGTCAGGCAGCCCCGCCCCGATGACAAGACCGCTCCTTCAACGTGTGCCGAGGGTGGCGGCCGGTGGGAGGACCCGCAGGCCCTACTCCTCTGCCGCGCGCGCGGCCTCGGCTGCCGCACGCTTCTTCTCGACCATGCGGACGGAGAAGATGGATGCCTCGTAAAGAAGCAAGGTGGGGACCGCAAGGGCGAACTGGCTGATCACGTCCGGCGGCGTGAGAACCGCCGCGATCACGAAAACGATCACGATGGCGTAGCGCCGCTTGTCCTTCAGGAACTGCTCATCGATGATCCCGGCTCGCGCCAGCAGGGTAAGGATCACCGGCAGCTGGAAGCAGATGCCGAAGGCGAAGATCAGGGTCATGATCAGCGACAGGTACTCGCTGACCTTCGGCAGGAACTCGATGGTGGGACCGCTCTCGGTCGCCAGCTGCTGCATGCCCACGGAGAAGCGCATGAGGAGCGGCATGGCGATGAAATAGACGCAGGCCGCGCCGACGGCGAACAGGACGGGCGTCGCGACGAGATAGGGCACGAAGGCCCGCCGCTCGTTCTTGTAAAGGCCCGGCGCCACGAACTTGTAGACCTGCATGGCGATGACCGGGAAGGCCAGGAATCCCGCGCCAAAGGCCGCCACCTGGATCTGCGTGAACAGGTACTCCAGGCCGTGGGTGTAGACGAGACGCGCCGCCTCGGGCGAACCGACGGCCAGGACGTAGGGCCATACCAGCGCATTGTAGATGTACTTGGCGGCGGCAAAGCAGGCGAAGAACATCACCACGAACGCAGCCAGCGCCTTGAGGAGGCGCGAGCGCAGCTCGGTCAGATGCTCGATCAGAGGAGCGCGTGAGGACTCGACCTCGTCCTGTTCAACGGCAGTGGTCATCCGACTTTCGCGTCCGGTTTTTCTGAGAGTTGTTCAGCGAGAGCAGCCTGCTGGGCTTCGTACTCGGCCTCCCGCCGCAGGGACTCGGCGATCTCCGTTGCCGGGTCGACACTTGGCGGGAGCGGCAGGTCGACAAGCGGATCGGCGGGCGCAGGCGCCCGTCCCTCGACCACGGCCTGCACCGCGGTATCGGACGGCGCCTGAACTGCCGCTTGGGCGGACCCTTGGGCAGCCTCCGGATCGCTCTCCGGCTCGGGCGCCTTCTCCGGGGTCGCGACAGGCGCCTCGATGGAGGTTTTCAGCTCGTCCCGGATCGTCTGGATCGGGTTGAAGTTCGTGTTGAGCGATGGAACGGACTCGTTCACGCTCTGGAGCTGCTTCTTGACCTCGTCGAGCTCGGCCTCCCGCATGGCCTCGTTGAACTGGCCCTGGAAATCCGCCGCCATCCGGCGGACCTTGCTGGTCATCTGCCCCACGGTCCGCAGAGCCTTCGGCAGATCCTTCGGGCCGATCACGATCAGCGCGACGGCGCCGATCACCATGATCTCACCCCAGCTCATGTCCAACATGACGTGGCCTCGAACCTGCCCTTAGGTACTCACGCGTACTGATACACCGCTTGAAGCGGCGGCTGACGAAAGCTTAGCCGACCTTGTGGTCCGTCGTAACGGTAGTGGTGGTCGTCGTGCCGTTCTGGTGATCGATGGTGCGAACCGGCTCGGAGGGCTGCACCGGCTTTGCCGGGGTGTCGTCCTCGGACATGCCCTTCTTGAAGGCCTTGATGCCCTTCGCGACGTCGCCCATCATGTCGGAGATCTTGCCGCGTCCGAACAGCAGGACGACGATCAAGCCCACAACGATCCAGTGCCAAATACTCGTGCCACCCATGGCAATCCTCCTGCGCCCTCGAGAGGCGCGGCATTTCAGATGAAGAACTTGCCGCCAACCTATGCGTCGGACGCGGCGAAAACAAGGACATCCTTCGTATCGACATCGATGCCCACATCCTGTCCCTCCCTCACGTCAACGGGATCGTGAACACGGGCCTGGAGCGGACGGTCGACGCCCTGCACGTCGATATGGACCAGATCGACCTCCCCGAGGAACCGGCGCGAGACCACGCGGCCCGGCAGGCAGAAGCCCGCCGGCCTCAGCCTCACACCCTGGGGACGCACGCACACGATGGCGGGGCCATCGCCCAGGTGCGGCGCTGGGAATACGCCCACCGGGCAACTCACCTGACCGTTGCGCACAACGCCCTCGAGCTCGTTGAAGTCGCAGAAGAACCGGGCGGCAAAGAGGTTTTCCGGCCTCCGATAGATTTCTTCGGCCTCGCCCTGCTGGATGATCCGGCCTGCCCGCATCAGGACAATCCGGTCGGCGATCCGCATCGCCTCCTCCGGGTCGTGGGTCACCACGATGGTGGTGGCGCCGGTCTCCCGCAGGATGGCCACGGTCTCGTCGCGGATCGCATCGCGCATGCGCCGGTCGAGGTTGGAGAACGGCTCGTCCATGAGCAGCACGCCGGGACGGGGCGCAATGGAGCGCGCCAGCGCCACCCGCTGCTGCTCGCCGCCCGACAGGGTGTGGGGGTATTCGTTGGCGTAATGCTCCAGGCCGACGCGGGACAGGGCGCGGCGCGCCGCAACCCCGGCCTCGGAGGCCGAGAGATCCTTCAGGCCGAACATGATGTTCTGCAGGATCGTCATGTGCGGGAACAGGGCATAATCCTGGAACATCAGCCCGATGCCGCGTCTCTCCGGCTCCACGAAAGCACGCGGCCCGCTGGCCTCCAGGCCGTCCATGAGCACCCGGCCTGAGGTGGGAGCCTCCACGCCGGCCGCGATGCGCAGCAGGGTCGTCTTTCCGCAGCCGGAATGGCCGAGCAGACAAACGATCTCGCCCGGCTCGATGGTGAGCGAGACCCCATCAAGGGCGCGCTGGCTGCCATAGGCCTGAACGATGGTCTCGAAGGTGAGTTGCGCCGGGATCGAGGCGCCCGCCGTGCCGCGCTGGCCCCAGCGGGGCAGACGGAACCGGTCGCGGGCGGAGCCGGCTGGCCTGTCGGTCATTCCTCGCCGGCCTCGGTCTGGTGCATGTCCAGAGGCTGCAGCAGATCGTCGTCGAGGGGATCCTCATCCTCACGCAGGGCATCGGCATCGGAGGGCAACGGCACCGAGAAGTCGGACGGAACGCGGCCGTCGATGAAGCCTGCACCCTTCAGCTCTTCAAGGCCCGGCAGATCCTCGATGGCGTCGAGCCCGAAATGCTCAAGGAAAGCCGGCGTGGTGCCGTAGGTGACCGGGCGCCCCGGCGCCTTCCGGCGGCCGCGCAGGCGGATCCAGCTCGTCTCCAGGAGCAGGTCGATGGTGCCCTTCGAGGTGGCGACGCCGCGGATCTCCTCAATCTCGGCCCGGGTCACCGGCTGGTGATAGGCGATGATCGCCAGCGTCTCCATGGCGGCGCGGGAGAGCTTGCGCTGCTCGACTACGTCGCGGGCGAGCACGAAGGACAGGTCGCTCGCCGTCCGGAAGGTCCATTTCCCCGCGACCTTGACCAGATTGACGCCCCGCATCGCATAAAGCTCGGCAAGATCCTGCAGGATCTTGTCCACATCCGCGCCTTCCGGCAGGCGGCCGCCCAGATCCTCGACGCTCAACGGAGCCGCGGAGGCGAACAGCAGCGCCTCGGCGATGCGCATGGCCTCGCCGTGATCGGGCACATGATCAGGCCCCTGGCTAACCTCGGGCGCGTCCTCTTCCATAATTTCGGGGGCTTCGTCCTGCATGTCGGGCAGCATCCTAAACTCCTGCCTCGGCCGGGTCGGCAACGGGTTTGACCCAGACCGGCGCGAAAGCCTCGTCCTGGCGCATCGTGAGCTTGCCTTCACGCACCATTTCCAGGGTGGCGGAGAGGGCCGAGGCCAGAACGGTCGGGCGCATGGCGGGCTCGACCATGTATTCCACAAGATAGGTATCGAGGGTCACCCAATCGCCCAGGTGGCCGACAAGGCGCTCCAGGGCCTCCCGGGCCTCGACCAGGGACCAGACATTCCGCTTATGGAGCGAAACCCTGGCGTTGAACCGCATCTGCCGCTGCACGGCATAGGCCTTGAGCAGGTCGTAGAGGCTGGCCTCGTAATGGGAATCCCGGTTGATGATGACAGGCTCCGGGGCGCCGCGGGCGAACACGTCGCGGCCCAGCCAGGCGCGCTCGCCCATCCTCTTGGCCGCCTCGCGGATCGCCTCCAGGCGGCGCAGGCGCAGCGCGAGCGCAGAGGCCAGATCCTCGGCGCTCGGCTCCTCGCCTTTCGGCGGCTCCGGCAGCAGGAGGCGGGATTTGAGATAGGCGAGCCACGCCGCCATCACGAGGTAGTCGGCCGCAAGCTCCAGGCGCATGCGCCGCGCCGCCTCGATGAAGGCGATGTACTGCTCGGCGAGGGCTAGAATCGAGATGCGGTGGAGATCAACCTTCTGGCGGCGGGCGAGCTCAAGCAGCAGGTCGAGCGGCCCTTCGAACCCGTCCACGTCGACGAGCAGCGCCGGCTCGCTCTCGGCGCGCTCGTTCATCTCGACGTCGTCAAAGGGTAAGGGCTTGGCCATGGACGCTACTCAACTCACTCCGCGAAGCTTCACGGGCTTTAGGCAATCATCGCAAGAGCAGAATCGAGCCGCGCCCGGGCATCCACAGGATCCAGGGGCTCCGGATCGTGGGTGATGCGCGCTAACGCAGCGTTAGCACGGCGCAGGGCATCTCCCGCCAGGATGGGGGCGGCCTCGGCCACCGCGCTCATCTCCTCCATGCTGCCGTTGCAGTGGAGGCCCATGTCGCAACCGGCCGCAAAAGCCGCCTCGGTGCGGCTCCGGAAGGATCCCGACAAGGCATGCATGGACAGGTCGTCGGTCATCACCAGCCCGTCATAGCCGATATGGCCGCGGATGATCTCCTCCATGACGATGCGGGATGTTGTGGCGGGATGGTCCGGGTCGAGGGCCGTGTAGACCACGTGGGCCGTCATCGCGAGAGGCATGTCGGTGAGCATGCGGAACGGCGCGAAATCGTGCCGCTCCAGCTCCTCGCGGGAGGCCTCGACCACGGGCAGCGCCAGGTGGCTGTCTGCCCCTGCCCGGCCGTGGCCCGGCATGTGCTTGACCACCGGCAGGACACCGCCGGCCATCAGGCCCTCGGCGGCAGCCCGGCCGAGCACGGCCACCTGAGCGGGCGTCTTGCCGTAGGCCCGGTCGCCGATGATGTCGTGGGAGCCCGGCGAAGGCACGTCGAGGACGGGCAGGCAATCCACCGTGACCCCGACGGAGCGGAGATCGTGGGCGATCAGGCGAGCCCCGAGGCGGGTGATCTCCCGCTGGACGAGGGGATCGTTGGCGTGGAGCTGTCCATAGGTGCGCCCGGCTGGGTATTTTGGCCAGTGCGGCGGCCCCATGCGCTGAACCCGGCCGCCCTCCTGATCGATGAGGATCGGGGCGTCCGTTCGTCCGACCGTGTCCCTCAAGGAGGCGCAGAGTGTCCTCACCTGCTCAGGCGTATCCACATTGCGGCGGAACAGGATGAAGCCCCAGGGCTGCGCTTCCCGGAAGAAGGCAACCTCGTCGGGGGTGAGCTCAAAGCCGGAGCATCCAGCAATAAAGGCGCGGGTGTTCATACCCGCGCCTTAAGTCCCCTGCTCGGCAGGGTCAAGAAATCTTGGTTGCCAAGCTTGTTCAGTACCAAGCTAAGTCAGTTCTTGGCCACGAAGCACTGGCCGCCCTGCCCCTGGAGCTTGGAGCAGAGGGAGGATGCCTCCTCTTTCGACATCGGCCCGACGCGGACGCGATAGACCGTGTTGCCGTTCACCTCGGCCTTGCGGATCATCGAAGGCTGACCTCCGAGATCGGAAAATTTGCGCTGGAACGAAGCGAACACGGATTGGGCTGCGGCCTCCGAGGTGGCGACGCCGAGCTGCACGGCAAAGCCGCCGGCCCCGGCCGTTTCCGTCGCTGCCGGCGCCGTCGGCTGAACCGAGGCGACCTGCTGCGGGGCCGGGGTGCTGGTGGGCGTTGCTGCGGCCGGTGTGGGCTTCGGGGTCGGAACCGGGGTGGCCGGAGCGGCCGCGGGCGTGCTGGCGACGGGCCTCGGCTGCGCGGCCGGAACCTGGGCGGAAGCGACCTGAACCGGAGCGGACTGAGCCTGGGGCGGCAGGGTCATGGCGGCCGGAGCCGCAGGCTGGGGCGCCGGTGCCTCGCCGGCCGTGGTTCCGTCCGGACGGATCGTGACCGTGCGGACCTTCTTAGGCTCGCCGAGATTGAGGCTGGCGGTCTGCTGCGGCTTGCCCGATGCGCCGACGGTGCCGCCGGTGGCGTCAGCCACGGCGTTGCCGTTCATGCGCACGGCCTGCTGCACGTCGACGGGCTGTTCCTCGCGGTTGACCACCTTGGTGGCACCGTTCTGGTTGGCGCGCTCATAGATCTGCTTGTTCTGGTTCGGGATCTCGACCCCGCCCGGGTTCTGCGGCTGCACCTTGGTCGGCTCGTTGTCCGCCTTGATCAGCAGCGGCTCGCCGCCCGTGATGGAGGATGAACCCGACGCCATGTAGGCTCCGCCGCCGCCGAGCACGAGTGCGCCGAGCACCGCCGCGATGGCAAGGGGTCCCTTGCGCGAACGGGTTTTCTCCACCGGCGGATAATCGAGGCGGTCGGTGTCGTCATAGCCTTGGTCGGGATACTGAGCGGCCTGATCCGAGTAGTAGTCCTGGGCATAGGCCTCGTTGCCGTAGGAATTCTGCTCGTCGTAACCCTGGTCCTGACGGGCCGGCTGGTGGGCATAGCCATCCTGATCGTAGGATTGCGAAGCCTGACCCGCGTGGGATCCATGCGCCGGCACCTCGCGGGCTGCGGGCGTCATAGTGTCGCGGACGGCAAAAAGATCGTCCACCGAGGCACCCTGAGGGCGCTGACGGGACGAGCCGTCATTGGCCAGAATCGATTGAAATGGATCGTCTTGCCCCACGATTCGAGCCAGTTCCGCCAGCGGATCGTTCCGCGTGGCAGAGGCCTGATGGTTCTGCGGGGCGCCCGCCTGGGCGAGTTGCCGCTCGATCTCATTGAGGTCGATGGCAAAACGGGGCTTCGGTGATTCGCTCATGCGCCGGATCTCCAGTTACGCGACAAGAGCACCTGTTGCTCCGCCGGCACGACGTGACAGGACCCGATGCGATCAACCCCTAAGCGCTTGATCCGCTTTAGGAAACACTATCGCATTTCGTCAGGTGCCGTAACGCCCAGGATTGCGAGACCAGATGCGAGCACACCCTTCAGGGCATGCACGAGAGCGAGCCTCGCTTGTGTTGAATCTTCATTAGTTAGATTAACAAAGCGTAATTGCGGCAAGTCTTTGCCCTTATTCCATAAGCTATGGAAGGCGCTCGCGAGATCGTAGAGGTAAAAAGCGACCCGGTGCGGCTCATGTGCTTCCGCCGCGGCCTCGATCACCCTGGGGAACTGGGCGATGCGGTGGATGATGTCCAGTTCCGCTTCGTCACTCAGGATCGAGAGATCCGCCTTTTCAAGCTGAGCCGCCGAGAAGTCCGCGCCTGGATAAGCCTCCCCGGCCTGCCGGAAAACGGACGCGCAACGGGCATGGGCGTACTGGACGTAGAAGACCGGGTTGTCCTTGGACTGCTCGACCACCTTGGCGAGGTCGAAATCCAGGGTCGCGTCGTTCTTGCGGAAGATCATCATGAACCGGGTGGCGTCCCGGCCCACCTCGTCGACCACCTCGCGCAAGGTCACGAAATCGCCGGAGCGCTTCGACATCTTCACCGGCTCGCCGCCGCGCAACAGCTTCACCATCTGGCAGAGCTTCACGTCGAGGTCGGCTTTGTTGTCCGAGACCGCCTTCACGGCCGCCTGCATGCGCTTCACGTAGCCGCCGTGGTCGGCGCCCCAGACGTCGATCATGGAGGCGAAGCCGCGCTCGAACTTGGAGCGGTGATAGGCGATGTCGGAGGCGAAATAGGTGTAGGAGCCGTCCGACTTCAGCAACGGGCGATCGACCTCGTCGCCGAACGCGGTGGCGCGGAACAGGAGTTGCTCGCGGTCTTCCCAGTCCTCGTCCTTCTGCCCCTTGGGGGGCGGCAGGCGGCCCATATAGACGAGGTCGCGGGCTCTCAGCCCGCTGATCAGCTTCGCGACCTCACCGCCGTTCCCCTGCTGCAGGGAGCGCTCGGAGAAGAACACGTCGTGGTGGATGTTGAGCACTGCGAGGTCGCCCCGGATCATGTCCATCATGGCGTTGATGGAGGCGTCGCGCACGAGCGGCAGCCACTCGGCCTCGGGCTTGTCGAGCAGGCTCTGGCCATGCTCTTTGGCGAGCCGCTCGCCCACGGGCTTGAGGTAGTCGCCAGGATAAAGCCCTTCCGGGATCTCGCCGATCTCGTGGCCGAGAGCCTCCTTGTAGCGGAGGTAAGCCGAGTGGGCGAGAACATCGACCTGCGCCCCGGCATCGTTGATGTAGTACTCGCGGGTGACCTTATAGCCGGCGAAATCGAGCAGCCCGGCCAGTGCATCGCCGAACACCGCGCCACGGCAATGGCCCACATGCATCGGGCCCGTGGGATTGGCCGAGACGTATTCCACGTTGACCGGAGCGCCTGCCCCCTGGTCGCTGCGGCCGAAGCCGTTCGCGTCGACGACGGCGGCGCGGAGCACCTCGTGCAGCACGACTGCGTTCAGCCGGATGTTGATGAAGCCGGGTCCGGCGATCTCGACCTTGGTGACGCGCGGATCGTCCTGAAGGTCAGTGACGAGCAGCTCGGCCAGGGCGCGCGGGTTCATGCGCGCTTCCTTGGCCAGCACCATGGCGGCGTTCGTGGCGAGATCGCCGTGGGAGGGATCGCGCGGCGGCTCGACCACCACGCGGCTGACGTCCAGCCCCGATGGAATTTTGCCCGCCTCGGCCAACCGGCCAAGCGCTTCCGCAACCCGCTTCTCGAACAACCCGAAAATGTTCATGGTACTTTGTCTCTGAAGGGCCCTCGGCCCTGAAATGCTGTCGTGCGCCTAACGCAGGTCCGGCGTCACGTCAAACAGGCGCCGGTGCTCGAGGATGGCATAGCGGTCCGTCATGCCGGCGATGTAATCCGCCACACGGCGGGCCAGACGTGGCTCGTCGTCTCTCGGCAGATCGGCCTGCCACTCTTCCGGCATGAGCTCCGGCTCGGCCTTGAAGCGGCGGAACAGGTCCCGCAGCACGTCGTCTGCCTGGGCCCGGACCCTCATGACATCGGGATAGCGGTACATGCGGGCATAGAGGAAGCGCTTGATCGAGGCATCGGCTTCCGTCATGGCCTTCGAGAAGCACACCATCGTGCTCCCCGCCTGCCTGATGTCGCCCGCGCTCTGCGGCGCCAGGGCGGCGATCCTGCGCTCCCCTTCCGCCACCACATCCTCGACGAAGCGGGTGATCACGCGCCGGGTCAGCTCGTGAATGCGACGGGAGAGATCGAGCCCCGGATAGCGGCTCTCGATCTCGGACAGGAGACCTGCGAGGAACGGCACCTCGCCCAGGTCCTCGATCTGGAACAGCCCGGCCCGGAGGCCGTCGTCGAGATCGTGGGCATCGTAGGCGATATCGTCGGCAATGGCCGCGGCTTGAGCCTCGCCGCCGGCGTGGGTGGCGAGCTCCAGATCCTGCTGGGCGTTGTATTCGAGGATCGCCAGGGGAACGCCACGGGCGGCGTAGCGCAGGGTCGGCTTGCCGTCTGAATCGAGCAGCGGGCCGTTGTGCTTGACCAGTCCCTCCAGGGTCTCCCAGGTGAGGTTCAACCCGTCGTATTCCGCATAGCGACGCTCCAGACGCGTGACGACGCGAAGAGCCTGGGCGTTGTGGTCGAACCCGCCGAAACCCGCCATGCACTCGTCCAGCGTATCCTCGCCCGTATGCCCGAAGGGCGTATGGCCGAGGTCGTGGGAGAGCGCCAGCGCCTCGGCCAGATCCTCGTCGAGACCCAGGGAGCGGGCCAAGGCGCGGGCGATCTGGCTCACCTCGATGGTGTGGGTCAGGCGCGTCCGGAAATGGTCGCCCTCGTGATAAACGAACACCTGCGTCTTGTGCTTGAGCCGGCGAAAGGCCGAGGAATGGATGATCCGGTCCCGGTCGCGCTGGAAATCACTGCGGGTCGGGGAAACCGCCTCAGGAAAGAGCCGGCCTCGGCTCCCCCACGGGTCGCAGGCGTAAGGGGCTCGCCATCTCTCGCCAAAGGGCCGCACTCAAATCCCCGGGTTGAAGCCTTGTCAGGGCGCACTTACCTTGGTCATAGCATCTAGTGCAAGATTTGCGTCCTTCGATGGACTGGAAGTGCCCATGACCGGTATCACCCTCACAGACCGCGCCGCCCGCCGCATCAACGAGATCATGGCCTCGGAGCCGGAAGGCTCGCACCTGAGAATCAGCGTCAACGGCGGCGGCTGCTCGGGCTTCCAGTACGCCTTCGACGTGGACCGGACCCGGCAGGACGCCGATCTCGTGATCGAGAAGGACGGGGCCAAGGTGGTGGTGGACGATGTGTCGATCCAGTACATGGACGGCTCCGTGATCGACTTCGTGGACGACCTGATCGGCCAGTCCTTCAAGATCGAGAACCCTCATGCGACTGCCGCCTGCGGCTGCGGCACCTCGTTCTCGTTGTAAAAACGTTACGTAACCTCCTACTCTCCCCACCTGAGCGCCTATCAGTTAAAGGTTGCCGGCCTCCGATTCGGCTGGCCTTGGGAGACATCATGAGACTTCGTTATCGCGCCGGCGTTGCCGCCCTCGCCCTGCTCGCAGGCTCCACAGCCCTGTCCTTCGAGCCGGCCGTTCTGCGTGATCTCGTGATCGAGACAGGCGGACAGCGCATCACCATCGGGGCCGTCAAGGTTCCGCTCTGGAGCGCCGCTTTCGCCCAATCAGCCGACAGCTTCAGCCTCGAGAACGTCGCCTTCACATTCGGGACGACAACATACGAGGCGAAGCGGATCGAGTTCTCCGGCGTATCGACGCCGCGGGGCGAGATCGAGGCGCTGTTCGCGTCCGCCTCCACCGAACCGATGGAAAGCCGCCTCAGGCGGATCAACGCCAAGCAGATCACGATCCCCGAGATGCGCGTGAAGCAGACGTTAGGCAAGGAGAGCCAGACCACAACCTACCGGAACACCGTCCTCAGCGACGTCTCCGAAGGGCGGATCGCCTTGGCTGTGATCGAGGCCATGGCCATGGAATCGTCGGGCGCCAAGAACAAGGCTGTGATCACCGGCGGCCGGACTACGATGGAAGAGGTCGATCTGCCGGCCATGGCTCGGCTCTACGAGGCCAAGGCCGACAGCCCCTCCACACCTATGGCCAAGATCTACGGGGCGTTCTCGCTGGAAAACGTGCAGCTGGTGGACAGCCAGGAAGGCATCACCTTCAAGATCGCCCGCATCGGCGGCCGCGACTTTCTTGGACGTCCGACGAAGGATTCCTGGACTGGCACCGTCGCCCTAATGACCGAAATGTCGGATCGCACCGATCTCTCATCCGAGGATCAGACCCGACTCCTGCCTGCCATCGCCGACATGATGGACGCCTTCCAGATCGGCTTCATGGAGGCTTCGGGAATCGAGATGGCGTCCAAGGCCAAGGACTCGGCGGGTCAGGCCCGCATTGCCCGCATCGCCTATACGGGCGGCACGGATGCCCAGCCGGCGGACATGCGCTGGGAGGGCTTCGAGTTTTCCGACAAGGACAACCGCATGAAGCTCGACTCGTTGAGCCTCACGGGCTTCTCGATGCGGCAGACGCTCGATGGCCTCAGGAACCTTCAGGGCAAATCCTTTGACGATCTCGATGCCGCGACGGCGCGCAGCCTCGTTCCGACCTTCGGCACTCTGCGCGTATCGGGCTTCTCCATTCACGGAACGACCGAGGACGAGGGCAAGAAGGTCAAGGTTCAGGCGGCGCTGAAAGGCTTCGAGCTGACAGCCGATAAGCCGGTGAATGCCATCCCGACCAATCTCCGGATCGGGCTGCAGAACCTGACAATGGCCCTGCCGACGAAGAGCACCGACGAAGGCATCAAGGAGCTTGTGGCGCTGGGCTACAAGAATATCGACCTCTCGCTCATGGCCGCTGCAAGCTGGAACGAGGCCGCCAAGGAGATCACGCTCAGCGAGGTCTCCGCGCAGGGGCAGGACATGGGCTCGATCGCGATCAAGGGTCTGATCGGCAATGCAGGCAAGGACGTGTTCGATGCCGACACGGCCGTTGCCACCGTGGCTTTGGCCGGGACGAAGGCCAAGGCGCTCGACATCGTGGTCGACAACAAGGGCCTGTTCGAGCGCTACATGGCCAAGGCCGCCAAAGAGCAGAAGACGACCCCGGAGGCTCTTCGGCGCACCTATGGGACCGCGGCCGCCTTCGTCGTGCCGGCCATGATCGGAGACTCGGAGCAGGCTCAGGTTCTGAGCCAAGCCATCGCCCGTTTCATCGCCAAGCCCGGCAAGCTCACGGTCAACGCCACGCCCAAGGATCCGTCAGGATTCGGCATCGCCGAAGCGGTGGTGATGTCCGAGCCGAAGGACGTGCTGAACAAGCTGAACATCAGCGCGAAGGCGGAGTGAAGTTCACATTGTCATTCCGGGGCGGCTCGTAGAGCCGAGCCCGGAATCCATAGACACGACGTATCAGGAAAGAGCGATTAGCGTCGCACCTCTGTTTGCACCGTTAGCGGTTATGGATTCCGGGCTCCGCTGACGCGGCCCCGGAATGACATTGGAAACGTCTCTGCAGTCTCAAATCAGCATCGGCTGATCCTGCTCGGTCGCCTGCGCCTCGACGACTGCGATGGCCGTGAGGTTGACGATGCCGCGGGCCGTCACGGACGGCGTCAGGATATGGGCGGGCTTGGCCGGGCCGATGAGGATCGGGCCGACGGGGAGTGAATCCGCCAGGATCTTGGTGAACTGGAACGCGATGTTCGCCGCATCCAGGTTCGGCATGATCAGCACGTTCGCCTCGCCCGTCAGGCGCGAATGGGGGTTCACCCGCTCGCGCAGCATTTCGGAGAGAGCCGAATCCGCCTGCATCTCGCCATCGACCTCGAGGTCAGGCGCGCGTTCGGTGATGCAGGCGAGCGCCTCGCGCATCTTGAGCGCAGAGCGGCTGTCGGCGGCACCGAAATCCGAATGCGACAGGAGCGCGATCTTCGGCTCCATGCCGAAGCGGCGCACGTGGCTTGCGCAGGCGATCGTCATGTCGGCGATCTGCTCGGCGGTCGGATCGAACTGCACATGCGTGTCGGCCAGGAAGTAGGCGCCCTTCGAGGTGATCACCAAGGACAAGGCCGCCATCTCGTTGACGCCCGGCGCCAAGCCGATGATGTCCTTAATGTGCTTGACGCGGGACTGGAAGCGCCCTTCGAGACCGCAGATCAGCGCATCCGCATCCCCTCTCCGCACGGCGAGCGCGCCGATGACCGTGGAGTTGGTGCGCACGAGCGTCCTTGCCGCATCCGGCGTGATGCCCTTGCGGCCCGCCGCCTCCACGTAGGTGGCGACATAATCGCGATAGCGCGGATCGTCCTCCGGATTCACCAGCTCGAAGTGCCGGCCGATCTCCATGGAGAGGCCGAAGCGCTTCATGCGGGCCTCGACCACATTGGGACGCCCAATCAGGATCGGTTTGGCGATGTCTTCCTCGACGACCACCTGCACGGCGCGCAGGACCCGCTCGTCCTCACCCTCGGCATAGATCACGCGCTTAGGCGAAGCCTTCGCCTGCGAGAACAGCGGCTTCATGATGAAGCCGGAGCGGAACACGAAGCGGCCCAGCGACTCGGCATAGGCCTCGAGATCCTCCAGCGGCCGCGTGGCGACGCCGGAATCCATGGCAGCCTGGGCAACCGCCGGCGCGATGCGCAGGATGAGGCGCGGATCGAACGGGCTCGGGATCAGGGACTTGCGGCCGAAGGGATGCGCCTCGCCGCCATAGGCGCGCGCCACCACCTCGGACGGCGCCTCGCGGGCAAGACCCGCGATGGCCTTCACGGCGGCCGCCTTCATCTCCTCGTTGATCGTGGTCGCGCCCACATCGAGCGCGCCACGGAAGATGTAGGGGAAGCACAGGACATTGTTGACCTGGTTCGGATAATCCGAGCGCCCGGTGCAGATCATCGCGTCGGGACGGGCAGCCTCCGCTTCCTCCGGCATGATCTCCGGATAGGGATTGGCGAGCGCCATGATGAGCGGGCGCGGGGCCATCCGGGCGAGCAGCTCGGGCTTGAGCACGCCGCCAGCGGACAGGCCGAGGAACACGTCCGCATTGGGGATCACGTCGGCGAGCGTGCGGGCGTCGGTGTCCTGCGCATAGACCTGCTTCCAGCGGTCCATGAGCTCGTTGCGGCCCTCATGGACCACGCCCTTGATGTCCGTGACCCAGATGTTCTCGCGCTTGGCGCCGAGCGACACCAGCAGGTTGAGGCAGGCGAGCGCGGCGGCGCCGGCGCCTGAGGTGACGATCTTCACGTCCTCGATGCGCTTGCCCGCCAATTCTAGCGCGTTCGTCACGGCGGCGCCGACGATGATGGCTGTGCCGTGCTGGTCGTCGTGGAAGACCGGAATGCCCATGCGGGCCTTCAACCGCTCCTCGACCTCGAAGCACTCCGGCGCCTTGATGTCCTCGAGATTGATGCCCCCGAAGGTAGGCTCGAGGGCTGCGATCACCTCGACGAGCTTGTCCACATTGTTCTCGGCCACTTCGATGTCGAACACGTCGATGCCGGAGAACTTCTTGAACAGGACCGCCTTGCCTTCCATGACGGGCTTGGAGGCGAGCGGGCCGATATCGCCGAGGCCGAGCACGGCCGTGCCGTTGGAGATCACGGCCACGAGGTTCTGTCGCGAGGTGAGATTGGCGGCTTGCGCCGGATCGGCCGCGATGGCCTCGCAGGGGGCGGCAACACCGGGAGAATAGGCGAGCGCCAGGTCGCGCTGGTTGCCGAGGGGCTTGGTCGGCTGGATCTCGAGCTTACCGGGGCGCGGATACTGATGGTAGAACATCGCCCCCGATTTCAGATCCTGCGAGATGTTGTCTCCCATCCCCGACGCTCCTTGCACTGACCGTGTCACTCAGGACCTTGTGAGCGCCCTGCCCTTCGCCGTCAACGTTCTTCTCAACCGGCGCGCCTCGCTGGGTAGGATTGTTAGGGCCCACCTGTCCCACGTCATCTCCGGACTTGTTCCGGGGATCCCCGTCTTTGCTGTCCACCACTCCGCCCTCATCCTGAGGAGCAGCCGTCAGGCTGCGTCTCGAAGGATCGTCCAGTGTTCTCTGGAGCCTCCTTCGAGACGGTCACTGCGTGACCTCCTCAGGATGAGGGTTGAGAGAAACAAAACGGCCTTGAAACGTGGATGGCCGGGACAAGCCCGGCCATGACAGAGAAGGCGTCAACCAAACGCTCCGAAGAGAATTCCTACTTCTCCGGCAGGTTCAACCGGATGTGCAGCTCGCGCAGCTGCTTGGGCGTCACGTCGGAGGGAGCGCCGAGGAGCAGGTCTTCCGCCTTCTGGTTCATAGGGAAGATGGTGATCTCGCGCAGGTTCTGGGCGCCGCAGAGCAGCATCACGAGGCGGTCCACGCCCGCCGCCATGCCGCCGTGGGGCGGCGCGCCGTACTGGAAGGCGCGGTACATGCCGCCGAACTGCTCCATGACCTCCTTCTCGCCGTAGCCGGCGATCTCGAAGGCCTTCACCATCCGGTCGGGACGGTGGTTGCGGATCGAGCCCGACGCCATCTCGTAGCCGTTGCAGACCAGGTCGTACTGGAAGGCCGTGATCTTGAGGATCGTGTCCTTGTCGGTCGGGTCGAGCGCCATGAAGGCATCGTGGTCGAGGTTCGCCATGGAGAACGGGTTGTGGGAGAAGTCGATCTTCTTCTCGTCCTCGTTCCACTCGTATTGCGGGAAGTCGACGATCCAGCAGAACGCGAACCGGTCCTTGTCGGTGAGCCCCAGCTCGTCGCCGATGCGGGTGCGCGCCTTGCCGGCGAGAGACGCCGCCTTGTCCTCAGTGCCGGCCGAGAAGAACACCGCGTCGCCCGCCTTGATGCCGGCCTTCTCGCGGATGACGGCCTGGGCGGCCTCCGGAATGAACTTGGCGATCGGCCCCTTTGCGACGATCTGGCCGCCCTCTTCCTCGAACACGATGTAGCCAAGGCCAGGCGCGCCTTCCGTGCGGGCCCAGTCGTTGAGCTTGTCGAAGAAGGAGCGCGGCTGCGAGGCGGCGCCCGTGGCCGGAATGGCGCGCACGACGCCGCCGGACTTGATCACGTTCTTGAACGCGTTGAAGGTCACGTCCTCACGCTCGAACACCTCCGACACGTCGGCGATGATCAGCGGGTTGCGCAGATCAGGCTTGTCGTTGCCGTATTTCAGCATAGACTCGAAATACGGGATGCGCGGGAAGGTCTCGGTGACCGGCTTGCCGTCCGCGAACTCCTTGAACGTATCGCGGATCACCGGCTCCATGGTTTGGAAGATGTCTTCCTGGGTGACGAAGCTCATCTCCACGTCGAGCTGGTAGAACTCGCCCGGCAGGCGGTCGGCACGCGGGTCCTCGTCGCGGAAGCAGGGGGCGAGCTGGAAGTACCGGTCGAAGCCGGAGATCATGATCAGCTGCTTGAACTGCTGCGGGGCCTGCGGCAGCGCATAGAACTTGCCGGGATGGATGCGCGACGGCACCAGGAAGTCGCGCGCGCCCTCAGGGCTTGAGGCCGTGAGAATAGGCGTCGTGAACTCGAAGAAGCCGCTGTTCTGCATGCGGGTGCGGAGCGAGTTGATGATCGCGCCGCGCTTCATGATGTTGTTGTGCAGCTTCTCGCGGCGCAGATCCAGGTACCGGTAGGTAAGACGGGTCTCCTCCGGATATTCCTGATCGCCGAAGACCGGCATCGGCAGCTCGGCCGCCGGGCCCAGCACCTCGATGTCGGTGATATAGACCTCGATCATGCCCGTGGGCAGCTCCGGGTTCTCCGTGCCGGCCGGGCGCTTGCGCACCTTGCCGTCCACCCGGATCACCCACTCGGACCGCGCCGTCTCGGCCATCTTGAAGGCAGGCGAATCCGGATCGATCACGCACTGGGTCATGCCGTAATGGTCGCGCAGGTCGATGAACAGCACGCCACCATGGTCGCGGATGCGGTGGCACCAGCCGGACAGGCGGGCGACCCCGCCGACATCGGATTCGCGGAGCGCGCCGCAGGTGTGGGAACGGTAACGGTGCATGGAGGCGGACATGGACAAAAGCCTGCTGGTTCGGTTTGAGGCGCAACATCCATGGGAGGCCGGGGAAGTCAAGGCGGAAGGCTGAAATCGGGCCTGCACGGAGGAGATCGAAGAGAGTGCCAAATGTTCATTCCCTCCCACTTGTGGGGAGGGGCAAGGGGTGGGGGTGTGAGCGCTGAGCTGGATCAGCGTAGCGCTGATACCCCCACCTCCAACTCCTCCCCACAAGGGGGAGGAGAGCCAGGGCAGCGCTCGAATGTGAGGTATCGCTCCCTCCCCTGGTCGGGGTGGCGACTGTGGGCTTTGTTGTGGCTTGTCTCAGGCGATCGAAGGGAAGCGCGGGAGGCAAGGCTGCTTCGCTGCACTCCGGTGGAGCGGGCGAAGGATCGGGTCGGGACGGGATATCCGCCCGGACGGGAAGCACCTTGGCCTCCCGCGCACGGCTTTTCGACCCTGAGCCCCGCGCTCCGGCGGGATCAGGGACGAACCCTCAGACCCGCTTCACGGCGCATCCTGTGTGCAGCCCTTGATGCAACGATCCTCGGGCTGGCGAGGCTTGGAAGATCGGTAACGCCAGCCTGCCCGAACGGGCGAAACGTCCCATGCTCTCCACTCAGAGCCCTGGCATGTGGGACCAGCGTCTTGTCCCGCAGCGGCCAGAACCGCATCCCGCCTCCACAACCGACGCCTCGGGCGCGTCCCTGGCGAGGCAGGACGGCACCAGCTATAGCCAAGGTTAGGACGATTGTCAAGAACAAATAGAGAACAAAACTTTATAGCTGCTGACCGGAGTTCAGTCGCCGAATCCTGCAGGACCTCTGCCCCGCGCTTGGCTTTGTGCTTTCTCTGCCTTGCTGCTTTAGCTGAGCCCGCACGCCTGTTCAGCAAGCGGCAGGGATGTTTACAGTACGTCAAAGATCTGCTTATCAAGCAAGGTTCAGATTTGTAGTGTTCACTCCCACAGTTTTGTCTCACCTAAGGCCTGCTCTCTGCTTTGCTTAGAGTTCGGGAGGACGGGACTTGCTCATCTTGTGGCGGTCGCAACAGCGCACCAGATCTTGCTCGCTAACCTAGGGGGAACCGAATGCAGAAAGATTGGGATCGAATGTCCACCGAAGAGAAGCTTGACCACCTCAAGGCATTGGTTGAGAGGCTTCTCGAGTTGTCGGAGCGGAATGATAGGGCTCACATTCAGATTCATGAGGGCATCAGTAAGGCCTTTGATCAGATCGAGGACCTAAAGAAGGACGTCGCCAACTCCAAAGACGGCGGGACGTTCTAACTCTACCTCAACAGCCCCAGCGTCTCAGCAATGCCCTCTTCTACGTAGAGGTTGGGGCGCCAATCCGGAAGGCGATCCTGGCGAAGGCACGTCACCTTCGCCAGCCCAGTCGATCACTGAGAGCGGCAGCGGCCCGTCTTGGTTGTCTCGCGGTCGCCGTCATCATAGTTGATGCCGATAGTCTCGCCACCCAGTGACGCGATCTTCCCAGGATACCACTTTCCAGCGCCCTTGAAGTTGCACTCAACGCGACCGCCGATAGCCCAATTGTACGGCCTGACCGCACTGACGGAGAGGGTCTCCCGATCACCGTCGTCGTAAGCCACGGTGATGTTCTCACCGGATACGGCTTGAATGACGCCAGGATACCAGTAACCACCGCCCTTGTACTTGGCGAGAACCCAGTCACCCTTGGATTGAGCGTGAGCCGAGCCCATGCCGGCGATCAGACCCATCACGATGAGCCCGAGCTTATAAGAATTCTTCATAGTATACTGCCCCCAGCAAGGCCGCAGAAGCGCGGCCAAGATATCGGGTATAGGAACCTAACGTGAAGTTCAACGACGTTCGGGAACGTGGGCGCCTTACTGTGACTGATACTTAACACTTCAAGTACAGCCCAACGTTAGCCTCACGCTAATCTGACGCTCATCTGCCCCTGTTTGTACCTGCAAAACAGATTCCGTCTCAACATCACGCAGCTATGTTTCTTCTATGTAATTACCCACGCGCGGTTTCGCACTGAGGTTCAGGCGGACACAGTCTGAAGGATTGTGTTGAACGCATTGGTTCCCGGACCGAGGCGAGCCGTGTCAACGACCGTGCGTATGTCCGCCTCGCCCTCGGCGGCCCACATGGCCCGGTAGCCATTGGTCACCTTGCGCTGAATGACGGCGGGTCTGAGGGCGCGCTCGCAGGCATTGTTCGTCGCGTCAACCATGCCGGGCCAGTGGGCAAAGGTCAGAAGCTGATCGCGGGCACGCCGGAACTTGGTCTGCAGGTCGCGGGCCAGATCGCAGGAGGTCGGCGCGGCCAGGATCGCGTCCAGACTTCGCTCCAGGGCCCGGCGCTTGCGGGCCAGGGTCGAGGCGGCAAGCGTTCCGACCCCCTCCGCCAGGGCAAAGGCCCGGTGCAGCCACAGCTGGAGGCGGGAGGGCAGGACATCCTCGCTTGCCTCATCGGCATAGGCGACGTCGCGGGCGAGATGAGCCAGACAGGTCTGGTGGGCTTCGGCATGGCCCTGTTGCGCGCTATAGCGGTCGGAACACCAGACCGCGGGCCGGTGCCCGTCCATCACGGTCCGGACCACGATGGCGCCCCGGGTCGGGGAAGCGTGATGGACCACCGCCGCGGCGCAGCGAAACACCCAATGATAGGCGTTGGAGCCCTCAATCCGGACGCCGGTCTCGTCCGATGCGACGACCGCAGCTTGGCGCAGCGCTGCCACCGCCTTTGCCCGGCCCTCGGCAAAGCGCCCCTGGGCCCGCTGCAGCAGGTTCATCAGCCCGCCCTGGCTGATCGTGAGACTGAAGAGGTCGGCCAACGCGGCTTGCAGCCGTTCATAGGACAGGGCCTGGAAGGTCTTGAGATAGGTGGCCACGGCGTGCAGCCGCGGCCCGAACGGCGTCCCCTTTGCGGCGTCCGGCACGGGGGCGACGGCCCGCTTGCCGCAGGCGGGGCAGCGCACCGCCAGGCGCCAATGTTGGGTGACATGGGGCAATCGATCTGCTCGTGGATGCTGATCGTCTCCCCCGGCCAATCCGCCATCAGGACAGCCGAACAGCACGAGCACTGGTCAGGACGATGCTCGACCACCTCATCGGGCGTGGCGCTGATGATCCGGCTGTGGCCTTCATGGCCCGGCTTGGCACCGCCGGGCTTGGCCTGATCCCGACGCTGCTTGCGATCGGTCGAGGGCGGCTTTGAGGACGTGCGCGAGGTCTTCTGCGGATGCTGCATCCGCAGCACCAACTCAATCAGCTCTTCCTTCGTCAGGCGCTGCAAATCAGTGCGATCCATCTCCCCATGGATTCAGGAATTGCCCCTGCTGACAAGGGCGTGGGCAATTACTCTTCTATCGGTCTTGAATCAACGTCTGCATCTCATCAGCAGTTGATGCTGTGGGGCTGAACCAACCGCAACTCAAGGGCGTTCGGAATCTTGTTGGACGGGCACGAGGGGGCGTCAATGGAAGCCAACACGATCGTGAAGCATCGCTGGGCCGACCTTGATGGCCTCAGGATCTTTTATCGGGAAGCGGGTCCGCAGGACGCGCCTGCGATTCTGTTGCCCCACGGCTATCCCTGCTCATCCTATGAATTCCGCAACCTCATGCCTCTTCTGGCGGACCGATGGAGGCTGGTTGCACCGGATTTCCCCGGCTGTGGATACAGCGACACGCCCGAGGCCTTTGCCTATGATTTCGACGGCTATGCGGATTTTCTGGACCGCTTCGTAACGCATCTCGGGATCAAGCGCTTTGCGCTGTATCTCCACGATTTCGGCTCTCAGGTCGGTCTGCGGCTGGCGATCAGGCAGCCTGAGAGGATCAGCGCGCTCATTATTCAGAACGGCGATATCTACGAGGACCAGTTGGGCCCCAAGTATGCGCCGCTTCAGGAGTATTTCCGCGACCCTACACCGGAACGACGCGCCCAGTTGGGTGAGGCGGTGAGCGAGGAAGGATTCCAGGACGAGTTTTTGAACGATGTCCGCCCTGATATCGCGGAGCGGATTCCGCCCGATCTCTGGAAGCTGCATTGGTCCCTGATCACGGACCGGCGTCGCGAGATCATCGTCGACATCATTGCCGGACTGAAGGACAACCTCGCCTGGTTTCCCCACTATCAGACCTATCTGCGCGAACACCAGCCGCCGACCCTGATCGTCTGGGGTCCGCAGGACGGCTACATGCCAGAGGGCTCGGCACGGGCCTATCTGCGGGATCTGCCGAATGCCGAATTACACCTTCTCGACGGCGGGCACTGGCTTCTGGAGACGAACCTGCAGGAGGCCGCGACGCTGATACGCGGCTTCCTGCTCCGGGCTGGAGAGCAATCGGATTAGCGTTCGATCACGCCCTCACCCCAGCTCTTGGCCATCCAGATCCGGTCGTGGCCGGGCGGGCGATCCTTCAGGCGGCCGATCTCCGCATAGCCCTGCTTGCGATAGAAGTTCTCCGCCTGAAACGTTGACGTGGTCAGCTGCGCCCCGATGGCCCCGTGCATCCGGGCGGCCTCCTCGGCCATGCTCAGCAGGCGGGCGCCATAGCCTTGCCCGCGCAAGGCCTCGTCGACCCAGAAATGGTCCACCTGCAGCCAGAAGAGCGCGATGACGCCCCGGATGCCGCCCCGCACCCGGTCGTCATCGTCCCGCAGGAGCAGGGTCAGAGGCATCATGGGCAGAGCGCCGGTCTTCTCGATGACGTGAGCGCGCAAGCCGGCGGTGACGTCGGCGGCACCCGGCGGGGTGGCTTCTTCAAGGATTTCGATCTGCATACGGGTGCCTTGCGAATTTGGCGCTGCCAGTGCAGTGCCGTCTCATCAGCGTTATGCAATATTGATGCTTCAACCAAGAGCGCTGAAGACGCTGTCTGAACCAAGCTGCGAGGTGGAATGTCGTCCAGGACAGAGCTATTGGAGCAGGTCGCATACAAGATCGCCTCGCTCGGTGAGCGTGGAATCGTTGCAGTCGATGGGGTCGACGGGTCGGGAAAGACCCGCTTTGCCGACGAGCTTGTACCGGTGATCAAGCGGCATGGGCGGCCCGTCATTCGAGCAAGCATCGATGGATTTCACAACCCAAGGGCCATCCGCTACCGGCGCGGCAAGGGTGACCCCGAAGGCTTCTTCCGCGACTCCTATAATTATGACGCTTTGCGCCGGCATCTCATCGACCCGTTCCGCCAAGGAGCGGCATGGGTGGACGTTGCACGCTTCGACCATAAGGCCGACCGTGACGCTGTTTCGACCCGGAAGGCAGAGCCTTCGTCCGTGCTGCTGCTGGACGGCATCTTTCTTCATCGGGACGAGTTGTGCGACCTCTGGGACTACAGCATTTTTCTCGCCGTGCCATTCGCGGTATCCTATGCGCGGATAGCTCAGAGAGACGGCTCCAATCCCGATCCGTCGGCACCGGAAGACCGCCGCTACTATGAAGGCCAGACACTCTATCTTCAGACCTGCCAGCCGCAAAAGCGGGCAACGGCAATCATCGACAATTCCCGCCTGGAAGCGCCCCGTCTTGTTAGCGCGCACTGACGAAGATCGCAGCTGCATCATCTTCCCTACGTGAATTGGCTTCTTTAAGAACTTCGATCTGCAAGGAGTTGCCTCGGGTCTGGGCAGTGCTGTTGCAGCCTGTCTAAGCAATCGCACGCCTTCGATAGAGGGACTCGACTGCAGCCGGCTCTCGCCCGGCAAAGAGATATCCTCAGATTCCGAAGAGGGAAAAGACTGCAATCGTTGCAGCCTTTCCCCAGCATTGATAAGCCAGCCGCATGCGTGCGCCCGTTTTCCAGGTCGATGCTTTCACCAGCCGCCGGTTCAGCGGGAATCCGGCTGCGGTCGTCGTGTTGGACCGGTTCCCGCCCGAGGACGTGCTGCAGGCTGTTGCGGCGGAAAACAACCTTCCGGAAACCGCCTTTCTGGTGGCCGACAACGGCGACTATAACATCCGCTGGTTTACGCCGACGGTCGAGGTGCCGCTTTGCGGCCACGCAACGTTAGCGAGCGCGGCGGTCGTCATGGAGCGCCTCGAGCCTGGGCGCGAGGTGGTCGTGTTCCATTCTGCGAGCGGCCCGCTCACGGTTCGCCGGTCCGGCACAGGTTATGTCATGGATTTTCCAAGGCGAACCCTGGAGCTCGTGGCGACGCCGCCGGAGCTTCCGTCGGCCCTGGGCGCAACCCCGGACGAGGTGGTGTGGGACGGCTCCAACTTCCTGGCCCGGCTCGCGACGGCCGAGATCGTCCGCAACCTCGATCCCGATCTGGCGGCGATCGCAAGGCTGGCCCGCTCGGGCGTGATCGTGACGGCGGCGGGCGACAAGGGCTTCGATTTCGTGACCCGCTACTTCGCGCCCGCCAAGGGCATTCCTGAAGATCCCGTGACGGGCGGGGCCCATTGCGGCCTGGCGCCGTTCTGGGCGGAGAAGCTGAACAAGACTGCCTTCAGGGCGTTTCAGGCCTCGCGGCGCGGCGGGGAAATCGTCTGCCGCCTCGTCGGCAACCGGGTTGAGCTCGAGGGAGCCTGCGTCTTCTACCTGGAAGGGACAGTGGAGTTCTGACCATGTCTTCGGTCATCCCGCTGTCGTCAAAGCCTTGGTCAACGCCGGATGCAGCGTCCGCGATCTGTAATGGCCGGCACAGCATCCTTGAGCCGCATTTTCCTCTTAGTTTTCCCTGGAAATTTCAGGCTTTTCGAGCCCCGATTTCCTTGAAGAACAAAGGGTGAAACCCCATATTGTCCCTATGGTTACCACCCTTGCAACATCCCTGTTGAGGCCGGCCCGGAACGCTCCTGTCGAGGAGCGGATCGAGGGCAATTGGCACGTCTATCCGCTGGAGGCGGCGCTGGAGCTTGACTATGTGGACCAAGCCGGCAATGCCACCCGGCGCTGGGTGCTGGCGCGCGAGTTGAAGGTGGGTCCGGGCAAGATGCTCCTGGGCGGCATCGACATCCTCACCGAGGACGGTTATCGCGGCTTCCGCGTCGACCGGATCCGGCGCCTCGAGGATGCGGAGACCGGCCTTGAGGTCGAGCACAACATCCTCGACTGGCTCATGAAGCTCGCCGAGCGACAGGTCCGCGCCCGACGCAAGGCCGCTAAGCGCTTCACCATGCCTAGTTCCGGCGCACCGGTTGAGGATCCGATCAGCTAAACGACAACGGCGCCTGCACAGGCGCCGTTGATAGTCGAGCTTGCAGCCTCTGCTTGCGGACCTATCAACCAGATAAATCTTGGGTGCCTAGGCCGCGCGCATCCGCAATATGTCAGAGGATCATGGCTTCTTCGGCGGGCTCTTCGGTTGCGATTGCCGCTTGCTATTGAGAGCATCATACGCGTCCATGAAATAGTCACCGGGTTGCCCACCGTAGACTCTCGCGCAGTTGCGCGCCCAATTCCATAGCTCCGAACTGTTCTGGCTCGGCGGCCGCTCGCACTTCTTCCCCCCCAGCCACGAGGCCGAGGTTCTCTTCGCTCAGAACTTGAATATTCGACATTGTTGCTCCCCCAGATGCTGCCCAGGTCACGTTGGAAACGGGCATCTATGTGATACAATGTAACATTGAATGGGGAGTCAAGATCGCGCGTGCCGCTTGTCGGGCAGACATATACTATGTAACAATACTCTGATCATAGCCGGACTTCAGTGTTGCGTTGACCCAATCCCTGTTCAGATCGCAAGCGCTTGAAGCGGCTACCTCCACGGCGGCCACCGGGTCTCCGCCGATCACCCCTTTTTCATGGCACCTGCTCGGCGGCTTCATCACCGCCGTCGTGGGGCTTGTTCTCGTCTTCATCGCTACCGCCGAATATGCCCGCAAGGAAACGGCCGTCGGGTCATTAGTGGCCAGCGGCGGGGCCGTGCGCGTGGCGGCCATGCGCGGCGGGGTGGTGGCCGACCTGAAGGTGGCGGAAGGCGACCGGGTCGGCGCCGGGCAGCCCCTCTTCACGGTCTCGTCCCAGCAGCAGTTGGAGGCCGGCGGCACCCTCGACCGGGCGGTGCTCGCGTCCTTGGAGACCCAGGTCGCGGTCCTGAAGGAGCAGATTGCTTTCGATCCCGACCGGGTCGCCATGGAGCGGCACCGGCTCGATACCGCCATCGCGTCGGTGCGGGCCGAGCGCGAGGCGCTGCTGGCCCAGCGCGAGATCATGGCGGCGCGCGTGCAGGCACCCGCCGAGCGGCAGCGCACCTTCACCGGTCTGGTGGAGCGCGGAAGCGTCACCCGCGCGGCCCTCCAGAAACTGGAAGAAGCGCACCTGTCCCGGCGCCAGTCCCTGGCGGATCTCGACCGGCAGGTTGCCGCCATCGAGAAGGAGCTGGGCCAGGTTCAGCTCCAGCGCGAGCAGCTGCCGGTTCAGCAGGCGGAGCGCCTGGCCGGGTGGCGGCTCAGCCTCGCCGACCGGGAGCGCCAGCAGGCGGAAGTTCGGGCGCAGGGCGCCCAGGTGATCACGGCGCCGGTCTCCGGCAAGGTCACGGCCCTGCAGATCAGGGCCGGCCAGGTGGGCGATCCCAACCGCCCTCTCCTCACCCTCCTGCCCGACGGGCCGGGGCTCAAGGCCGAGGTCTATGTGCCGAGCCGGGCCATCGGCTTCGTGGCCCCCGGCCAGGCCGTGCGCCTGATGGTGGACGCCTTCCCGTTCCAGCGCTTCGGCACCGTGAGCGGCACGGTCGAAACCGTATCCCAGGCGGTGCTCGCCCCCGGCGACGTGCTCGGGCGTATGGTGCTCACCGAGCCCGCCTACAGGGCGACGGTGCGGCTCGATCGGCAGAGCATCGACGCCTTCGGCCAGCCGGTCGATCTCCAGCCCGACATGACCCTCAAGGCCGACATCATCCTGGAGGGCCGTTCCCTCACCGCCTGGCTGTTCGAGCCGATCCTCAGCGTGAGGGGGCGGATGTGAAGCTCTCGAGCCACCTCGACTTTTTCGGCGGGCCGCGCCTGCCGGCCATCATGCAGTCGGAAGCCGCCGAATGCGGCCTTGCCTGCCTTGCCATGGTGGCGACCTATCACGGCCGCGAGGTGGATCTGGTGGCCCTGCGCCGCCTGTTCTCCATCTCGCTCAAGGGCGTGACCCTCAAGGACGTGCTGGTCATGGCCCAGCGCCTCGGCATAACCGGACGGGGCCTGCGGCTCGAGCCCGAGCAGCTGGGCGAGATCAAGCTGCCCTGCATCCTGCACTGGGACATGAACCATTTCGTGGAGCTGAAAGAGGTCGGCGCCCGCAGGATCACGATCCACGATCCTGCCGTGGGCGTGCGCACCCTCACCCTGGAGGAGGCCGGGCGCCATTTCACCGGCATCGCCCTGGAGCTTACTCCCACCGGCACCTTCGAGCGCAGGAAGGAAACCTCGCGCCTGAGCCTCACGGCCCTCTGGGGGCGCATGCCGGGGATCAAGCGGGCGCTGGGTCAGGCGCTGCTTCTGTCGGCGGTTCTGCAGCTGGTGGTGCTCGCCACTCCCTTCTACATGCAGCTCGCCGTCGACGAGGCGGTGCTGAAGGGCGACGGAGGACTTCTGACCGCACTCGCTCTCGGCTTCGGGCTGCTCACGCTCATCCATATCGGAGCCGACTGGCTGCGCTCCCATGTGCTGCTGTTCTTGAGCGGCGCTCTGAATTTCCAGATGGGCGCGAACCTCTTCCACCATCTCGTGCGCCTGCCGCTCGCCTGGTTCGAGAAGCGGCATACCGGCGATCTCGTCTCGCGCTTCCGCTCGGCCGAGCCGATCCAGCGCCTCGTGTCCGAAGGCCTGGTGGCGGCGCTCGTCGACGGGGTGATGGCGACGCTGACCCTGGTGATGATCCTGATCTACAGCCCCAAGCTGTCGGGCATCGTGCTCGCGGCGCTGGTCCTCTACGGGCTTCTGCGCTTTGCCCTCTACCGCGCCTTGCGCCAGCGCCAGGAAGAGATGATCGAGGCCTCCGCCAAGGAGCAGACCACCTTCATCGAGACGGCCCGCGCGATCCAAAGCATCAAGATCTTCGGGCGTGAGGCCGACCGGGCAGCCCTGTGGCAGAACCGCTATGCGGACGAGATCAGCCGGGGCATCCGGCACGGCCGCTTCACCATCGGGTTCAAGACGGCAAACGACCTGATCTACGGCCTCGAGAACGTGCTCGTGGTCTATCTCGGCGCCAGGGCCATCATGGGCAACGAGCTTACCATCGGCATGCTCTATGCCTTCATGGCCTACAAGGAGCAGTTCCTCTCCAAGGCCACCAACCTCATCGAGACCGGCATCCAGTACCGGATGCTCGACCTGCACCTGGACCGCCTCTCCGACATCGCACTGGCCGAACGGGAACAGGACCGGCACGGGGAGAGCCTGATCGCCCGCGAGGTGAAAGGCGCGGTGGAGCTGAAAGGGGTGAGCTTCCGCTATGCCGACACCGAGCCGGAGGTTCTGTCCGGCGTGGACCTGAAGGTCGAGGCCGGCGAGTTCGTGGCCGTCACGGGTCCGTCCGGCGGCGGCAAGACAACGCTGCTCAAGATCATGCTCGGCCTGTTCAAGCCGCTGGAGGGCACGGTGCTGATCGACGGCACGCCCATCACGCATGTGGGCACCCAGGCCTTCCGCTCGCAGGTGGGCGTGGTGATGCAGGACGACCAGCTGCTCTCAGGGAGCATTGCCGAGAACATCTGCTTCTTCGACGCCTCGCTCGATCTCGACTGGATGCGCGCCTGCGCGGACGTGGCCGGCATCGACGCCGAGATCATGGCCATGCCCATGAACTACAACACGCTCATCGGCGACATGGGCACCACCCTGTCGGGCGGGCAGCGGCAGCGGGTGTTGCTGGCCCGCGCGCTCTACCGCCGCCCGCGCATCCTGTTCATGGACGAGGGCACGTCGAGCCTCGACCTCGACAAGGAGCGGGAGGTGAACCGGGCGCTCGCGGAGTTGAAGATCACCCGCATCGTCATCGCCCACCGGCCGGAGACGATCCGCGCGGCGGACCGGATCGTGGTGCTGCGCGAGGGCCGGGTCTCCCCGCCCATAGACGGCGATACGCTGGCCTTCACGGAAGCGGCCCGGCACAATCTGGGCACGCGGGCCTGAGCCGCGCGGGCAACGAAAAAGGCGCGGCTTTCGACAAGCCGCGCCCTTGCGCCTGACAAACCGGTTCAGCTCAGGAGGAGGTTTCGGCCGAAGCCTGCGCACTCCCTTGCACCGATCGGATTGATCAGGAGGTGGTTGAATAGACAATAATGCGGCGGCCGCCTGCAGCCGAAGCGAGTTCCTTCTCGCTCAGCTCGACGATCACCTTGTTATTCTTCTTGTCAGCCTTGGTCTGTGTCTTCTTCATGAAGACCTCCCCCAGTTTCAGGTGGCTTTTGAGCACCAATCCTGGCCGTTGCGCCGGTGATACAACATAACAATAAAGTGGGCATGCATGTCAATTGGCGAGGTTTTACCAAGTCTTAACCAAGGGTCAGCTCTGTGGATGGCGGACTCGCGGGCGCTTTGCAGATGGGTTATGAACGCTCCATGGACCTGATCACCTCCACAGACGCCCTGGCCTCCGCCTGCAGCCGCCTCAGCCAGCATCCGTTCGTCACCGTCGACACGGAATTCCTGCGCGAGACCACCTATTACCCCAAGCTCTGCCTGATCCAGATGGCGGGCCCCGATCCCGCTGACGCGGTCCTGATCGACCCGCTCGCCGAGGGCATGAGCCTGGACCCGTTCATGGCCCTCATGGCCAACAGGAACGTCGTCAAGGTCTTCCACTCGGCCCGGCAGGACCTGGAGATCATCTGGAATCTCGGCGGCATCGTGCCCGAGCCCCTGTTCGACACCCAGGTGGCCGCCATGGTGTGCGGCTACGGGGACTCGGTGTCCTACGAGCAGCTGAGCAACGATCTCGCCAAGGCGAAGATCGACAAGTCCTCCCGCTTCACCGACTGGTCGCGCCGCCCCTTGAGCGACGCCCAGCTCACCTATGCCCTGTCCGACGTCACCCATCTGGTGAAGGTCTATGAGGCGCTGGTGAGCCAGCTGCAGGCGAACGGCCGCCTCGAGTGGCTCGGCGAGGAGATGTCGATCCTCACGTCGCCCGAGACCTATCAGGCGGATCCGGACAATGCCTGGCGCCGCCTCGCCGGCCGCCTGCGAAAGCAGAAGGAGATCGCCATCCTGATGGAGATCGCCGCCTGGCGCGAGCGCGAGGCTCAGGCGCGCGACGTGCCGCGCGGGCGCATCCTCAAGGACGACGCGGTGATCGACATCGCCACCTCGGCGCCGCGCAGCGTGGAGGCCCTCGGGCGCCTGCGGACCATTCCCAACGGGTTTGAGCGCTCCCGCACGGGCGGCGAAATCCTGGAGGCGGTGGAGCGCGCGCTCGCCCGCGATCCGGCCACGATCCCCATGCCGGAGCGCAGCCGCGGCCGCAACAGCACCGGCTCCGTGGTGGACCTGCTGAAGGTCCTGCTCAAGGCCGTGGCCGAGCAGGAGGGCGTCGCACCGAAGATCATCGCCACCGTCGAGGAGCTGGAGGCCATCGCGGAAAGCGACGACGCAGACGTCCCCTCCCTCCACGGCTGGCGCCGAAAGCTCTTCGGCGACAAGGCGCTGGCGCTCAAGAACGGGCAGCTCGGGATGGTGCTGGAACGCGGGCGGGTAAAGCTGCGGGAGATCGCAGGCTGAAGCCGCTCAACAGAGATTTGAACACATCAGCCTGCGCCCGATTAGCAGGGTGACTGACCTCGCTGGATGGCGCCGATCGAGCGCTGGAGCACGGACACGACCGCCACCCCCTCGCCTTGCTGAACAACCTGGACGATGTGGCCGGTATCATTCTCGCGGGAAGCGGGCAGGATATTGATGTTGGCATACCGCTCAGCGTTCTTCGGGTCTTTCAGTGCCAACTGAAGTGCCTTTTCACGAGCATCCGGGTATGCCGTCAAAGGTGCGGATCTCAAACCGGTGAATGCAGGATCCTTGTCGATCCAGCAGGCGGAGACCGCCATTGCAATCCGGTTTGCGATCTCAGTCTTCGTCGGCTGTGACGCATACTCCATAGCGACGACACTTCGATATGCGCCGCCGGCAGGAACGGATTGGCATGAGGCTAAAGCTAAGGCTGCAGTGGCAGCCGCAGCGCAGAACACTAAGCGCATTGTTCCCTCATCTCCTTAGGTAAGGTTATCGAGCAACTAAGCGAGCGGATCTAAATTTCAATATATCGTACCAAGCTGACATGCCTTGGTGGGGAGATCCGGGGCGAGAAGGTGCTGGCGCTCAGGCAAGCGCAGTTCGGGCTGCTGCTTGGGCGCGGGCCGGTAAACCGAGAAGGATTGCAGCGTCCGGACGCGGAGCTGGGCATCCGATCCTCTCGCACCCGTCTCGCCGTTCGCTCGGTGGTGCCGCCCCACCACGCTGTCATCCCCGCGCAGGCGGGGATCCATAACCACGACGTCTCAGGAAGAGACGAGCAGCCGTTGGCCTCTTTCTGCATCGTCAACGGTTATGGCTTCCGGGTTCCGCTACGCGGCCCCGGAATGACGGGGGAGGATGTGAGGCTGGAAACGTGGATGCCCGGAACAAGTCCGGGCATGACGGCAAGGGAGCTGAAAATCGTTCAGAGAACCCCCTTCAGCCACAGCATTCCCAGCGCCGCGACCGTCGTCGCATCCTTGATCACCCCTTCGGTAATCATCGCCAACACTTCCTCAACCGAGAACGCGCGGCTCACCATGTCCTGCTCGGTTGGCTCGCGCTGCGCTTCACCAAGATGAAGCCCCTGCGCGAGATAGATGTGGTAGCCTTGGGTCGAGTAGCCGTAGCACTCGAACAGATGGCCCACATGGATCATGCTTTCCGCAGTCAGCCCCGTCTCCTCCCGCAGTTCGGCGCGGGCGAGTTCCAGCGGATCGGTGCCGGGCGCATCTTCCCATGAGCCCTGCGGCAGCTCCCAGTAGCGGCCCTGCACCGGGTAGCGATACTGCTCCACCAGATGGATCAGGCCGTGGTCGAGAGGCACGATGACGGCGAAATCCGTCTTCTCGACGACCCCATAGATGCCGGGCGAGCCATCCTGCCGCTCGATGGTGTCCTCGCGGACGCGCATCCAGCGGTTCTCGTAGACGATGCGCGAGGCCTTGGTCTTGATCTCGGCCACCGCGTCACACGATCTCGATCAGTGTTTCCATGTTCAGGAGCTTGCCCAGGCCCCGCAGGCGGCCCCTCAGGCGTTCATTGGCGAGGGGCTCCAGATGGGCCGGCAGCTGCAGCACAATCTGGCTGCCCCGGGCGAGCAGGGGCACCTGGGGCAGAACGCCCTCCATGGCAACCGAGACCGGATACGCCACGCGCATCAGCGCCGCGAGCAGGCGGGCGCGTTCCATGAGGCGCGGGCCGGCGAGCGTCTTGATGCGGGACCCCACCTTGTCCGGCGAGAGCCCCTCGTGCCGGAAGAAGATCGACAATGCCAGATAGGCGCGGCCCGGATGGTCGAGCCCGGCGAAGGCCCCATAGGCGATGAGGTTGAGGCTCTGCTCGCCCCGGTAATCGGGATGGGCGCGCCAGCCGATATCGGCGAGCAGGCAGGCCGCACGGCGCAGGCGGATGTCGTCATCCGTCTCCGGCAGGCCGAGGCTGCGGATGAAGGCTTCCGTCCACGCGCACAGCTCCTCGCCATGGCGCGGCGAGCGGGAGCGCAGGAGGTTGAGGTCGCTGGCGGCCGCGATGAGCGGATCGCGCTCGCGCGTCTGCGCGTCGAGCTTGTCGAACAGCACGCCCTCGCGGACGCCGAAGGCGGAAATCGCCACCTCCTTCGGCTCGCCGAGACGGATGATTTCTTCCAGCACCATGGCCCCGTAGGCGAGCAGCGGGCGGCGTGCCTCCGAGATGCTCTCGATGTCCTTGAGGGTCTTGGAATCGGCCTCCTCCACGAGATGCAGGAAGTCGAGACCATCCTCGGGATCGAGGATGTAGCCGTGCATCACGTGGAGCGGGTAATCGTGCGCCGCCTGATGCAGCTTGGCGAGGGCGCGCCATGTGCCGCCCACTGCATAGAAGGTGCGGCCATGCAGGTTTTCGAGATATTCGGGTGCGCGTTCAAGAGCTTCGCGCACGATCTTCTGGGCCTTCTTCAACGAGCCGCCGCTGACGTCCAGCAGGGCGAGGCCGCCGAGCGGCATGGTGATGCCCTGCCCCACCTGCGAGCCGCGCACGTCCACCAGCTCCAGGCTGCCGCCGCCCATGTCGCCGACGATGCCGTCCGGATCATGGAAGCCGGCGATGACGCCGAGCGCCGAGGCCCGCGCCTCCTCGGCGCCGGACAACAGGCTGATCGGCTGTCCGCAGGCTTTCGCCGCAGCCTCCAGGAAGGCAGGACCGTTGGAAGCGTCGCGCGCGGCCGCGGTGGCCAGCACGAAGATGTCGGACACGTTCATCGTGTCGCAGAGAACCCGGAACCGCGCGAGCGCCCGCAGGGCACGGTCCACGGCTTCCTCGTCGAGGCGGCCTGTGGTGGCCACATGACGGCCGAGGCCGCAGAGAACCTTCTCGTTGTAGATCGGCGTGACGGCCCGCGACAGGCCCTCATAGGCCACGAGGCGCACGGAGTTCGACCCGATGTCGATGATCGCCACCGGGCGGCCGAGCTTGAGCCGCCCCGGAGCCTCATGGCTGAGCGCCGGCATGCTAGCGCTGCCCGCGCTTGGCGAGCGCTTTGGGGCTGGAGGTCTTGAGGGATTTGCCACGGCCTGAGAGACTCGGGTTCGTCATGAAATACTTGTGCGCGTTGAATGGTTCCTCGCCCTTGGCCGGCACCACCCGCTGACTCGTTCCGTCGGGGAGTACCGTCCAGCTCTGCTCGTTGTCGAGCAGGTTGGCGAGCATGATCTGGTCGAGCACCTGCTGGTGCACCGTGGTGTTGACGATCGGCATCAGGGCCTCGACGCGGCGGTCGAGGTTGCGCGACATGAGATCCGCGGACGAGATGTACACATGGGCCTTGGGGTTGGGCATCCCGTGCCCGTTGCCGAAGGCATAGATGCGCGTGTGCTCCAGGAAGCGCCCGACGATGGACTTGACCCGGATGTTCTCCGACAGGCCCTTGATGCCGGGCCTGAGGCAGCAGATGCCGCGCACGATGAGGTCGATCTGCACGCCGGCGGCAGACGCATCGTAGAGCGCATCGATGATGTCGGGGTCGACCAGCGAATTGCACTTGCCCCAAATCGCCCCGGGCCGCCCCGCCTTGGCGTGCGCCACCTCCTCGTCGATGTGCTGGAGAAGTCGCTTCTTGAGGGTGAGCGGCGAGACCGCCATGCGCTCCAGCTCCGCCGGCTCCGCATAGCCGGTGACGAAGTTGAAGATCCGCGACACGTCGCGGCCGATCACCGGATCGGCGGTGAAGTAGGACAGGTCCGTGTAGATGCGCGCCGTGATCGGGTGGTAGTTGCCCGTGCCCACGTGGCAATAGGTGATGAGCTGGCTGCCTTCGCGGCGCACGACCATGGACAGCTTCGCGTGGGTCTTGAGCTCGATGAAGCCGAACACCACCTGGGCGCCCGCGCGCTCCAGGTCGCGCGCCCAGCGGATATTGGCCTCCTCGTCGAACCGCGCCTTGAGCTCCACCAGCGCGGTCACGGACTTGCCCGCTTCGGCCGCCTCGGCCAATGCCGCCACGATGGGCGAGTCCGACGAGGTGCGGTAGAGCGTCTGCTTGATCGCCACCACGTTCGGGTCCCGCGCCGCCTGACGCAGGAACTGCACCACGGCGTCGAAGGATTCGTAAGGATGGTGGACGATGATGTCCTTCTCGCGGATCGCAGCAAAACAATCGCCGCTGTGCTCGCGGATGCGCTCGGGAAAGCGCGGATTGTACGGCTTGAACTTGAGGTCCGGTCGCTCCAGCGCCACGAGCTGCGACAGGTCGCGCAGGCCCATCATGCCCTCGACCACGAAGACCTCGTCGTGGGAGACCTCGGATTCCTCGGCCACGAAGAGGCGCAGGTCCTCGGGCATAGCCGCCTCGACCTCCAGGCGGATCACGCTGCCGCGGCGGCGCTGCTTGAGAGCCGTCTCGAACAGGCGCACCAGATCCTCGGCCTCTTCCTCGACCTCGATGTCGGAGTCGCGGATCACCCGAAAAGCGCCCTGCCCCTGCACGTCGTAGCCGGGAAAAAGCCTGCTCGTGAACAGCACGATCATCTGCTCGAGGGCGATGAAGCGCGTGGCCCCGGTCTCGGCGAAATCCGGCAGGCGGATGAAGCGCTCGCCCCGGGACGGCAGGCGGATCAGGGCGTTCAGCACCTTGCCGTCGCTCTGGCGCACCAGCTTCAGGGCGATGGAGGCGCCGAGATTCGGAATGAACGGAAACGGGTGCGCCGGGTCGATGGCGAGCGGCGTGAGCACCGGGAAGATGTGGTTGAGGAAGTAATCCTCGAGCCAGGAGGCCTCGGCCTTCGTCAGGCCCGCTCCATCGGTCAGAACGATGCCTTCCTCCAGGAGGATGTCGCGCAACTCGCGCCAGCGCCGCTGCTGGTCGGAGGCCAGGTGCGAGACCGCGGCGGAAATTTTCGCAAGCTGCTCCTGCGGCGAGAGCCCATCCTGGGACATGGTCGCCACATCCGAGCGGACCTGGCCGCGCAGGCCCGCGACGCGGACCATGAAGAACTCGTCCAGGTTCTCGGCCGAGATCGAGAGAAAGCGCAGCTGCTCCAGGAGCGGGTGATGGGCGTTGGAGGCTTCTTCCAGCACCCGCCGGTTGAACTGCAGCCAGGAAAGTTCCCGGTTGATGAATCGCTGGGGAAACTTCCGCAGCGCCGCACCGTCGAACTCGATATCCGGCGGAGCCTTGGGCAGCGGTGCTTCGCTGACGGTCTCCACCTCTTTCAGGGCAATCGCGCTGCGCACCTCGTTCTCCGCCGCTTCCTTCTTCGGCGCTCGTTTTGCTCTGGGCTTCGTGACGGTTTCACGACGGTTCGACAACAAGGCGTCAGTGTCTGGCTTCACTCGTTCTCATCCGTTTCCTGCGCGGCGCCTAAAATCTCGGCCGCGATCACCCGCGAGACGCGCCGGCCCCGGCTCAGGGCCTCCCGGTCGAGGAGTGCCACGATCTCGGAGGCCTTGGCGAGCGAGCGTTCGATCCGCAGAGCAATATAGTCGACAACGGAGGTGTCGACCACGAGTTGCCTGTCCACGAACAGCTTCACCAGCACGGCCTTGAGAAGGGCATCGTCCGGCGCGCCCAGGGCGACGCTCGGCGCCAGCCGCAGGCGGGACAGGAGATCGGGAGTCTTCAGGGACCAGCGGTCGGGGGGCGTCTCGCAGGTTATCAGCAGGGACGCCTTCTTCTCCCGCGCGAGGTTCAAGAGGTGGAACAGGGCCGCCTCGTCGCGCTCACCCCGATCCATGTCCTCGATGGCGAGCGCCCCGTTCGAGACGAGGTGCGGGACCTTGTCATGGCTAATCGCAGCCGCGTCGACGGTCCAGGCATGGGCGGTCGTCGCCCAGATGGAGGCCAGATGGCTCTTGCCGCTGCCGCGGGGGCCGACGAGCAGGAGGATCGTGTCCGGCCAGTCGGGCCAGGTCTCGATGAGGCCGTAGGCCTGCTCGTTGGACGGGCTGACGAGGAAGTCCTCGGCGCCGAAGCGGGGATCCAGCGGAAGGTCGAAGGCGAGCTGCTTGGGCGCCTCACGCATCGCGATTGGCCTTGTGGTCGATCTCGATGCGGGGCTTGAGGATCACTGGGTCCGTGCCGCGGTAGAGGGGGCTCGCCAGATACTGGCGCAGGGCAAAGCGGGCGATGACCCCGATGGCGGCCGCGAGCGGCACGGCGAGCAGCAGGCCGACGAAGCCGAAGAGCGCGCCGAAGGCCACGAGCGCGAACATGAGCCAGACCGGGTGAAGGCCGACGGATTCACCCACCAGCTTCGGCGACAGGATGTTGCCCTCGACGAACTGGCCGAAGATGAAGATGCCGAGTGTTGCGGCGATCATGGTCCAGTCCGGCCAGAACTGCACGATGGCGACGCCCACCGACAGGATGAGGCCGGTGAGCGAACCCACATAGGGGATGAAGCTCAACAGGCCCGCGGTCATGCCGATCAGGACACCGAAATTGAGCCCGATGAGGGCAAGGCTCACCGCATAGAAGGTGCCGAGGATGAGGCAGACCAGGGCCTGCCCGCGCACGAAGCCGGCGATGGCCCGGTCGATGTCGCGGGCAATGTCGCGGATCGTGTCCCGGTGGCTCATGGGCATCCAGGAATCGACGGTTCTCACCATGCGGTCCCAGTCGACGAGCATGTAGAAGGCCACCACCGGGGTGACCACCAGCAGGGAGAAGATGCCGATCAGCGCCTGCCCGCCGGACCACAGCCCCTGGAGGAAGGTGGTCATCCAGGCGATGCCCTGGCTGATCAGATTGCCCACGGAGGGAGGTGCCGCCGGCAGGGCATCCTCGAGACCGAGGCGGCGGATGAGCGGGCCGAGCTGCTCCGCCCCGAGTTCCTGAAGCCTCGACACATAACCGGGCAGCCTCTCCACGAAGGCCCCCACCTGCTGGGCCGCGAAGGGCACCAGGATCACCAGGGCGACAATGAAGATCAGCACGAACAGCACGAGGATGAGCAGGCTGGCGCCCAGGCGGCCGATACCGGTCTTCTGCAGCCGGTCGGCCAGGGGATCGAGCAGGTAGGCCAGCGCAAAGCCCGCCACGAACGGCAGCAGGATGCCGCGCAGCACGAACAGCAGCAGCACCCCGACGACCAGCGCCGCAATCCAGAACCCGATCTGCCGTTGAACCGTCATCGGCTCCCCATACGTTAGCGCATCGTGCGGAAAAGTGGACCCGGTTTTCCGCCCAGAACGATGCGCCAGTCAAGAAGAGGAGCATCGGATTAGATCCCAAAAGTGGGTCCACTTTTGGGTCCGATGCTTCCCTTTTTGGCCTTCAGGTGGTCATGTGCCTGAGCCAGCCCCCGAGATAGGCACCGGCGGAGGCTACGGTCAAGGCAGCCACCAGCAACATGGCAACATCCTCGAGCCCCGCGAACTCCGCCCCGAAGGCGTTGGCGGCGAGCGCGAAGGCCGCAAACGCGATCTGCGCCCCCGTATTGAGCTTGCTGACGAGGAGCGGCTTGATCTCCACCGGGCGGCTCATGACCCAGGACAGAAGCACGGCGGCCACGATCATCACATCCCGCGACACCACGACGATGGCCAGCCAGCTCGGGATGGCGCCCACGATGGCCAGGGTCACATAGATCGAGACCAGGAGCGCCTTGTCGGCGATAGGGTCGATATAGGCCCCGAACTCGCTCCGCATGTCGAACCGCCGGGCAATGAACCCGTCCACCGCGTCCGAGATCCCCGCCACCACGAACAGCACGAAGGCCGCCACCCACCGCTGCTGCATGATCATGACGATCACGATGGGCACGATGATGAGGCGCCCGATGGTGATGATGTTCGGAATGGTCATCGGGAGCGATGATGGACGCTCGGGGGGCGGAGTTCAATCGGTGGGGTAGAGGGGGTGGGGATAAGATGGCCTGTAGCGAACGCGTCATGGCCGAGCTTGTCCCGGCCATCCCAATGAATTGAAGCGTTGCGCCTCTCGTATCGAGATCACCGGCACAAGACCGGTGATGACGTGGGAGCGCGTCAGAAACGGGAGTGTCATTCCCGGCCGGAGCGCAGCGGAGGGGAAGGGAATCCACTAGCACGCTCGGCGCCATGGATCCCCTTCCCTCGCTCCGCTCGCCGGGGATGACACCCCTCCAATCCCCTGCAATTGCTCAAATCCCCTTGCCTCCCGCCCCCTCCCGTCTTACTGCCCACCCCAACACGGGGTGAGCCATGACGACCGAGAAGCAGACGAACGGCCTGACCTATGCCCAAGCGGGCGTCGACATCGATGCGGGCAATGCCATGGTCGACCAGATCAAGCCTCTGGTGCGGTCCACGCGCCGGCCGGGCGCGGATGCGGAAATCGGCGGGTTCGGCGGGCTGTTCGACCTCAAAGCCGCGGGCTTCAAGGACCCGATCCTGGTGGCGGCCAATGACGGGGTCGGCACCAAGGTGAAGATCGCCATCGACACGGGCATTCACCACACCATCGGCATCGACCTCGTGGCCATGTGCGTGAACGACATCATCGTGCAGGGCGCCGAGCCCCTGTTCTTCCTCGACTACTTCGCGACCGGAAAGCTCTCGCCGGAGGTCGGCGTCCACATCGTCAAGGGCATCGCCGAGGGCTGCCTCCAGGCAGGCTGCGCCCTGATCGGCGGCGAGACGGCGGAGATGCCGGGGCTCTACGCCAAGGGCGACTACGACCTCGCGGGCTTTGCCGTGGGGGCTGCCGAGCGCGGCACGCTGCTCCCCAAAGACGTGAGCGTAGGCGATGTGCTCATCGGCCTGCCCTCATCCGGGGTTCATTCCAACGGCTTCTCCCTTGTGCGCCGGATCGTCGAGCATTCCGGCCTTGCCTGGGATGCGCCCGCTCCCTTCGCGCCGGGCAAGACGCTGGCCCAAGCCCTGCTGGAGCCGACCCGGATCTACGTGAAGGCCCTGCTGGAGGTGTTGAGAGGCGGCGACGGCATCAACGCGCTCTGCCACATCACCGGCGGGGGCTTTCCGGACAATATCCCGCGCGTCCTGCCCGACGGCGTGGGCGTGCGCCTCGATCTCGACGCCATCGCGGTGCCGCCCGTGTTCGGCTGGCTCGCCAAGATCGGCGGTGTTGCGGAAGCCGAAATGCTGCGCACCTTCAACTGCGGCATCGGCATGATCGTGGTGGCGAGCGCGACCCAAGCGGATGCTGTCATGGAGCGCCTGCGCCAAGCGGGCGAGAACCCGGTGCGCATCGGCGAGACGATCACGCACACGGGCGGCGAGCGCGTGCAGAATTCCGGTGCTCTGAAGCTCTAATGACCCGCCGCGTCGCCATCCTGATCTCGGGCCGCGGCTCGAACATGGCCTCGCTGATCGAGGCCGCTCAGGCTGCGAGCTTCCCGGCCGAGATCGCGCTCGTCCTCTCCAACCGCCCCGACGCGGAAGGGCTGGAGCGGGCGAAAGCGGCCGGGATCGCGACGCTTGCCATCGACCACAAGGCCTTCCCGGATCGCGAGAGCTTCGACCGGGTGCTCGACGCCGCGCTGGTGGAGCATGACATCGCCTTCATCTGCCTCGCCGGCTTCATGCGGGTGCTGACGGATTGGTTCGTGGAGCGCTGGGCCGGACGCATGATCAACATCCATCCGTCCCTCCTGCCCCTCTACCGCGGCACCCAGACCCACCGGCGCGCGCTGGCCGACGGCGTGCTGGTGCATGGCTGCACGGTGCATTTCGTGGTGCCGGAGCTCGATGCCGGCCCGATCATCGCCCAGGCCGTCGTGCCCGTGGTGCCGGATGACACGGAGGAGAGCCTCGCCGCGCGGGTGATCGTGCAGGAACATCAGCTCTACCCGCAGGCGCTGCGGATGATCTGCGACGGGACGGCCCGGCTGGAGAACGGACGGGTGATGTTTTCGCGCGGGTGGGATGCGAGCGGCACGCTGCATTCGCCGCGTGATGCGGTGCGCAACGGATCGCAATGACCGATTGACACATGCCCGGAACGGGCGTGGAATCTGACGTGCTGGGGTGGCCTCTTTGACGGGAGGAAGCCATGGAATCGCTTAACCGTCGCCAGACCTTGCTCAACATTGCCGTAGCGTCTGTTGTTCTCCCCTTTGCACCGGCTGCCGCTCAAACCTCCGGCTCATCAGAGGGCCGGGAAGTCGCTCCGGGTGTAAGGCGCGTCGAATATTCGAAGCGCGAGACGATGATCCCGAACTACAAAATCGTGTCGATGCGCGACAACATCTATCAGCCGGGCGCCAGCACCAGCGGTTCGAGCATGGGCAACGACATGGTCTGCCACATGCTGGAAGGCGAACTGACCGTGGACACGGGAGCCAGCGACACCCTCTACAAAAAGGGCGATGTGTGGTCCTGCGCCAAAAACATGCCGGAGCGCAGCAAGAACACCGGCACTACGGTTGCCATCATGCGAGTGATCGACCTGCTGCCTGGGTAGGCTTGGGCACTCTATTCCTTAGAGGCTGAAACGAAGAAGGCCGGGCGAGCCCGGCCTTTTTGCATCGCATGACTGGTTGAAATCACATCTGCGGACGCGGCAGCTTGCAGGCGTCGAGCGCCGTGAGCGCCTTCGTGCGGGCGGTGTCGTTGAACACGCCGGTGTCGCGATAGGCCTGCACCTCGTCGGGGCTGAGCGAACGCATGGTGCGGCCGGCATAGCAGTCGCAGGCCCGGTTGAGGGAGGACTCGCTGGCCTCGCTCTGGAGCTTCGCCTGGGTGATGGCGCAGGCCTGGCTTACGCGGGCGCGCAGCTGAGAGACGCTTTCGCTCTTTAACGCAGGGTCAGGCTGGTATTGCGTCGGCATGCTGGAGGCACCCGCATAGGCGGCGGTCGCGCTGAAAGAGACGGTGGCTGCAACGAGCAGCGCACGGGCGGTCGAGATCATGGATGGCTCCCCAGAGATGAAATCACGTTCGGCGTTTAAGAATAGGCTTGACCGTTCAGGATCAAGGGGGAGATGCGGATAGGCTTAAGAAGGTCTGACCAAACTGCTCAAGAAGCCTTCTATTTCAGTCCTCATCCTGAGGAGGTCGCGCAGCGGCCGTCTCGAAGGAGGATCCAGAGAGCACTGGGCAATCCTTCGAGACGCAGCCTCAAGGCTGCTCCTCAGGATGAAGACTGAGTTGTTTCAATCCGGAATTCAGCCAACGAGCGCCTCGGCGCGGTGGTGCTTGCGCGCTACCGGCGGCTCCAGGGACGGGTCGATCTCCGCCTTCTCCAGCGCAACACGGTTGTCGTGGAAAGCCGCTCCGCCATAGGGCGCCACCTGATCGCCGCCGGTGAGCGTATTGATGCCGCGACCATACGGATGGGCGGCGTTGGGCCAGATGCCCTCGGCGATGAGCACCCCGCGCCGGACGCCCTCGAAGAGCTTGGCGCGAAGATAGACCTCGCCGCGGTGGTTCTTCAGCTTGACCCAATCCCCCTCGACGATGCCCTGCCGGTCGGCATCGACCGGGTGGATCATCACCTCGGGCCGCCGCTCCTTGTCCAGCGAGGTCGGCGTCTCGGTGAAGCTGGAATTGAGGAAGTTGCGGGCCGGGCTCGTGGCGAGGCGGAACGGGTGCTCCTCGGTCGCCGCTTCGATAACCCCCCAATGGTCGGGCAAGGCCGGCATGCTGGCCCAGGGCCCCATGGCGCCGTTGTTGTAGGACGGCACCTTGGTCCAGTCGGGCTTGAAGCGGAACTTGCCGTCCGGGTAACCGAACCCTTTCAGGAAATGTGCCTCCTCGAAGGGCGGCTGCGCGTCAAAGTGAACCTGCGCCTCCAGGTCCTCGAGCGTGCCCCAGCCGGAGTTCTGCAGCGTCCAGTCGATGATCTCGCGCGGCTCCATGGCAAAGCCGCGATGCTTGGCGCCGAGGCGCTGGGCCAGCCCGCGGAAGACCTCGTGGTTGGAGCGGCACTCGCCCGGCGGGTCGATGAGTTTCGGCCCGACCTGGAAATGCTGGTGCCCGCCGCCGGAATAGAGGTCGTCGTGCTCCATGAACATGGTCGCGGGCAGCACGATGTCGGCCATCAGCGCCGTCTCGGTCACGAACTGCTCGTGGACGCAGACGAAGAGATCCTCGCGGGCAAAGCCCTGCTTCACCAGCTCCTGCTCGGGCGCCACGGAGACCGGGTTGGTGTTCTGGATCAGCATCGCCTTCACGGGAGGCCCGTTGTAGAGCGCCTCCGCGTCGCCGGTGAGCACGCGGCCGATCTGCGACTGGTCGAGCACGCGGATGCTTTTGTCGATAGCGTCGTGGCCTTCGATCAGCGCCTTGTTCCAATGGAAGATGCCGCTGTTCGAATGGAGTGCGCCGCCGCCCTCGTATTGCCATGCGCCCGTCACGGCCGGGATCGACAGGGCCGCATGCATGTTGACCACGCCGTTGCGCTGACGCGCGAAGCCGAAGCCGAGGCGGAAATAGGTGCGCTTCGTGGTGCCCACGAGCCTGGCGAAGGCCTCGATCTCCTCCACCGACAATCCTGTGATAGCCGAGGCCCAGGCCGGATCGCGGGTGCGCAGGTGCTCCTCAAGCTCACGCGGATGGTCGGTGTAGCGCTCCAGGTAATCCCAATCCGCATAGCCGTCGCGGAAGAGCACGTGCATGACCGCGCAGGCGAGCGCACCATCGGTGCCGGGGCGCAGGACCAGCGCCATGTCGGCCTGCTTCAGGGTGGCGTTGTTGTAGATGTCGATGGCGACGATCTTGGCCCCGCGTTCCTTGCGGGCCTTCATCGCGTGGGTCATCACGTTGACCTGGGTATGAACCGCGTTCGTGCCCCAGATCACGATGCAGTCGGAGACCGCCATCTCGCGCGGATCGGCGCCGCGCAGATGCCCGGTGCCGGCCACGTAGCCGGTCCAGCTCATGGCCGTGCAGATGGTGGAATACTGGCCTGAATACTTCTTCACATGGCGCAGGCGGTTGATGCCGTCGCGCATCACGTAGCCCATGGTGCCGGCATAGTAGTAGGGCCAGACGGATTCCGAGCCGAACTCCCGCTCCGCCTCCAGGAATTTTTGCGCCACGATGTCCAGCGCCTCGTCCCAGGAGATGCGCTCGAACTGGCCCGACCCCTTCGGGCCGGTGCGCCGCATGGGGTAGAGCAGCCGGTCCGGGTTGTGGATGCGCTCCGCATAGCGGGCCACCTTCGCGCAGATCACGCCCGCCGTATAGCTGTTCGACTTCGCCCCATGCACGCGCCCGATGGTGCGCCCGTCGATCACCTCCACCTCGAGGGAGCAGACGGAGGGGCAATCGTGCGGGCAGACGGAGGCGCGGCGTTCGATGCGGGGAGCTTGGTTCATGGCGGGCGCATGATGAGGGAAAGGCTTAGAAATGAAAAGGCCGCCCGGAGGCGGCCTGAACATGAAGGCTGTGCCGTAGAGGCTTAGCCGACGATCTCGTTGCCCGAGAAGAACTGGGCGATCTCGATCTTGGCGTTGTCCTGGCTGTCGGAGCCGTGGACCGAGTTCTCGCCGATGGACTTGGCGTAGAGCTTGCGGATGGTGCCCTCGGCGGCGCTCTCCGGGTTGGTGGCGCCCATGATCTCGCGGTAGCGGAGCACGGCGTTCTCGCCTTCGAGCACCTGCACGACGACCGGAGCGGAGATCATGAAGTCCACGAGCTCGCCGAAGAAGGGGCGCTCCTTGTGGACCGCGTAGAAGGTCTCGGCCTCGCGGCGGCTCATGAGGATGCGCTTCTGGGCGACGATCCGTAGGCTGGCCTGCTCGATGACGGCATTGACGGCACCGGTGAGGTTCCGCTGGGTCGCGTCGGGCTTGATGATGGAGAAAGTACGCTCGATGGCCATGACAGCTCGCTTTTCTTTATAGGGGAAATGGTGAAGTGGGGCGCTTATAGCGGCGTGCCCCCCAGGCCTCAAGCGCCTTTTGCCCCGGCCCGCTTGGAAAGCTTAACCGCCTCCCCTAGTCTTTCCCCGAGCGGTCCGCTGAAGACCGATCCAAAGGGAGTCAACAATGAGAAAAGCTATCCTTGCCGCCTTCGGCCTTATCATGCTGGCCCTTCCGGCCCAGGCCCAGTCGGCCGATCCGAGCGGCACCTGGGTGACCCAGAGCGGCGATACCCGGGTCAGGATCGCTAAATGCGGCGCCGAATATTGCGGCACCATCGCCTCCTCGACCTATCAGAAGGACACGAACAATGCCGACCCGAAACTGCGGGACCGCGCCATCGTAGGTGTCAGGATGATCTGGGATCTCAAGCAGGACGGGGACGGCTTCACGGGCCAGCTCTACAACCCGCAGGACGGCAAGACCTATACGGGCAAGCTCAAGGTCACGGGCCCCAAAACCCTGCAGCTCTCCGGCTGCGTCTTCGGCGGCCTGATCTGCCGCTCGCAAACCTGGGCGAAGGTGAACTAGAGGCTTTCGTCAACACGGTCATCCTGGACGAAGCGCAGCGGAGATCCGGGACCGCCGGAGGAGTGTGGCACTGGTTCACCTCTCCCTGAGGGAGAGGTCACGCCGTCAGGCGCGGGTGAGGGGTTAGAGGTCTATCCGGACAGGACACTAACCCCTCACCCCAACCCTCTCCCGTCCCAAGTCGGGTGTTCCCGACTTGGGCGAGCAAGAACGGATCTCGGGAACACCCGAGATCCGGGAGAGGGAGTTCAGCGCCACATCCTGCACCCGATCCCGGATCGGCTCCGCCGTCCGGGATGACGATTCATACAAACGCTACCGCGCCTTCTGGCCGAACAGCACGGCCTGGACGGCCGGGTCGGTCAGGTCGGTCTTGTTGCGGTCCTCGGAGCTGACCGCGATACCGCGCTGGACTGCCGGCCGGGCGCGCATCGTCTCCAGCCAGCGCTTCACGTGCGGGAAATCCTCGATGTTCTGGCCCTGACGCTCCCAGAGCTTCGCCCACGGGGCGATGGCCATGTCGGCGATGGAATATTCGCCCGCCACGAATTCCCGATCCGCGAGGCGCTTGTTCAGCACGCCGTAGAGACGGTTGGTCTCGTTGGTGTAGCGCTCGATGGCATAGGGAACCTTTTCCGGCGCGTAGATGCGGAAATGGTGCACCTGGCCGAGCATCGGGCCGAAGCCGCCCATCTGCCAGAACAGCCATTGATCGACCTCGACGCGCGCCCGCTCGTCCTGCGGGTAGAACCGGCCTGTCTTGCGGCCGAGATATTGCAGGATGGCGCCGGACTCAAACACGGAGATCGGCTTGCCCCCCGGCCCGTCGTGATCGACGATGGCCGGCATCTTGTTGTTGGGCGAGATGGTGAGGAACTCCGGCGTGAACTGATCGCCCTTGCCGATGTTCACCGGATGAATCGCATAGGGCAGCCCGCATTCCTCGAGCATGATGGTGATCTTCCACCCGTTCGGGGTGGGCCAGTAATAGAGATCGATCGGTTGCTGCGCGGAAGCCGCCATGAAACGCCTCTCATCAGGTCGCGATACAGGTTCGCGACGGAACGTTAAGCCATAAGATCGGAACTGACACCCTCGCCTGCAACGGAAATCCACGAAATCGACGCATGGCAGCTCATCGGGACTTGCATGTTGCCGCGCGACAATTCAGAAAGTTTATAACATAAAGTAGGCGCTGTGGGGGTGATTCGATGATGATCCGAGTTGTAAACGCGGCTCTTGCGGCCGCCATGACCTTCGCGCTCGCCGGTGCCGCACAGGCCACCGAGACGAAGCCGAAGAAGGCGCCGAGCGCCGCCCAGGTGGCCGCCCGCGAGCGCATGAGCAAGTGCAGCCTCGAGTGGAAGGAAGCCAAGGCCGGCGGCAAGGTCGACAAGACCATGAAGTGGCCTGCCTTCTGGAGCGCCTGCAACAAGCGCCTCAAGGAAGGCACGAAGGCCTGAAGAGGCTTGAAGCATCGGTCCTGAAGGTGACGGCCACCTTCGGGCTTCAATCGATGCTCATCCTCCGACGAACGCCTCGAATGGACAGGAGCTCTCCATGAACTGGCTATCCCGCATCATCACCCGGCAACCGGTGCCCGCAGGCAGGGCCATGCCGCCGCAGCAGGCCCTCTTCATCCGCCTCGATGGAGAGTCGCTTCCTCCTGCCATTTACGAGGAATACGGCCTCTCGGGTTTCGAGAGCCAGCTCGAGGTCGCCCTGGGCGGGCTCGGCGAAGTCGACGGCCATGCCATCGGCGCGACCGATACGATCATCTATCTCTACGGCCCGGACGCGGAAGCGATGTACCGCGCTGTCGAGCGCATCCTGAAAACCCACCCGCTGGCCCAGGACGCGAGCGTGACGATCCGCAAGGGACCTCCCGGCACGGCGCGGCACGAGATCTATACGCTGAACTGAGTGGCCGCCCAGCTCAGTGGCAAGCCTTACAGCTTCGTTCTGAGGCTCTTGCGACTGCAGGCGAGGACCGGCAGTTCGTAAGGCAATGCTCAGATCGTTCCCCAACTCGTCCCGATTTTCGCTCCGCGGCATAACGGCGGCGAAGCGAACATCGTAGGCTTCTCTGACCCGTTGGGACGTCAGTGCTGGTGTTCGGGTGGGGCGAACAAAATCAACTCTGCGCGGTCATTGCCTTCGACATACGCGTCGTGACCGGGTGGGATCTCGAAGAAGTCACCAGGGCCGATGTGCGTCTCGATGCCTGTATCGATCATGCGGACCACAAGCTTGCCGCCAATGCAGTAGCCAGTGTGGCGCATCGGACATGAGTCGGGCGAGCCGAGCAGCGGCTTCTCGTCGGCCTCCCAGGTCCAGCCGGGTTCGAAAAGCGCATGCATGCCAGCCGTGCCATCGGCCATCCTGATAATAGAAATTCGGCCGTGCTCTTTCATGTCGAGCAGTTGGTCGGGGCTTTCAAACCGCCTGATTTCAATTCCAGGAGACATCTCACAACCCTCCGCTGTAGTGGAAAGGAATGCGGCGGAGGCTAGTATCGAAGAGCTTGCGAGGCCGCACAACCGGCCCTGCCGCGAACTTATCGCGGTATCTCGCGATGGGTACCCCACGCGAATCCGTCCAGCCTTCAATCAGCAGCGCCGCACGTCGCCGTTCAAGGTGCGGCAGTCTCACCAACTAGCCGAGCTTCTTCTTGAAACCTTCATGGCTGCGGGAAAATCCCAAGCGCTCGTAGAAGCGGTGGGCGTTCCCACGGGTCTTGCTGGAGGTGAGCTCCATGGCGCGGGCGCCATGTGTGCGGGCGTGGTCTTCCGCGAAAGCCATCATCCTGGCGCCGATGCCCGATGATCGCCGCGCGGTTTTGACCTTCACGCTCTCCACTTTCACCCGCGTCGCGCCACGTCCCGTCAGGTTGGGGATGAAGGTGAGCTGGAAGGTGCCGACGATCTCATTGCCGTCGACCGCCACGAACAATCGGTTCTCGGGGCTGCGCTCGATGGCGGCGAAAGCGGCCTCATAGGCCGGCTTCGTCTCAGGCGACCATGCATCGCCGTGGGAGCCCAGCTCGTCCTCTTCATGCAGGCGGATGATCGCTTCGAGGTCACCGGCCCTGGCTTCTCGAATGATGAGATCGCTCATGCGGCTGCCCGGGATTCCATCGGCAGAAGATCCTTCCGGCCCTTGAATCCGGGCAGATCCTCGAAGCGCCCTGACCAGGCCTGGATGTTGGGATAGGCGGCGAGATCGAAGCCGCCGTCATCCGCAAAGGCGACGACGCCGTAAATGTCGATATCGGCAATGGTGACGCCCTCGCCGACGATCCAGCTGCGCCCGGCAAGATGCTCGTCGAGCACCTTCAGGGCGGCGTTGCCCCCGGCCATGCTGAACTCCAGCACTTCCGGTGCGGCCGGGCGGATGCCGAGCCTGATCGCCCTGGCACGATAGACATTCGAGGCAAGCCGGTCGAAGTCCCAGTACATCCATTCGCGCGCCTGCAGGCGCTCGTCGAGATTGGCGCCGCCGAACTTGCCGGTCATGTCGGCGAGATATTCCATGATGGCCGCGGACTGGCACAGCTGCCGACCGTTGTTGCGGTCGATGAGCAGGGGAACCTGCCCATAGCGCTGCCTGGATATGTAGGGCGGCTGTTTGTGCTCACCCTGCATCATGTTGACATGGACGTAGTCGAACGGCTCGCCGGCCAGCGTCAGCAGCAAGCCGACCTTGTAGGTCGGGCCGGACAAGGCAATTCCGTGAAGTTCGAACCGTGCCGGCATGAGATCCCCCCTGAAGCGATGCAGCTGCCCCCGAACCTAGACGGCTCTCGTCCAACAGAAAAGAACCTGCCGTCAAAGACCTGTGATCTGGCGCCGGCTACCGACAGAATATATGACAGGGTATTGCATGAGACGGCCGCACCGGGTCGATCGCGGGGAATTCCAGTGCGTGCCAAGGATATCAGCTTCTTCGTCTCTCTCTTCTTCGCCCGCCTGGCGGACCAGATGCTGTTGTTCCTGGTGCCCCTCGTGGTGTTCCAGACGACGCAGAGCCCTGCACTGTCGGGGCTTGCCTTCTTCATCGAGACCCTGCCGCGCTACCTGCTGTTCTCCGTCTGCGGGATCCTCTGCGACCGCCGGTCGCCGGTGTCCCTGCTGGTCATCAGCCAGCGCTTCCGCCTGCTCACCTGCGCCGTGGGCATTGCCGGTCACGAGCTTCTTGGCGGCATCGGCTGGCTGATCGCGCTCTCGGCGGTCTGCGGGATCCTCTCGACGCAAGGGTTTCTCGCCCGCGAGGTGATGCTGCCGCAGATCTTCAGGCAGCAGCGGTTCGAGAAGGTCCTGTCCTACTCGCAGCTCGGCGATCAGCTCGGGATGGTGATCGGGCCGCTATTGGCAGCCGCCCTGCTCGCCCTGTGGCCCTGGCAGATCGTGGTCGGCATCACGGCATTCCTGTTCCTGCTGGCGGATCTCGGGCTCACCCTGTGGCATCGCCCGAGCCGGATCGAACTCGCCCCGCCGGAAGCGGCCCATGACAGCTGGGTCGATCCTTTCCGCATCGCCCTCAAGCACATCTGGCATCTGCCAGGACTGCGAAGAGCCGCCGCGCTGTCGGCCGGACTGAATTTCGTCTTCGGCGTAACCCTGGCCACATCGGCCGCGATGGTGACCGGCATCCATGGCCAGTCCGAGCAGAGCTATGCGCTTCTGCAGACCGCCAGTGCCATAGCTGCCATCGCGATCCTGGCTTTCCTGGCCCATGTCATCATGCCGTTGAGGGCCATGGGGGCCATTGGCTACACGGCGATCTTCATCGGCGGCGTGTTGACGGCCATCAGCCCCAATTACGGGGTCTATGCCGCCGGCTATATTCTCGTCCTCGGCTTCGACAGGATGTTCACCATCTATCTCAGAAGCCTGCGCCAGAAGATCATTCCGCAGAAGGATTTCGGCAAGACGACCGGTGCGATGATCACCGTCAACAACTTGTCGCAGCCGCTGGCCGGGCTGCTGGTGGGCGTGTTCTCGGGCCCTCAAGGTCCGGCGCTTGTGATCGGCGGCATTTCGCTGGTGATGGGATTGATCGGCGTCATCGTGGCCATCGGTGCGGCCCCTGCTCTCAAGCAGGCAAACAGATAGGAGACCACATGCCCAGCATGGAACGTGAGCGAAGGCTCCTGCAGCAAAGTGTGGCGATCGTCGCCACCATTCCGGTGGCAACCGGGCTCTACGGCGTGCTGTTTGGGCAGGCGCTCACGGGCGACGCGGTGAGCATCTCGGCAGAAAGCCACTTCCGCTATCTGTCCGGCCTGCTCTTAGGCATCGGCTTGTGCTTCTGGAGCACCCTGCCCTCCATCGAAGTCCACACCGGCCGCGTGCGATTGCTGACATTGCTCGTCGTCATCGGCGGCTTGAGCCGCCTGATCGGCCTTGCCCTCACCGGCCTGCCCTCGCTCTTCATGCTGGGCGGCCTGATCGTCGAACTCGTCGTCGCGCCGGTGCTGTGCCTGTGGCAGACACGGGTCGCCAACCGCTATGCGGAGGAATTTGGCGTCGCCGAGGGTTGAACCACGCCTGCGGCGGAGAGCCTGTGATCTTTGAGGCTCTTCGTTGCGCGATGAAGAGCAGGAGGATGCACGTGACGCATCCTCCCTTCGGTTGTCGCTCATTGTCAGTCGCGCCCGCTGATGTCTTCTCCGATATCCTTGAGCAAGTGCGTGCTGAGCCTTGCGCGCAGCGAAGCGGGCAGCTCGGAGGGTGGAAGAGACTTCAGGGGCTTGTGGCCGCGCTCCCGCACGGCGGGAATGAGATCAATGCGGACGGTGAGCCACACAAGGGAAATCGTAATCTGCTTCATAGAAACCTGCAGCGAATTGAGAGGGAAGGATTGCGGCGATTGTGCATGGAGCAAAGTTCATGACCATGTGACGCCTCCTTCGGCTGCAGGTAAAAAAGCGGCTGAGTCGCTCAGCCGCAGGAAGACACTACTCGATCGGCGCTGGTTTTACCAGCCTCAAGCCTTCAGCTCGCGCACGCCATCGAGGAAGACCTTCGCGCCAATGGCGCCGAAGACCGCACCGAAGCTCCCTTCGATGACGCGGAAGAACCGGGCATAGGCCCGCATGGCGATGCCCGTTGAGAAGATCAGCGCGTAGGTGCCGTAGATGATCATGGCCGATGCGGAAGCCCCGACGCCGATGGCCAGGAACTGAAGTGTGGAGAGGCTTAGCGACGCGAGATACATCGAGATCGCCACCCACATCAGGGCCGCTTTCGGATTGGTCATGACGACGAACAATCCGCGACGGTAGGCTTCTCCCGCCGGCATGTCGGCGCGCTCCGCATCGGGCTTTCTGGCGGACGGCGCAAAAGCCGTTCGCAGGGCGCGTAGCCCGAGATAAATCAGGTAACCGCCGCCCAGAAGGCGCATGGCGGTGATCGCCTGCGGAAAGGCTTTCAGCAGCGCGCCGATCCCGAAGGCGAACAGAATGGACCAGATGAACACGCCCGTTGCAATTCCTGCCGCTGCAACGGCACCGGGCATGCGCCGGCCGCCCAGCGCGATGGAGGAGACGGCCATGAGATTCGGGCCGGGCGAGATCTGAGCGAGCACGATCCCGGCAAAGACGCCTGCGACTTCGAACATCATGAACGCTGCTCCCCTCCCGTGATCCGCACCCGGTCAGACCGAAGTCTGGATGCTTCCAAGGTTTTTCTCAAACCTGTATTCCACCGATTGCGAAATATCCGCGAGCTGCCGCTGACCTTCGCCCTGCACATAGCCCAACCTTGCGTAGAGCCGATGCGCGGTGACGAAACGCGTGTCGGACCACAGGACCATGCGTGATGCGCCTCTGCTGCGCGCGTGCGCCTCGGCCTGATGCACGAGGCGCGAGCCTAATCCCATCCCGCGCTGGTCCGGACGCACATAGAGCCGGTGCAGTTCTGCCGTTCCACTTTCCGGAAAATCGACGGCCACGCAGGCGCAGACGCGTCCGCGCTCATCCTCGACAGCCCAGAAGGCACCGCCTGTCCGCTCATAGGACGTGCTCGGCATGCGCAGATCCGGCAGGTCGTCATGTGGATCGACGAAGCAGCCAGGGTAATCCGCATAGCAGACCGCAATCAGCCCGAAGAGATCCTGCCGGTCGGCGTCACGGACGGGACGGATGATCGGCAGGTCTACGGCTTTCAGCGCCAGGTTCATCATTGCCCCTTCTTCACAGCCACCGAGGTGACCGTCTTTTCAAGCACATCGTGCAGCCGGCGATAGGCGCCCGCCGACAGATGAATGCCATCCGTGGTGAGCCCTTCGCGCGCTGCGCCTTCGCCGTTGCCGAAAGCCTTGTGCAGATCGACGATGGCGGCCGCGCGGCCATCCGCAATCTGCACGATTCGGCGGCTCAAGGAAGCCATCGCGTCTGCCGAATAGAAGCTCGTGAGACGCTTGCCCCGCTCGATGGGCGGCGGCGTCATGACGATCACCGGCACGGCGGCGGCCTCAAAGTGGCGAACGATGGTTTCGAAATGCCCCATCACCTCATTAAGGGCACTCTCGGTGCAATCCTTCTTGGCATCGTTCGTGCCGACGAGCAGCACTGCGATGCCGGGTTTTGCGGATTGCAGGAGAAGCGGCACCCGCGGCTCCAAGGCCTCGGTCCAGATGCCGGAATAGCCGGCGTTCAGCACGGGCAGCGCACCAATGCGGTTCCAGTAGAAACCTTCGACCAGGGAGTCCCCGACGAAGAGCAATCCGCCCGGCCCGACGGCGGCGCGGTGCGAGCTGATCACGATGTCGCGGATCAGCCAGTGCGGGGCGAAAGGATTGGGCTGCGAGGTCACGGCATCGGTGCCTGCATGATCCCCGGCGGGCGCAGGTGCGCTCCGCCGGGATGACTGAGCGGCCTTACTCGATCCCGAGCTTGCGCTTGAGGATCTCGTTGAGGGCCTGCGGGTTGGCCTTGCCGCCCGTGGCCTTCATGGTCTGGCCCACGAACCAGCCGAGCAGGGTCGGCTTGGCCTTCGCCTGCTCCACCTTGTCGGGATTGGCCGCGATGATCTCGTCCACGGCCTTCTCGATGGCGCCGGTGTCCGTCACCTGCTTCATGCCGCGCGTTTCCACGAGTTCGCCCGGGTCGCCGCCTTCCGTGAACACGATCTCGAACAGGTCCTTGGCGATCTTGCCGGAGATCACGTTCTCGCCGATGAGCTCGATGATGGCGCCGAGCTGGGCTGCCGAGACCGGGGTCTCCGAGATGTCCTTGCCTTCCTTGTTCAGGCGGCCGAACAGCTCGTTGATGATCCAGTTCGCCGCGGCCTTGCCGTCGCGGCCCTTCGCCACCTCCTCGAAGAAGTCGGCGGAGCTGCGCTCGGCCACCAGCACGCTCGCGTCATACGGTGAGAGGCCGTAATCGGCCATGAACCGCGCCTTCTTCTCGTCGGGCAGCTCCGGCAGGCCTTTCGCGAGATCGTCCACATAGGCCTGATCGAACTCGAGCGGCAGCAGGTCCGGATCGGGGAAGTAGCGGTAGTCGTGCGCCTCTTCCTTGGAGCGCATGGAGCGGGTCTCGCCCTTGCCCGGATCGTACAGCCGGGTCTCCTGATCGATGGTGCCGCCGTCCTCCAGGATCGCGATCTGGCGACGCGCCTCGTATTCGATCGCCTGACCGATGAAGCGGATGGAGTTGACGTTCTTGATCTCGCAGCGCGTGCCGAGCTCGTCGCCGGGACGGCGCACGGAGACGTTGACGTCGGCACGCAGATTGCCCTTGTCCATGTCGCCGTCGCAGGTGCCGAGGTAGCGCAGGATCGTGCGCAGCTTGGTCACATAGGCGCGGGCCTCGTCGGACGAGCGCAGGTCCGGCTTCGACACGATCTCCATCAGGGCCACGCCGGAGCGGTTGAGGTCGACGAAGCTCATGGTCGGGTGCAGGTCGTGGATCGACTTGCCGGCATCCTGCTCCAGATGCAGGCGCTCGATGCGCACCGTGATGGTCTCGCCCGTCTCCGGCACGTCCACGATCACCTCGCCCTCGCCCACGATGGGGCTCTTGTACTGGCTGATCTGGTAGCCCTGCGGCAGGTCCGGGTAGAAATAGTTCTTGCGGTCGAAAGTGCTGCGCAGGTTGATCTCGGCCTTGAGGCCAAGGCCCGTCCGGATGGCCTGGCGCACGCATTCCTCGTTGATCACCGGCAGCATGCCGGGCATGGCCGCGTCCACGAGGGAGACGTTGCTGTTGGGGTCGTTGCCGAAGGCCGTCGAGGCGCCGGAGAACAGCTTGGCTTGGCTCGTCACCTGGGCATGGATCTCCATGCCGATGACGATTTCCCAATCGCCTGTCGCGCCTTTGATGAGCTTCTTAGGGTTGACCGGAGCGTTCATGAGCCTTGCGCCTTATAATCTCTTATATTTCCTGCTCGAAGTACGAGCGGCGCTCGAACCGGTCAACCCCTTTCAAGATGAACGGGCGTTCAGGGTGATGACCCGATCGTTAAGATCAGAAACAATTTATGCACAGTTTTCCATAATAATTGCCACGCTCCGATGAAACCCCATCCCACATACGGCGTTGTTCGGGAGGTAAAACGGTCAAGGAGTTTCAAAATGGCTATGGATCCCATGGATCGCGAACCGAACGTCTACAATCGTGAGACCAACGTCTACGATAACACCGGTCGCGGTTCGAACACGCTTGCTTATGTAATCGGCGGTCTTGTTATCGCTCTGGGTCTGCTCGCCTTCCTCTTCTATGATGGCGGCAGCAACGAGCCGAGCACGACCGGCAGCACCGGCACTCAGACGGAAAGCTCTGCACCGCGCACGGGTGCCGGCGCCACCGGCGGTTCCTCGACCGCTCCGGCGACCCCGACCACCCCGGCTCCGGCAGCCCCGGCGGCTCCCGCTCCGCAGCAGTAATCTAGCGTCTCGCGTTTCACTGCGCGGGATGGGCCTGACCTCACGGTCGGGCCCATTCCTTTTTGGGCCCGGCGCCACCGGCCCTGACGAGGAACCAATCGCAAGCTTGAGCGGTTGCGTCTGGGAGTTTTCCCACCCGGCAGCACATCAGGAGCCTTGAGATGGCCAACAAATCGAGCTTCACCCCTGAGGAATGGTCCCGCTTGGTCGCAAGCCCCGTCGTGGCCAGCATGGCGATCACGGCGTCGGATCCCGGCGGGCTCTGGAGCCTGCTGCAGGAGTCGATGTCCAGCGGCTGGGCGCTCGTGGAGGCCAAGCAGAACGCCCAGGCGGCTCCCCTCGTGAAGGCGGTCGTCGAAGACATCACGAATTCGGAAACCCGGGATGCCGTGCGCACCTCGTTCCAGGCGCAGTTCAAGGGAAGCCAGTTCGCCGACGTGAAGCGCAAGGCCGTCGACGAGCTACGTGCCGTATCCAGCCTTCTCGATGCCAAAGCGCCGGACGAAGCCGCGGCCTTCAAGTCGTGGCTGCTGAGCGTAGCCCAAAAATCGGCCGAAGCCGGCAAGGAAGGCGGGTTCCTCGGCTTCGGCGGGGTGGCCGTCAGCGATGCCGAGAAGGTCACTCTGGCCGAGATCGGCACGGCGCTCGGTAATCCAGCCGGTTCAGGTGCCGGATTGGCTGAAACCTAGCTCTTCGCCAGCCGGCGGGCGGCATAGGCGCCGCTCGCCCAGAGCATGGCGGCCACGAAGCGGACGGGAAAAAGGGTCAGCCCGTCGGACCTCACGGGCGCGATCCAGGGAATCCCCAAGCTGCTGATGCCCCAGGAAACGAGCACCGACACGGCCAGGGCGATCATGCCGATGATCAGCACCTTGCCGAACTGGTCGGCTTTCCAGCCGAGCCAGACCGCAATCAGGATCAGCACCGGATCGAAGGCGGCCGGCAGCCAGTCCCATAAGGTGACGACGGGAACGGTCGGTCCCACGTCGCTTACGCCCACCAGGCCTGGGGCAGCTTGATGCGGCCGGCGGAGTCCTCGATCACCTGACCGGCGGCGAAGAGGGTCTCCTCGTCGAAGGCGCGGCCGATGAGTTGGAGGCCGAGCGGCAGCCCCTGGGCGTCGAGCCCGGCCGGCACGGCGATGCCCGGCAGGCCCGCCATGTTCACCGTCACGGTGAAGATGTCGTTGAGATACATCTCGACCGGATCGCCCGAGCCCTTCTCGCCGATGCCGAAGGCCGACGACGGGGTAGCCGGCGTCAGGATGGCGTGGACGCCCTGGGCATAGACCTCCTCGAAGTCGCGCTTGATGAGCGTGCGCAGCTTCTGGGCCCGGACGTAATAGGCGTCGTAATAGCCGGCCGAGAGCACGTAGGTGCCGATCATGATGCGGCGCTTGACCTCGCGGCCGAAACCGGCGGCACGGGACTTCTCGTAGAGATCAACGATGTCCCGGCCATTCTCGCGCAGTCCGTAGCGCACGCCGTCATAGCGGGCGAGGTTCGAGGACGCCTCGGCCGGGGCCACGATGTAATAGGCGGGCAGCGCGTACTTGGTGTGCGGCAGCGATACCTCGACGATCTCGGCGCCGGCCGCGCGCAGCCATTCGGCGCCCTGGTGCCAGAGCCCCTCGATCTCGGGCGACATGCCGTCGATCCGGTATTCCTTGGGAATGCCGATCTTCAGGCCCTTCACACCACGGGAGATAGCCGCCTCGAAATCCGGCACGGGCAGGTCCACGCAGGTGGTGTCCTTCGGGTCGGGGCTCGCCATGGAGCGCAGCATGATGGCCGAGTCGCGCACAGTGCGGGTGATGGGGCCGGCCTGGTCCAGCGACGAGGCGAAGGCCACGGTGCCCCAGCGGGAGACGCGCCCATAGGTCGGCTTGATGCCCACCGTGCCGGTGAAGGCCGCCGGCTGGCGGATCGAGCCGCCGGTGTCGGTGGCGGTGGCGCCGAGGCACAGATGGGCCGCAACGGCAGCCGCCGAGCCGCCCGAGGAGCCGCCGGGGACGAGCAAGTTCGTGAATGCGCCGCCTTCAGCTGCTGCTGACAGCGAGCCAAACATCTTCAGGTTCACAGCTGCAGAATGAAGTGTGCGAGCTGCCTCATGGGGGTCCGTGTTTCCGCGCAGCCACGGCGATACCACAGGGCCGTAGGCGCTGGTCTCGTTGGAGGAGCCCATGGCAAACTCGTCCATGTTGAGCTTGCCCAACATCACGGCACCGTCATTCCAGAGGTTCCGGGTGACGGTGGACTCGTAGGGCGGCGTGAAGTTGCCGAGGATCTTCGAGCCGGCCGTGGAGACGACGCCCTCGGTGCAGAACAGGTCCTTGATGCCGAGCGGGATGCCCTCAAGCGGGCGGCCCTCGCCCTTGGCGATCTTCTCGTCGGACGCCTTGGCCATGGCGAAAGTCTTCTCGCGAATGGCTTGCGCCTGCTCCGGCGAGGGGGTCAGATAGGCGTTGAGGTCCTTTGCCTTCTCAATAGCGTCGACATGAGCCTGCGCGAGCTCGGTGGCAGAGAAGGTCTTGGCCTGCAGGCCGTCGCGGGCCTCGGCGATCGTGAGATGGGTCAGTTCGGTCACGGGAGCATCCTGGTCATCCCGGACGGGGCGGAGCCGCGATCTGGGATCGTCTGGAAGAAATAACTGGTTTGCGCGATCCCGGCTCTTTCGGCCGGGATGACGGTGCTATTCAACGACCTTCGGCACCAGGAAGAAGTTGTCTTCCGTGGCGGGGGCGTTCTGGACAATCTTTTGCGGATAGCCGCCATCGGTCACGCCGTCCTGGCGCTTCTTCATCACCATGGGCGTCACGGAGGTCATGGGCTCGATGCCCTCCACGTTCACCTCGTTGAGCTGCTCCACGAAGGACAGGATGGCGTTGATCTCGCCCTGGAGATGAGGCACCTCCTCATCCGTCACGGCAATGCGCGCCAGATGGGCGATGCGGCGGACCGTTTTCTCATCGACCGACATAGATGGTCATACCCCTTGGAAATCTGCTGGCCGGGCTATAGCACCCGGTCGCGCCGGGGAGCAACGGCGGATGTGGGCTCCGCTGTCATTCCGGGGCGGCCAAGGGCCGAGCCCGGAATCCATAAACGCTGAGGACACAGAAGGAGGCGCGACTCCGACGCTCCCTTCTGAGATGTGGTGGTTATGGATTCCGGGCTCCGCTGCGCGGCCCCGGAATGACAGTGGTGAGTTGGGCGATCAGACCGTCACGCCCACCGTCTTATGCGGCACCACCACCTGAACGCCCTTGCCGTCCATAGCCGCCACGAAGCGGTCGGCGTTTGGCAGGATCATCGGGAAGGAGCCGTAGTGGCAGGGGATCACCGCCTTCGCGGTCTTGAAATAACGCTCGACGGCCAGCGCCGCGACCTCGGGGCCCATGGTGAACCGGTCGCCGATGGGCACGATCACCACGTCGGGTTTGTGGATCTCGGCGATCAGGGCCATGTCGCCGAAAATGTCCGTGTCGCCCATATGATAGATTGTCGGCTCGTCCAGTGCCTTGACGATGACCCCGTTGGCGCTGCCGAGGGGGAAGTTCACGTCCATCTCGACGAGGCCGGATGAGTGATCCGCCCGCACCAGGGTGACGGTAAAGCCGCCCTGCCCGGTCGTGCCGCCGGTGTTCATGGGGTCGAAGTGCTCCAAGCCCTGTTTGGCCAGATACATGCACAGCTCGAAATTCGTCACGACCTTGGCGCCCGTCTCCTTGGCGATGTCGAGGGTATCGCCCACGTGATCCCCATGGCCGTGGGTGAGGAGGATGTGGGACACGCCCTCCGTGATCTTCGCCCTGTCGCCTTCGAAAGCGGGATTGCCGGTGAAGAAGGGATCGATGAGCACGGCCTTGCCGGCGAAGTCGAGCCGGAAGGCGGAATGGCCATACCACGTGATCTTCATGGAAATTCCCTCGTTTTCGGAAAGATGAAATGGAGCGGCTTCAGCCGCTGACCATGTTCCAGAGGAACAAAACCGAAGGTCCGGGTTTTAGAAGCTAAGCAATAAACATCAAGCCTGCAGGAGGATAGCCATGTCACGCCTCATCGCCAGCCTCGGTTTTGCCGCCGGAATCCTCGCCTCGACGAGTGTCTGGGCGGTGGAAATCTCCATCTCGTGCAGCGCGCTCGGCAAGGAATACGAAATCTGCAAGCAGGGCGTCGATGCCTGGGCGAAGAAGACCGGCAACACGGTCAAGATCGTCTCGACGCCGAACTCCGCCACGGAGCGCCTCGCCCTTTACCAGCAGCTTCTGGCGGCCGGCGCCTCCGACATCGACGTGTTTCAGATCGACGTGGTCTGGACCGGCATCCTGTCCGATCACCTCATGGACCTCTCCGCCAAGGGCCAGGCGGATATCGACGATCACCTGCCCGCCATGGTCGAGACGAGCAGGGTCAACGGCAAGCTCATGGCCATGCCGTGGTTCGCCGATGCGGGCCTGCTCTATTACCGGCAGGACCTGCTCGACAAGTACAAGCGCCCCGTGCCGCAAACCTCGACCGACCTGACCGAGACTGCCCGCCTGATCCAGGACGGGGAGCGCAAGGAGGGGCGCGGCGACTTCTGGGGCTATGTGTGGCAGGGCCGCGCCTATGAGGGCCTGACCACCAACGCACTCGAATGGGTCGCCTCCTTCGGCGGCGGGGCCATCATCGACGACAAGGGCGACATCACCATCGAGAATCCGAAAGCCGCGGAAGCCCTGAAGGCCGCCGCCGGCTGGGTCGGCACCATCACGCCGGAGGGCGTACTCAACTACACGGAAGAGGAATCGCGCGGCGTCTTCCAGTCCGGCAACGCCGCCTTCATGCGCAACTGGCCCTATGCCTGGGCGCTGGCGCAAGGCGCCGACAGCACCATCAAGGGCAAGGTCGGCATCGCGCCGCTCCCGAAGGGCGGCGCCGGCGGGCGCAACGCCGGCACCCTCGGCGGCCAGCTTCTCGCCGTGTCCAAATATTCCAGGAACGCCGATGCCGCGACGGATCTCGTGCTGTATCTCACCGGACAGGACGAGCAGAAGCGCCGTGCGGTCGAGGGCTCCTTCAACCCGACCATCGTGTCTCTCTACAGCGATGCGGACATCGCCAGGGCCAACCCGTTCATCGGCGATCTCGTGGACGTGTTCACCAATGCGGTGGCGCGCCCCGCGACAGCGACGGGCCAGAACTACAACAAGGTCTCGACCGAGTTCTTCAACGCGGTGCATCAGGTGCTGTCGAAGCGGGCCGAACCAGCCCAGGCGCTCAACCGCCTCGACCGTGACCTGAAGCGGATCAAGCGGGACGGCTGGAAGTAAGCATGACGAGCGCCGTTGCCCAAGCAGACGTCTCCGTGCCTGCTACGGCACGGGGGCGCCGCTCGTCGCTGACGCGCTCGCGCATCCGATCCGCTTGGGCTTTCATAGCACCGAGCCTGATCATCCTCGCGCTCATCGCCGGCTGGCCTCTGGCGCGGACGATCTGGTTCAGCTTCACCGATGCGGACCTGAATAACCTCAGCGACTACGAGTTCATTGGGTTCGAGAATTATCTCGCCAATTACGACGGCGAGTGGCTCGGGCTTCTGACCGATCCCGACTGGTGGCAATCCGTGTGGAACACGGTGTGGTTCACCCTGGTCTCCGTATCCATCGAGACCATGCTCGGGATCGTCGTGGCGCTGATCCTCAATGCCGCCTTCCCGGGCCGCGGGCTCATGCGGGCCATCATCCTCATCCCCTGGGCGATCCCAACCATCGTGTCCGCCAAGATGTGGAACTGGATGCTGCACGACCAGTTCGGCGTGATCAACGACATGCTCCTGCGCGCTGGCCTGATAGCCGCGCCCATGACCTGGACGGCCAATGCGGATACGGCCCTCTGGGCCGCCGTCGCGGTAGACGTCTGGAAGCACACCTCCTTCATGGCCCTGCTCATCCTGGCGGCCCTGCAGATGCTGCCACAGGATATCTATGAAGCCGCCAAGGTGGACGGCGTGTCCCCCACCCGCGTGTTCTTCCGCATCACCCTGCCGCTGATCAAGCCGGCACTGCTGGTGGCGGTGATCTTCCGCAGCCTCGATGCGCTTCGCGTGTTCGACCTCATCTATGTGCTGACCTCGAACTCGCGCGACACGGCCTCCATGTCGATCTATGCGCGCCAGCAGCTCGTGGATTTCCAGGAGGTCGGCTTGGGCTCGGCCGCATCCACGCTGATCTTCCTCATCATCGCGCTGATCGTCGTCATCACCCTGGCGGCGGGACGCGTGCGCCTCGGGGAGGATCCGCGATGAAAATCCTCAGCCGCATCGGCTTCTGGCTTCTCGTCGTTGCCATCGGGGTCTTTGCGCTCTTCCCGCTCTATTATGCGATCGTCTCGTCCTTCCGATCCGGCGCACAGCTCTTCACGGTGGCTTACTGGCCGGAGCGCTTCGACCTGTCGAACTACATCGCCGTCTTCGACCGCCAGCCGTTCGGCCAGAATATCCTCAACTCGATCCTCGTTGCAGGAACCGTGGTCGCCATCTCGCTGGGCTTAGGCATGACGGCGGCCTACGCCTTCGGGCGCATCGCCTTTCGCGGCCGCGCGCTCCTGCTCATGACGATCCTTGCAGTCTCCATGTTCCCGCAGGTGGCCGTGCTGTCGGGCATGTTCGAGCTGATCCGCAGCCTCGGGCTCTACAACACCCTGCCGGGCCTGATCCTCGCCAATCTCATGCTCACCCTGCCCTTCACGATCTGGGTGCTCACCACCTTCATGCGCGAGCTGCCAAAGGAAATCGAGGAGGCGGCCTATGTCGACGGCGCGACGCCCTGGATCGTGGTCAGGCGCGTGTTCCTGCCGCTCATGGCACCGGCCGCGGTGACGACGGGGCTTCTCGCCTTCATCGTCGCCTGGAACGAGTTCCTGTTCGCCCTCACCTTCACGCTCACCAACGAGCGCCGCACCGTGCCGCCTGCCATCGCGCTGATGACGGGCTCGACGGCCTACGAGCTGCCCTGGGGCACGATCATGGCGGCGTCCGTGATCGTGACCGTGCCGATCATCGCGCTCGTGCTCGCGTTCCAGCGCAAGATCGTGGCGGGCCTGACGGCCGGGGCGGTGAAAGGCTAATCCGGGAAATCATGCATGGCTGATGTCGTCCTCAAGAACGTCCAGAAATTTTTCGGTAAGGCGAAGGTCATCCACGGCGTCGATCTCGACATCCGCGACGGCGAGTTCGTGGTCTTCGTCGGTCCCTCCGGCTGCGGGAAATCGACGTTGCTTCGCCTCATCGCAGGGCTCGAAGACGTTACGACGGGCGACCTCTTCATCGGCAGCGAGCGGGTGAACGACCTCGCGCCGGCCAAGCGCGGCATCGCCATGGTGTTCCAGTCCTACGCGCTCTACCCGCATATGAACGTCTACGACAACATGGCCTTCGGCCTGGAGCTGGCGAAATCCTCGAAGGCCGAGATCGACGCCAAGGTGCGCGAGGCCGCGCGCCTGCTGCAGATCGAGGCACTCCTCGACCGAAAGCCGCGCCAGCTCTCCGGCGGCCAGCGCCAGCGCGTTGCCATCGGCCGCGCCATCGTGCGCGACCCGAAGGTGTTCCTCTTCGACGAGCCGCTCTCCAACCTCGACGCGGCCCTGCGCGTGCAGACCCGCATCGAGATCGCCAAGCTCCACAACGACACACGCGCCACGATGATCTACGTGACGCACGACCAGGTGGAGGCGATGACGCTCGCCGACCGGATCGTGGTGCTCAATGCGGGCCGCATCGAGCAGGTGGGCACCCCGCTCGAGCTCTACCATCGTCCCGCGAATCTGTTCGTCGCGGGCTTCATCGGCTCGCCGCAGATGAACTTCATCGAGTGTCAGGTTGCCGGCGTCGGCCCCGGCGAAGTGCTGGTGAGCCTGCCCGGCGGCGGCACCCTTGCGGTCCCGGTCCAGCCGGATGGTGTGCAGAAAGGGGAAGCCGTCACTCTCGGCATCAGGCCGGATCATCTCAGGATCAGTCCTGAGGGAGTGCTGAGCGGCCGGGTCGAGCTGGTGGAGGAGTTGGGCGAGAACCACCTTCTCTATGTGGACGCAGGCCAGGGCCGCCGCCTCACGGTCCGCGAGCCCGGCGATGCGCGGCACGAGGCGGGCTCACCCGTGTCCCTCGATCTTGTCCGCGAGTTCTGCCAGCTGTTTCGGCGCACCGGCGAAGCCCTGCCGCAACCAACAGGCGCCACGAGCCCGGCTCCCGCCTCCCCGGACCTGACGAGCAGCGCCGCCTAGACGCGGATTGCCATGCCCGGCTCCTTCGAGGCACCGGGGATGACCTCGCGGGACATCAGATAGACCAAAGATTCCCGCCTCGACGCCGGGCGACTTCCTCTATACTGCGGGTTTTGCGGCAGGCGCACGAGGAGGCCTCATGATTTCAAAGGACGATGAACTGGTCGCCTTCATTGACGGCCTGTCTCCGCGCGCCCGCCTCATGGGGCTCGATCTCGGCACCAAGACCATTGGCCTTGCCCTCTCCGACGTGGAGCGCCGGATCGCGACGCCGCTCGAAACCATCAAACGGGTGAAGTTCACCCCCGATGTGGGGCGCATCAAGGAACTCGCGGCCCGCTACGAGGTCGGGGGGCTCGTCTTTGGCTTGCCCCTCAACATGGATGGCACGGAGGGCCCCCGCTCCCAGGCGACCCGAGCCTTCATCCGGAACATGAAGCCCCTGCTGCCCATGCCCGTTATGTTTTGGGACGAGCGCATGTCCACCATGGTGGTGACCCGCACGCTTCTCGACGCGGACGCCTCCCGGGCGAAGCGCGCCGACGCAGTGGACAAGATGGCCGCGGCTTACATCCTGCAGGGGGCGCTCGACCGCTACGAGCGGATCGCCGCCGATGCAGCGGATGCGGAGGACGAGGCCGCCGCGCGAGCCGGCCTCGACATGGAAACGCCGCCCGGAGGCGGCGCCATGGATTGACCAGGGACGGACGCGATACCCGTCTGGACCCCTGGCTTTTTGCCAAGCTGCGCTCAACGCGTTCGGCGCCGGATCAATCAGAAAATGAAGAAATCCTTGTGGGTCATCTTCAGGTTTTTTTGAGAGTCGCGATCTGTTGCGCGGCCTTCGCCCCAGTTCCATCGGGATCGTAGGAGAGCGCCCCCGAGTTCTTGTCATAGATGATGCGGTCGCTCCGATCGTGCGCTTTCGACCCGGCCCAGAAGGCGGCTGACGAGATCAGGCCATTCGACGAGGCCGCAACCTTGAAGATGCCCTTCCAGAGCATGATCGTGTCGTACTTCACGCTGAAATCCGTGACGGTGTCGATGGCTGATTTCGACAGCCGAGATTCGAAGGCGAAGAAGTCATAGCCCGAGCCGCCGGTCATGGTGTCTCGACCGAGACCACCGCTCAGCAGGTCATTGCCGCCATCGCCGTAGATATTATCGTTCCCCGACCCGCCATCGATGATGTCGCCGCCGCCCAGTCCCCTCAGGGTATCGTTGCCCCCGAGCCCACCCAGGATATTCGGTTTGCTACTGCCAGAGATCGAATCGGCCCGGGACGTTCCGACGGCGTTGCCATCCCGATCGAGTGTAATTCCAGCCATGAAATATTTCCTCTCCCCATTCAATCAAAGCTGATTCAATTGCTTCCGCAATAATATCCGCGCGCCGATAAAGCAACTCTACATGAAACAAGGAGTACAATCATCCTATTATGCGAATATTTACATCAGGATGTATCACACTCCTGTTCGGGTGAAGCGCTTTTAGGCATTATCTCAGCGTCAAGCTGTGCGATTTAGCACGCCGCTCCCTGCGGGACACAACGGAACGTACGTCAAAAGGCAGACTGCCACAGCAATGCTGCGCGCTTCGAATATCGCGGAGCCCCGGCATGAGCCGGACGGGTCAAAGTGCCGGACATACGGCGATTTCGAGGCTTGACGCCGCGGGAAAAGCCCCCTATTTCAGCGCCACCACAGACGCTGATGGGCGCCACTGTCGCTGCCTCAGGGCACAGTACAGAAACAGCTTATAAATCAGATGGTTCGGTGGGGGATAGTTTAATGGTAGAACAGCGGACTCTGACTCCGCTAGTCAAGGTTCGAGTCCTTGTCCCCCAGCCACTTTCATTTTCAAGGGCTTAGCTCTCTTTTCTCACAATCTGGATCTTCCGTTTAGACAGCTGTTTTACGGCTGTTTAGACATTTGGGTTAGCGCTTCGACCCCTCTCGACATCGGGAGGGCGGCATAGATGGCCGTCTATGTTGATGATGTTGAGCACGGCTTCGGCAACATGAAGATGTGCCACCTCTGGGCTGACACCCTGGAGGAATTGCTGGCCATGGTGGATCGGATCGGCGTGCAGCGGAAGTGGATCCAGGCCACCCTACCCTGTCCTTCGGGAAGCATAAGCAAGCCTCCTGGGTTCACTTCGATATCGCTAAGAGCAAGAAGGCTCTCGCAATCCAATACGGTGCGATCCTGACCGACCGCTATGGCCCGCTGGAGCACACGGCGCGTCTGCTCATGGCTGACGAGCGGCCCGATGTTCGAGCACTTGGCCAACGAAAGTTCGACCGGATCATGGAAGTGCGTGGCCGCGCCCTCTCTCTGGAGGGAGAGCGGGGATGAGCGTCTGGCGACTAGGCCATCAAGCCTAGGTGACATCTCCCATCTCAGGCTTGATCTTTTGAACCTTGGAGCGCTGGGTTCAAGGGCAGCAATGGGGCAAATTACCTCGATCTGCGGGCCTTTGATAAAAATCGGGAGCGATAGGCTCTCTTCACCTTTCCCCCTGCACGTCCTTTGATCGGAGAGGCGTGAACTCAATTAAGTTGCAGCTCCCGAATTGCTGACTACGCCAACAATAACTTAACAGTAACTTCAAGTACAACACTGATCAATTTAAGTTCAGTTCTGTGGACATATTCGAATGCCTAGAGTCTTCCCCGCCAGTTGGGATAACCCCCATCAAACCCCAAAGCGGGAGGAAAATTAATGGCACACGGAACACCCTTCATCACGGAAGCCCAAGTCGACGTCATGTCGGCTGATCAGCTGTATTTTGCTGACCTAGTAGATCTTAACGCAACCGGTGTTGACGGCTCAGTCGTCGCTGCCTTGAACGGAAACGAACTCACTGTGTTTGTTGGTGCTACTGGTTTGACGCCGGGTCAGATCCATCCGCAACACATCCATGGCTTTCTCTCAGATGACATCAAGGCCCGTACGCCCACGATCGCATTTGACCGACCTGAGTTTGGCGGAGATGGCGATGGATATGTTGAGCTTGCAGAGGGGCTGAATACATACGGCCCGGTGATCAAATCACTGACCCCGTTCCCAACAGCTCCAGATGGGACGATCAGGTACGCTGTAAGCTATAACCTCTCAGATCAAGAACTCGCGGACCTCGGCCCTCTTTCTCTTCGCGAATACGTGGTGCATGGGGCCAACGTACTTTCGGGCGTAGGGCAAGGTACGCCTGGCGAAGTGGACGGAACTGGCGGTTACATCGGTATCCTACCGGTTGGCTCAGGAGAACTTAAGGAGGTTGGTGTCACCTTCGCACTTTCAGTTCTTGCCGAAGGAGGAGCTGGTCGGGCGCTTCCATCCGAGGGTGACGCTCTCCGGCCTGTGAGCAATGAGGTGTTTCAAGGCTTCGATAGAGCATTTTACCTTGCGGTGAACCCCGATGTAGCCACAGCGGGCGTTGATCCTCTATCCCACTTCAACACATTCGGGTTCAAAGAGGGCCGAGACCCAAACTCCTATTTCAACACAAGCGCTTATCTTGAGGTCTACACCGATGTAGCTGCGGCTGGAGTTAACCCGCTGGACCACTATTTCCAATTCGGAGCCCGAGAAGGTCGAGACCCGTCCGTAGCGTTCGACACCACCGACTATCTTGCTGCGTATACAGATGTCGCTGCAGCAGGAGTGAACCCACTCCAGCATTTCTTGCAGTTCGGCATCTATGAGGGGCGGCAGACCTTTGGCGATGGCAGCCTGCTCATCTGAGATAGGCGTATAGGTTAGGCGGTCGGCTGCAAAATCGTTCATCTCCGCAGCCGGCTGCTACGCTATACCTGATATAACACCTGTCGGATCTTCCGTTTGTGGGAGTGCTCGCAACCAAATTCAGCCTCCCGTTCATGTTCGCGCGCCACACGAACGACATGACCTACTCCTGCGACACCACCGCCGAATGAGCCGCTCCAAAGCCACACTTTTGATTTTCCTTGGCATTGGATTGTTTGCCTCATGCTTCGGGATCTGGCTTGGCATTGTCTTAGGATCGTTTTGGGGGTTCGTCCTTGGATTGATCCTAGGCTTGTTTGTCCTTGTCGCTTTAGCCTCGGTGTACTCCCTGCTCGCCTGGATCTTTGGATGGCCGAAATTGCGGGGCACCCACCCTAGTGACATCTTCGAGTTTTTCTTGACCCTCCTGCCCTGACCTTAGCCGTCTGCCGGTCTGGTAAAGAGGCTTCTGCGTAATAGGCTGCACGGCCTAAGTGACATTCGGCAACTTAGGCCGGATCTTCTGTAATGTCTCCGTTCACAGAGTGGCCGTGCATGAAGCAAACCTCACCCCGTTATACATTCAGTGAAGCGATCCTAGCGGCTCTCATTGGGGCGATCATTTACAGTACCGTATCTGTGTTGCTCATTCACGGCACTCCTGATTTCATGGGGAGACTCATCGCGTGGCTCAAGATAGTGCTGCCCATCGCCGTGATAGGACTGCCTCTGGTCGGGGTGCCGCTAGCGCGTGGGCTCAAGCGGATCCGGCAGGATGGAGTCATTCAAGGAATGGCTCTGGGCGCTTTCATAGGTGCCCTTGTGTGCATAGTCGTCGTATCGACGCCTTCGTACATGCTCGCCTCACATGAAGGCAGCACTGTAACACTTTTGGGGATGCACCTTCATGTCTTCAAGACGGGCTCGGATCTGTATCTAGGTATGGAGTTCCTGGTGGTACCTTGGCTGCTCTAATCTTTATGGGCATTTCCCAACTTCGAGCTCACCGGAAACCTACTCTGCCGTTTTCAGGCCGCATTCCATAAAGGGCATTATCGAGATTAGGCTGTTCGGCTGAAGTGACATTTTGGAGCTTTGGACCGATCCTTCAGCGGTCTCTGCGCTTACAGGCTAGCCGCACCACAGAGAGCCGTGTCCGCCCCGGAGCCCGAAGTGCCTTATCTCGAACTGTTCCTCCGTCGGTGGGTCACCACATTTATCCTGCTGCCCACCGCTGCACTCTTTGGAGACTGGGCAGCCTTCACAGGAATGGTTTGTCTGTCCGCAGTCTCCGACCTGATCGCCAGCCGTTACGTGGCTATGGTCCCTATCCAGGTCTTCTCGAACGATGGAGGCTCTCAAGACGGGTATGCTCCGCTCGTGCCAGATCGCGCCGCGCACCAGACCTGGTACTGGCTCTTGGCAGGGGCCTTGCTCATCGTCTGGATCGGATGCCTGCCCATCCTCAGCAGCCCTGCCAAAACTATGGCGGGGCACATAGCGTTCTGGTGCGTCTATGTCTCGGTTCCACCGTTCACCGCCTATACGACTCGGGTCGTCGCTCGCTTCTTGGCGACATGGCAGCCTAAGGATCCTTCCACTCTGAAAGATTTGTACGCCACAGATGTCCATACGGCTCCAGGAGCCCTGCTCAGAGACCGTATCGGCATGCAGCAATCAGGGCTGCCACTGGTCGTGGCCTCGCTGATGCTCGCGGCACTCTTTGGAGGTGACCTTCTCCCTGGAAACTGGACCGGCCAAAGTGGGAATTTTCCCGTAATGTCTCCCGGCTGGGAGAAGGGGAAAGGCCATGAAGGTGTCCAGGTTCTCAGAGCAGCAGATCGCCGTCCTGCTCAAGCAGGTCGATGACGGCGTGAGCGTCGAGGAGGTCTGCCGCAAGGTCGGGATCTCGCAGCAGACCTACTACCGCTGGCGCAAGAAGTATGGCGGGCTGATGCCCTCGGAGGTGCGCCGCCTCAGGCAGCTCGAGGAGGAGAACCGGCGCCTGAAGCAGATGGTGGCCGACCTCTCGCTCGACAAAGCCATGCTGCAGGACGTGCTGTCAAAAAAGCTCTGAAGCCTGCGCGGGCGCGGCGGCTGGTGGAT
>NZ_JACXAB010000013.1 GCF_014699075.1 Microvirga sp. | reverse complement strand
GGCCTTGGCGGGCTGGTGCCGGCGAGCCGGTGTCCCGCGTTCGCCGCACCAGCTTGATGGCGAAGCTCTCGCTGACGGCAAAGTGCTCGGCGGCTGCCCGACAGGAATGGCCTGCCTCGACAAAGTCAGCCACCCGCACCCGAAGATCGAGAGAATAGCAATGACCCATGATCCACCTCCCGTTCCAGGCAGTGAATCACAACTCCAGCCCGCGCAGAAGCCGTAGAGTCCTAGTTCCGGTCCGATGCTCTAGTGTAGATGGTCATCAGCTTGGCCATCTCGGAATTGTAGTCGCGGAGGGTTTCCTCGATCCAGCGGGATTGGATGGTCGTCACATCCGCGAGGTTCTTGCATCCCACCATCGCGCGGGTCGTCTCGGCGTCCTTCTCAAGGCGCATGGACACGAAGCTCATCATCTCGCGCTGACCTTCGGTGGCTGCGGTGAGCCACGTTTCCGTGGCATTTGCCAGGGCGCGGCTGCTATCGCCTGACAAGGCGAATCCGGCACCGCTCCGTAGCGTGTCGGTCGTTCCTGAACTCTTCGACATGGTGGCCATGGATCATCCTCCTCTGGAAGAATTCGTCTTCAGACTGGAAGGGACGCACCGTCCCCTCCCCCGAGCGGCGGATACGAAATCCGCCGTCTGATCCTGATGTCAGTGCCCGCCGAGCACGAGGGTCTGGATAGGATACAGCAGCGCCTGGATTCGCAGAAGCATGGCGTGCACGAGCCCGACAGCATCCACCCCATGAAGAACCAGCCCCTTCAGAGTGCCGACTTGGCCCGAGGCGATCAGGTCGTGGTTGCTGGTATAGGCATTGGCGATGCAGCTGCTCCCAGGCGCAACACCTGCGAGCCCGCCCTCGTAGAGAGGCTCCAGGAACACCAGGATGGTTCCCGGGCGCGTCACTTGCTGTGCATCGACCAGTTGCTCGCCTCCGCGGAACTGGCCAGCGGCGATGTAGTCCTGTATCCCGGTCACCACCATCGGAATGACCGTCCAGGGCTTTGAGGCGCAGGTGACCTCGGCTGCCATGCCGACTTTCATGATCTGCGCCTCGACTTGCGGAAAGCCGGCTTGCAGGCGTCCCTGTCCGGCACCCTCCGGGATCAGGATCCCGGCCGGGCGCATCAGCGGGTTGACAATGTCGCCGACCCGCAGCGTGAACTGCTCGACCCGACCGGCTACGCCGGCCCGAACGATCGTCTTGTCCAGATCCACTTGTGCCTGGGCCAATTCCGCCTCGGCGCTGGCCCTTTGGGCCGGGAGGAGTGCGGATATCTGCATTTCGGCTGCCTGTTTGGCCGCAGTGGCAGCATCAATGGTGCCTTGGCGGCCCTCCACGGCGACTTTGAGTTTCTCGATGTCCCGCGTGGCGACGGCGCCCGGATTGCGCCGAAAGATCTCCTGTTTGGTTTCGAGCTCATCCACCGCCTGCTGATAGGAACTCCTGGCCTCCACGATCTTGCCTTCGGCCTCCAAGATGGCAGCCCGCGCGACCACCATTGCCGCATTGCTCTCGGCGATCTTTCGGCGAGCCGTCTCGGCGGCTGCCTCCTGCTTCGAGCTGTCGAGCCGGAAGATCGGCGCGCCTTGTGTAATCCCGCCGCTCACACCGTCAACATAGACCTCGGCGACACGCCCATTGGTTTCGGGAAGGATTGGAACAGTCCTGAACATTGCCGTCACGTTTGTCGTCGCCGGGTGATTGTAGAAGATCACCGTGATGAGACCCACGGTCAGCATAAGGCAGGCGATGATGCCCCACCGCAACTCGAACCAGACCGAGAAGAGCGTGATCTCCTTGCCGAAGCGCTTGCCCTGGGCGTACCGGCGGTAGAGATAGTCGGGAAGGATCGTCAGCAGCGAACAGAGAAGAAGCTCAAGCATGGGTTCGCTCCTTTGGCATCCGGGGCAGAGGGATGGTCTTCGGCACGTCGGCCGTAGCTTCGTCCGGCACAACGCCAGCACTGGTTTCATCCGGCACCTTCTCGGCGCCTTTGCCAGGGGCGATGCCGGCGATCCTCTCAAGTGATCCCGCGATCCTGCGGAGCGGGGTTCCAAAGTCGGGAATGTCGATCAGGGCGAGCAGTAACCCTGCCACCCAGAAGATGTGCATGTGCGTGAAAAGCGCCAGCAGGCCCAGCACAGCGACAATCTCGAACTGCAATTTATGGCTCTTGTGCGCCATTCGCTCGGGTAGGGTGTGCAGGCGCAGGAACAGGATGCCGAACGCCAGCACGGCGATCACCAGAAACACCGCCATGACGATCATGAGAATGTCGCTCGCACCGGGCTCGGTGATGAACATCGGCAGGTGATGGGGGGCCGCCGGGTGAAGTGACGCAGTCATACCGTCTCTCCCATTAAAGATGCCTGGACACGATCAGTGATCGTCCCCGCACCACGCGTGGCAACCAGTTCAGGCGATATGCCGAGTTCGGCCTCGATGGCAGCCAGCACCTGATCGACGCCCAGAATCGCGAGGGCTACAGCGATGTCGCTGCTCAACCCGGCCTCGACGGCCACCTTGTCCCCAAGCATCCCAACGATGAGCGGCAGAGGATCGGGCTTCTTCGAAACGGAAATGTCCATGGTCTTTTCTCTCCACATTGCGGTCAGTCAGGCAGGTCCGAGCGCGGTTTCAGTTTCACTGGCCCGTCCCCAGTCCTGGAAAAGCGTGTGGGCGACCGCGAGCAGGACGGGGCCGAGGAAAACCCCAACAATCCCGAACGCCAGAAGCCCGCCGAGCACACCCAGAAAGATCAGCACCATCGGCATCCTGACGCCGCGGCTGATAAGATAGGGTCGCAGAATGTTGTCGAGGTTTCCGACGAAGAGGCCGTTCCAAGCCATCACGAACACGGCCCATCCCGTGTGACCGTCAGACATCAGCCACAGGCCTGCGGGCAGCCAAAGCAGCAGCAGGCCCATTGGCACAAGGCTCAGCACCACGCCCAAGGCTCCAAGCACGACCGCGCCGGGAACTCCGGCCAGCCAGAAGCAGAAGCCGAGCAGGATGCCCTGAGCCAAGGCAGTACCGAGGACTCCGTTGACGACGCCCTTGATGGTCGCCCCGGCTGCCTTGAGCACGTGCCGGGCCCGCCAGCCACCCAGGCGGGACATCGCCCAGTCAAGGCGATGATCGACACAGGTCCCGTCGCGGTAGAGGAAGAAAGCCAGGATGATGCCGAAGACGACCTGAAGCGTGCCCGAGAGAAGCGATGCTCCTTGATGCAGTGCCCATTCCCGCACTGGCTCCGCATAGGGTGCGAAAACAGGTCCCAGCCCCACACCCTGCTGGGATACCTGAAGCCACATCCGCTCCGCCTCGTCTCCCATCAGGGGCACACGCCCGAGCCAGCCGGGCGGCGGCAGGCCGCGCTCGATGGCGGAGTGGACCGCAGCATTAAGCCGGACCACGTCATCCGCTAGGTTCGATCCAAGCGCGACGAGCGGGAGCACGAGCAAGCCGGTTATGGCTAGAGTCATGATCAGGGCCGCGACCGTCTGCCGACCTCCCAGCAGTTGCTCCGCCCTCCGGAACAGGGGCCATGTGGAGACACACAGAGTGACGGCAAGAAAGATGGCCGTCAGGAACGGCTTGAGGACGAAGATGCAGCCGACGGCCAGGACCAGAAGCAGGATGAGACCGAGCGCCTTCTCCACATAGGATGCGTCTTGGGAGGCAGCCTCCTCCCAGGAATTCACGGCCTCACGTGGATCCACAGAACGCACGGTTTTCTCCTTTTGGGCTGCCGCTAACACCCGCTGCAAACACTGCGCAGGGTGCGGTTAAGGCGGCGGTCCATCTCGCGGACCTTTCTGTCGGCGTCCGAGCTGCTTTTGCGCGCATCCGCCTGCAGACCAACCTGCTGCTGAACGGGCGACAGAGTCTGCTGTCGAACCTTGGAGCGATCAGGCGAGGATTGCCGATCGGGCACTTGCGCCACAGCGGTTCCAACCACGAGAAGAGTTGAAACTGAAAGAGCGGCAAGTCCGCTCAACGACAAGTAAATGGAAGTCATCAGAACCTCCTGTTGGTCACTGTTCACGCGTTGGCTCAGCGTCATGCCATGATGCTGAGCCCGCCATCGACATAGGTGGTCGTCCCGGTGAGCCGTCGCGCGAACGGAGTCGTAAGATAGGCTGCCGTGAGACCGACGTCCTCGATGTCGACCAACTCCCCGATGGGCGCCCGATCGACCGCCTCAGACAGAAGAACGTCGAAATCCTTGAGGCCGGAGGCCGCCCGCGTCTTCAGCGGACCGGGCGACACGGCGTGCACCCGGATGTGCTTGTCGCCCAGCTCATAGGCGAGGTAGCGCACAGCACTCTCCAGTGCTGCCTTCACCGGACCCATGAGGTTGTAGTTTGGGACGACCTTGTTGGCGCCGTGATAGCTCATCGCCAGAAGCGTTCCGCCATCGCGCATCAACGGCTCGGCGAGCCGCGCCATGCGGATGAAGGAATGGCAGGAGATGTCCATCGCCACCTTGAACGCCTCACTGGAACTGTCGACGAGCCGCCCCTGCAACTCCTCCTTCGGCGCGAACGCGATGGAATGGAGCGCGATGTCGAGGCTGCCCCAGGTCCCGCGGATCTGTTCGAACACAGCCTCAAGCTGGCCGCCCTGCGCGACGTCGCAGGGCACGAAGACCGAGGCACCGAGCTCTCTAGCCAGCGGCTCGACATAGGGCTTTGCCTTCTCGTTGAGATACGTGACCGCGAGATCGGCCCCGAGCTGGCGAAAGATCCGGGCGCAGCCATAGGCAATCGAATCCGCGTTGGCGATGCCGATAACGAGAGCCCGCTTGCCGTGCAGAATCTTCGACTGAATGGCCGTTCGGGTCGGGTCGGTCGCTTGATCGTTCATGGAGTTGCCCTCGTGCGTCGGGTGCCGCCGGAGCGACGGTTGGAACCCTGCTTGACCATCGTTTCTGGGCGAACTTCTGGCGGGTTTTTGACCGACGTCACGGTGATCGGCTCGCCCGTTGCGCCATCTCCATCACCGTCTTCGGCGAGGAGGCGCCGGATCTCGCCCAGTAAGGTGACCTGCTTGTCGTTGGCCTCGATGCGTCTTTCCACGCGGTCGAGCAGATCGAGCAGCCCGCGCCGGTCATCGGGCGTCCGCAGAAGCTTGGGAAGCGCCATGAGCGCCTTCACCGGCTCCAGATCGACGATGTAGGATTGCTCGCGAATGATCCCGCGAGCGGCCTCCATGGACATGTCGAGGAGGCCGATGTCCTTGCCGACGAGGTCCCGTGCCCGCTTCATGGCCGAGAGCCTCCGTCGCCCCGTGCCGGCCTTCATCAACAGGAGCGCCGCCCGGACCATTCCCTTTGTCCGGTCACCGTCCTCGATATGCGTCAGCGCCTCCTTGACCAGCGGAGCATTCCGCATGCCGCTCGGCTCATCCGCGACACCTCCCTCATCCTCCCCGGCCATACCGACGCTGGCCGGGCCGTAGATGCGGAAGAAGGTGTTCTCAACCGACGCATCGCGCAGGTCGCGATATAAGTCCCAGGAGGCGGAGGTGACGGCGGCCATCCAGTGCTCCATTGCCGCCATCGGGCCTTCGTTGTCACGCGGCGCGCGGTTCGCGCGCGTCATGTCGGCCATGCCCTTAAGCGGCCACAGGAAGGGATTGAGATCCGACACCGCCCAGCGTTGCGCCCGCTGCGGATTGAGCGCCCTGGCGGTCTTGGCGGCCGCCGGGGTAACCATCGGGGCCACGAACGGATGCACGAATGACTCGTAGGCGGAAGCGAGGGTCTCCGAAGTCTTCTCGACCACCTTGAACGGCCCCTCGTCCTTGCGACCGTATTTCTGCAGGATCTGGAGGTCCTCGACCCGCCGTTCGGTCAGCAGCACGTCGTAATGCACGCTGCCGTTCGTTTTCGTCTCCTCGAACTGCATGCCATAGAGGCCCGGCGGCAGATGCTCGATGTACTCGATCAGGTCGACAATCTGGGTGTGCTCGCGCTTGGCGACAGCACCCGAGACGAAGATGCCGAGATGGCCGACGCTCTTGTGCATCAGGCCGACGATCACTTGTCCGTTTGCCTTGAGGGCCTCCGTGGTCGGGTAAAGGTCGGCCACCCAGTTGAACGCCTGCTGCGGCGGCGTGATGTTGTCGCCGAGCGACGCGAACAGGATGATCGGCGACTGGATCGCACGCAGGTCGAAGGCGCAGCCCTCGGACCACTCGGCGTCACCGTCCGCGAGGTTGTTACCCACGAACAGGTTCTCGACGATCCACTTGATCTCCTGGCGACCCATCAGGAAGAAGCCGCCCCACCAGCGCTCGAATTCCAGGAAGCGCTCCGGTTCGGTGTCGATCTTGGAAAAGAGGTTGTAGTACTTGTCGAAATACGTGTTGGCGGGATTGAGGGACTCGAAGTTCTCGACGAGGTAGGCGCCATCGAACGTGCCGGCGCCCAGGTCACTGGCCAAGAGCGCTGGCCAGGTGCCGCCGAGCATGCCGCCGGCATAGCGCATCGGGTTCTCGCCATCATTGCCGGCCCAGTACGACATCGGCGCCCCATTGATGACGATGGGACCGACGAGATCCGGTTCAAGGGCGCCGAGGAGCATGGAGGCCCAGCCGCCCTGACAATTGCCAACTACGACCGGCTTGCGCGTCTTTGGATGACGCTCGCCAACGATGCGAAGGAACTCGGCCTCTGCGCGGGACACATCGGCGAGCGTCTGCCCGGGCTCCGGTTCGGGAAAGAAGATTACGCAGTAGACCGGGTGCCCGGCCTTGAGCGCCACCCCGACCTGCGAGTCCTGCTTGAAGCCACCGATGCCGGGACCGTGGCCGGCGCGCGGATCGATGACGACGAAGGGGCGGTTCGCCGGGTCGGTCTTGATGCCATCCGGCGGGGTGATCTGGACGAGGGCATAGTTAGCGGGCCGCTCGAACGTGCGGGCGTCCGCGACCATCTCCCAGTCGAAATCCAGCAGCGGCGGCTTGCCGGCCTTCTCGTGCTCGAGCCAGTTGTTGCCGCGCTGGCGCAGCGTGTCCCAGAACAGGATCGAACGCTGCGTGAAGTCGAGCCAGTAGGCACTGGCATCGCGCCAGAGATCAAGCGGCCCCATCGGGTGGGCAGTCCGTTCCTGCCATGGAGCGCTCGCAGCCTTCACCGCATCAACGTAGCGCTGAACCGCACCTGTGCATCGCTCCTGATAAACTTCGGCGACTTTCACCTGGGCACGGGTGACCTCCGTCAGCCGTGCTTGAACACCATCCTGGCTCCGCTCAGTTCTCGGTTCGACCTGTGCCATTGCACTCGTCCTCACATGGGAGAGCTCCGGAAGGAGTTATTTTTTGGCCTCACCCCATTTGAGGAAGAAGCCGACGTCACCCGGCATTCCGCTTGGCCATTCGATGATCATTGCGCTCAGCCTGAACCCTGCCGGCCTAAGCTGGTTCTGCCAGAGTTCATAGGCTTGGCGCGGGCGTCCGGTGAGGGTTTCCGGCCAGCTCGGATCCGAGTTGTTGATCGCGCGGCCTTGGTCTGTGCACAACGCATTGGGGAAGCGCATCACCATCAGCTCGGTTTGACCGCGTTCAGCCGCCGCCCGCAGCTTCGTCTTCAGCGGCTGCACGATTTCCTTCAGGCGCTCAGGCGTCAGGTCGATGGGTTCAGCCATCCGCTTGATCAGTGCTTCGCGCGCCTGGCCGGCTTTATCCATGCCGTCGACCGACTTCATGGCTTTCGCCGACTGCATTTCCGTCATGTAGGTGCGCAAGTCGGACGCCGACATGAACGTCTCGTCCCCGAGTTCCTGCTGGGCCTTTGACTCTTCCGGTTTCGTCTTCAGCGTTTCCATGGCATCAATCTCCTTGTTCAGGATGCGAGTTTGGCTTGCGTGGACTCAAGGACGCTGCGCGTCTGCCGGGCGATCACCAGTTCCTCGTCGGTTGGAATGACCCACGCCGAGGGTCCGGATCCGGTAGAGATCCGCGGCCCGCCGATGCGATTGGCGCTTTCATCCATGGTGAGCCCGGCCCATGTTAGGCCGGCCATCACCTCGGCGCGGGTCGCCACGTCGTTCTCGCCGATGCCGGCCGTGAAGACGAGCCCATCGATCCCGCCGAGTGCCGCAACAAGGGATCCGATTTCACGCGTGATACGATAGGCGAACAGGTCGATGGCGCGTTTGGCATCGGCGTTCGTCGTCGCTTTCGACCGCAGCATCCGCATGTCGTTCGAAATACCGGATACCCCAAGCAAGCCTGACTTCTTGTAAAGCACGCTCTCGGCTTCCTCCGGGGTAAGCTTCATCTCGCGTAGCATGTAAAAGACGACACCAGCATCAATGGCACCGCAGCGGGTGCCCATTGGCAGGCCATCGAGGGCTGAGAAGCCCATGGTTGTCGCGACGCTGACACCGTCCTTGAGGGCGCACAGGCTTGCGCCGTTCCCAAGATGGGCCACGATCACCCTGCCCTCAGCCAGACGTGGATCGTAGTCTGCGAGCACAGATGCGATGTAGTCGTAGGACAGCCCGTGGAAGCCATAGCGCCGCACGCCGCCCTCCCTCATCTCTCGCGGCAAGGCAAACAGGCTCGCGATGTCAGACTGCGTCTGGTGGAAAGCCGTGTCGAAGCATGCGACTTGTGGCATCCCCGGCAGGCGCCGGCGCATAATCCGGATCGGTTCAAGATTGTGGGGCTGATGAAGCGGCGCGAGCGGTACCAGCGCCTCAAGCGCTTGGACGATGGAGTCATCGACGAGGACCGGACGGGAGAAGGACTGGCCGCCATGAACCACTCTGTGTCCGATAGCCGCAAGCTTGCGTCCCTCCTGATGCTCCCGCAACCAGGAGATCAGGTGTGCAAGCGCCTCCTCATGTCCGAACTCCTCACCGGAATTCCACGACATCTCGTCGAGGTCCGCGCCTCGGGCGTGCCTGATGACGAAATGAGCGGCGCCCCCCAAACCTTCGTAGAGCCCCTTCCAGACCAGCCGCGGCTCGGCATTGTCCAGCATGTCGAAGACCTGGAACTTGAGGCTCGACGATCCTGCGTTGAGAACGATGAGGACGGGGATCATGACTCAGACCTCCGCGATGGCGAAACGGGTGCGCTGCGCGTCGGCTACGAGCGAGGCTACGGCGCAGGAGGCAAGCCGCGTGATCGTCGAGTCGGCCCGGCTGGTGAGGATGATTGGCACCCGGGCGCCGAGCACGATGCCGGCGGCATCCGCGTCGGCCAGGAAGGTCAGGCTCTTGGCGAGCATGTTGCCGGCTTCGAGATCCGGAACGACGAGCACATTGGCTTGCCCGGCGACCGGCGACTGGATCTTCTTGATCGTCGCGGCGCCGAGATCGATGGCGTTGTCGAGGGCCAGCGGGCCATCGAGGATGCCGCCGGTGATCTGCCCGCGGTCGGCCATCTTGCACAAGGCCGCCGCGTCAATGGTCGAAGGCACCCTCGGGTTGACTGTTTCCATCGCCGACAGGATCGCGACACGCACCGGATCAACCCGCAGTGCGCGGGCAAGGTCGATGGCGTTCTGGACGATGTGGACCTTGTCCTCCAAGGTCGGCGCGATGTTCACCGCTGCATCGGTGATGATGAGCGCGGTCTCATGGCCGGGAACGTCCATGACAAAGCAATGGCTGACCCGGCGGGCGGTCCGGAGGCCGCCCTCGCGGCGAACCACAGCGCCCATGAGCTCATCCGTATGCAGGCTGCCCTTCATCAGCGCCTCGGCTTCCCCGGCCTTGACGAGTTCAACCGCCTTGTCGGCCGCCGCATGGCTGTGCGCGGCTTCGACGAGCCGGGCCGTCGACAGGTCCCTGTTGAGGGCGGCGGCAGCGGCTCGGATCTTATCCGGCGGCCCCACCAGGATCGGTTCGATCAGGCCGAGCCCGACCGCCTCGAACACCGCACCCATGGACGCTGCGTCGCAAGGGTGAGCCACAGCTACCTTCAACTTGGGAAGCGCCTGGGCCGTCGCGATGAGCCGGTCGTACTTGTCGTGCCGCCGCTGACCCTGCTGAGACGCACTGGGGGCTGGAATCGCAACCGTCATGATCGTCTCCGCGCTGTGCTCCCAACGGGCGGCCGCAATGGACCGCCAGGACGCCGGATCAGCGAAGGAACTGAGGGATCGTCTCCCATGCCCAGTGTCGCGGCTGTCCGGCTTGTTTGCAGATTTGAGTATGAACCGCCCGGCATCCGCTGCTTGACCCGTTGAGCCAACGCTTTGACAGTTTAGGACTGCAATACGGGAAACGAGCGAGGCCTCTGGATTGCCTACTCTGGGATCGGAGCAGTGGAGCGATCAACCTCGTCATGAGGGCGACCCATGGGTCGCCGTCAGCCACAGGATGGCCGGATCAGAAGCGTTTGTCCGGCCGTCTGGGCGGGCTGCCGGATTCCCGGTCCGCGCGGGGACCAAGCGACTTTCGCAGCCGCACTTTCCGGGCATGGGGATGGCCGGCACGCCACGCCGACGGGGTTTGACCTGACCAGCGTCGGAAGGCCCGCGTGAAGGCGCTCGGCTCGGAGTACTTGAGGGCCGCTGCAACCTGACTGAGCGCCATGTCGGTGTTCTGCAGCAACTGGCATGCGATCTCGAAGCGGACCTCGTTCGCCACCTGCCGGAACGCGAGCCCCTCGGTGCGCAGGTGCCGGGTCAGCGTGCGGCGGTGCATGGAAAAGAGACCAGCGACCGTGGCGGCGGAACAGGTGTCCCTGAGCAGTTCAATTCGAAGCAGACGGCTCAGATCCTCCGTGAGCGAGCCGCATCCACCTGATGCCAGCTCGTCTGCCCTGCGGGTGGATGGCATCTCCATCGCTCCTTCCCCCCTTACTGATAAGCCTGCCGCCGAACCGACCCAATCTTATCCGCTCCTGATCCGCCTGCTTGACCACTTTGGACTTTCTCTTGACAGTTCGGCATGCCCGACTATGCGCCTTCCTCGGGCGGGGCTCCCTTGACGAGCTTGAGAGCCTGCCGGGCAGCCGCCGCCGGTTCGGCCTCGTCGCTGCCTGCCACCTGGACGGTCGGGATGGCAAACCGGATGCCGTTCTCGTCGAAGGCCTTCTTGATCAGTGCCAGGGCCCGGCGGCGAATGACGAACTGCTCGCCTGGCTTGGTCATCATCTTGAGGCGGATCTGGATACCGTAATCGCCGAACTGCTCGACGCCCTGCATCTTGAGCGGCTCGATGATGTGGGGCGCGAAATCGGGATCCTCTGCCAGATCCTTGCCGATCTGCTTGATCAGCTTCTTCGCCTTGTCGAAGTCGGAGTCGTAGGACACGCCGACGGTCAGCTTGTCGATCACCCAGTCGCGGCTCATGTTCTCTACCGCCCCGAGCTGCCCATATGGCACGGTGAAGACCGGGCCGCGATGATGCCGCAGCTTCACGGAGCGGAAGCCGAGCGACTCCACCGAGCCCTTGTAGCTGCCGCTCTGAATGTACTCGCCAACGCGGAAGGCGTCGTCGAGCAGGTAGAAGATGCCGCTGATGATATCCTTGACCAGCGTCTGCGACCCGAAGCCGATGGCGACGCCGAAAATGCCGGCACCAGCGATCAGAGGGCCGATCTCAACCCCCAACGACGAGAGCGCCATCAGCACGGCAACCGTGGCCAGCACAATGAACACCGCCATCCGCAGCATCGGCAGGAGGGTTCGGATCCGCGCATGACGCAGGGCCTCCTCGCTGCCGGGAGGGGCAGCGGCCTGGAGGTTGGTGAGACGCCGGTCGATCTGCGTCTTCACCACCTGCCAGAGGAGATCGGCCACCAGCAGGATGACGATGCTGCTGAGCGCGCCCCTCACCAGCCGAGTCACGACCGTGTCGCGGCTCGTCATCGCGCCCGGATCGATCCCCCACACCCAGGCGAGAAACGCGGCGGCGGCGACCATCAGAAGAACCCGCACACCCCGGTCTACGAAAACAGCCCAGAGTTCATGCCCCTGCGTGGCCTCTGCGCCCTCGGGAGGCCGCAGCAGGTGACGGGCGGACTCTTTGGTGAGCTTCACGGCCTGGGGCAGCACGACCGCCACGACCAGCAGCCAGAACAGGCCCATCAGGCCCGCAATCCACAAGCTCCAGAGCAGGACGAGGTAAAGCGAAAGCGGCCACGGCCCTAGGGCATAGTGCCGATGCCGCCGTTCCGGCGCCACCGACACAACCGCGGGATGGGCCGGCCATCTCCAGACGGCCTCGACCGCAATGGCCAACAGGCCGATCCCCAGGACGTAGGCGACCAGCCTGCGTCCCTCCGCCGAGAACCCGAGGATGCGCACGAGTTCGACGGTCGCCCAGCCAAACACAAACCAGCCGATGAAAAGCACCATGCGGCGGTACCAGAACCGCGCCGCCTCATTGCTCATGGGGATGACACGAATGGCTTCAGGATCAAGGCCTTCCACTGGCCGGGGAGAGAGCAGGATCCGCTCACCCAGAACAGCAAGGCGCAGCAGGAGCGCCGCGAACAGGTAGGCGAGCACGATTTGCCTGAGCCGGGGCGGCCAATCGAAGACGAGGAACGCGCCAATGCTGCCCAAGGCGAAGATCGCCACATGCGCCAAGCCGAACGCCAGACGCATGCCGATCATCCGGACACGCTCATGCGCTGCCACCACCGGTCGGGAGATGATCCGGCCGCGTGTGGATGCCGTGGTCCTGCGGAAGATCCACTCGGCTCCGGCGCCGAGGCCGAGAAAGCCAAGCACGAGGGCAATGACATCGAGGAGGGATCGGCTCTGAAGCTCCTGCGACAACAGGCCAGAAGCCCGCCGAAACTCCTGCGGCAGACGGGGCAGCGCCGCCGCCAGCGAGCCAAGATGCGCCCGCAACGCCTCGACGCGCACGGCGAGCATCTCGGAATTCATGGCCGGTGGCTGTTGTGGCGTGTCGTCGCCCGGGGACGCCGCTGGCGGTTTCTGCTGGTCGATCCATGTCCGCGTGGCAGGGTCATCCAGGAGCCGCAAAAGCTCCTGGACCTGGGGTGGAGGAGCGGCCGGAGGCGAGGCGGTCTGGGCGCAGGCAGGACCGATGCCGACAAGGGCCAGGCACAGCAGCCCGAATAGGGTGCTGGCGAGACCAGGAATCGCCTTGCCGTCAGATCTTCCCACGCACCGCTCCAGTCAATCTGCCTACGGACAGCGGTAGACGATCTGGCCGTAGGAGTTCACGACCTGCTGGCATCCCGGATTGGCGTAGTAGTATGTCCCGGCTGCTGCGGCGGCTCCTGCCGCCGTTCCATACGCCACGGCCCGGCGGGTGGTCCGCCGCGCCACGCCGGCATAGCTCATGGGCGTAGCGGGGCGGCCCACCCTCGCCTCCGCTTGGCTGACGAACGAGCCGGACGGAAGGGGCCCGTCACCGCTCCAGAGCATGGCCGCACCGCCGGCCACAAGCGCGAGCGCAGCGCGACGCTTGTATGTGAGAGTGTTCATTTGGCACCTCCAGGAACGACACCGGCCGGAATGTCATCGATGTCGTTGAGCATGGTGATCGCAACACCGCTGGAACCTTCCGGCGGCTTGAACGCGAAGGCATCCGCCGTCGGGCTTACGCCGGTCTTCCACTCCCTGAGCCGCAGCGTGTACTGGGGTGCGGCGCCCACTGCCTTGCTGGTGATGACGTATTTGCGCGGCACCGGTCGCTCGCCGACCTCGACCCAGATCTGCCAGTCGGTGTCGAGGTTGCGGAAGGCGAGGTGCTCGCATTCGACGCCCTCCACGACGCCGCGGCCAATGTGCTTCGCCTCCAGCACCCCGGCCATCAGTTCCTCGTAGGGCTTCGACAGCAGGAGATCGGCGCCTGGGATTTCGAGCGGCGCCTCGGTCCGGAGGCGGTCGACGACCTCGTCGAAAGTGCCGGCAGCGGGCACCTGGGCGAACCGGTTGCCGCCCCGATCATGGATCGTCACGGTGGAACCGTCCGAGACCAGTTCGACCTCGGCGTAGCCGCCCGTCCGGCTGACACGGAACTTGTTCGGGCGGCCCATGGTGACCTCGCCCGAAGCGCTGAACTGGATCTTCTCGACAGCCGGGGTCACCACCTCGACATCGGCATCATACTTCAGGGACAGGTTCTCCTGGCGGCCGACGTAGTCGGACATAGCTTTCAGAATGCTCTGAGCAGCACCGTCCTCCGCCAATGCGGCAGGCGCAGGTGCGACCGTGATCGCAACACCTGCGAGAAGACCCAAGGCGGATTTCGTGAGTGCCCAACCAGGGCGCAAACAGATCCTTTGGTTCATTGTGCGATCCTCCCTGACAAACCCACGGGGGCACAACCGCGGGAACATCCGCGCTGCGGTTTGAGAGAGCAGCAGCCGGTAGGATCACTCTAGGTCCGCCGTATCTCAATGCTTGACCGGCGGGGACAATCTCTTGACAGTTTTGGCCGTTGGCGCGTCAGCCCGGATGACCTTCTCCGCGCCAGGCGGTGGGAGTCCGGCCCGACCAGCGTCGGAAGGCGCGGGTGAAGGCGCTCGCCTCGGAATAGCCAAGCGCCGCCGCGATCTGCCCCAGAGGCACCTCGGTATCCTGCAGCAGTTGGCGAGCGATCTCGAAGCGGATTTCGTTCGTGATCGCCCTGTAGCCCATCCCGCTGCCTTTGAGGCGGCGGCTCAGGGTACGCCGGTGCATCGCCAGCACGTCGGCAATGTCGTCCGCTGAGCAATGCTTGCTCGTCAGCCGCGTGCGCAGCAGCCGCCGGATGTCGTCTGAAAGGACGGAACTCTGAGCGCCCTTCATCTGCTTGATCCGTTCCTCCAGCAGGGCCCGCACAACGGGATCGGCGCCGACGATCCGGCAGTTCAGATCATTGCTCGGAAAGACGATGACGGCCGTCTCCTGATTGAATCGAACGGGAGCCCGAAAGTGGCGCCGGTAGGGATCATGATCGGCCGGTGCGATCCGGGGCAGGAGCACCTCGGTCGGGGCCCAATCGGGACCACACAGGGCGCGCAAGGCGTTGACCGCCACGGCGAGGGATCCGTCCGAGATCTGATCCGCGCTCTCGGCCTTCGGCTGATAGATTGAGAAGGTGAACAGGGCCGTGTCGCCGATGATCGTCAGCGACGGCACCGACCCCCGGTTCTGGATGCTCAGGTTGCAGACAAGCGCCCGCATGGCATCGCCCACGGTCTCCGAGTGCTGCATCAGGCGACCGACCAAGCCCAGCGACAGGATTGTGCCTCGCTGGCCGACCAGCAGCCCGAAATGCGGGCAGCGGGTGTGGGCCACGCTCAGGGTGAGAAGCCGGCCCAGGGCCGCGTGCGGAATGACGTTCGCGCCGTCGTCGAGCAAGCGCGGGTCGAGTCCGGCCATACGGATGATTGGATCGGGATCAAGGCCGAACGCGCGCAGGGTCGGGGCGATCTCCTTGGCAACCCCCAGGTGAATGTAGCCGGGCGGCAGCGTCCGCCCGGAGCCCGCCAGGACGGTTGGCGGGCTTATTACGGAGATCTCTCGACCGATACTCGTGGACGGAGGCACAATGCTTTTGACCATCGTCACGGCCCCCTCGCCAAACTTTAAAGAGGCATTCGAAAGCTAAAGGCTATCGCACGACTGCACGGTGCGAAATCGCACGGCCGCAGCAATCGAACGCATCGCCGTGAATCAAGACTTCATCGGGCGCTGTGCAGCTTAACCACAGATTACGGCTAATTCACGGAGCTTGCCTCCCCAATGTCCTATCTGGTCAAGGGTCTGTCTCAAACCGTCAAGCCCGCCGGGGCACTCCGCGCAATGATGGTGAGTGCCGCGGGCACCGAAGCGGCGGGCTACGGAGGGAGTGGATGGGCCTGGATTGGCTGATCAGTGTTCTCGTCGCCGTCACCCTGATCGAGATGATGATCGCCACCGGTCTCGGCGTCCGGCTTGCGGACGTCACCCGTGTTGCCAGAAACAGGCCTCAACTCCTCGCTGCTGGCCTGACCAATTACGTGGCTGTCCCGGCAGCTGCCGTTGCCATGATCCTTCTCGTGGGTGCCGACCCGCCATCCGCCATCGGAATTCTCCTCCTCGCCGTATGCCCAGGGCCCCCCTATGGCCCTCCCCTCACCTCCTTCGCTGGCGGCACCACCGCAACCGCGGTTGGGCTGATGGTGATCCTTGCAGGCTCGTCAGTGGTCATGGCGCCGCTGCTTCTGTCCTTTCTTCTGCTGCTCACGACGGGATCGGCAGGCCCGCAGGTCCACGCTTTTGGGATGTTCAAAGCCATCGTGGTGACGCAACTTCTCCCGCTGTGTTGCGGGCTCGCCATCAGCCACCGACGGCCGGATCTGGCCAGGAGGTGGCTCGGTCCTGCAACCGCAGCCGGCAAGATCCTCAACGCGGTAACCCTGGCTCTCATCCTCACATCCCAATTCCCGAAGCTGCTGGATGTTCGACCCGGTGAAATCGTGGGCATGCTGGGGCTTCTGAGCTTCAGTCTCGCGGCCGGTTGGAGCGTCGGGGGCCGGTTGAGCGGGAACCGTAAAGCGATGGCGCTCACGACTTCGATCCGCAACGTCGGCCTTGGCCTGGTCATCGCGTCCAGCACCTTCGCCGGAACGCCGGCGGTCACAACGGTCGTAGTCTATGGCCTCCTGCAGCTGCTCGCAGCGTTCCTGCTCGCCTTGTGGTGGCGGCACCAAGCGGCCGAGGTGCAGTCGGACCATCAGGAGAGGGCGCGATGATGGGCCTCCACACAGTCATAGATGCCAATCGGAGAGGAGCACGACCATGAGCCGGCAAGATGTCATGAAGACAAGCAAGGCAGCAGACGATCATTCGGATGCCGCTGTTTCACCTATGAAGCGGAAGGAGTTCGAGAGTGAGCTGAGAAAGCTCCAGGTCGAGCTCGTGCGCCTGCAAACCTGGGCCAAGGCGACAGGCGCCAGGATCATCGTGATCTTCGAGGGGCGTGATACCGCCGGCAAGGGCGGCGTGATCAGCCGGATCACGCAACGGGTGAGCCCGCGGGTGTTCCGGCACGTCGCGCTGCCGGCACCCACCGAGCGCGAGAAGAGCCAGTTGTACATCCAGCGCTACATCGCCCACTTTCCGGCTGCCGGGGAGATCGTGCTGTTCGACCGCTCCTGGTACAACCGGGCCGGCGTCGAGAGGGTGATGGGCTTCTGCACGGGTGACGAGTACGAACGGTTCATGCGCCTGGTGCCGTCACTCGAGCAGGAGATCGTCGACAACGGCATCATCCTGCTCAAGTACTTCATCGATGTCAGCCAAGACGAGCAGCGCCATCGCTTCGCCGATCGGATCGACGATCCCATCAAGCATTGGAAGCTCAGCCCGATGGACACCGAGTCGGTGCGGCGATGGTGGGATTATACGCGAGCTTACCAGGACATGCTGCGCGTCACCGACACCTCAACCAGCCCGTGGTTCATCGTTCCGTCCGATGACAAGCGCCGGGCGCGCCTCAACCTGATCGCGCATATGCTCAGCCAAGTTCCGTACAAGAAGGTGAAAGTCGAACTGCCGAATGTGCCGAAAGCGGAGCCGCGACCGAAGGGCGCCGAGACTGGGCTGCCTTCGAGGAACATCGTGCCGGCAAGGTACTGATCCGTTTTCTCGGAGATGAGCTTGAGCCGGCAGCAGACTTGTTCATGGAAGGAATTCTCCCTGTGTAAAAACGCACTGTCCTAAACGGTCAAAGGCTTGTCCTCTTCAGTCAAGCACGTTTCCCGAACACACCTAGGATGATGCCAGATGTAAGATTCATTCTGCCTCACATCACGCTGGGGCGGAGGTGCCTCAGGTTTACGCGCCTCCGTTACTTGAGCAGGAGAACGCGCTCATGACTCGCTCCACCAAGGACGACGAGCTGTTTCCCGCATTGTCCGAACCAATGGGCCCTCCCCCGGGGGTGAATCGCCGGGCGTTCCTCATGCGCAACGCCGCCATCGGCGCGGCGGCCGTGATGACCGGGACGACATGGGCTCCGGAAACCCGGGCGCAGCAGGCCGCAACGGAGGCTGCCGCGCAGCAGGCCAAGAGGGAAGCCGCGGGCGGCGATGCCGGCCTCAAGATGAGTTCGGCCCTTTCCCCCGACCTCGACGTCGTCAAGACCTCGAAGGGCCCGGTCATGACGGTTGCGGACGAGTTCTACAAGGTCGGTCCAGGCCCCTCAAGCTCGCACACCATCGGGCCCATGCGCATCACGTACGACTTCTACCAGCGCTGTGAGAAGCTGCCGGCCGATCAACTGGCGCAGGCCACCGGCCTCAAGGTGCATCTGTTCGGCAGCTTGAGCGCGACCGGCAAGGGCCATGGCACAGAACGCGCCGCTCTCGCCGGCTTGGTCGGCAAGGAACCAGCGACCGTAGATCCGCGGTTCCTCGACGAAATGATCGCCAAGCCTGATCAAACCTATCCGGTGAGGCTGGGAAGCAAGTCGTTCAATCTGTCCCTGGCCGACATCGTGTACGACGCGCCGAAGGGCGATTTCCCGCATCCGAACACCATGACGGCGCGCCTCATGGCCGGCGACAAGGTTCTTTATGAGCAGGAATATTACTCTGTCGGCGGCGGATTTATCGAGTGGAAGGGCTACGAGCCGCCCAAGAAGGGAGCACCGAAATATCCCTACGCGACGATGAAGGAACTGCGTCAGCACGCGGAGTCCAACAATCTCTCGGTCGCCGATGTGGTCATGGCGAACGAGTTGTCGGTGTCCGGCAAGAACGAGGAGCAGATCAACGCCTTCCTGGACAAGATCGCGAACGCGATGATCGCCACGGTGAAGACCGGGCTGTCCTACAAGGACGACGTCTTGCCTGGGCCGATCAAGCTCCACTCCAAGGCAGCGACGGTCTTTGAGCGGGCGATGGATGACACCTACATGAGCGACCGCGCAATCGGACTTGTGTCCGCCTTTGCCCTGGCCGCCTCCGAGGAGAATGCCCGCGGCCACCTGGTGATCACCGCACCGACCGGCGGCTCGGCGGGGGTGATGCCGGCCGTCGTCTACGCCCTGACCCAAAGCGGCCGCGCGGTGCCGATGGACAAGATTCGGGAAGGCTTGCTGGCCGGCCTGGCAGTCGGCTACCTGTGCAAGCACAACGCCACTCTGGCCGCTGCGGAAGGCGGATGCCAAGCCGAGATCGGTGTCGCCGCCGCAATGGCGGCAGCCCTGATCACTCAGGTGCTGAACCAACCGCCGCGCGTGATCGAGAACGCGGCCGAGTCGGCTCTTGAGCATCACCTCGGCATGACCTGCGACCCTGTCGCAGGCTATGTGCAGGTTCCGTGCATCGAGCGCTGCGCCTTCGGGGCAGTGAAGGCCTGGGCGGCCGCCATGATCGCCACCAACGAGATTGCGAGCCGGCACCGGGTGGACCTCGACACCACGATCAAGACGCTTGCCGACACCGCGCGGGACATGAACCCGAAGTACAAGGAGACGAGCGAGGCGGGCCTCGCCCAGAACCTGACCCTCTGCTGAGCTCCTCTGTGGCCGCGCGTGAGCGGCCGGGGATACATCGAACGAAGATCCCATGAGCATCGTGGGAGGAGGTTGTCATGCCAGATGAAGCCATTGCTGCTCAGAGGTCTGCGGACAAGCCCAGTCAACAGCCTGGAAAGCTGGCGACAAAAGATCACTGGGCTGAAGCAGCCCCCACACCTGAAGCCACGGCTTCGGTGAACGAATGGGCAGGCTTCGCACCGGGGCGCTGGCAGAGCTCCGTCGACGTCCGTGACTTCATCCAGCGCAACGTCGCACCCTACGACGGGGACGAAGCCTTCCTGGTTGAACCGAGTGAGCGTACGCAGGCAGTCTGGGCGAAGCTACAACCCTACTTCAAGGAGGAAATCCGCAAGGGCGTCCTGGACGTCGATGCCAAAACGCCTTCCTCGATGACAGCCCACAAGCCCGGCTACATCGACCGGGACAACGAGGTGATCGTCGGGTTGCAGACCGATGCGCCGTTCCGCCGCGCCATCATGCCGTATGGCGGGCTGCGCATGGTCGAAGCCGGACTGAAGGCGGCAGGCTTCGAGCCTGATCCCATCGTGCACGAGGCCTTCACCAAGTACCGCAAGACCCACAACGACGGCGTATTCGACGCCTATACGCCGGAGATCATGGCGTGCCGGCGGAGCCATATCGTCACCGGCCTGCCCGACTCCTATGGCCGCGGCCGGATCATCGGCGACTATCGCCGGGTGGCCTTGTACGGCACGGACAAGTTGCTGGCGGCCAAACGCGCCGAGCGGGCACTGCTCGATGCCAAGTGGCCGACGGACGATGTCATCCGTGAGCGGGAGGAACTGGCCGAGCAGATGCGGGCACTGGCCGACCTCGCGGAGATGGCCAAGAACTATGGATCCGACATCACGCGGCCGGCGGCTGACGCCCGCGAAGCCGTGCAGTGGACCTATTTCGGCTATCTCGGAGCCATCAAGGAGGCCAATGGGGCGGCCATGTCCATCGGCCGCATCTCGTCCTTCCTCGACATCTACATCGAACGGGACCTGAGGAGCGGCGCTCTGGATGAAGCGGGCGCCCAGGAACTCATCGACCAGCTCGTCCAGAAGCTGCGCATCGTTCGCTTCCTGCGCACGCCCGACTACGATGCCTTGTTCTCGGGCGATCCCTACTGGGCCACCGAGTGCGTCGGCGGCATGGATCTGAACGGCCGTTCCCTGGTCACGCGGACGAGCTTCAGGACGCTGCACACGCTCACGAACCTGGGTCCGGCGCCAGAGCCCAACATAACGGTGCTCTGGTCGAGGCAATTGCCTGATGGCTTCAAGCGCTACTGCATCAAGGTCTCGGCCGAGACCTCGTCCATCCAGTATGAGAACGACGATCTGATGCGCCCCTATTGGGGCGACGATTACGGCATCGCCTGCTGCGTCTCGGCCATGCGGATCGGCAACCAGATGCAGTTCTTCGGGGCGCGGGTGAACCTCGCCAAGTGTCTCCTGTACGCAATCAACGGCGGGCGAGACGAGGTCAGCGGCGAGCAGATCGGCCCGGCGGTCTCTCCCGTATCCGGCGATGTCCTCGACTACGATGACGTCATGGCGAAGTTCGACACCATGATGGAGTGGCTGGCGCGAACTTACGTCCACGCCATGAACTGCATCCACTACATGCACGATAAGTATTACTACGAGCGTCTGGAGATGGCGCTGCACGACCAACAGATCCTGCGCACGATGGCCTTCGGCATTGCCGGCCTGTCGGTGGTCGCCGACAGCCTGTCAGCGATCAAGCACACGAAGGTCAAGCCGATCCGCCGCGATGACGGGTTGATCGTTGACTACGAAATCGAGGGTGGCTACCCGCAATACGGCAACAACGATGATCGTGTCGATACGATTGCGGCCGATCTCGTCTCCTCGTTCATGAAGAAGATCAGGAAGCATCAGACCTACCGTAATGCCGTTCACACGCAGTCGGTGCTGACCATCACGAGCAATGTCGTCTACGGCAAGCATACAGGCAATACGCCGGACGGCCGCAAGGCAGGCGAGCCGTTCGCTCCCGGCGCCAACCCGATGCACGGCCGCGACAGCCATGGATGGCTCGCTTCGTGCCTATCGGTCGCCAAGCTGCCCTATGCCGATGCACAGGACGGCATCAGCTACACCGTGTCGGTCTCACCGAGCCTCAATCGTCTCGATCAGGGCGAGAAGATCAAGCAGGCGGTGAAGGTGCTCGATACCTATTGCGGCCAGGGCGGGTTCCACATGAACCTCAACGTCTTCAACCGCGACACCCTGCTCGACGCGATGGAGCATCCGGACAAGTACCCGCAACTGACCATCCGGGTCTCGGGTTACGCAGTCAATTTCGTCCGGCTCACGCGGGAGCAGCAGATGGACGTGATTAGCCGCACATTCCATGGAGACGGGTGAGATCATGGCCGACGAGCCCTGGGCCCACAGCAGGTACGACCTGCAGCAAGCGCGCTCTCCGGACGCTCCGGAGACGGCCACGTTCAATGATCCCCGGGGTGAATTCGGGTGGATCCACTCGTACGAGACCGGATCCACTCTCGACGGCCCCGGAATCCGGGTCGTGGTGTTCATGAGCGGATGCCTGCTGCGATGCCTGTACTGCCACAACCCGGACACGTGGCATCTCAAGGACGGTACCCGGATCCCGTTCGAACGCGCCAGAACCGCGCTGGAGGCCTATGCGGCGCCGCTGCGGGCCATGGACGGAGGGCTGACGATCTCGGGCGGCGAACCGCTCGTCCAGATGCACTTCACCAAACGTCTCTTCACCGCCGCCAAGGGAATGGGCCTCCACACGGCTTTGGACACTTCGGGATTCCTCGGCGCGCGCGCCGACGACGAGTACATGCGTCAGGTTGATCTCGTGCTGCTCGACATCAAGTCCTGGGATCCGGAGACTTACCGCCGGGCGGTGGGGCAGGACATCCGTCCGACCATTCAGTTCGCCGAGCGACTGGAGGCTCTCGGCAAGCCGGTCTGGGTGCGGTTCGTGCTGGTTCCAGGCCTGACCGACGATCCTGCTAATGTGGAGGGCATCGCCCGGTTCGTCGCGCCGATGAAGAACGTGGAGTGGGTCGAGGTCCTCCCGTTCCATCAGATGGGCGCCTTCAAGTGGAAGGCCATGGGCCTGAATTACGAACTGTCCGACACCCTGTCCCCCTCACCTGATCTGGTGGCGCGGGTGATCGGACAGTTCCGTGAGGCCGGCTGCCGCACAAGATGAGAGGGGACCGATGCTCGATATCATTCGTACGCTGCTTGAAGCCTCTCCCCTGCTGGCGCTATTTCTCGCCATCGCCACCGGCTATGCGATAGGGCAGATCTCGATTGCCGGAGTCTCGTTCGGTGCGGGCGCCGTTCTCTTCACCGGGTTGATCATTGGCGCTATCGCACCGAAGGCAGCGCCCCCCGGGCCGGTGGGCACGCTCGGCCTTGTCATGTTCGTGTACGGTGTCGGCATCCAATACGGGCCGCAATTCTTCGCGAGCCTTAAGGGCCCCGGTCTCAAGTACATTGCCCTCTCCGCGCTTGGCGTGATCGCCTCGCTCCTCGTGGCGATGGCCCTTGCAGGCCCCCTCAACATCTCGATGGCGACGGCGGCCGGCTTGTTTGCCGGATCCGGCACGAGCACGCCGACCCTTCAGGCGGCGCTGGCTGCGGCGGGCAACCAGGATCCGGCGATCGGCTACTCGGTTTCCTATCCCTTCGGCGTCATCGGACCGATCGTCCTGATGACGATCATGGCAGCCTGGCTCAAACCCACATTCAAGGCTCCGACGCAGAACGTCCGGATCGCCGAGCTCACCCTTGAGGCGTCTGGCGAGGACCACACGGTTGAGGAAATATCCTCCGTCCTCCCATCTGACGTCAGGATCGTCGCGCTGCGCCAGCAGCATGTGAACGCGCCGCCCAGTCCCGGAACCGTCCTGCATGAGGGCGATGGATTGCTTCTGGTCGGCAGTCCAGTGAGCATCGAGCGGGCGAAGGCAGCCATGGGGCACGAGGATCCCGGGCGCATCAGCCGTGACCGTGCCAATTATGATGTCGTGCGCGCCTACGTTTCGAAGACAGCCTTCATCGGCAAGAATGTGCGCGAGATCCCGCTCCCCGATTTTCCTGTCGTGATCTCGCACATCCGCCGGGGCGACAGCGACATCGTGGCGTCATCCGACCTGACGCTCGAGTTCGGCGATCTGATCGTGGCGGCCGTTCCCAGCGACCGGAAGGCCGACGCCCAGCGTCACTTCGGCGACAGCATCAAGGGCAATGCCGAACTGTCGTTCGTCTCGATCGGCGTCGGGATTGCGCTGGGCCTCCTGCTCGGCATGGTCCCGGTTCCCCTGCCGGGCGGCGGCACCTTCAGTCTTGGCGTGGCTGGCGGGCCGCTTGTCATGGCGCTCATCCTGGGCTGGCTCGGCCGCACAGGATCGCTGGGCTGGAAGATCCCCGTGGTCGCCAACCTGGTCCTGCGCAATCTCGGCCTGTCGGTGTTCATCGGCTCGGTCGCCATCGGCGCGGGCAGCCCCTTCGTGCAGACCGTCGCCACGAACGGCATCCAGATCCTCCTCGGCGGTGCCGCCGTGCTGCTCACGCTGGTCCTGATCGTGCTCGTGGTCGGATATCTGTTGCGCATCCCCTTCGACGACCTGCTCGGCGTCTGCGCGGGCTCGACCGGCAATCCCGCTATCGTCGTTACGGCCGGACGTCTGGCGCCCACCGAGAGGACGGACATTGGCTATGCGATCTGTTTTCCCAGCATGACCATCGTCAAGATCATTGCCGTCCAGGTGCTCTTGAGCTGATGTTCGCCGAAGCGGTCAAAGTTATGATGCGATCTGTCAAAATGGTGCAGTCTTCCGTACGGGTTGCGATGTACATTCACGACCTGCGCTTGACGGCTCATCACCAATTGGTTCAAGTTCAAGCTCTTACGAGCAATAGCTTTCCGGAGTCGGTGCGATGATGCCGGTTCGTGCTGCGTTGCTTGGGAGCGTCGCGATCATCGCCAGCGGAGCACAGGGCGCCGATTTGCCGGCCAAGCCAGCCGCTCCTGTGGAGTATGTCCGTATCTGCTCCACGTACGGAACAGGCTTTTTCTACATCCCCGGCACGGAAACCTGCCTTCGGGTCAGTGGGCGTGTTCGCGCCGAGTACCTCTACCTCGAGCCTGATGACCGGGCTGATGATATGATCGGGTTCCGCGCCCGTGGTCGTTTGAACCTCGATACGCGTACCGCTACCGCCTATGGCCTCCTGCGCACCTATCTTCGCATGGAAATGACCCGCAACACCGGTGCGTATGGCGACAGCTCTACCAGCCCTAACATTGCGCAGGCCTTCATCCAGTTCGGGGGACTGACGGCCGGTCGCGCGGTTTCCTTTTTCACAAATCCGGACCTGCCGGCTCCGAACTTCGGCGATCTGCGCTTCGACGATCCTTCGAACGCTGAAGTGAACCTGCTGGCTTATACCTTCTCCTTCGGCAACGGCTTCTCAGCCACCCTGTCGCTGGAGGAAGGGCAGCGGGTTAATAACGATCTTGACTTTCCCCTCTTCGGGGTGGGCACTCCGCCGCCAGTCCTCGCTCCGATTGCCTTCACATATGGCGGCGAGCGCATTCCGGATGTGGTCGCCAATCTCCGCTACACTGGTACCTGGGGTGGTGCACAGATCTCCGGTGCGTTGCATCAGATCCGTGACGTGGCTTTTGGCCTCACCAGTGTCGACGGTGTGACAGTTCCTGTCATCAACCCGGTTACCGGCTTGCCGTATCCGGCGTATGCCGACACGGAGTATGGCTTCGCGATTGGTGCCCATGCTTATGCCAACCTGCCATTTCTCGGAACAGGGGATACGGGCTGGATCTCGGCGACCTATACGGATGGTGCCGTCGGTTACATCAATGCCGGTCAGGCCGGCTCAATCGGCAGTGCATTCATCGGCGCTGGCCCACTCCAGCTTCCCTTCGCGGACGCTTTCGTCGATCCCATAACGGGCGAGTTCGAGAACAACAAGGCTTACGGCATAGCTGGCGGCATCAATCACAACTGGACGCCGACGATCCAGACCAACGTCTTCGGATCCTGGATGCGTTTCGACGCGCCAGGGACTGCTCAATATGAGATACCAACGACCGCTGCGACAACAGCGGCTGGCATATCGGGAGCGACGACAGGGCTCGTTGACTTCAACGAGTACCGGGTCGGCGTCAACGCAATATGGACACCGGTGGAAGGCTTTCTCATCGGCGTCGAAGCGCTCTACATCAGGGTCGATCCACGCGGTCGTGTTGCCGTCCCCGTTACGGATGCGACCGGCGCGCCGACCGGCACCTTCCGATCAACCGGTTCGGAGGATGCCTGGGAAGGCCGACTGCGCATTCAACGCGACTTCTAATTTGAAGGCTTCGTTGCAGTCACTTGAGAGGATCACAGCAATCCCATCGGAATGGCCCACTTAGGCCGCAAGACCGAAGAATTCGTCCGAGCAGCAGATTTCGCCTGCTGCTTGCTGGTGTCGTCCATCTGTCGTGCTGGTTAACAAGTTGGCCCAGACGAGTGGCGCACGGAACCTTAGATTAAGTGACTGGAAAGACTTGATTTTCTTCAGCGTCCGTAATCTGTCAGCGAGTTCGATCCCCTCCGGCAGCACCAGCCGCCGCCACATGGCTCAAGATTTCGAAACTGTGACCTTGGGCTTCTCGCTTTTCTCACAGCTGAACGCCCTTCCTGTTCACGGTATACCTGCGGGTCCTGACCAAAGGCGCAGTTGTCTTTTTCCTTAAAGCCTTGCAATAATCCTACATTAGGAGAGGCTTTCGCCATTGAGACGAAGCCCTCCTGAAGAACATGACCGGAGGAGAACCTCCGGCTTGGACAAGGGGGATGAGGACCATGAAGGACTCGGCCATAGCGCCTGAGGTCGCCGATCCATATGCGACTCTCGAGAAAATCCTCAAAGTCATCGGCAGGTCTTGGCTGAGCGAAGAGTGGCGGCTTGAAGACATTCGCCTGCTCGCTCAGGAGACGCTTGCGAAACGAGGCAGCTTAGATGACGCAGAGCGCGCCAAGGCGATCATCCAAGCTCGGCTTCGCATGAGAACAAATTCAGAGGCGCCGGTTTCCGCGCCGCGCAACGAGGGCCTCCCGACCTGAAAGGATTGGTGGGTCAAGCCGATGAAGAGAGATGGCCATCCAGGGCACCACCTCATCAGCAAGCCCCATTCCTTTGAAGCTCTGCTTTTAGGTAGCCTTCATTGTAGCGCCTGTCCGGCTGCAAAGGTCAGTCGTGCTGCACATTGTCTGGAAGGGCAAAATTGCAACCAATCTGCTTTTAGTCCTGCCACTAATCTTTTAATAACTTCCCCAACGTTATTAATTTAGGCGAGACAAACAAACATAACAGTCTCGTCATGGGGTAAAATTCAATGGCATACGTGAATTTACTGTAGCGCTTCGTAGTACACATCGTGGCGCAGCAATCGCGCGCTCTCTGAGAAGTTTAAATCATTCTTCCCAGAGCAACTCGGCTTGCATCCTGCGCCAGTTCACGCGCGAGACATCGCATCTCACAATCTATTCTTAGAGCCTGTTGAAAATGCCTGCTGTCGAGACCTACAATTCTAATGGAAATTCTTACATTGACGCTCTTCTTGGCAACAGCAAGTGGGTGCCGAGCGACCTGACATACAGCTTCCCCTCCACTGCCGGTGCCTATGGCGCGATCTATGGAGACGGTGAGACGGCGAAGGGCTTCGGCTCCTTCAACGATACCCAGCAGGCGATCACGCGGTCGGCTTTGAAGCTGTTCTCATCCGTCAGCAACCTGACATTCCAGGAAGTGGCAGGAACGAGCGCATCGTCAGCCGATCTGCGCTTTGCCCAATCGGACGTGCCTGGAACCGCATGGGCATATTTCCCCGCGACGGATGCAACCGGCGGTGATGTCTGGGTCAACAACTCCAGCCGGAACTACGCAAGCCCCGCCAAAGGCAACTACGCCTATCTCACCATCGTGCATGAGATCGGCCACGCTCTCGGGCTTGAGCATTCCCACGAAGGCAACATGCCGGTTGATCGTGACAGCATGGAATACACGGTCATGAGCTACCGCTCGTATTCCGGCGCGTCGACCACCACCGGCTACATCAACGAGACCTGGGGCTATGCGCAGTCGCTGATGATGTATGACATCGCCGCGCTTCAGCATATCTACGGCGCGAATTATCAGACGAACAGCGGCAGCACGACGTATTCTTGGAGTTCGACCACGGGCGAGATGTTCGTCAACGGCGTCGGCCAGGGTGCACCCGGCGGCAACCAGATCCTTCTCACCGTTTGGGATGGCGGCGGCACGGACACGTACGACTTCGCCGACTACACGACGGCTTTGACAATTGATCTGCAGCCTGGCGCGTGGAGCATCACCTCGCAGGAGCAGCGCGCCAAGCTCCACTGGGATGGATCCAAGCTCGCTGCCGGCAACATCGCCAATGCGCTCCTGCATCAGGGCGATACGCGCGCCCTCAACGAGAATGCCTTTGGCGGCTCAGCCAACGACAGCATCAAGGGCAATGTCATCAACAACAGCTTGCGCGGTAATGGCGGGAACGACAAGCTTTATGGCCTGAACGGCAATGACGTGCTGATCGGCGGCAGCGGGAGTGACGTGCTGAGCGGGGGAACCGGCACGGATACTGCCAGCTACAGCACGGCGAAAGCCGGCGTGGTGGCCGATCTCGTGACACGGGCCAACAACCGTGGCGATGCGGCCAGCGACTCTTATTCCGGCATCGAGTGGCTTACGGGCAGTTCCAACAGCGACACTCTCCGCGGCAGCGGATCGGCCAACCAGATCAAGGGCGGCGCGGGGAACGACACGCTCTCCGGACGAAGCGGCAATAACATGCTGGATGGCGGCACAGGCAGCGACAAGCTTTATGGAGAGAGCGGAAAGGACCTGCTGATCGGCGGGAGCGGAGCGGATGTGTTCGTCTTCTCCTCGTCATCTCACTCGCGGATGTCCTCGGCCGATACCATCAAGGACTTCCGTCGCGGCTCCGACCATATCGATCTGCGGGGCATCGACGCCAACACGAAGATCGCAGGCAACCAGGCGTTCACCTTCATCGGGAAGAACGCCTTTCACGGACAAGCCGGAGAACTGCGCTTTGCCGACGGTGTGGCCGCGGGCGATACCAATGGAGACAAAATTGCCGACTTCGGCATCGACGTCGCCGGACTTTCGGCACTCTCCAAAGGCGACTTCTATCTCTGACGAGACTTCGATACGAAGTATCGAGACGTCTGCAAGATTGTTCAAGGGCTCAGCCTATTGGCTGAGCCCAAACGCACAGAAACTCTCTGTTAACCATCTGGACAAGCCTCAAGCTTAGGCATAATCCCGACTGAAACATCTTTCCGCCCTTGGGAAAGCACGATGGATCGTCCGGGAAAACGCCACCCTGCCAATGACACTTTGGCCTATCTGATGAACCTGATCGGCCTTGCCTTCAGCATCAGCTGCCTTTGGATCGTCGCCTCCGCGGCTAAGATGTGATGCGGTTTGGCTCCCGCTGCTTCAGCGGGAGCGGAATTCCTTGGCTGCATCGGCGGCCTGATAGCCCCAATACGTGAGTTGAGCCGCGGCACGCCCCAGAGGGCCGCCATTCCACGCAAGACCGAAAGGCGCGAAGAGACGATAGCGGTCGCTCTCGCCGGTTATGCCTTCCGCAATCACCGTGCCGCCGCTGGCGGTGGTGTTCATGCCGTGGCCGCCGAAGGCCGTACAATGCCAGACACCCGGCATGAGCTGTCCAATCTGAGGCATCAGGTGCCGGGCGTAGGACATGAGCCCCGACCAGGCGATCTCGACCTTGAGAGCGGCAAGTTGCGGATAGGTCGTCACCATTTCACGCCGCAGCAGGGCTGCGATATCGCGCGGGTTCGTCGTACGCGTGGTGATGCGCCCGCCCCAGAGAATGCGGCTGGCGTCATCGACGAGGCGGTAATAGTCCCCGGCCCGGCGATCATCGAGGATCGCAGCGCGTGTACGGATCGCGCTTCGCACCCGTTCAGGCGCATGCTCCGTCAGCATGACGTATGTGGCAATCGGCAGGAAGGCGCGGCTCAGGGCAGGGAGCACGGCGCCCGTATAGCCACCGGTCGTGAACACCACATGCCCGGCTGAGATCTCGGCATCCTTCGTCCGAACAATCTTCCCGGCACCCTCCAGATCGGCGGAGATGACCTGTGAGTTCTCGTGGATCGAGGCGCCCAGGCGCGCTGCTTCGCGGGCAAGCGCGCGCCCGTAGTTCAGGGGATGGAAATGAAACGCACCCTCGTCGAGGATTGCTTCGTGGTACTTCGGTGAAACAAAGAGGCCTCTCACCTCGTCCCGGCCCAAGTGGCGCAGGTTCAGTCCAAACTCACGCCGCTGGCTCTCGCACCCCGCCTGCAGAGCGCCGTGCGAGTCGTAACGCAGCGCCTTTGCGATGCCGGAAACGGGCACTGCATCCTCGATGCCGAGTTCGTCGATATTCTGGCGGATGATCTCGACGCCTTCCATCGACAGGCGGAAGAGCTCTTTCGCCTGGTCTTTTCCCACCCGCCGCTCGATCGCCGACAGCCCTGTGGCATAGCCCGCCGAGACGAAACCGCCGTTGCGCCCCGAGGCGCCCCATGCCACGCGCTGCGCCTCGAGCAGTACAACCCTGCGCCCGCTGCGGGCGAGCTTCAGCGCGGCGGTCAGACCCGCGAGCCCGCCGCCCACAATGCAGACATCCGCCTCGATCCGACCGGTCGCGGCAGGGTAGACCTCCGACGTTGCGACGGTCCGGCTGTAATAGGTGTCGATATAGGCGGATGACATGCGAGCAGGCTAGAGCGTCATCTCAGTGGAGGCGAGAAAGATCTGCACGAGCCTCTCGCAGCCCTCGCGGTCCTCATCATCGAAGCGGTTCGGGTTGGGACTGTCGAGATCGAGCACGCCAAGAACGCGTCCATCCTTGATGAGCGGCACGACCAGTTCCGACCGGGAGGCGCTGTCGCAGGCGATGTGCCCGGGAAAGGCATGGACATCCGGCACCACGACTGACTCCTGGCGCTCGACGGCCGTGCCGCAGACCCCGCGCCCAACCGCGATGCGCACGCAGGCCGTCTTGCCCTGGAAGGGGCCGAGCACGAGCTCGCCTCTACGCATGAAGTAGAACCCGGCCCAGTTCAAATCGGGCAGGAACTGAAAGATCAGCGCGGACATGTTGGCCGCGTTGGCGATCATGTCCCGCTCGCCCTCCAGGAGACCGGTGAGCTGCTGGGAAAGCGAGGCATAGAAGTCCCGCTTGTTGTCGGAGACAGGGATATCTTTGACTTCAAACATGCGGTTTCCTTATGAGCCTGCAGACTGGTTGTCCAGACCGGCCTATTCGGCCGCCATATCGGGCTGGTGAGCCCTGGTGAAATCGAGGCCCTGGTGGTCGCAGAGGCGGCGATAGAGGCCGCCCTTGCGGTAGAGGCTGTGGTGATCCCCCTCCTCCACGATGCGACCCCTGTCGAACACGAGAATACGGTCAAGCGCCCGCACCGTCGAGAGGCGGTGGGCGATCACGATGGAGGTGCGGCCCACCATGAGCCGCTCCATGGCCTGCTGGATCAGCACCTCCGATTCAGAGTCGAGGGCGGAGGTCGCCTCGTCCAGGATCAGGATGGGTGCATCGGCCAGGAACGCACGGGCGATGGCCACGCGCTGGCGCTCGCCGCCCGAGAGCTTCACCCCGCGCTCACCCACCAGCGTGGAATAGCCCTTCGGCAGGCTCATGATGAAGTCATGGGCATTGGCGAGCCGCGCCGCCCGCTCGATCTCCGCCATGCGGGCTCCGGGACGGGCATAGGCAATGTTCTCAGCCAACGTGCGGTGGAACAGGATTGGCTCCTGCTGCACGATGGCGATCTGCGCGCGCAAGGACGCCTGCTGTGTGTCGGCGATGCTCTGGCCGTCGATGCGGATCTCGCCACCCGTCACATCGTAGAGACGCTGGATGAGCTTGACGAGGGTCGTCTTGCCCGAGCCCGAGGGGCCCACGAGGCCGACGCGCTCGCCGGCGCGGACGGTCAGAGACAGGTCTTGATAGAGCGGCGTGTCATGTCCGGCATAGTGGAAGGTAACCTGATCAAATGTGACCTCTCCGCGGTCGATGCGGATCGGCTTCGCGCCGGCACGATCCGGCACGCCTATGCGCTCCCGGTGGATCTCGATGAGCTCCTCCATGTCGTTCACTGAGCGGCGCAGGTTGTTGATGTGCATGCCGATGTCGCGCAGGTAGCCGTGGATCACGAAATAGGTCGTGAGCACATAGGCGAGATCGCCTGGCGTCGCACGGTTGTCCCACCATAGCCAGATGGCCGTGCCGATGATCGCCGCGCGGATGCCGAGCAGCGCGATGAACTGCACGGTGCCGCTGTTGGTGCCACGCTGCCAGAGGCGGCTCGTGCGCTTCTGCCACTTGTTCAGCACCCAGGTGAGGCGGGCATCCTCGCGCGCCTCCGCACCGAAGGCCTTGACCACAGGATTGCAGCTCAAGGCATCAGCCAATGTGCCGCCGACGCGCGTGTCCCATGCATTGGCAAGCCGCGCCGCCGGCGCGACATAGCGGGTCGAGAGCAGAGCTGTCATGACAATGTAGATCAGTGCGCTCGCGCCGATGACGACGCCCATGACAGGCCAGCGCAGCCCGAGCACGATCATCGACCCGGCAAGCACCGTCAGTGAAGGCAGCAATGCGAGCAGGAGCGTGTCATGCATCAGGTCGAGCGCCCACATCCCACGTGTGATCTTGCGCACGGTGGAGCCGGCGAAGGAATTGGCGTGCCAGTCGGTGGAGAAGCGCTGCACGCGCGCGAAGGCATCCTGCGCCACGCGGCCCATGACGCGCAGGGTCAGCTCCACGATGCCGTAGAACGCAAGGTGGCGCATGACGATCATGAGCAGGCCGAGCCCGGTCATGAACGCGAACGCCATGAGGGCTGCATGCAGGGCAGCTTCGCGGTTGTCAGCGCCTGTGGCGATGGCATCGACGAGCCGGCCGGCGAAGACCGGCATGAACACGTCGGCCAGGGTCGAGACCATCATGGTCACGACGATCAACGCCACGTAGCGCGGCTCCGCGCGCCAGTGGCGGAACGTGAATCTCAGGACGTCGCGGGTCGCATCCCCGCCCTTCTTCTGCTGGTTCATAGCAACGAACAGGTGACGCTCGGGGCGCACACCTCTCCCGGAATTTCGAGGAGCGACAGCAGGAACGGCGGCTCACCGCGTTCGACGTCGCTCGATGGTCAAGGATATGGGAATCTTGATAAGGTTTGCCGGGCCTTGGAGCCCCGCCTGGTCCAGCCTAGGATTTCGGGCGGGACGCGGGAGGAACGTTCAGCAAGCACACAAAAGCCATGCAGTCCTCCCTCTCTGGAATTAATACCTTGATGCAAAGTAGTGTAGTTCGTTCAACTTGGCAACCGCACTTTTGTTTCACCATGTTCTGGGATTCACACAACTTCGAGCGGCCGATGCGGTTCGGACGGTAGTTCCACCCGGATGGGATCTCCGGGTCGGACCTCCCCGCCCTCGAGCACAATCGCCATAACGCCGGATTTGCGAATGACGTTGCCCTGCTGGTCCTTGCCCAGCACAGCCTTCATGAGCCCCTTTTGAAACCTGTCGATCTGGACGCAAGGATTGCGCAGGCCCGTGACCTCGATGACGGCGCTTTTGCCAAGCAGCAACCGCGCTCCGGCCGGCAGGCTCAGAAGATCGATGCCGCGGGTCGTGACGTTCTCGCCCATCGCGCCAGCCGCAACGGCAAAGCCTTTGCCCGCGAGTTCGTCGAGAAGCTCCCCATGGATGAGATGAACCTGCCGCAGGTTCGGCTGAGTAGGGTCCTTCGCCACGCGTGAGCGGTGCTTGACCGTGGTGCCGAGATGAGCGTCACCCTCGACGCCGAGGCCTGCCAGTAGCAGGATGGAATCCTGATTGGGCTTGCTGAAGCTGTGGCTTGAACTGCGGCTCACGGCTGTAACGATTGCATTCATGAGTGCCCCACTTCCCTGCGCTTCCCTGCCTTGTAGCGTCAGAGAACCGTGAGATCCACCGTCTCGAAGCCACGTTCGGCGAGGCGTTGCGACAGCACGGTGCGATGGCAGTTCGCAGGGTCCCGCTCGAAGCACAGGAGGCAGATCGGCTGGACGCTGGCCAATGCTTCCAGTTCGCGGAAAGCCTCTTGCGCCGGCTCGGTCGCGAGAACTTCATCGCAATAGATCCGGCGCATGAGATCGCCGTCACCCGCGCGTGCCGCCTGGCGGCCTTCCTTGGGTGTTCCGAGCTTGATGAAGTGCTCGTAGCCGATGCCCTGATGGGCCAGGGCATCACGCAAGGCGGATTTCGAGAACCCGCGTTTGCGGGAGAGCGCGACGGCGCGCACGTCGGCGAGCGTCGTGACGCCCGCATCTTTCAATGTGGCGAGGAAGCGGTCGACGTCCGCTCCCTCGTATCCGATGGTGAAAACCTGTGGCTTTGCCATACCCCAAGGTTACATGGACGGCGTCGGCCGCTGCGACGCCTGCGGCTGGGCGTAGGGCCGCATAGCTTCGGGCGTGCGGAAGTCTCGCGGCACCTCGAAGTCCTTTGCCGCGCCATGGCTCTGCTGGATCCCGCCGGGATACCCCGTGCGATCCGAATAGTCCTGCATCGGCGGCAACGGCGTCGGGCTCTCGCGGCTCAGCGTCTGGGCGCAGTAAACGTCGAGCGCCGTTACGCCGGCCACTGCCGCCATGGCGATGCCGACATTGCCCTTCTTCGGGTTCCTACCCTCAAGCGCGGTCGCCAGCGTCGCCAGATCGAGCCCGTCGCCTGCCACACGCCCCCAGATCCACGGTGTCGGATCCTTGGAGGCCAGGATGCCGATGCCGGTTGCGATCTCGCGCACGCCGTAGCCCGCGATCAGGCCCTCTTGCCCTTTCATGCCGAGCGCCCGCGCAAGGGCGCGCGGCGCCACGACCTCGGCGATGCCGAGAGCAATGGAGAAGATCCCGAGGCCGCGGGCCAGGGTGTCGGTGGCCGTATCGGCATGGCCACGACGGCGTGTTCTTTCGGTTTCGTAGCGCATGATCTCACCTATCAGGGTTTGAGAACGACCTTGATGCAGCCGTCCTGTTTGTCACGGAAGACTTTGTACATGTCGGGTCCCTGATCGAGGGGCACCGTGTGGGTGATGACGAAGGACGGGTCGATCTGCCCCTCCTCGATGCGGCGCAGGAGATCGTCGGTCCAACGGTTCACGTGCGTCTGGCCGGTGCGGATGGTGAGACCCTTGTTCATGATCGCGCCGAACGGAATCTTGTCGAGAAGGCCGCCATAGACCCCGGGAATCGACAACGTGCCGGCCGGGCGGCAGACATAAGCCATCTCGCGCAGCACGTGCGGACGGTCCGTCTCCATCATGGTCGCCTGCTTCACGCGATCATACATGGCATCGACCGTGCCGGCCGCATGCGCCTCCATGCCGACGGAATCGATGCACTTCTCAGGGCCTTTGCCATTGGTGAGTTCGTTGAGGCGCTCGATCACGCTCTCTTCGTCGAAGTTGATGGTGATGGCGCCGCCGGCCCTGGCCATGTCCAGACGCTCGGGAACACGATCGATGGCGATCACCTGCTTCGCGCCGAGCAGGATGGCACTGCGGATCGCCATCTGGCCGACAGGGCCAGCACCCCAGATCGCCACCGTATCGGTCGGCTCGATGTCGCACTGGACGGCCGCCTGCCAACCGGTCGGGAAGATGTCGCCGAGAAACAGCACCTGCTCGTCGGTGAGCCCGTTCGGGATCTTTACATGCGTCTTGTCAGCGAAGGGAACACGGACATATTCGGCCTGCCCGCCCGGATACCCGCCGGTGAGATGAGTATAGCCGAAAAGGCCGGCTGTCGTGTGGCCAAAGGCCTTGGCTGCGATATGGCCGTTGCGGTTCGTCCGCTCGCAGACAGAAAAGTTGCCGCGCTTGCACTGGTCGCACTCGCCGCAGATGATGGTGAAGGGCACAACCACACGATCGCCGACCTTCAAAGCTCCCTTGGCGTCGGTCCCAACATCGACCACCTCGCCCATGAACTCGTGTCCAACGATGTCACCGTTCTTCATGCCTGGCATGAAATGGTTGTAGAGGTGGAGATCCGAGCCGCAGATGGCGCAGCTCGTCACCTTGATGATCGCGTCGCGCGGATGCTCGATCTGCGGATCAGGAACCGTATCGCAGCGGATATCGGTGGTGCCATGCCAAACAAGCGCCTTCATCGACGTCTCCCTCACTGTCTGGAAAATGGCCAAGCTTCAGCGCTCGGCCGCCTTCGTCAGAGGAAATACTTCTTGAAGGGCTTTGCGTTCCCTGAAGGGGTGCAAAAACTGCTGTCTACCCCGTCCGGGCGACGGGATGCACATGCTCCGGCAGGCTTCGGATCAGGTCGGCGAGCGCCGGCTCCAGCACCTGATGGGCCGCCTCCTCGACACCGAACCATTGCGCCTGACGCTGCCCCTTCTCGCGCCAGGACTTGAGCTGCTTCGACACCTCGAGCGGATACACATTGACCTGGCACAGGTCGAAATGCGCGGCCCGGCGCTTCCAGTAATCGTAGGAGCCGAGGGGCTTGTTCTTGATCTCGCCCTTGACGCCGGCCTCTTCCTCCGCCTCCTGCGCCGCTGCCTTGTGGGGCTTCTTGCCCTTCATGGGCCAGCCCTTGGGGATCAGCCAGCGCTTGGTCTCGCGTGACGTAACGAGAAGCACCTCGATCCTTCCGTCCCGGATCCGAAAGGGCAATGCAGCAACCTGGCTGAGTTTATCTTTGGAGATCTGAGGCATTCGACGAGAGTAGGGTTCCTATCGGGTTAAATTGTAACGTAGATGATTTGAGCCGGCTAAGAAAGGACTTGGACGAAAAGTCATGAGGACATTGTTGCCTTTGAACTCATACGATTCGCCATCCTCTCAAAGTGGGATGACGGGCTCATAACAATGAAGGCCCCGCTTTTGATCCAGAAGGACACCCTGCCCCGATGACAACCAACGGTCTGGACATGAGATTTGCCGCTGCCTGCGCCATCGCCAGAGAGGCGGGCGTGCTGGCGCGCAAGCGCTTTCTGGAGCGGCCGCGCTCGCAGCGGCCGGACTTCAAAGGCCCCCAGGACTTTCTCACCGCCACGGACGCGGAGGTGGAGGAGTTGATCCGCACCCGCCTGAGCGCCCTGTTTCCCGAAGACTCCTTCTTCGGCGAGGAACGCGGCGGCTCCTTCGAGCGCGACGTGTGGGTGGTGGACCCGATCGACGGTACGGCAAACTTTGCTCGCGGCATCCCGCATTTTGCCATTTCCATCGCGTTCGTGCGCGACGGTAGGGTCGAGATCGGTGTGATCTATGACGTGATGCACGCGGAACTCTACACCGCCCAGCGCGGGCGCGGCGCCATCCTCAACGGGGAGCCGATCCGGGTCAGCGGCTTGGCCGACATGAACCAGGCCACCGTGGAGGCCGGCTGGTCGCCGCGCCTCCCGCCCGAACCTTATATCGCCGCCGTCGACAAGCTGAAGACAGCCGGGGCCAATGTGCGGCGCGCCGGTTCAGGGACACTTGGCCTGGCCTACGTCGCCGATGGGCGCATCGACGCCTATTGCGAGCTCCACATCAATTCCTGGGACGCCCTGGCCGGTCTTCTGATCATCGAAGAGGCGGGCGGCTGGACCAACGATTTCCTGGCCAAGGATGGCCTTCGCAAGGGTAATCCGGTTCTCGCCTGCACCCCGGAGCTGGCAACTGCCTTGATGGCTGCCACCGGAATCTCCAAAGAACCGTAAGCCAGGCATGTTATTCTAAAGATTCACATTTGAATGATCGGCAAGGCTCTTGACCCACCGCTGCATTGGGGAGAGCTTAGCCGGCCAAGAAACAATGATAAAAACGTCAACACGGGAGGATAGAATGGAACTCAAGAAGACTTTCGCTGCGGCGACGATGCTGGCAGGCACCATGACGGCCATGTCGTTCATGTCCGCGGGCGCAGTCCAGGCGCAGGGCGCTCTGGTCATGTACTGCGCCGTGCAGGAGGAATGGTGCCGCGCCATGACCACCGCGTTCGAGCGCGAGACCGGGATCAAGGTTTCCATGACCCGCAAGAGCTCCGGTGAGATCTATGCCCAGGTCAAGGCAGAGTCGCAAAACCCCCGCGCCGACATCTGGTGGGGTGGCACGGGCGACCCTCACATGCAGGCGGCCGAGGAAGGCCTGACGGAAGCCTACAAGTCGCCGAAGATGACCGAATTGCAGGATTGGGCGGTTCGCCAGTGGGATCAGTCCAAGCAGCGCACCGTCGGGATCTATTCGGGCGCGCTCGGCTTCGGCTACAACACCGATCAGGCCAAGGCGAACAATATCGGCGAGCCGAAATGCTGGGCCGATCTGCTCAAGGCCGAGTTGAAGGACGAAGTGCAGGTCGCCGACCCCAACTCCTCCGGCACGGCCTACACGCTTCTCGCCACCATCATCCAGATCATGGGCGAGGACAAAGGCTTCGAGTATCTCAAGGCCCTGCACAAGAACATCAACCAGTATACCAAGTCGGGCGCTGCCCCGGCCAAGGCGACGGCCCTGGGCGAGACCACAGTCGGCATCACCTTCATGCACGACATGGTGACGATGGTTGTCGACAAGGCTCCGGTAAAGGTCGTGGCTCCTTGCGAAGGCACCGGGTATGAGATCGGCTCCATGTCGATCATCAAGGGCGCCAAGAACATGGACAGCGCCAAGAAGTTCTACGACTGGGCCCTGACCGCCGATGCGCAGAAGCTCGGCGCCGACGCCAAGTCGTATCAGGTGCCGTCGAACAAGAGCACGCCTATTCCCCCGCAGGCTCCGAAGCTCACCGACATCAAGCTGATCAATTTCGACTTCGCGAAGTATGGATCGTCCGACGAGCGCAGGCGCCTCCTGTCCAAGTGGGACAACGAGGTCAAGAACCTGCCGAAATAGTCAGTCTGCAATGCCTTCGGCGAGGCGTGTGCCGCCTCGCCGAAGGCAATCTTCATTAGATTGTTGGCTGGCCGGTCCTCGCACCGGCCGTGAGGCGGGAATTCAAAGATGTCACGGGCAACCCTTGGCTGGATCGTTCTGAGCTGGGTCGGGTTTGTCCTCCTGCCCTGGTATGGTTTCGAGCGCTCCGCCTCTCCCAATCTCGCCGATTACTTCGTCAGCGGATCAGCGCTCATTCACGGTATTCGCGGCGCCTGGTGGCTTCTGCCGATCCTTGTGCCGCTCGGCATGGCCTTGGTTCCTGTTGTCAGGCCCTCGATCCAACAGAAGGGCACCTGGCTCGTCGCATCGGGGCTTCTCGGTCTTGCTCTCATCGTCGTTCAGGGCTTCAGCATCGGCCTCAATGGCTGGACGTTCGACGCTTTGAGGAGCCTGTTCGGTGAGCCGGGTCCGAGCCAAGCCGGCATGGGCTATGGTGCAGCCCTCACCGCGGCCGCGTTCCTCATCATTCTGTGCCACGGCCTTGCGGCACGCGGCTGGTGCCGCGGCGATGCCTTCGTCACTTCGTCCATCGGCATTGTCGTCGCGCTCATCCTCGTGTTCGTCTTCTTCCCGGTCTCCACGATCCTGGCGAGCGCGTTCGCCGATAACAGCGGAAACTTCGCGCCGTCCGCGTTCGTGGCCAAGTTCATGGACAAATCGATCTGGGGTCTCGACTGCCTGACAAGCGACCTGCGCTGCGGCGTGGCCTGGAACACCCTGTTCCTCGGTCTGCTCGTCGCCTTCGGCACCACGGCGCTCGGCCTCGCCTTCGCGCTCATCGCGACGCGCACGGAGTTCCGCTACAAGAAGCTCCTGCGCGTGATGAGCGTCCTGCCCATCATCACACCGCCCTTCGTGATCGGCCTTGCCCTGATCCTGCTCTTCGGCCGCTCGGGTGCCCTGTCGAACCTTCTCTGGGAATGGTTTGGCGTCCCACGCTCGCGCTGGATCTACGGCCTTCCCGGCGTGTTCATCGCCCAGCTCCTGGCGTTTACGCCCATCGCCTTCCTGGTTCTCATCGGTGTCGTTCAGGGCATCAGCCCGACCCTGGAGGAAGCCTCCCAGACCCTGCGCGCCAAGAGCTGGACGACGTTCTGGACCGTGACGCTGCCGCTCATGCGCCCGGGCCTCGCCAATGCATTCCTGCTCGGCTTCGTCGAGAGCCTTGCCGATTTCGGCAATCCGCTGGTGCTCGCGGGCAATTACGAGGTGCTCTCCACCAAGATCTTCTTCGCGGTCGTGGGCGCGCAACAGGATCAGGGCCGCGCTGCAGTGCTCTCCATCATCCTGCTCGCCTTCACGCTCGGGGCCTTCTGGATGCAGCACGCCTGGCTCGGCAAGAAGGTTTACACCACAGTGACCGGCAAGGGCGATTCAGGCATTCCACTGCCGCTGCCGCGCCGCGTGGCGATGGCCTCTTATCTCACGGCTATTCCCTGGGCGATCTTCACCCTTGCCGTCTATGCCATCATCGTCGTGGGCGCCTTTGTCCGCTCCATGGGCCGTGACTACACGCCGACTTTCGAGCACTTCCTCACCGCCTTCCGTGTCGAACGCGCCGATTGGGGACTCTACTTCTCGGGCTCGGCCTGGAACTCGTTCTTCGCCACCGTGAAAGTGGCAGCTCTCTCGGCGCCGCTCACCGCGGCCATCGGCCTTCTCACGGCCTATCTCCTCACGCGCCAGCGTTTCTCCGGCCAGCGTGCCTTCGAGTTCGGCACACTCTTGAGCTTCGCCATTCCCGGCACCGTCGTGGGTGTGTCGTACATTCTGGCCTTCAACGTGCCGCCCATTGAGATCACCGGAACGGGCTTCATCCTCGTGATGTGCTTCGTATTCCGCAACATGCCCGTGGGCGTACGCTCCGGCATCGCCACCTTGAGCCAGATCGACAAGAGCCTCGACGAGGCTTCCCTCACCTTAGGGGCCCGCTCGGCCACCACCATGCGCCGTGTGGTGCTGCCGCTGCTGCGGCCGGCCATTGTCGCCTCGCTAGTCTATTCCTTCGTGCGCGCCATGACGGCGGTCAGCGCCGTGATCTTCCTCGTCACCGCCGAGTACAACATGGCGACGACCTATATCGTCGGCCGCGTCGAGGCGGGCGAGTTCGGCCTTGCCATTGCCTATTCCACTGCGCTCATCCTCGTCATGCTGCTTGCCATCGTGGCGATCCAGCTCATGGTCGGCGAGCGGCGCCTCGGGCGCCGCAGCGCGAGCGCCGCCCCCTCCCCCATTGCCGTGCAGGCGGTTCCATGAACAAGATATCTCCCGTCCATTCCCTCTCCCGCCCCGCTGCATCCAAGAAGCAGGCAGCATCCGTGGAATTCCGCAACGTGACAAAGCGCTATGGCACCGTCACGGCCGTGGACAATGTCTCCTTCACCATCGCGCCGGGCCAGCTCGTCACCCTGCTCGGCCCCTCGGGCTGCGGCAAGACCACGACCTTGCGCATGATCGCCGGGTTGGAGATGGCCAGCGAGGGCCAGATCCTGATCGGCGACCGTGATGTGACGAACCTGTCCGCCGCCGACCGGGACGTGAGCATGGTGTTCCAGTCCTACGCGCTCTTCCCGCACATGTCGGTGCTGGAGAACGTGGCCTATGGCCCAACCGTGCAGGGTGTGCCGAAGAAGGACGCCTATGCGATGGCGATGGAGAAGCTCGACATCATTGGCCTCAAGGGCCTTGAGAAGCGCGCTCCATCGGAACTCTCCGGCGGGCAGCAGCAGCGTGTGGCGGTCGCGCGGGCGCTCGTGCTGGAGCCGCAGGTCCTGCTCTTCGACGAACCCTTGTCGAACCTCGACGCCAAGCTGCGTCGTCGCGTTCGCGAGGACATCCGCGAGCTGCAGCAGAACCTCAATCTCACCGTGGCCTATGTGACACATGACCAGGAGGAGGCGCTGGCGGTCTCCGACCACATCATCGTCATGTCGAACGCCCGTATCGCCCAGACCGGTACGCCGCACGAGCTCTATGAGGAGCCGGCGAACCTGTTCGTTGCCGACTTCATCGGTGACGCCAACATCATCACCGGAGATGTTGCAAGCATCGCTGGCCCGATAGCGCAGGTGAAGATCGGCGGTCTTAATCTCCAGCTCCCCCATCGCGGCGCCGGTCAGGGTCCCGTGAAGCTGGCTGCCCGGCCCGATGCCATTTTCCTCGACGAGACCGTGCAGGCGGGAGCCTTGGCCGGCACGGTGCGCAAGACATCCTATCTCGGCACGCAGATGGAATACGACGTGGAGAGTCCGATCGGGAACCTGTTCGTGGTCCAGTACGGCCGAAAGGAGGCCATTGCCCCCGGCACTCCGGTGTCGATCTCCTTCGCCACCCAGCGCGGCGTCGCCATCATTCCGGATGCTTGAAGACGCTAAAACGCATCTTCATCGGAAATATGAGAGCAGGGTTGCAACTCCAGTGGGGTGCATTCCAGGGCGCGAGGGTTTATGTCCTTCGCCGTTAGCCAAGACATTCTAGAGACGACGTGATGCTCAAAGCCTTGATCTTCGATATGGACGGCACCTTGGTGCACAGCGATCCGGCCCACTTGGAAGCCTTCGCCCATACCCTGGGCCCTCAGGGCATCGTGATCAGCGAGGACCTGTATCGCACGTCGATCATCGGCCACACCAACGAGTCGATCTTCGCCGCACTCCTGCCTCACCTGCCGGTCGAGGAGCATGAGGTCTATGCGGAGCGCAAGGAAGCCGCCTTCCGGCGCCTCGCGCTCGAGCTCAAGCCTCTGGAGGGGCTGCTCGAGCTGTTCGACTGGGCGGATGCCCGCGGCATCAGGCTTGCCCTGGTCACCAATGCTCCCCTGCTGAACGCGACTCATATCCTCGATATTCTCGGCATTACCGACCGTTTCGAGGTCAAGATTACCATCGATCAGGTCGAGCGCGGCAAGCCCGATCCCCTGCCCTACCTCACGGCCATCGAGCGGCTGGGCATCCGTGCTGAGGAAGCCATCGCTTTCGAGGATTCACCCTCGGGCATGAAGGCGGCCAAGGCGGCGGGACTGTTCTCCTTCGGCGTCCTGACGGGTTTGAGCGCCGCTGAACTCACCAAGGTCGGGGCAGACAGGACGATCGAGACCTTCCGCGACCACGCTCTCTGGGAGGTTCTGGAGCGCAGGCTCGCCGCTTGAGGCTTAAGCTGCGTCGGACCGCTCCCGTTCAAGCTCCTCGTCACCTCCCGCATCGAAGCGTTGCCGGGCAGCCAAGATTTCGTCTCGATTCTGGATCGCCCAATCGCCTAGGCCCCTCACAGTCTTGAGCAGGGAGCAACCCAGCCCTGTGAGCTGGTAATCCACCCGGGGAGGAATGGTCGGGTAGACGGTGCGCGTGACGAGCCCGTCTCGCTCCAGCCCACGCAACGTCAAGGTCAGCATCCGTTGGGATATCCCGGTTACGGCTCGGCGTAACTCGTTGAATCTCTTGGGCCCTTCACCCATCTGGACCACCACCTGGACACTCCATTTATCGCCGACCCGCGACAGGATCTCCGTCACGGTCCGGCAATCGGTGGGCACATGGATGTGACTGGGTGACATGAAAGTGCCTCCTTGCGAAAGGCTGCGGAAGTTACTTAATGAGCCTCGGTAACAAAAGGGAACTTAGGTGCTCCCGCCTCCGATTGCAAATGAAGGACGCTCCATGAAGCCCAAGCTTCACATCATCATCGCCAGCACCCGCCCCGGCCGAGTCGGCCCGAGCATCGCCCAGTGGTTCAGCGAATACGCCGCCGAGCATGGCAAGTTCGAGCCTGTGCTGGTGGACCTCGCGGAGTTCAACCTGCCGCTCTTCGACGAGCCCGAGCACCCGATGAAGCAGAACTATCACTATGCCCATACCAAGGCCTGGGCCGAGAGCGTGTCCGCAGCGGATGCCTTCGTGTTCGTCACGCCCGAGTACAACTACGCTCCGCCGCCGGCGCTGGTGAACGCACTGAATTACCTGTCGCGCGAATGGAACTATGCCCCTGCCGGCTTCGTGAGCTATGGCGGCATCTCCGGCGGCTTGCGTTCGGTCCAGGTGGCCAAGCAGATCGTCACGACCCTGAAGATGATGCCGATCCCGGAAGGCGTGCCGATGCCGATGGTGTTCCAAAACCTGGACGAGAACGGCAAGCTCAAGCCCCAGGACATCTACAGGACGTCGGCAGCAACCATGCTCGATGAACTCCTGCGCTGGACGGAAGCCCTCAAGGCACTCAGGGCTGATCGTAAAACTCCTATGAAGGCTGCTGCTTAAGGCACACAGCCCAATCAAAACAAAAGGCACCGCTGCTGCTCAGCGGTGCCTTTCTTTTGCGTCCTATTTGAACTCAGACACGCCCGGCGAGCGCATCCTCGAAGAGCTTGCGGGCGCTTGCCCTGGTGATCGGCACCGGATTACCGCCGGCGGTGGGATCGTTGGGCGCCATCTCGGACATCTCGTCGAAGCGGGCGCTGTCCACCTTCAGACCCTCCAGTGTGTGCGGTACGCCGAGATCCTTGCGCAGCTGCAGGATCCAGTCGAGGAAAGCCTGGAACGAGGGCTCAAGGCCGATATAGGCGGCAAGCCGTTCGATCCGCTCCTCGATGGCCTTGCGGTTATAGACCAGCACGTAGGGCATGAAGACCGCATTGGTCAGGCCATGATGCGTGTCGTAGAGAGCGCCGGTCGGGTGCGAGAGTGCGTGGATGGCGCCAAGTCCCTTCTGGAACGCCGTGGCACCCATAGCGGCCGCCGACATCAGCTGCGCACGAGCCTCGATGTCCTTGCCGTCCTTGTACGCCCGCGGCAGGTATTCTTTCACGAGGCGGATGCCTTCGACCGCGATGCCATCGGCTAATGGGTGATAGCCCGGCGCGCAATAAGCCTCGAGGCAATGCGCAAGCGCATCGAGGCCCGTGCCCGCCGTGATGTGGGGCGGCATGCCGACCGTCAGCTCCGGATCGCAGATCACGATCTTCGGCATCATCAGCGGATGGAAGATCACCTTCTTGGTGTGCGTGGCTTCCTGCGTGATCACGCCGGCACGGCCGACTTCCGAGCCCGTGCCCGCAGTGGTCGGCACGGCGATGATCGGCTGAATGCCGTTCGGGTCTGCGCGGGTCCACCAGTCGCCGACATCTTCGAAGTCCCACATGGGGCGCGTCTGGCCCGCCATGAAGGCAATGACCTTGCCGGCATCGAGCGCCGAGCCGCCGCCGAAGGCGACAACGCCATCGTGCTTGCCGGCCTTCAGGGCTTCCAAGCCCTTGTACACGTTCGTCTCGACCGGGTTCGGCTTGATGTCGGAGAAGACCGCCGCTTTGAGCCCTGCGGACAGAAGCTGATCAAGCGCCGCCTTCGTCATCGGCTGCGTGACGAGGAACGGATCCGTCACGATAAGCGGCGCCTGCATGCCGACCGACTTGCAGGCCTCAGCCAATTCTGAAATGCGGCCTGCGCCGAAGCGGATCGCGGTGGGATAGCTCCAGTTGGAACGGGGAGACATGGTCATAGTGCTTTCAATCAGATCTGGCGGAGGTGGTAGGATTTCGGACGGGTGAGCGACTCGTAGGCCAGCCGCGACAGGCTCGCGCCGCGGCCCGTATCTTTCACGCCGGTCCAAGCGAGAGCGGGATCGAGATAATCGCAGCGGTTCATGAACACCGTGCCGGTCTCTAGGCGCTCGCCGATGGCCTCCGCCGCATCCACGTCGGAGGTCCAGATGGCGGCGGAGAGGCCGTAGGGCGAGTCGTTCATGAGGCGGATCGCCTCCTCATCCCCATTCACCTTCATGATGCCGACGGTGGGGCCGAAGCTCTCATCGCGCATGACGCTCATGGAGTGATCCACGCCTGTGAGCACCTGCGGTGCGATATAAGCGGTGTTGCCGGTGTCAGCGGCAAAGCGCTTCGTGTCGATATGCGCCTTCGCGCCTTTCGCCACAGCTTCCGCGTTCTGCCCGCGCACGAGATCGGCGAAGCGCCGGTGTGCCATGGGTCCGAGCGTCGTCGCCTCTTCAAGTGGATTGCCGAGCACGTACTTGTTCACGAGGTCGACCGCGCCTTCGACGAAGCGGTCGTAGTGCTTTTCGTGCACATAGATGCGCTCGATGCCGCAGCAGCATTGCCCTGAGTTGAAGAAGGCGCCATCCACAAGGTTCTCGATAGCATGATCGAGATTGGCATCCGCGCGCACATAAGACGGATCCTTGCCGCCGAGCTCAAGGCCGAGCGACGTGAAGGATCCCGCCGCCGCGCGCTCGATGGAGCGCCCGCCGGAAACGGAGCCGGTGAAGTTGCAGTGATCGACGAGGCCGCCGCCAAGGATGCGGCTCGTCTGATCGTGGGAGAGGTGCATGTTCTGGAACAGGCCCTTCGGCATGCCGGCCCGGTCCATGGCCATCTGGAAGCGCTCGCCTGCCAGCACCGTCTGGGATGCATGCTTCAACAGCACCGCATTGCCGGCCATGAGTGCCGGCACGATGGTGTTGATGGCGGTGAGATACGGGTAATTCCACGGGGCGATCACCAGCACGAGCCCCACCGGCTCGCGCTTGATCATGCGGCGGAAGCCCGGCTTCTCGTCATCGGCCGGGATGGGCTGCAGGCTCTTCTCGGCAATCGAGATCATGTAGCGCGCCCGCTCCTCGACGCCCCGGAACTCGCCGCCATAGCGTACGGGCCGGCCCATCTGCTGGGCGATCTCGGGCACCACCTCCTGGTTCATGGCGAGCAGCGCATCGAGGAAGGCAGACACCCTACTCGTACGCTCCGCGATGCTGGTGTTGCGCCAGGCAACTTGCGCCTCGCGGGCGGACGTGATCGCCGCATCGATGGCGGCCTCGGGCATGATGGGGCGACGGACGAGCTCGCGTCCATCGATGGGGGAAATGCAGACGATATCGGTATCGGCCATGGTGTGATGCCTGAAAGACCATGAGTCCGTAAGACCATGGTCTTCTCCTATGATTGAGTCCTGAAAAGGCTTTTAGATGATCTCGAAGTAACGGGCGAGCTGCCAATCGGTGATAGCCTTGCGCGCCTCGCGCTCCTCCCATTCGCGGGTTGCAGTGTAATGGTCCACGAAGGTGTCACCGAAGAGCTGGCGCGCGGCCTGCGACCCTTTCAGCCGCTCGGCGGCCTCGCCGAGGGAGCGCGGCAGGGCCCGATCCTTTGGGTGCTCGACCGCATAGGCATTGCCCTGGATCGGCTCGCCCGGATCGACCCGGTTCTCGATGCCCCAAAGCCCTGACCCGATGGCGGCCGCGAGCGCGATGTAGGGGTTGATGTCGGCGGCCGCCACCCGGTACTCCACCCGCTGCGATTTCTCGGAGCCGGGGATGACGCGTAGTGCCGTGGTGCGGTTCTCCACGCCCCAGGCGGAGTTGGTGGGCGCCCAGAAGCCCGGGATCAGCCGCGTGTAGCTGTTCACCGTGCAGGCCACCATGGCGAGGATTTCCGGCATCAGCTGCTGCTGCCCGCCCACGAACCATCGCATGGTCTCGGACATGTTATGCTTGGCCTGCGGATCGTAGAACGCCCCCTTGCTGGTGTTGAGATCCTTCAGTGAAGCATGCAGGTGGCCGGACTGGCCGGGCCAGTCGCGCGACCACTTGGCCATGAAGGTGGCCATCCAGCCACGGCGCTGGGCCAGGATCTTGGTGTAGGTCTTGAACAGGGCCGCCTTGTCGGCCGCCTTCAACGCATCGTCGACGCGGATCGCCGCCTCCAGCACGCCGGGGCCGGTTTCCGTGTGCAGGCCCTCGATCTCGAAATCCATCTTTTTTCCGAGGTCGAGGAGCTCATGATAGAAATCGGAATGAACGCCGGAGCGCAGCACTGAATAGCCGAAGAAGCCCGGCGTGATGTTCTTGAGATCGCGATAGCTCTTCTCGCGCACGGAATGGGGCGTTTCCTCGAACAGGAAGAACTCGAACTCGGCCGCAGCCGAGACGGCAAAGCCCATGTCCTCAGCCTTCTTCAGCACACGCCGCAGCACGCCGCGGGGGCAGGCCGCCTCCGCATAGCCTTCGAACTCGGCCAGGAAGAACGGCAGATCGTTCTCGAAAGGAATGAGACGCATGGATTCCGGGATCACCCGTGCCGTCGCATCGGGATAGGCCGTGTGCCAGCCGGTGAGCGTGGTGTTGTCGTAGAGCTGATCGTTGGAGTCCCAGCCCAGCACCACGTCGCAGAAGCCGAAACCTTTATCGAGGGCGGACTCGAACTTGTCGCGGGCCATGTACTTGCCACGCATGATGCCGTCCACATCGGTAAGACCGATCTTCACGAAGGGCAGATCGCGACTGCGCACGTATTCCAGCGCGTCAGCAGCATTCTTGATCTTGGGAGCGTCCATACGAATAACCTTGACCGCAAAAGGAGAAAGGGAGCGCGCAAGCAGCGCGCTCCCGAAGGGTTAGTAGGACTTGTACTCGCTCTCGCCCTTGGTGAGCGCGAACTCTTCCTCCGGCGAGAGGATGAGCTTGTGCCGACCGATGAGCAGGAAGTAGGCCATCATCACCGCATAATAGACCGCAACGCCGATGACGGCGGTCCGGAAGACCGAGTCGGTGAGCTGGAAATAGAGCGTCACCGCGGCGATCACCATGCAGATGATGGCACCCGCGATGCCAAACGGGCTCCTGTAGGGGCGGTGCAGGTTCGGGAACTTCTTCTTGAGCACCACATAGGACATGCCCTGCATGAAGTAGGCCAGCATTGCGCCCGCCACCGCCATGTTCAGCAGCGTGCCGCCGATGACCGTCGCACCCGCCTCAGCTCCTGCCGAGAACCAGATGATCAGCATCACCAGAAGGCCCAGCACCGCGCCTGCAATCAGGGCCACATGCGGCGTCTTGCGTTCGCCGTGCGTGACCGACAGGAAGCTCGGGAAGTAGCCTGCCCGCGAGAGTGAGTAGATCTGCCGACCGAAGGCGAAGATGATGGTGTGGAACGAGGCGATGAGGCCGATCACGGCAATCGCGGCCAGAATCTTCGCGATGTCCGTGCCGAACAGGGTGCGGAACCCGTCGAGCAGCGGCTCACCCGACTTGCCCAAGCCCACCGCACCCGGCGCGATGCCGGTGTTCAGGAAGAGCACGAGGAACGCCGAAGCGATCAGCGTCAGGATGCCGGCGATGATGCCTTTGGGCATGTCCCGCTGCGGATCGTGCGATTCTTCGGCCGCCAGCGGCAGTTGCTCGATGGCGAGGAACAGCCAGACCGCGAAGGGCAGCGAGGCCAGGATGCTGCCGATGCCTAAGGGCAGGAAAGGACCGTTGCCGCTGGGGAGCTCTGCGCCGTCAGGCCCGATGTTCAGCGCCCAGCGCGAGAAGTCGAACTGGCCGGAGAACAGAACCGACAGGTAGAAGGCGGCAAGCACGGCAAGGGCCGCCAGCGTGACGCCTACAGTGACCCTGAACGACAGCTCGACACCGATGATGTTGAGGCCGACGAACAGCGCGTAGCACAGCACCCAGTACACGGGCTGGAACGCCGGCGCCGTCTCGAAGATCGCCGAGAGATACGAGCTGATGAAGAACACGATCACGGCCGGTGTCAGCACGAACTCGATGTTCTCCGCGATGCCCGTGATGTAGCCAGCCCACGGCCCCATGGACGTGCGGGCAAAGGAATAGGCACCGCCCGTATGCGGCAGGGCTGGCGACATCTCGGCAAGCGAGAAGGTGAGGCCCAGATACATGATGGCGATGATGATGGTGGCGAAGAACATCGCCCCGAAGCCGTTGGCGAGGCCAAGATTCCAGCCCGAGTAATGGCCCGAGATCACCGCGCCGACGCCGAGCGCCCAGAGCGACCAGACGCGTGCGTGACGCTTAAGGCGCCGGGCTTCGAAGTAGTCTTGATCCACCGTGGTGTAGGTGACGCCGGCAGAATTCTGCACACCGGCTGGCGGGGCGTGAACCCCGGGATTCCCTTGTCCGACTGACATCGACTCTTCCTCCAAGAATAGGCTACCTCTCAGGCCGTGGCACGTCATGCGCCACACCAGTGATTAGAGCGTCCGTGCCCCCTCCCTCAAAAGCGGCGCCAGACGTTTGGCCCACGACGCCTGTCCGTCTTCTGTGCGGATCAGGTCGTTGCGGATTTCGATCATCAGCGGGGGAAGACCGCGCCTCTCGGCGTGGCGCTCCAGGGTGTGGAACACCCGGTCCGCTGGCGAATAGGGTTCATTCATGCCGACGATAAGCGTCGAGTCCTGCTTCAGCCCGGCTTCGACATGACGGGCATAGCGCTCGTCGCGGTTGAAGATGAGGCCGATCTGCCAAGGCCTCGGCACGTCCCGGTAGACGGGCGTGAAGGAATGGATGGACACGACGGCGCCAAGCTCGCCTGCTGCCATGCGCGCATTCGCGAGATCATCGACCGCATCGTGGAACGCATCGTAGACCTCGCGCACGCGGATGGCCCGCTCCTCTTCGCCGAGGTCGAGGTTGCCGGGGATCGTAGTGCGCTCGCTCAGGGTCCAGATGGAATCCGGCGCGGACGGATCGCGGTTGAGGTCGAGCACGAGGCGCGACACCGTGGCGTGGATCAGCGACGCATCGAGGAGCCGCGAGAGTTCTCGTGCCACGCCGAGCGCGCCGGGATCCCAGGCGATGTGGCTCTCGCGTTCGTCAGGCCCGAGCCCCAACGTGCCATAGCGGGCCGGCAGGTGGTTGGAGGCGTGTTCACAGATGAGCAGGATCGGTGAGCGCCCTTGTGGGTTCTCGATGGCGGCAACCGGCTCCCCTGCAGTTGCGGCAGAGGATCGATCGGCTGCGACCCGGCTCGCCTGCGTCATGCGGTTCTCCGTCAATCTGCCTGAAGGCAGGATTGTCCCCGGTTGAACGCTTGGTACGTTTCTTACTGAATTCTCAGGTTCTGAAATTTCTGATACAGCTTTTGAGAGGCGTCAAGGAGGGGCTGTGAATCAATCCGGTATGCGTGGCGACCGCCGCCTCCCTCCCACGGACCCGCCGAGCCTCGCCGAGCGCATCCGGCTCGAGATGGAATCCTTCACGCCCAGCGAAAAGCGGGCCGCCCACCTGCTCCTGAGCCACTACCCCTTCGCCGGTCTCGACACCGTTGCGGAATTCGCCTCGCGGGCCGGCATCTCCGCCCCGTCCGTCCTGCGCTTCGTCACCCGGCTCGGCTTCAGCGGCTTCCCGGAGTTTCAGAAGCACCTGCGGGAGGAGCTGGAGGCCCAGCTGCTCTCGCCGCTCGCGAAGGCCAGTCCCTCCGACAAGGGCCAAGGCGCCCCGGCGCTCGCTTCATTCGCGGAGGCCGTGATCGGGAACCTGAAGGCAACGGTGGAGAACATCGCGCCGGCCGAATTCGACGCGGTCGTGGCCCTTCTCTCCGATCCGCGCCGTCACATCCATTTCACCGGCGGGCGCTTCACCGGCGCTCTCGCGCGCTACGCCGAGAGCCATTTCCGCATCGTGCGCAGCCATGTGGACTTCATCGAGGGGCAGCCGGCCCTGTGGCGCGACAGGATGATCGAGATCGGGCGCAAGGACGTGATCGTCGCCTTCGACATCCGCCGCTACCAGGAGGATGTCACCGCACTCTGTGAAACGGCCTCGCGACAGGGAGCAACGGTGGTCCTGCTCACCGATCCCTGGCTCTCCCCCATCGCCCGTGTGGCTCGGCACGTGCTGCCCGCCCACATCGTGGCTCCGTCCAACTGGGATTCCTCGGCGGGCCTTCTGCTGCTGACGGAAGCTCTCGTCGCGGCCGTGACCAAGCGCCTGTGGGAGACGGCAAAGCCCCGCATGGAGACGGTGGAGCGCCTGCGCAACGAGCGATCCTGAGCCCTATTCCGCAGCCGCGGCCTTGTCCCGCTGCAACCAGCCGATCAGGAACGGCAGCACGAGACCGATGCCGAGGAAGCGGACGAGATGGTGGATGCCGACATAGAGCGGGTCGAGCCCGAGGATGAGCGCAAGCACCGTCATGGCCTCAAGCCCCCCGGGCGCAAAGGCGACGAGCCCATTGGCGAAGCTCACGCCCGCGATCCAGGCGGCGGCGGCGGCGAAAAGCGCGGCGACGATCATCCCAACCGTGAAGGAGCCGAGAGCCGCGATGAAGGCACGCTTGAGGGTCGAGCGCTGGATGTTGCGGAAGCGCTCCGCGATGAAGAGGCCGATCAGCACGAGGCCGCCGGTTGCGATGACGGGAGGGATCACGCCGGTGACCCAACCGGTCCCGTGGCTCACCGAACTCATCACCGTTGCGCCGAGCAGGATGGGGGCGGCAACCCTCAACTGCTTGAACACGGCGCCCAGGAGCAATCCGCCGAGGAGGATGAAGGCCATGCCTCCCGGGCTCTCGACCGGAAAGCCTTCACCGATCAGCGCGCCGGTGTTGCCTCCGTCGCCCGTGAGCACGACAAGGCTCGGCAGCAGAGCGATCAGCACGAAGAGACGAAAGTTCTGCACGATGGCGATGGAGGCCACCTCCGCCTTTCGGTCAGCGGCAACGGCAAGGACGGTGGAGAGCGCGCCAGGCACGGAGGCCAGCACCGCATCGGCCCTGCGCCAGCCCGATATGCGCACGAGCCAAGCCGTCGACGTTGAGGAGATCGCCACCACGCCGATCACCAGAAGGATGAGGCTGCCGGGATAGCGGCCCATGGCAGCAATGGCTTCCGGCGTCACCGCCGCGCCCATGGCGGCACCGGAGATCAGCATCGCTGCGTCGGCGAGAGCCCGCGGCAGGGACACAGCCCATCCAGTGAGCCCCCACAGGGTAGCCGCAATCGCTGCACCGGACAGCCACGCCGCCGGAACGCCGAGCCAGTGGAACACGAGCCCGCCGAGGGCGGCGATCAGGATCTGGACGAGATGAGCGAGAAAGGGAGGCATCACGGTGTTGCTCAATGGACGCCCTCTGCCCGCTCGTCAAATGCGGATGACGCGCACAAGCCATGCGGCCAGCATCTGCAAAGCAGCAGACCGAGGTTTTGCAGACGCAGATGCAGCGTTCAGGCCACGAGCCGCGGCAGGGCTTCGCTGATGCGCCGCACCGCCTCTTCCACATCCTCGGGCTTGCGCAGGTAGCACAGGCGCAGATACCCCTCGCCCGCCTCGCCGAAGGCGGAGCCCGGTGCCAGGCCCACATTCGCCTCGTCGATGAGGCGGAAGGCGATGTCCTTGGAGCTCTTGGCACCCTTGATCTTCAGGAACGCATAGAAGGCGCCGCTCGGCGGCGGCAGTTCCACGAGACCTGTGTCGCCAAGCCGCGCGACGATCTCCCGACCCTGACGCGCCCGGACGATCTGATCGGCCAGGAAGCTCTCGCCCTGTTCGATGGCCGCCACACCTGCGCGCTGAACGAAGACCGGTGTTCCCGAGGTCTGATACTGCACCAGGTTTTCGATGACCTGCCCGAGAGCGGGTGAGGCCTCCAGCCAGCCGAGGCGCCAGCCGGTCATGGCCCAGTTCTTGGAGAAGGTCTGAACGAAGATGATCTTGTCGTCCGCTTCCATCACATCGCGGAACGAAGGCGTGCGCCCATCGATGGTCAGCGCCGGGTCATGGATGAAGCGGCTGTAGATCTCGTCCGCCACGATCCAGAGACCGTGACGGCGGGCGAGATCGAGCGCAGCGCGAAGATCGTCATGACTTGCCACCCATCCCGTCGGGTTCGAGGGCGAGTTGACCACGAGCACACGGGTGCGCGGCGTGATCGCTTTCTCGAGCCGATCGAGATCCAGGTGCCACCCCTTGTCGTCAATGGTCATCGGCACGGGCACGGGACGTGCACCGGCAATGGTGATGGCGCCAGCAAAGTTCGGCCATGCGGGCGTGGGGATCAGCACCTCGTCGCCGTTGCCCGCCAGCATGCGGAAGGCAAGCTGCATGGCCGGCATGCCGCCGGAGGTCACGAAGAAGCGCTCGGGATCGAAAGCCTTGCGGTAGACCTGCTCGTGATAGCGGGCGATGGCCTGTCGCAGTTCGGGAATGCCACGCTGATAGGTGTAGAAGGTCTCGCCCTTCGCCAGCGACTGCGCCGCCGCCTCGCAGATGAACGACGGAGTCGGCAGATCGCCCTCGCCCACCCAGAGGGGAATGATGCCGGGCTTCAGCCGGCCATAGCTGAACACGTCGACGATGCCGCTGGTCGGTGCCTGCTCCGCCTCAGAGCGCAGGTTGAGAACGGACGGAATCGAGACGGACGCATTCATGGGAGAATTCCTTGGAAATCCGGCGAACAGGGATGGCCCGTTCGGCCCCTCAAGGCAAGCGTTGAGTGCGTCGCATGACAAAAGACGAAGGATCCGATCGAAACCGGTGATGATTCAGAGCGTCCGGCCCGTCTTCATCAGATCGCGGATTTCCGTCAGAAGCTTCACATCGGCCGGAAGCTCGGCAGGCTTATCGGCGGTACCGGTCTTGGCATCCTCCTTGCGCCGCAGGCGGTTCATGCCCTTGACCAAAAGGAACAGGATCCACGCGATGATGATGAAGTTGATGGCGGCCGTGATGAAGCTGCCCCAGGCCAGCACGGCGCCCTGGTTCTTGGCCTCTGCCAAGGCGGGAGCCGTGACCGCTTCGGACAAGGGCATGAAGTAATTCGAGAAATCGAGGCCGCCGGTGACGGCCCCGATGACCGGCATGAAGATGTCGCCGACCAGTGAATCAACGATCTTGCTGAAAGCGGCCCCGATGATGATGCCGATGGCGAGATCGACCACGTTGCCGCGAAGCGCAAACTGCTTGAACTCGTTCCACATAACCGGGCCTCTTGTCGCTTCGTCTCAAGCTTCAGGCTGCCCTACTTAAGAATTTCGTCAAGCCTCCCGGCTAGCGAGCAGGTTCTGCAGGTCCAGTCGGCGAGTGACCATCTGGAGTTCGCCATCCGGCGTCCTCGGCCACTGGTCCTGCGGCCGGTCGACATAAAGCTCGATGCCGTTGCCGTCGGGATCGCTCAAGTAAAGAGCCTCGCTCACGCCATGGTCGCTTGCGCCCTGCAGCGTGATGCCGGCCTCGGCAAGCCGGTAGAGCGCATCGGCCAAGGCAGCCCGCGTGGGGTAGAGGATCGCCACATGGTAGAGCCCCGTGGTGCCGGGAGGCGGCGGGGACCCGCCCTGGCTCTCCCAGGTGTTGAGGCCGATGTGGTGGTGATAGCCACCGGCCGACACGAAGGCGGCCTGGGTGCCATAGCGCTGCATCAGCTCGAAGCCGAGCACGCCGCAATAGAAGGCAAGCGCGCGATCGAGATCGGCCACCTTGAGGTGGACATGGCCGATCCGGACGCCTGGATCGATGGGCCGCGCCACCAGGGTTCTGGTGGCGTTCTGGGAGATAGGGTTCGACATTGTGATGAACCTCAGGCTGAACGTGTAGCCAGCGAGGGAGCAGTCTTCGCCGTTCCGAGGCGCAGAGCAAGAGCGCCGTCGCCCAACAGAGCCTGAGCCGCAAGCGCCGCGATCCAGAAGGCGAGGAATTCCCAGCCGCCGTTCGGGTTGCTGAAGAAGAAGCCGGCCTTGCCATGAACCAGAACGATGGCGCCCACGAGGATCGGGATCAGGACCAGGGACGCCCAGCGGGTGAAGAGGCCGAGGATCAGGGCAATGCCACCCAACGCTTCCGCCGCGATGGTGAGATAGGCCAGAGCCGGAGGCAGGCCGAGGCTGCCGAAGAACTGGGCGGCGCCGGCCGGCGTGAACACGAAGAACTTCAGGCCGGCATGGGCCAGGAACAGGATGCCGAGGGTGATGCGCAGGATCAGGGCGGCGTAGGGAGCAGTGCGGGTGTCAATCATCGAGGATCTCCAGAATGGTCCGTCGATATGACCTCAAACCAATGATAGGATAATCCCTGCCCAGGAATATCAACTCACACTGATAGAGTGAAATCATCCCATGCTCGACCGGGTCACCAGCATGCAGGTCTTCCTTCGCGTCGCCACTCTCGGCAGCTTCTCGGCCGCGGGGCGAGCGCTCAACCTCTCCCAGACCATGGTGACGAAGCATGTGGCTGCCCTCGAAGGCAGGCTCGGGGTCAAGCTGCTGCACCGCTCCACCCGCAAGCTGGTGCTGACCGAGGGCGGGCGGACTTACCTCGCGGCCTGCGATCGCATTCTGGCCGAGATCGAGGAGGCGGAGGCCTCTGCCAGCCTCGACAGGATCGAGCCGCGCGGGACCCTGCGGCTCAACGTGCCCCTCACCTTCGGCTTTCGGCACATCGCCCCGGCCCTGCCTGAATTTACCCGCCTCCACCCGGCCGTCTCCTTCGATCTCGGCCTCGCCGACCGCTACGTGGATCTCATCGAGGAAGGGTGGGATCTGGCGATCCGGATCGGGCGGCTGAAGGATTCGAGCCTCGTCGCCCGGCGCCTTGCCCCCTGCCGCACCGTGGTCTGCGCCGCTCCCACTTACCTGAAGGAGCATGGTACGCCGGAAAAACTCGACGATCTCGCCCACCACAACTGCCTTGGCTACACCCTGCCGAGCGCCATCGGGGCGAACCGCTGGCCCTTCGGCCAGGACGGCGAGATTGTCGTGCCGGTGCAGGGCAACCTGCGGGCCAATAATGGCGATGCGCTGCTGGCCGCAGCCGTCGCCGGACAGGGGCTCATCTATCAGCCCACCTTCATTGTCGGCGATTGCCTGCGCGACGGCAGGCTCGTGCGCGTGCTCGGCGCCTACCCGACTTATCAGCCGGGCATCCACGCCGTCCTGCCCTCCGGCCGCCAGGCGCCGGCGAAGGTGCGCGCCTTCATTGCGTTCCTGGCGCAGCGCTTCGGACCGGAGCCCGCTTGGGACCGGGGCCTGTGACCGGCTGGCGATGGCCTTTGCACCTTTAAACGGCTAAAGCTAACCGAGGTCTGTTTTCGAGGGTTTACGCCTATGGTCGCCACCTGGGCCGTCGTGTTGTCGGCACTGGTCTATCTCTGCTTCCTGTTCACGGTGGCCTATTGGGGCGACAACTGGGGACGCCGCTTCGTTCAGGGGCCGGCTCGCTCCACGATCGCGGCCCTCGCCTTGGCGGTTTATTGCACGTCTTGGACCTTCTTCGGATCGGTCGGGCTCGCCAGCCGCTCGGGCTTCGACTTCCTCGCCATCTATATCGGCCCCATCCTGGTGATCGGGCTGGGTTATCCGCTGGTCGCCCGCATCGTACGGATCGCAAAGACCCAGAACATTTCATCGATCGCCGACTTCGTGGCGGCCCGCTACGGCAAGAGCGAGCGCGTGGCAGCCCTCGTCAGCCTGATCGCCCTTGTCGGCTCCATTCCCTACATCGCCCTGCAGCTGAAGGCGGTCGCCTCATCCCTCGACGTGTTCCTGTCCGATGCGGACGGAGCATCCCTGTCGCAACTTCCGTTCCTCGGCGATCTCGCCCTCGTGGTCGCCCTCGTGCTGGCGGGCTTTGCCGTCGCTTTCGGCACGCGCCATACGGATGCCACGGCACACCAGAACGGCCTTCTCCTCGCCATCTCCATCGAGTCCCTGGTGAAGCTCGTCGCCTTCCTGATGATCGGCGGCTACATCACGTTTCTCATGTTCGACGGCTACGATGGGATCCTGGAGCGCCTCAACGCCCAGGGCACAAGCTCCGACCTGATGGGGCTGACCTCCGGCTTCGGCAGCTACATCACCCTCATCCTGCTCTCAGCCTGCGCCACCATACTCCTGCCGCGTCAGTTTCATGTGACAGTGGTGGAGAACCACGACATCTCGGATTTGAAGCGCGCAGCCTGGCTGTTCCCGGTCTATCTCCTGCTCATCAATCTCTTCGTCATTCCGGTCGCGCTGGCAGGCCTTGCGGCCTTTCCCGAGGGAGCCGTCGACCGGGACATGACGGTTCTTGCCCTGCCTTTGATGGACAAGGCCGGCACCCTGGCCGTGATCGCATTCCTTGGCGGCTTCTCGGCGGCCACCGCCATGGTCATCGTCGACTCCGTCGCCGTAGCGGTGATGATCTCGAACCACCTGGTCATGCCCATCGTGCTGCGGCGGCGCGCCTTCGCGGGTATCGATCCCGGCAGCTTCGTGATCGGCGTGAGGCGTATCTCCATCGTCGTGGTCATTCTGCTAGGCTATGCGTATTACCGTGCTTCGGGGGAAGCAGCGCTCGCAGCCATCGGCCTTCTGTCCTTCGCCGCCATCGCCCAGGTTGCTCCCGCTTTCCTCGGCGGCCTCATCTGGTCGCGCGGCACGGCGCTTGGCGCCAGCGTCGGGCTCGTCGTAGGCTTCATGACCTGGGCCTACACGCTCCTCCTGCCGAGCCTCGTCTGGGACGGCGTGTTCTGGTCCGATGTGGTTGTCACGGGCCCCTTCGGCATCACGGCGCTGAAGCCCACGTCCCTGTTCGGAGTCGACCTGCCCCAGCTGACCCACGGTGTCGTCTGGAGCCTGACGCTCAACATCCTGAGCTACATCGCCTTCTCCCTGTGGCGGCCCGTGACGGCCATGGAGCAGATCCAGGCCAACGTCTTCCTCGGTGAGGCTGCCGCTTCCGCGACACCAAGCTTCCGCCTCTTCCGCGCCAGCGTGAGCGTCGGCGAGCTGCGTGCCACCGTCGCCCGCTACCTCGGCGAGGAGCGCACGGTCCGGTCCTTCGAAGGGTTCGCCCACAGCCGCGGACAAAATCTCGACATCCGCGCCGAGGCGGATATCCACCTCCTGCGCTATGCGGAGCACCTTCTGGCTTCGGCCATCGGCACCGCGTCCTCCCGTCTTGCCTTGTCGCTGCTCCTGCGCCGCCGCACCGTCTCCACGGAAGCCGCCCTCAAGCTGCTCGACGACGCCTCGGCGGCGATCCAGCACAGCCGCGATCTTCTCCAGCATGCGCTCAATTACGCCAAGCAGGGCATCACGGTGATCGACGGAGACCTGCGGCTGCTCGCCTGGAACCAGGCCTTTCTCGACCTCTACGACATGCCGCCCAACTTCGTGCAGGTGGGAATCGGCATGGAACAGATCGTGCGCTACAACGCCTCGCGCGGCTCCTATGGACCGGGCAAGATCGAGGATCTCGTGGAGGCCCGCCTCCACTCCTTCCGCCACGATGTGGAGCCGGTGCGCCTCAGGCTTTATCCCTCCGGCAAGGTGATCGAGATCCGCTCGAATCTTCTGCCCGATGGCGGCCATGTGACCACCTACACGGATGTGACCGAAACGGTTCTCGCCGAAGAAGCGAGCCGGCGCGCCAACGAGACCCTGGAGCAGCGGGTGCGCGAGCGAACCGAGGAGCTCACACGCCTCAATGAAGCGCTCAGGAACGCCAAGGCAGAGGCCGATGAGGCCAACATCTCCAAGACGCGCTTCCTCGCCGCCGCCTCGCACGACATCCTGCAGCCGCTCAACGCGGCCCGCCTTTATGCCACGTCGCTCGTGGAGCGGGATCGCGAAGCAGGCGATGTCACGCTGGCCGAGAATATCGACGCATCCCTCGATGCGGTTGAGGAGATCCTCACCGCCATTCTCGACATCTCCCGTCTCGATACGGGCGCCATGAAGCCGCAATGGTCGAGCTTCCGCATCGACGAGATGTTCCGCCAGTTGCAGCGCGAATTCGGGCCGGTGGCGAAGAACAAGGGCCTGACGCTCACCTTCGTCCCCTCCTCCCTGACGGTGCGCTCGGACAGGCGTCTCATGCGGCGCCTGCTGCAGAACCTGATCTCCAATGCGATCAAGTACACGCCGTCCGGGCGCGTGCTCGTCGGTGGACGCAGGCGCGGCGGACACATCCTTCTTGAAGTCTGGGACACAGGGCTCGGCATCCCGGCCTCCAAGCAGCGTGTGGTCTTCCGCGAGTTCCAGCGCCTGGACCAGGGCATGAAGGTCGCGCGAGGCCTGGGCCTCGGCCTTTCCATCGTGGAGCGCATCGGCCGCGTGCTCAAGCACCCGATCACGCTGAATTCCGAGGTCGGGCGCGGTTCCGTGTTCCGGGTCGAAGTGCCCGTGGTCGCCGCGCTTCCGGCAACGGCCGCAGCGCCCGAGCCGCCGAAAGCCCCTGCGACCGTGCTGTCGGGCCTGCGCGTGCTCGTCATCGACAACGAGCCGGCTATCCTCGAAGGCATGCGCCTTCTGCTCACGGGATGGGGCTGCGAGGTCTGGACGGCATCGGACCTGGAGAGCGCGCACCAGGCCCTGCGCACGAACAAGGGCCTGCCGGAGGTGATCATCGCCGATTACCATCTGGACGAGACGGATGGGCTCGAAGTCATCAAGGCCCTGCGCTGGAAGACCCAGGTCGACATGCCGGCCCTGCTCGTCACCGCCGACCGCACGCCCGTCGTGCGCGACGCGGCAGCCGCAATGAACATCCATGTTCTCAACAAGCCGCTGAAACCCGCAGCCCTGCGCGCGCTGCTGACGCAATGGCGGGCCACCCGAGTGGCGGCGGAGTAGATTTCGCCTCAGCCCCACGCGAACTCCCCTTAGCTCCGCCCTCCTGAGGAGCCGCTGCAAGCGGCGTCTCGAAGGATCCTCCATAGAGCACTGGAGCCTCCTTCGAGACGGTCACTGTGTGACCTCCTCAGGATGAAGTGTTGTGAGATAATTAGCCGGAACGGACATGTCACGCAGATTGCAACGCACGATCCACCGCCGCCACGGCGTGGATCGTCGTGGTGTCGAACAGCGGCACGGCGCTGTCTTCATCCTTCACCAGGAGCATGATCTCGGTGCAGCCCAGAATGACGCACTGAGCACCGCGCTCGATCAGCCGGGCGATGATGTCGCGATAAGCCTGACGGGACTCCGGCCTGACCTGCCCGAGCACGAGCTCCTTGTAGATGATCTCGTGCACGACTCGGCGGTCATCCTCGTCCGGCACCAGAACGTCGAGGCCATGGCGCTGCTGCAAGCGGCCTTTGTAAAATTCCTGCTCCATGGTGAAGGCCGTGCCGAGCAGGCCGACACGTTCGAAGCCCGAGGCCTTGATCTGCTCGGCCGTGGGGTCGGCGATATGGAGCAGCGGGATGTTGACTGCGGAGGAGACCGCATCGGCCAGACGATGCATGGTGTTGGTGCAGAGAATGATAAAATCGGCGCCGCCGCGCTCCAGCCGGATGGCCGCCTCTTTCATCGCATCCGCAAGCTTTTCCCATTCGCCTTCATGCTGAAGACGCTTGATCCCCTCGAAATCGACGGACCACATCAGGGATTGCGCCGAGTGCACCCCGCCGAGCCGTCGGTTCGTCTCCTGATTGATGATGCGGTAATACTCGGCCGAGCTCTCCCAGCTCATGCCGCCGATGAGCCCGATGGTCTGCATGATGGGCTCTAGAGATTTGGCGTGTAGGGCGCGCGGCCGCTCGCCAGGGCATCGGCGAGAAGGTCAAGCCTGTCCTGGCCCCAGAACACCTCGCCTTCGAGCACATAGGCCGGAGAGCCGAAGACGTCGCCCGCAACCGCATTCTCGAGGTTGAGGGCGTAGATCGCCTCGGTGGTGCTGCCGGTGGCCACATCCATGAGCGAGGACGAGTCGAGCCCGGCCTGCTCCGCCAGTTCCGCGAGCACGAGCGGATCGGCCAGATTGCGCTCCTCCTCCCACACGGCCGCGTAAGCACGGCGCAGGAAGGCGTCCGGGCTCTTGCCGGAGGCGTTGATGGCGATCACGAACCGGTCGGCGAGGTTCACGTCGAAGGGCCAGTGTTTCGGGGTGATGTTGAAGGAGAGGCCCCGCTTGTCGCGCCAGCGCTGGAGTTCGAGAATCCTGTAGCGCTGCCGGGCCGGGTGGCGTTGGGCCAGCGGCAGGCCTCCGGTTTCCGCAAAGACCCGGCCCAGGAAGACCGGCTTGTAGTTGACCTCAGCGCCATGCTTCCGGGCGATCTCCATGAAAGGCGCATGGCCAATATAAGCCCAGGGGCTCACGAGCGAGAAGTAGTAGTCGATGATGCGGGGCATGGGCTCGATTCGGGGTTGGCAAGCCGGAGCGGCGATGCTCCAGCTTGGACCATCACGCCGCGCTCTTCAACGTCTCTTCCGCGGTGAGGAAGGCCTCGACCTCGGGGGCGGCAACCGGCGCCTCCGCCTGCACGCTGATCTCGCCGAGAAGGCGCTCCATGGCAACGAAGCGCCGCTCCTTGCGGTCGTAGAGCCCTGCCCGTACGAGCGCGATGGCATTCAGGATCGGGCTGCCATCCTTGTTCCGGGACACGAGCCGGTGCTCCATCACCACATGGCTGTCCGACCAGGTGAGGATGCGCGTCTCCATCGTGAAGGCGCGAAAAGGCTTCAGCTCACGCCGGAACCGGATCTGCCCCGCGGCCACCACGGGCACCCAGCCGTGCTTGAGGATGGGCCGCCATAGGCCGGAGCGGATCATCAGGTCCGTGCGGCCGAGATCCATGAGCGTCCAGTAGCGCCCGTTGTTCATGTGCAGCGACGTGTCGAGATCATGAGGCCATACGCGAAAAGTCAGGCGCGACACGTCCCTCACCGGGTTGAGCTTCGGCCGGACAAAGGACGCGATGATGAGGTGGAGGATGCGAAGCCAGAGATTCATGCGAGGCCAATTCCTGTCTCGCGCTGAAACAGGATGAGATCGAGCGACGGCGCGGGCAGGCCAAACCCGGTGAGCAGGCAGTGAACCTGCCCACGATGGTGGGTCTGATGGTTGAAGAAATGCACCAGCGCCGGTGTCAGCGGCTGCTGGATCTCGGTTCGGTTTACGATCGTGTGGTAGCGGATCTGTCCCGCCAGAGCAGCCTCGGACAGGTTGCCGATATAGGCAACGATGCGCTCGTCCTCCGTCTGGCGCGCGGCGCGAAGTTCGGGGAGCGCCTCGAACAGGATGGCATCGAGCTGGCTCGGCGCCGCTCCTTCACCCGTGAACCGCTTCATCCAGATTCGGTCAGCTACGAGGAGATGGTTGAGAGTGCCGTGAACCGATTTGAAGAACGCCCCGCGATCAGCGCGGTAATCCGCATTGGGCAGTTGCGCGGCAACCTCATAGAGGCGCTCGTTGCACCAAGCATTATAGCCCGCCATCATGGCGAAGTGCTGCTTCATGGGACTTCCCTCATGTCGTTCATTTCCGGAAGCGGCACCCTGTCGTCATCCCGGACGGAGCGCAGCGAAGATCCGGGATCGCTTCAGGAATGTGGCGCCATTCTCATCCGACGATCCCGGGTTCTGCTGCGCAGCCCCGGGATGACCGCTGCTTTAAGCTGCCTTTTTCTCCTTGGCAGCGCGTCCGTAGAAGGTCTCGCCGCTTGCTGCCATGTCGACGAGCAGCTTCGGCGGCGCGAAGCGGGCGCCGTGCTTGGCTTGGAGCTTCTGGCACAGCTCCACGAAGGCTTTCGCACCCATGAAGTCGATGTAGGACAGCGCGCCCCCCGTATACGGCGCGAAGCCGAAGCCGAGGATCGAGCCCACATCCGCCTCGCGCGGATCGGTGACCACGCCCTCCTCGACCGTGCGCGCCGCCTCCAGGGCCTGCGTCACGAGCAGGCGTTGCTTCAACTCGTCCATGTCGATGAGCTCGGCCGCCGCCGTATCCACCTGCAGATCCTTCAGGCCGGGCCAGAGACGCTTCTGGCCGCCTTCCGGATAATCGTAGAAGCCCTTGCGGTTCTTGCGGCCGAAGCGACCTTCCCGCTCCACCAGGGTGGTGAGCAGTTGCTCCTGCTCAGGGATGATGGCGGCATCGCCCAGCTGCGCCTTGGTGGCGCGCAGAATCTTAAGGCCGAGGTCGACGCCGACCTCGTCGTTGAGGGAGAGCGGCCCCACCGGCATGCCGGCCTGCTTGCCCGCCTGCTCGATCATGGATGCCGGAACACCCCCTGTCAGCATAAGGTGGCCTTCGAGGATGTAGGCGAGCACGCAGCGGTTGGCGAAGAAGCCGCGCGAGTCGTTCACCACGATGGGCGTCTTCTTGATCAGGCGCACATAGTCGAGCGCGGTGGCGAGCGCTTTGTCGCCGGTCTCCTTGCCCATGATCACCTCGACCAGCATCATCTTCTCGACCGGCGAGAAGAAGTGGATGCCGATGAACTGGCCGGCGTTCTTCGACTGCTGGGCCAAGCCTGAGATCGGCAGGGTCGATGTGTTGGAGGCGAAGATGCAGTCCGGACGGATCGCCGCTTCGACTTTCCCGATCACCTCGGCCTTCACCTTTGGATCCTCGAACACCGCCTCGATGACGAGATCGCAATCCTTGAGATCATTGTAGTCCGCCGATGGCGTGATGCGTGCGAGCAGCGCGTCGCGGTCCGCCGTCTTGGCCCGGCCCTTCATGACCTGATCGCTCATGAGCTTGTGCGAATGCGCCTTGCCCTTCTCGGCGGCTTCCACATCACGGTCGATGAGCACGACCTCAAGGCCGGCATTCGCCGTCACATAGGCGACGCTCGCGCCCATGAAGCCCGCACCGATCACGCCGACCTTCTTGAGGCTTGTGGCCGGCACATCCTTCGGGCGGCGCGCACCCTTGTTGAGGTCCTGCATGGAGATGAAGAGCGTGCGGATCATGGCCGCCGCTTCCTTCGAGCGCAGGATCTTGGCGAACCAGCGCGACTCCACCTTCAAGGCGAGATCCATCGGCAGCTGGAGGCCCTGATAGACGGATTCGAGAATGGCGCGGATCGCCGGGTAGTTGTCCTGCGTCTCGCGGCGGTAGATGGCATTGGCCGGAGGCCAGATCTGCATGCCGGCGGCGGAGAACACCTTGTTGGAGGGCAGCTTGTAGCCCTTCTGGTCCCAGGGCGCGACGGCCGAGCCGCCTTGCTTGATCCAGTCCTTGGCCGCCTGTACGATCCCGTCGCGCGGTGCGACCGCATGAACGAGGCCCATGTTGCGTGCCATGAGCGGGCGGATCTGCTCGCCCTTGAACAGCATCTGCAACGCATCGCCTGTCTGCATGAGACGCGCCACGCGCTGCGTGCCGCCGGCGCCGGGGAACAAGCCCACCTTTACTTCAGGTAGGCCGACGCGGGTGGAATCCACATCCGACAGCACGCGGAAATGGCAGGCGAGCGCCAGCTCGAAGGCGCCGCCGAGGCACACGCCATGCACGGCCGCGGCGAACGGCTTGCCGCAGGTCTCGAGACGGCGATAGAGCAGCGAGAGCTTGCGCGACTCGTTGAAGAAGAACTGCATGGCAGCCTCCTCGCCCTTCTCCTTGGCAAGGCGCGCATATTCCGCGCCAAGCCCTTGCAGCATGGTGAGGTCCGCGCCGCCCGAGAACGCCTCCTTGCCGGAGGTGATCACGCAGCCCTTGATGGCCTCGTCGCCCACAACCGTCTCGATGATCCGCTCCAGTTCACCCATTACCTCGGGGGTGATGACGTTCATGGAGCGGCCCGGCATGTCCCAGGTGGCGAGCGCGATGCCGTCGGCATCGGTTTCGAAGCGGAAATTGGTGAAGTTCATTTCGTTCTCCCTCCGACCTCATCCTGAGGAGCAGCGCAGCTGCGTCTCGAAGGATGGTCCAATGTGCACTTGAACCGCATCCTCGTCCTTCGAGACGGCGCTTCGCGCCTCCTCAGGATGAGGATGCTTGCGTTGCTTTCCCTCAAACCCGCTCGATGATCGCAGCCGTTCCCATGCCGGCGGCCACGCATAGGGTGACGAGCGCCGTCTGCTTGTTCGTGCGCTCCAGCTCGTCGAGCACGGTGCCGAGGATCATGGCGCCGGTGGCGCCGAGCGGATGGCCCATGGCGATGGCACCGCCGTTCACGTTGACCTTCGCGGGGTCGAGATCCATCGCCTGGATGTATCGCAGCACCACCGACGAGAACGCCTCGTTGATCTCGAAGAGATCGATGTCGTCCTTGGTCATCCCGGCCTTGCGAAGGGCCAGCTCCGACACGTCGATGGGCCCGGTGAGCATGAGCGCGAGATCGGACCCGATGGAGGCAAAGCCCTTGATGCGCGCGCGCGGCTTCAAGCCCGCCTTTGTGCCGCCCTCCTTGTTGCCGACGAGCACGGCAGCGGCGCCATCCACGATGCCCGACGAGTTGCCGGCGTGATGCACGTGGTTGACGAACTCCACATCCGGGTGCGCCGCGATCGCCACCGCATCGAAGCCGCCCATCTCGCCCATCTGCACGAAGGCGGCCTTGAGCTGGCCCAGCGACTGCATGTCGGTCTGCGGCCGCATGTGCTCGTCCTTGCCGAGGATCGTGAGGCCGTTGATGTCCTTTACCGGCACCACGGACTTCGAGAAGCGTCCCTCGTCCCAGGCCTTTCCGGCGCGCTTCTGCGACTCGACCGCATAGGCGTCCACATCGTCGCGGGAGAAGCCGTATTTCGTGGCGATCAGATCCGCCGAGATGCCCTGCGGCAGGAAGTAGTTGTCGATGGCAATGCCCGGATCCACCGGCCATGCGCCGCCCGAGGCGCCCATGCCGATGCGGCTCATGGACTCGACGCCACCACCGATGGTGATGTCCTTCATGCCCGACATGACCTGCGCGGCGGCGAGCGCCACCGCATCGAGGCCGGAGGCGCAGAAGCGGTTGATCTGAACGCCCGGCACCTCCTTGCCGAAGCCGGCCTTGAGCGCCGCCGCGCGGGCGATATCGCCGCCGGCCTCGCCGACGGGATCCACGCAGCCGAGCACCACATCCTCCACCAGCTTCGGGTCGAGGTTGTTGCGGCGGCGGATGGCGTCCAGCGTCGTGACGGCGAGGTCCACCGCCGGAACCTCGTGCAGCGAACCATCCGGCTTGCCGCGTCCGCGCGGCGTGCGAACGGCGTCGTAGATATAGGCTTCAGCCATGGCGGCCTCCCAGAACGATCATGTGTCATCCCGGGGCTGCGGAGCAGAACCCGGGATCGTTGGCAGAATAGAGCGCTTTACGCGTCACGCGATCCCGGCACTTCGGTCTGGATCGCGTTTGTTACTTAGAACGCCTCAGCCGGCAGCGCCATGGTCGTGTCCGCGCCCGTCGTGATGCGGGCCAGGCGCGTGGCGGTCTCAGGCATCATGCGTTCCATGTAGAAGCGGCCAGTCAGGAGCTTGGCGTCCATCTTGTCGGCCACGCCGTTGCCTTCAGCCTTTCGGGTCTGTGCAGCCTTCGCCATCTTGGCCCACATATAGCCCATGACCACGGTGCCGAAGAGATGCATGTAGTCGGTGGCGCCGGCGCCCGCATTATCGGGCTTTGCCATTGCGTTCTGCATGAACCACATGGTGGCCTGCTGGAGATGGCCGAGACCCTGCTGCAGGGGAGCGATATAGGACTGCAAGCTTTCGTCGCCCGCGTTCTCCTGGCAGAAGGCCCCGACCTCGTTGAAGAAGGTCATGACGGCGCGGCCGCCGTCCTTGCCGAGCTTACGGCCGACGAGGTCCATGGCCTGGATGCCGTTGGCGCCCTCGTAGATCTGCGTGATGCGGGCATCGCGCACGAACTGCGACATGCCCCATTCCTCGATGTAGCCGTGGCCGCCGAACATCTGCTGCGCCTTGACGGCATTGTCGAAGCCGAGATCGGTGAGCACGCCTTTCACCACCGGGGTCATGAGGCCCATGTAATCTTCGGCGGTCTGGCGCTGCGTGTCGTCGGAGGAGCGGTGCGCGATATCGCTGTTGAGACCGGTCCAGACGATGAGCGCGCGCCCCGCCTCGTTGAAGGCCTTGATCGACATGAGCGTGCGGCGCACGTCAGGATGCACGATGATCGGATCGGCGGGCTTGTCGGGGAACTTCGCGCCGGTGAGCGAGCGGCCCTGGAGACGGTCCTTCGCGTAGGCGACCGCGTTCTGGTAGGCGACCTCGGACTGGGCCAGCCCCTGCACGCCGACGGCCAGACGCGCCTCGTTCATCATCACGAACATGGCGTTGAGACCGCGATTCTCCTGACCCACGAGCCAACCCTTGGCGCCATCGTAGTTCATGACGGCGGTGGCGTTGCCGTGGATGCCCATCTTGTGCTCCAAGGAGCCGCAGGAGACGCCGTTGCGCTCACCCAGCGAGCCATCCTGGTTCACGAGAACCTTCGGCACCACGAAGAGCGAGATGCCCTTGGTGCCTTGGGGTGCGCCCTCGATGCGGGCGAGCACCAGATGGACGATGTTCTCTGCCATGTCGTGCTCACCGGCGGAGATGAAGATCTTGGTGCCGGAGATGGCATAGGAGCCGTCGCCGTTCGGCACGGCCTTGGTCTTGAGCATCCCGAGATCCGTGCCGCAATGGGGCTCGGTGAGGTTCATGGTGCCGGTCCATGTGCCCTCGATCATCTTGGGCAGATAAATCTGCTTCTGCTCCTCGGTGCCGTGCTCGATGAGCGCCGCGATGGCGCCTTGCGTCAAGCCCGGATACATGCCCAGCGCCAGGTTCGACGAGGAGACGAACTCCTGCATGATGGTGTTGAGAACGGAGGGCAGCCCCTGCCCACCATATTCCTCAGGTGCGGCGAGACCCATCCAGCCGCCGGCGGCATAAGCCTCGTAAGCTTGCCTGAAACCCGTTGGCGTGGTCACCGACCCGTCCGGATTGCGGGTGCAGCCCTCCTGGTCGCCGGACAGGTTCAGGGGCGCGAACACCTCCTCGCAGAGCTTGGCGCCCTCGGCCAGGATCGCCTCCACCGTGTCGGTCGTCGCATCGGCGAAACCGGGCAGGTTGTTGTAGCGCTCAATCGGGAACACGTCCTTCAGAAGGAACATGACGTCTTCGATGGGGGCCTTGTAGACCGGCATTCGGATGTCTCCCAGGTCGGATTCCGGCACGCATCTTCCCATACGAAAAGATCACGGCCAAGCAGATAGTTCACATATAAACTATCAAGCCCGGTTTGGAAGAGGCGGGGCGGTAAATCTTTAGGGGATCGATGGAGATGGGGTGCCGGCTCAAAGGCCTGACGGCCGCTCTTGGGCCACACCCCTCCTCGCGCGTTTCAGCGCACAAACGAAAAGCCCTCCGGACCGAGGCGAACAGCCTGATCCCGAAGGGCTTGTTTCAGAGAACTAGATTGTGCGGAGCAGATCAGGCAGCGGCGGCCAGACCGGCGCGGCGGGCCTGGAGTTCGGCCAAGGCTTCCTCGATCTCTTTCTTCTGCTGCTCAAGGTGCTGGATTTGGTCCTCGACCTGGTCGAGGGACAGCTTGAGGTTCATGGCCGGGCCATTGCCCGAGCGCTCCTCGGCCAGCATGGCGCGGATCTCGGTGAGGGTGAAGCCGAGCTGCTTGCCCTTCAGGATTACGGAGAGGCGCTCACGGTCGCGGGCATCGTAGATGCGGGCGGTGCCGTCCCGGCGGGGGGACAGGAGGCCGCGATCCTCGTAGAAGCGCAGGGTGCGGAGGGTTACTCCGAACTCGCGCGCGAGATCACCGATCGTGTAGTACTTGGCACCTTCTGCTGCGTCTCCAGCTTTGGCGCCGATTGCGTATTGGTCCATGGATTGCCCCGTCATCTCATTACTTCTCGGCTCGGTGCTCAGCGCACATCCCCTTTGGTAATGAAATTATATAACATATATTTCGGAAGATGCAAGAGTATTACAAGCAACAGATGCCGGTAGGGCAAAAGAACCTGCCTTCTGCGGCATGACGTAAGGTAACAATTTGCCTGCCTGGCGGGCAATCTGCCCGAAACCCCCTCCATTTAACGGGTTTTTTACTACGCTCGACGAAAGCTGTTCTGCCGGATGAAGGGTTTGGAGGCGTCATGATTCGCCTCTTCTCCACTGCCCTTTGCCCGCCAGACGAGGATCGGCACGGGGCCCATCGTCGTCCTGAGGAGTTCCAGCGTATCCCCGCGAGCCCATGATGAGACGACACGTCCTCTCAAGACTTGACGACCTCGACGCCCGTGAGCTGGCCATGGCCGCGGCACGCCGGGCGGGCTTGAGTCTTGAGGAATGGACGGCAGCCGTTCTGGCCGAGTTGGACGAACCCGCCCCCGCTTTTCGGCCCAAGCCACGCCGGACGGCCGGCAGCGATCTCGACAGCCTGATCGCCCGGATGTCCTCCGCGCCGCGCCCGCGGCCGAAGCCGGATTACGAGACCCTCAGGGCGGCCATTGCGGCCGAGAGCGAGCGGCAAGCCCAGGATCAGTCCTCACGGACGACCATCGCCCTGGAATCGATGGCGAGCTGGATCGAGCAGGCAGAGACCCGCCTCAACGATGCGGCCCGCGCGTCCACGGACCAGCAGGAGCGCATCGCCGCGATCCTGTCCCAGGCCCTCTCTTCCCTGAAGGAGCGCCTCGACACGGTCGAGCGCCGGGTCGCGTCCGAGCAGTCCGCTCCGCCGCGCGTCGAATTTCCTGTTGCGGAGGCGCTCAAGGCGCTCGCCCCCATATCCCAAACCCTGTCCAGCCTGCGAGCCGACATGTCCCGGCTCGCAGGCCGCCTGGAGCAGCCGCATCCGGACGTCTCCCCGGCCGTTGAGACGATCCGCACCGAGATCGACACCCTCCGGGCCGGCATGGATCACCTGGCGACCCGCGAAGAGATCGCTGCCCTTGGCGCATCCCTCGGCTCCCTGGCCAAGGATCTCGAGCAGGGACCGACGACCAGGGACCTGCACACCCTCGCGGGCTCGATGACCGTTCTCTACGAAGAGGTCCAGACCCTCTCCGAGCGGGTCAATCATGAGCTGCATCAGCACCTCGGCCTCGGGATCGACCGCATCGCGGAAAAGATCGAGCGCGTGGCCGAGACAGGGATCAACCGATCGGTGATCGAATTCCTGAGCGGTCAGATCGTGGACCTGCGCCACGACCTGGCGAGCCGGGCCGAACCGCAGCAGATGGACCGTCTCTCCGGCGACATCGAAGCTCTTGGCCGGCAGATCGCCGAGCTTCGCCTCCATCAGGTGAGCAAGGGCGACTTCACGGCCCTGAAGCGGTCCCTCGACGATGTGTGCTCAGCCCTCTACGTGACCGCCACGGCCCAGGATACCAGCAAGGTTCCGGAACTGCTGGAGAGCGTGGACCGCCGCCTCGATCTCCTCGTCCGCCGCCCGGACCCGAAGCCGGCCGATCTCGCGCCGATCAGCGACCAGCTGGCCCTCCTGTCTGAGCGCATGGCCGATCTGTCAGGCGGCCGCTCCGCCGAAGGGGATGCCGTCAGCGGAATGTCCTATGAGCCGCTCGTGGAGCGGTTCGACCGGATCGGGCAGGAACTGCGCCAGCTCACCCAGCAGAGCGATACCACCAGCGTGGCGCAGATGCTCCGTTCCATCGACGAGAAGCTCGAACGCACACCCGCACAGCCGGCTGCCTTCGACGATCTGGAGCGGCAGGTTGCGGCACTGACGGAACGCCTCGGGTCCGTGCCCGGCGAACCGCTGCATAAAGCCCTCGAAGAAGCGGTCGGTCATCTGACGAACCTGCAAAACGAGGCAGCCGGAATCGCCGAGCGTGCGGCCAGGGCCGCGTTGAACGACATCCGTGCAGCCGTGCCGGATGCGGGCGATCTGGATGCTCTCAAGCATGGCTTTGTCGAGCTGAAGGCTCTTCATACCCGCTCGGACCGGAAGACGCAGGAAACCCTGAAGTCGGTTCATGAGGCCCTGGAGGCACTGGCATCCCGCCTGCCAAGTCAGGCTGCGCCGGCACCCAGCAGCGTGACCCTCCCGCCCTCAGACCTGCCGCCCGCTGACCGTCTCGAAGCGGCCGTGCGCAAGCTTCATGCGGTCACCCTGTCGCGGATTGAGGAGACTGCGCTTCATAACCACGATGCACCCGTGCATGACGCAAGACCTGTCGATGCCATGCCTGTTGCCGCTGCGGACGAAGAGGCCGGCCAGATGCGTGCGAGCCTCATCGCGGCGGCACGAAGGGCAGCGCAGAATGCGCCGCCGGAGATCGCGGAGCCTTCCCGCCTGTCGCCCGTGCAGGAGGCAGGTCTCACAGGCGAAGAACAGAACGGTGAGTCCGAGACGGGCGAGCCGCCACTGCCCGGCCTTTTCGAGCGCCTGCGCCGGACCTTCGACAACCACAGCCGTCCACTCCTTCTCGGGCTCGCGTTTCTGGTCCTGGCCGCCGGGACCGCACAGATCCTGTCCGGACAGCAGAGCGTTCCAACCGCCGCGTCGGCGAGTGCGCCGCAGCAGGTTCAAGCCCCCGAGGCTGACGCACAGGGCACACCCAATGCTCCTGCGGCCAAGCAGGAGTTGAGCCTGTTCCAGCCGTCGAGCTTTGCCGCGCAACCCTCGATCCCAGCACCCCTGGCAGCGGGCCGCTTCCTCGTGGATCCGGCGACAGTCGGCGGCATCCCGGCAGAGGTTCCGGCAGGCTTGCGGCAGGCGGCCCTGTCCGGCGATGCGGCGGCGCTGTACGAGATCGGCGCCCGGCTGGCTGAGGGACGCGGCGTGGCCGAGGATCCGGCGGCGGCCGTCCGCCTCTTCGAGCGCGCCGCCCAGGCAGGGCTTCCGCCGGCGCAGGAACGGCTGGCCGCGATGTTCGAGAAAGGCCTCGGGGTCGGGCGCGATCTCAAGCAGGCCGTCTTCTGGTATGAGCGGGCGGCTCTTGGCGGCCATGTTCGCGCCATGCACAACCTCGCAACCCTGCTTGCCTCCGGAGCCAGTGGCAAGCCGGACTATGCGACGGCCCTGCGCTGGTACAATGAGGCCGCAGAGTCGGGCTTCCGCGACAGCCAATTCAACACGGGCCTGCTCCTCACCCGCGGCATCGGCTCGAAGCCCAATCTGCCGAAGGCCTTCCAATGGTTTTCCCTCGCGGCCGCTCAGGGCGATGCGGAAGCGGCCCGGAAGCGTGACGAACTGGCCGCTCGCCTCGGTCCGGTGGATCTGAAGGCTGCCCGGGCCGCCGTCGATCAGTGGCGCCCGCGCGCCGCGGACCCGATTGCGAACGAGCCCCCGGCTGCCGTTCCGGAATGGACCGCTGCCCTGGATCGATCTCTCACCGACAGGAGTTGAAGGCAGGCAGGCTCCGTCATCTTCCGTTCAGAACATGACCGTTACATCGCCTGCATGATGCTGTAACAACGAAGTGGCTGCACCGGCCGAAGGGGAACCGGGTTGCAAATCTATTTGCCTATCGCTGAAATGCCTGTGAGCGTTCTTCTCATCCTGGGGATGGGTGCGGCGGTGGGCTTCATTTCAGGCCTGTTCGGCATCGGCGGCGGCTTCCTCATGACGCCGCTCCTGATCTTCCTCGGCATCCCCCCGGCGGTCGCAGTCGCAACCCAATCGGCCCAGATCGTCGCCTCCTCCACCACCAGCGTGCTCGGTGCGCTCAGACGCAACGCCCTCGACCACAAGCTCGGCGCCATCCTGGTGGCCGGCGGCTTCGTGGGATCCGCGCTCGGCGTCTGGTTCTTCGCGGCTGCGCGCCGGGCCGGGCAACTCGATCTCGTGATCGTCGTCTCCTACGTGACGCTGTTCACCATCGTCGGAAGCCTGATGCTGAAGGAGAGCATCCGGGAGTTCTGGCACCGGCGCAAAGGCGGCACGGTGCGGCTGCGGCGCAAGGCCGGCGAACATGCGCCCTATCTCGGCTGGCCCCTGCGCATGCGCTTCTACCGCTCCAAGCTCTATGTGAGCGTCATCCCGATCCTGGGGCTCTCGCTCTTCATCGGGTTTGCCGGCGCGCTGCTCGGCATCGGCGGCGGCTTCATCGTGGTGCCGGCGCTGCTCTACATCTTCCGCGTGCCCACCACCGTGGTGGTCGGCACCTCCCAGTTCCAGATCGTCTGCACCACGCTGGTCGCCCTCATTCTCCACGCGGTCACCAACCAGGCGGTGGACATGGTGCTGGCGATCCTCCTCATCGTCGGCGGCGTCTTCGGCGCCCAGTTCGGCGCACGCATGGGGCGCCATCTGCGGGCGGAGCTGTTCCGCTTCCTTCTCGCGATCCTGCTGCTCGCCGTGGGCCTGCGCTTCGGGCTCGAACTCGTGCTGCAGCCGGAAGAGCCTTTCTCCATCTCCGTGCAGGAGGTGCGCCCATGAGGGCGCTCGGCCTCCTCCTGCTCCTGTGGGCCGGCCTTGCTCCCGCCCGGGCCGAGACCCTGATCACGTCCCTGTCGAACCATCGGGTCCTGATCAACTCCAACTATACGGGCACGGAGATCGCCGTGTTCGGCGCCATCGAGCGCGATGCCCAGACGGTCGCCCGCGCCACAGCCTTTGACGTGGTCGTCACGGTTCGCGGTCCACGCCAGTTCCTGACCGTGCGCGAGAAGGAGCGGCTCGGCCCCGTCTGGATCAACCAGGAACAGCAGAAGTTTCCCTCCGTTCCCGCCTATATCAGCGTGATGACCTCCCGGCCCATTACGGAGATCACCAGCGTCCAGCTGCGCCAGCGGCAGAAGATCGGTCTCACGGCCCTCGTCAACTCCAACGACTTCACCACCGACCGCAATGGAGCGGACAGGCCGTTCCGGGATGCCCTCTACCGTCTGAAAGCCCAGGAGGGCCTTTACCTCGAAGACGAGCGCGGCGTGACCTTCCTGACCCCGGATATCTTCCGCGCAGGAATCCCGCTGCCTGCCACCGCCCCGCCGGGCAATTACGATGTGGAAGTGACGCTCTTTGCCGACACTGTGATCCTGGCCCGCACCACCACCAATTTCGAGCTGGTGAAGACAGGCTTCGAGGAGCAGGTCGGCGTTATCGCCCGCGATTGGTCATTGTTCTACGGCCTTGCGACGGCCGTGATCGCGATCTTCTTCGGCTGGCTCGCCAACGTGATCTTCCGGCGCGACTGAATGAGCCCCCAGGCTTCGCCTTTACACGTCAGGATCATCGGGCGATCCTGCTTGCCGCTTGAGGAGAGCACGCGCCATGATGCTGAAGGCCGGAACGGTTCAGTTTCACCACAGGGCCAACGACAAGGCCTACAACATGGCCGTTGTGGAACGCTTCGCCCGTGAAGCCGCCGAGCGCGGGGTCAAGATTCTCGCCTTTCCAGAGATGTGCCTCACCGGCTACTGGCATGTGCGCAATCTCGGGCGCAATCAGCTGGAGGCGCTTGCCGAACCCGTGCCGTCGGGACCCTCCACGCAGGCGGTCTCAAAACTCGCTGCCCGGCACGACATGGCCATCGGGGTCGGGTTGATCGAACGGGCGGAGGACGGGCGGCTCTTCAACACCTACGTGGTCTGCCTGCCCGACGGACAGGTGCACCGCCACCGCAAGCTTCACGCCTTTGAGAGCGACGACATCGCGAGCGGCGACAGCTACACGGTGTTCGACACGCCCTGGGGCGTGAAGGTTGGCGTTCTCATCTGCTGGGACAACAACCTCGTCGAAAATGCCCGCGCCACAGCCCTGCTCGGCGCCGACATCGTCATGGCGCCGCACCAGACCGGCGGCTGCCATTCGCGCAGCCCACAGGCCATGGGGCTGATCGATCCGGTCCTCTGGAGGAACCGGCACAGCAATCCGGAAGCCATCGAGGCGGAGTTCCGCGGCTCCAAAGGACGCGAGTGGCTGATGCGCTGGCTGCCGGCCCGAGCGCACGACAACGGCTATTTCCTGCTGTTCGCCAACGGCGTCGGCGAGGACGACGGCGAGGTGCGCACGGGCAACGCCATGATCATCGACTGCTATGGGAGGATCATCGCGGAGACCTGGAAAGCAGACGATGCTTTGGTCGTCGCCGATCTCGACCTCGACCTCCTGCCGCTGGCCACCGGCCGCCGCTGGATCCGCGGCCGAAGGCCTGACCTCTATGGGCTCCTCACGCAAGCACAGGGGCATGAACTCTCACCACGGCAGGCGCGCTTCTCGGAGGCGCCGGTGGTGAAGACGGCGGAGTGAGCGGAGGACGCAGTGTCATTCCCGGCCGGAGCGCAGCGAAGGGGAAGGGAATCCAAAGCGCTGAGCGTGTGAGTGGATCCCCTTCCCTCGCCTGCGGCTTAGCCTGAGGATGACACACTCCACGTCATGGCCGCACTTGTTGCGGCCATCCACGTCTTTGAACCACGGTGCCATGAAGACGTGGATGCCCGGGACAAGCCCGGGCATGACGGCGCTTTAAAATGCTTAGTCCCGGCAGAGCATCGACTTCGCGATGGCAAAGATCCGCTCGGTGCCGATGAGGTGCGCCGTGAAGCCGTTGGCGAAGAGCGGCTTGAAGGCCGCATCGCAGGCGTTCAGGCCGCCCGCATAGGCGCCGAGCGCCGGCATCACGCAGCGGCTGCCGTCGGTGAGGAAGCAGCGTCGCCGGGTGGAGCGTCCGCGCATCACCACCTTGCCGACCGGATGGAGATGGCCGGCGATCTCCGCCTGCTCGCCTGCCATCGGTTCATGGCGAAGCGTCAGTGAACCGAGGGCCATTTCCTCCACCACCTGCCCGCCGATGCTGTCGGGGAGGATGCGGTCATGGTTGCCCGTGACCCAGATCCACTCGCGGCCCTGCTGCACCTCCGAAAGCGTCGTGCGCTCCTCGGTTCCGAGGCGCTCCGGCCCGCCGATGTCGTGGAAGCTGTCGCCGAGCGCGATGACGGTCTTCGGGTTGAAGCGGAACACCGCGTCGGAGAGCGCCAGAAGGGTCTCGCGGGTGTCGTAGGGCGGCAGCATCATGCCGCGCCGGGCAAAGGACGAGCCCTTCTCGAAATGGAGATCGGCCACGAGCAGCGCATCGTGGGCCGGCAGATACATCGCGCCCGTCAGGTCGAGCAGCGCCAGCTGACCTTTCAGCTCGATTTCGTGCGTTGTCTGTTTGTTCTTCTGCAATGCCGTCACGCCAAAGCCTCGTCGAGAAGCGCTGCTTCCGCCTCGGCCAGAATCTCGTCCGCATTGTCGCTATAGACGCGCTCGCGGCCGATCTCCAGCATGACGGACACGCTCAAAGGAGAAACCCGGTCGAGCGGCTTGTGGATGATTCGCCCCCGGATGCGCTCAAGCATCATGCCGAGGCGCCTCACGTCGAGGAGTCCCGTTGCCGCATCCGCCCGCGCAGCGCGCAACAGAACGTGATCGGGCTCGTGCTTGCGCAGCACGTCGTAGACGAGGTCGGTGGAGATCGTCACCTGCTTGCCCGTTTTCTTCTCCCCCGGGAACCGGCGCTCGATGAGGCCGGCGATCACGGCGCATTGGCGGAAGGTGCGCTTCATGAGGGATGATTCCGCCAGCCAAGCCTCGAGGTCGTCGCCCAGCATGTCCTCGGAGAACAGCTCATCCATGAAGCCGGGATCGCGCCCTGCCCGCCCGGCGATATCGCCCGAGGCATAGACCGCGATGCCGTAATCGTTCGCCACGAAGCCGAGGGGCTTGAGCTTGGCGCGCTCCAATCGGCGGGTGAGCAGCATGCCGAGGGTCTGATGCGCGAGCCTGCCCTCGAAGGGGAAGCACGTCATGTAGAAGCGGTTGCCGCGCGGGAATGTCTCGACCAGGAGATCGCGCGCGCCCGGCACGATGGAGCGGCGGCGCTGCTGCAGCAGCCATTCGGTCATCTGCTGCGGCAGGCGGTCCCACTCGAACGGGTCGGCGAGGATCGCGCGAACGCGCGCGGCGAGAAAAGTCGAGAGCGGGAACTTGCCGCCCGCGTAAGACGGGACCATCGGGTCCGTGCCGGACCCCGCGCGCGTGACCAGCACCTCGTCCTCTGAGATGCCCTCGAAACGCACCACCTCGCCGGCGAAGACAAAGGTGTCGCCCGGTGTGAGCGTCTCGGCAAAATACTCCTCGATCTCGCCCAGGATCCGTCCACGCGGCAGCACGGTCCCCGGACGCGAGCGCATGCTCTTGCCGAGCCGCACCTTGATCATCGTGGCTTCGACGATGGTGCCGACATTCAGGCGATATTGCTGCGCCACTCTCGCATCGCGCACGCGCCACAGGCCATCGTTGCCCTTCACGATCTTGGCGAAGCGTTCGTAGGCCCGAAGGGCGTAGCCTCCCGTGGCCACGAAGGCGACGCAGGCCTCGAAGTCCTCCCATGTCAGCCCCGCATAGGGCGCAGCGGAACGCACCTCCTCGTACAAGTCCTCCAAGCCGAAAGGCCCGGCGCAGGCCATGCCGAGGATGTGCTGGCAGAGCACGTCGAGCGCACCGACGCGCGCATCCGGCGTGTCCTGCGCGGCCTCGTGCACGGCATCGAGCGCGGCGCGGCATTCGAGGATCTCGAAACGGTTGGCCGGAACGAGATAAGCTTCCGAGGGCTCGTCCATGCGATGGTTCGAGCGCCCGATGCGCTGCATGATGCGCGAGGCCCCTTTCGGCGCGCCGACATTGACCACGAGATCCACATCGCCCCAGTCGATGCCGAGGTCGAGCGTTGCCGTGCACACAACCGCCTTGAGCTTTCCCGCCCCCATCGCCTCCTCGACGCGGCGGCGCTGCGACACGTCGAGCGAACCATGGTGAAGCGCGATGGCGAGGTTGTCGTCGTTGAGCTTCCACAGCTCCTGGAACGTGTATTCGGCTTGAAGCCGCGTGTTGACGAAGACGAGCGTGGTCTTGTGCGTGCGGATGAGATCGTAGATCGCCGGCATCGACAAGGACGCCGTGTGGCCGGCGAGCGGCAGGCGCTCGTCGAGGTCGAGCATGCGGATATCGGGCTTCGCGCCGCCCTGCACCACGACGAGATCGGCGAGCCTCTCTTTATCCTCCCCTCGGATCTCGGGTGTTCCCGAGATCCGCTCTTGCCTGCCCAAGTCAGAAACATCTGACTTGGGTGGGGGAGGGTCGGAGCGCGTCAGCGCTCCGGGGTGGGGTGGTAGCGCCGACGACGGTTGTGTTTCCACCCCCTCCCGCACCTCCGGTGCGACCTCCCCCCTCGAGGGGGAGGTGGAACGCTGCGGCACCAGATAGCGCCTCAGATCATCCGGCTCGCGCACCGTCGCCGACAATCCCACGGCCGTCACCTGCGGGGCGATCGTCATCAGCCGTGCCAAGCCCAGGGACAGCAGGTCGCCGCGCTTCGAGGTGACCAGCGAGTGCAGCTCGTCCAGCACCACGCGGCGCAGATGTTGGAAGAACTCCTGCGCCTCCGCGTGCGCCAACAGCAGCGCCAGCTGCTCCGGCGTGGTGAGCAGGATGTCCGGCGGCCGCTCGATCTGGCGGGCGCGCTTGTGCGACGGCGTATCGCCCGTGCGGGTCTCAACGCGGATGGGCAATCCCATCTCGGCGACCGGGATCTCAAGATTGCGCGCCACATCGGTCGCCAGCGCCTTCAGGGGCGAGATGTAGAGGGTGTGGAGGCCCCGCCTGTCCTTGGCCGTGCCGCGGCTCGGCCCCCTCTCCGCTAGTTCCACGAGGCTCGGCAGGAACCCGGCCAGCGTCTTGCCCGCGCCCGTCGGCGCCACCAGAAGCACGGAGCGCCCTTCACGCGCCTTGGCGAGCAGGTCCAGCTGGTGCGCCCTCGGCTTCCAGCCTCGGCTCTTGAACCAGTCACGGAAGGTCTTGGGGAGAAGAGAGGCGGAGACTCGAGACATGAGTCCTCAAGATAGGGCCCCCGGAATGGTTCCGCTATGGCTGGGCACCGCCCCCTTGTCATTCCCGGCCAGAGCGCAGCGGAGGAGAAGGGAATCCACTCAGCGCCATGGATCCCCTTCCCGGCCTACGGGCGCCGGGGACGACACTGGCGGTGCCTCATCAGAACATGTGAACCCCTCCCCTTGCCAGCTTGCTATCCGGCTTGAGATCCTTTCAGGTCGCTCCAATGCCAAAAACAACACTTGAGAGGAGCAACGCCATGCCGCACGAGACCCAGTTCCAGAACGCCGTCGCCGTCGTCACCGGAGGCACGCAAGGCGTGGGGGAGGCCATTGCCCGCACGCTGGCCGAGCGCGGCGCCAAGGGCATCGTGATCTGCGGCCGCAACGAGGAGCGCGGGCATGCGGTGGCCCGCGAAATCTCCAACCAGGGCTGCCACACGGAATTCGTGCGCGCCGATCTCGAAAGCGTCGAAGAGGCCCGCCAGGTCACCGGGCGGGCGGACAGCGTCTTCGGGCGCATCGACGTGCTGGTGAACGCCGCCGGCATCACCGACCGCGGCACGATCTTCGACACCACCCCGGAGCTCTTCGACCGCATGTTCGCGGTCAATGTGCGCGCGCCGTTCTTCTTGATGCAGGAGGCCGCCACGATCATGCGGCGCGAAAAGATCGAGGGCACGATGGTCAACATCCTGTCCATGTCGGCCCATGGCGGCCAGCCCTTCATCTCGGCCTATTGCGGCTCGAAGGGGGCGCTTGCCACGCTCACCAAGAACGCCGCGTTCAGCCTCATGCCCTGGCGCATCCGCGTGAACGGCCTCAACATCGGCTGGATGAACACACCCGGCGAGGACAGGATCGTGCGCCTCTACCACGGCGCCCAGGACGGCTGGCTGGAGAAGGCCGAGAAGGAACAGCCTTTCGGCCGTCTCCTGGATCCAAACGAGGTCGCCCGCGCGGTGGCGTTCCTGACCTCGCCGGAATCCGGCATGATGACCGGCTCGATCATCGACTTCGACCAGTCGGTGGTGGGCTGCTACGAGAGCGCGCCGCATCCGTCAAAGCCGGTGGAATAAACCGCTCCCACAAACACAATCTCATCCTGAGGAGCAGCGCAGCTGCGTCTCTGAGGATCCTCCAGAGAGCACTGGAACCTCCTTCGAGACGGTCGCTTAAGCGACCTCCTCAGGATGAGGACTGAGGATGATGGAACCGCAGTGTCAGCGCTGCAGCACGCACAAAAACCCGGGAACCGCCACGCCGCGATCCTCCCGGGTCGAGACCCGCTCGAAGATCACCATCGTGAAACCCACCGTCTCCGCGAGCTTCCGCAGGTAGCTCTCACTGTGGGCGTAGCGCGCATCCTCGCCGAGGATGAGGCCCTCTCCCTCATGGGCCTGTACGGTAAAGGCGAAGAGCCCTTCGCGCTTCAAGACCCGGTGCGCCTCCCGGAACGCGGCATCGAGCGCCGCCATGTAGACGAACACGTCGGCCGCCAGCACGAGGTCGGCCTCCGCACCGGCACGGCCTGAGAGAAACGACACGAGCTCGCCCTCGTGCAGCGCGTCGTAGAGCTTCGTCTTCTCCGCCTTCTCCAGCATGCCGGGGGAGAGATCGACACCCTCCAGGGAGGAGCACAGCCCCTTAAGCGCCTGCGCCATCAACCCGGTGCCGCAACCGAGATCGAGAGAGAGGCCGAAGCGATACTCCCGGGTCTGCCTGGAGCAGGCACGGCGAAGCGCGTCGGCGATCAGCTCCGGTCCGCGATAGGACAGGCTCTTGGTGAGGTGCTGGTCGAACTTCGGCGCATAATCGTCGAAGAGCGCCCGCACATAACCGCCTGTGATGGCCTCGTCGGGCGACAGCGCGCCGAGCCGGGCGAGGTCGAGGCGTACGCCCAGCTCATCGGCAGGCTCCAGGGCGAGAGCCCGGCGCAGGGCGTCCACAGCCTCCGCCCGCATGCCGTGTTCGGCGAGCGATCGCCCCAGCATGGCATGGGCGGGCGCGAAATCCGGCGCGAGCTCCAGCACCTGCCGGGCCAGATCGGCCGCGGCCTCGAAATCGCGCTCATCGAAAGCCGCGCGGGCATATTCATAGCGGCGATCGGCGCGGTAGTCGCCGGTGGATCGGACGGTCGAGGTCGGTGGCATGGCTTGTGGATGCGGGACAGCGGAGAGGCTGTCAACAACGTGTTCCGCCTAACGCCTCTCTCGTGCCGTTACGTGCCTGTGTCATCCCCGGCGGCCGTGAGGCCGGGAAGGGGATCCATGGCGCTGAGGGTGCGAGTGGATTCTCTTCCCTCACTACGCTCGCCGGGAATGACATCCCTTTGTGATCCCACTGCCGTCATCCAGAACGTCGAGGGCGAGTCAGGATCGCGTGCATTATGCGGAACGCGATCCCTCCCCCCTGTGCGGGGGAGGGTGGCGAACGCAGTGAGCCGGGAGAGGGGAAGTCCGGTTGAGCACTGCCCCTCTCCCGACCCTCGCTGACGCGAGGGTCACCCTCTCCCGCAGAGGGGAGAGGGCAAGGTGCATGTTCCTATTTTGTTCTTGACAACTCTCCTAAGCTCGGCTATACCTTGTCCCATCCTCGTCCGATGAGGGGCGCGCTCGCGAGGCGTCGCAAGAGTGGGGCGAGGAGCGGTCCTGCCGCAGGCCTCGCAAGCCTGTGATCGCAGGTGGCCGATCCTGGCTTTGCTCCAGGTCCGCTGAAACAAACCGCGCGTGACGAGCAGCTTGGCTCTCACTTATCCCACACCACATCGAGCCGGGCTGCCCTGAGCGCCACCCTCGATTGACCTGACGGCTTGAGGCCACTCAGCCTCGGGCCCGAAGGCGCTGGTTCGGCGTTATCCAGTCTGGCATCCCCCAACCGGACCCTATATTCCCACCCATGGCGCTGCGTTCCACCGACATCCTCACCCAGACCCCGCAAGGGCTCTACTGCCCTCTCGGCGACTTTCACATCGATCCGGTCCGGCCCGTGGAGCGGGCGCTGATCACCCATGGTCACTCGGACCATGCCCGCTCAGGCCACCGCTCGGTCATGGCAACGCGAGAGACCCTGCGGATCATGGGCGTGCGCTACGGCGAGGACTTCGCCGACGCGACCCAGGAGGCAACCTTGCGGGAGAGCCTCCGCGTCGGCGACGTGACCGTGCGGTTTACGCCGGCAGGCCATGTGCTGGGCTCGGCGCAGATCACCATCGAGGCCGGCGGCACCCGGGTCGTCGTGTCCGGCGACTACAAGCGCGCCGAGGACCCGACCTGCCTTCCTTACGAGGTCGTGCCCTGCGACGTCTTCATCACCGAGGCGACCTTCGGCCTGCCGGTGTTCCGCCACCCGGACACGCGGGCGGAGGTGCGCAAGCTCCTCGATTCCGTCGCCCTCTTTCCCGAGCGCGCCCATATCGTCGGGGCCTATGCGCTCGGCAAGGCGCAGCGGGTCATGGCGCTCCTGCGCGAGGAGGGCTACGACCAACCGATCCATCTCCACGGCGCCATGGAGCGCCTGACCGAGCTTTACAAATCCGAAGGCATCCCCTTGGGCGAGACCCCGAAGGTCGTGGCCGCCGAGCGCTCGAAGCTTGCTGGGGCCATCGTGATCTGCCCGCCCTCCTCGATCCAGGACATCTGGTCCCGGCGCTTTCCCGATCCCGTCACCTGCTTCGCCTCGGGCTGGATGCGGGTACGGGGGCGGGCCCGGCAGAAGGGCGTGGAGCTGCCGCTGGTGATCTCCGACCATTCCGACTGGGACGATCTCTGCCGCACCATCCTGGAGACCGGGGCCGGCGAGGTCTGGGTCACCCACGGGCAGGAGGATGCCCTGGTCCATTGGTGCACCACCCACGGCATCAAAGCGCGCCCCCTGCACATGCTGGGCTACGGCGACGAGGGCGAGGCGGAGGAGGCTGCCCACCCTCCCCTTGAGGGGGAGGGTCGTGAGCAGGGCGAGCGGGGCGGGGTGGAAGCGCCAAGCTCGAAGAGTGTCGGCGCCAATCACCCCACCTCGGCTTTACAAGCCGATCCTCCCCCTCAAGGGGAGGATGAGGAGAGCGGTCAAGGAGGCGCGGCATGAACCGCTTCGCTGCCCTCCTCGACCGCCTCGGCTACGAGCCGCGCCGCAACGCGAAGCTGCGGCTGCTCACGGATTATTTCCGCCATACGCCGGATCCCGATCGCGGCTATGCGCTCGCCGCCATGACCGGCGCGCTGATGTTCAAGGAAGCCAAGCCCGGCCTGATCCGCGGCCTCGTGGAGGAGCGGACTGACCCGGAGCTGTTCCGGATGTCCTATCATTATGTGGGCGATCTTGCGGAGACCGTGGCCCTGATCTGGCCCGCTCCGGGGCATGATGCAGCGGCGAAAGTAGACGGCACCCCCACCATCGGCCACAACAACCCGCCGCCGCACGTGCCGACCCTCACCGAGGTGATCGAGACACTGGCAACCACCAGCAAGAGCGATCTGCCGGCCCGGGTCGCCGGGTGGATGGATGCGCTGGACGAGACCGGGCGCTGGGCGCTGATCAAGCTGATCACCCGGGAGCTGCGCGTCGGCGTCTCGGCGCGGCTGGCCAAAACCGCCGTCGCCCAGCTCGGGGGCATCGAGCCCGACGAGGTCGAGCTGGTCTGGCACGGGCTCGAGGCGCCTTACGAGGATCTCTTCGCCTGGGTCGAGGGCCGGGGCGAGAAACCGGAATCCGGCAACCCGGCGCCGTTCCGCCCCTCCATGCTCTCGCATCCGCTGGAGGACGAAAACTTTGCGAAGCTCGAGGCGTCCGAGTTCATGGCCGAATGGAAATGGGACGGCATCCGCCTCCAAGCGGCTTCAGGCCACGGCAGCGACGGGCGCCCGGTGCGGCGAATCTACTCCCGCACCGGCGAGGACGTCTCCCGTGCCTTTCCCGATCTCGTGGAGGCGCTCGATTTCGAGGGCGCCATCGACGGCGAATTGCTGATCGTGCGTGAGGGCCGGGTGCAGACCTTCAACGTGCTCCAGCAGCGCCTGAACCGGAAGGCCGTGACCCCGAAGCTCATCGCGGAGTTTCCCGCTCACCTGCGCGTCTACGACATCCTGTTCGAGGGCGAGGAGGACCTGCGCGCCCTGCCCTTCGCCGAAAGGCGCCGGCGCCTGGAAGCCCTCGTTGCCCGGCTCGATGACCCGCGCATCGACCTCTCGCCCATGGTGCCCTTCGAGACCTGGGAAGACCTTGCCGCAGCCCGCGCGGATCCGGCCTCGGTCGGGGCCGGTCCCGATGCGGATGCCATCGAGGGCTGCATGGTGAAGCGGGCGAGCAGCCCCTATCTGCCCGGCCGCCCCAAGGGCTACTGGTACAAGTGGAAGCGCGACCCGTACCTTGTCGACGCCGTGATGATGTACGGCCAGCGCGGCCACGGAAAGCGCTCGTCCTTCTATTCCGACTACACCTTCGGGGTCTGGCGCGACGGTCCGGGGGGCGAGGAGCTGGTGCCGGTGGGCAAGGCCTATCACGGCTTCACCGACGAGGAGCTGGTGAAGCTCGACCGCTTTGTCCGCAACCATACGGTCAAGCGCTTCGGCCCGGTGCGCGAGGTGGAATACGGCAAGGACCGGGGGCTCGTGCTGGAGGTGGCCTTCGAGGGGCTGCAGCGCTCGACCCGGCACAAATCGGGCGTCGCCATGCGGTTTCCGCGCATCAACCGCATCCGCTGGGACAAGCCCGCAGCCGAGGCCGACCGGATCGAGACCCTCGAAAAAATCCTGGAGCGGGGCGAACAGGAGGTTCATCCGTTGAAGGATCAGGAGGCCTGACGATGCTGAACGTGGAAACCCTCTCCGAGGCAAGCGTCACCCAACAGGTGAGCGGCCGGCTCGTGGTGGAGACCGAAGGCCCGGGCTTTACCGAGATCACCGACCCTCTGGCGCGCTGGGTGTTCGGCACCGGGGTTCTGAACGGCCTCCTGACCGTCTTCTGCCGCCACACCTCGGCCTCCCTCCTCATCCAGGAGAACGCCGACCCCGATGTGCGCCGGGACCTGCTCACCGCCCTCGACCGGCTGGCGCCCCGGGAGGCCGGCTATGTCCACTCCATCGAGGGACCGGACGACATGCCGGCCCATATCAGGACCATGCTTTCCGAGGTGTCCCTGAGCATTCCCGTGGTGGAGGGTCAGATGGTGCTGGGCACCTGGCAGGGCGTCTATCTGGCCGAGCACCGGGACCGGCCGCATACCCGCGACCTGATCGTCCATCTGATCGGAGCGTAATCCACATGATTGGATGGGACGCCGCCGGACTTTCCCGTAGAATAACGCAGAAAAACGTTTGCTGCCTTGCCATTGCCCAAAGGAAGCGGCTAAGGCACAGGGCAAGCGTCTCGTGGGAGTAGCCACACGTGCAAAGTCAGTCCACCACGATCATCATTGCCGACGACCATCCGCTGTTTCGCGGCGCGCTGCGGCAATCCGTTGCCTCCATCATGCCCCATGCCCGGGTGATGGAAGCGAGCGGCATGGATGACCTGAACGCCACCCTCTCCCAGGAACGCGACGTCGACCTGATCCTGCTCGACCTGACCATGCCGGGCGTCCAGGGCTTTTCCGGCCTCATGTCCCTCAGGGCGCAATATCCAGAGCTTCCGGTGGTGATCGTGTCCGCCACGGAGGAGCCCACCGTGATCCGCCGGGCCATGGATTTCGGCGCCTCCGGGTTCATCCCGAAATCCATCGACATCGACAGCATCGGCGGCGCCATCCAGGCGGTGCTCGCGGGCGACACCTGGACCCCGCCGGACGTGGACCTCTCGGCCACCGAGGACGCGGAAACCGCCGATCTCGTCCGTCGCCTCGGCACCCTGACCCCGCAGCAGGTGCGCGTGCTGACCATGCTGTCCGAGGGCCTGCTCAACAAGCAGATCGCCTACGAACTCGGGGTCTCCGAGGCCACTGTGAAGGCCCACGTTTCCGCCATCCTCGACAAGCTCGGCGTCGACAGCCGCACGCAAGCCGTCATCGCCGCCTCCAAGATCGGCGTGACCCAGCGCCCCTCCCAGGCTGGAGCGGATTAGCTACAGGTCAGGATGACGGATAAGGCTGCCCTAGGGACCGTCTGAATGAGCGCCACGACAGCCTTCCTGTTTGCCCTAGGCGGAGCCTTGGCCCTGGTGCAGGCCGTACTGGATAGCATCATCATTCGCGATGTCTGCAGGCGGGAAGGCAGACCCTACTCCTTGTCCTGGCCATACAGTCCTTATTGGCAATTGAGAATCTTCAACTTGGTATCATGGTTGGAAGAGGCTCGTATGGCAGGCCTTTATCAGCAAAGAGTAGTTGCGCTTGCTGCCTTAATCGCTTGCCTGCTGATCCTCGCAGCCAGCGTGTTGAACGACGTCTCCGTTACAACCCCTCGATAAACGAGTCGATCCGCGACAGGGCTTGCTCGGCAAGCGCGCTATCGAAGCGGATGAACACGTGGGCGCCGCCCGGCCAGACCGCGAACTCCGCCTTGTTGCCGGCGGGAACCCAGCGGGAGGCCATGAACAGCGTGTCGTCGAGAAGCAGATCGCGCGTTCCCACCGAGAAGAGCGCAGGCGGCATGCCCGTCAGGTCGGCATAGAGCGGCGAGACGGCCGGATTGCGCCGGTCGAGATCCGGGCCGCAGAAATTGTCGGCGAAAAGCTTGACCCCGGGGGTGTTCAGGATGAGGGGCTCGTCGCCCCAATTGGCGGCACTCGGGGTCAGGCTCACGTCGTAGCAGCCGGCGAAGAGGTTTGCGCCTCTGAAGGGGCTGAGCCCATGCTTGTCGCGCAGGCGCAGCAGGGTCAGGGCGGAGAGATGCGCACCCGCCGACTCGCCGCCGATGAACAGGCGCGAGGTGCCGAAGCGGCTTTCCGCCTCGCGGACGAGCCAGAGGGCCGCCGCCTCGCAATCATCGGGACCGGCCGGGAACGGATGCTCGGGCGCAAGCCGGTACTCCACCGACACCACCGCAAGGCCGCATCGCTCCGCCAGCCGGTCGAGCCAGGGATCCTGCTCGTCGGCGGTGCCGATGGTCCAGCCGCCGCCATGGATGTGGAGATAGGCCCCTCGCGGGTTCTCAGGAGCGATGATCCGCAGCGGAAGCGGCCCGCTCGGCCCGTCGATGGTGATGACTGCCGCCCTGCTGCTCAGGGGCATGAGCGGGAAGGCTCCGAGGCCCTTGCGCCTGTTCTCCCGGATCAGGGCGGGGGGCGCCTCCCAGTAGCGGCCGAGCCCGGAGAGCTTGGCGACGATCTCGGCATTCTGGGCGCGGATCTCCTCGCTGACGGCGGAGGGATCGAAGAGGGCGGGGTCGATCATGCGAAACTCGGGTTGGGTTGCGTTCATCGCCGGCCCCTGCGATGAAGCACACGCAAAGCTCAAGGTCCATTACGCTTTCTGACGAGATGAGAAGCATGTCCAACCTGAACCGTTTTCTCGGCGGCTCCCCTGGCTCGGTGCTGGTGAAGCTGATCTTCCTGTCGCTCCTCGTCGGCGCGTTCCTGTACTTCCTGAACCTCACGCCCTTCGGGTTGATCGAAGGGCTGTTCGACTGGATCGCCTCGGTTCTGGATCTCAGCTTCGAGACCGTGCAGAAGGTGGGGCTCTGGATCCTCTACGGGGCCGTCATCGTGGTCCCGCTTTGGCTCATCTCCCGCCTGTTCGGCAGCCGGCGCTGAGGCCCATCATGGACGGCGCACCGACCACGCAGCGGCTGGACGTTTCCCATCGCCGCATCCTGTTGCTCGCGCTGCCGATGACCCTGTCGCATGTGACGACGCCCCTGCTGGGGCTCGTCGACGCGACGGTGATCGGCCGCTTGGGCGAGGCGCATCTCCTCGGCGCGGTGGCGCTCGGGGCCGTCATCTTCGACTTCGTGTTCTGGAGCTTCGGGTCGCTGCGCATGGCAACCGCCGGCCTCACGGCGCAGGCGACGGGCGCCGGCAACCGGCACGAGGTCGATGTGACGCTGGCCCGTGCGTTTCTGGTGGCCGCGATCACGGGTCTCCTGCTCATCCTGCTGCAATGGCCGATTGCTGCCATGGCCTTCTCCATGGCGGGCGCGAGCGAAGCGGTGACGGAGGCGCTCTCTACCTATTTCTTCATTCGCATCTGGGCGGCGCCCTTCACCCTGGCGAATTATGTGATCCTCGGCTCCACGCTGGGCCGCGGCCGCACGGATCTCGGCCTGCTGCTGCAGGTGGCGATTAATGTGGCCAACATCGTGCTGACCATGGCGCTGGTGCTGGGCCTCGACCTCGGCATCGCGGGTGCGGCCATCGGCACGGCGCTGGCCGAGGTGCTGGGCGTAGGGCTTGGGCTTCTCGTGCAGCGCCGCCTCGGCTCCAACCCGCTGGCCGTCACATGGGCGGAGGTGCTGAACCGGGCGGCCATGCTGCAGACGCTCACCATGAACCGGGACATCATGATCCGCAACGTGGCGCTGATCCTCGCCTTCTCGATCTTCAGCGCCATGGGCGCGCGCTCCGGAGACGTGACGCTCGCGGCGAATGCGGTGCTCTACAACATGTTCCTGATCGGCGGCTATTTCCTCGATGGCTTCGCCACTGCGGCCGAGACCCTGTGCGGCCAGAGCATCGGCGCCCGCGACGAGCGCGGCTTCCGCCGCGCCATCCGCTTGAGCCTCGGATGGAGCCTCGGCTTCGGCCTTGCCGTCTCGGCGCTCGTCCTGATTAGCGGCGGGCCGTTCATCGACTTCGTGTCGACCAATCCCGACGTGCGGTCCTATGCACGCGACTATCTTGTTTTCGCAGCCCTGACCCCGTTCTTCGGTGCCGCGGCCTTTGCCTTCGACGGCATTTACACGGGCGCGACCTGGACCCGCTCCATGCGCGACCTGATGGTGATCGCGTTCGTGATTTATGCCGGCATCCTTCTCGCCGCCGGCAATCTCGGCAACACGGCTCTCTGGATTGCGCTGCTCGTTTTCTTAAGCGCAAGAGGCCTGGGCCAGTTCATTCTCTATCCGAGGCTGGCGAGAAAGACCTTCGCCAGTCTTGCGTGAGTTTAGGCTTCAGAACTCTCCCCTGGCCATCGCCGCAGCATCACGACCGAGCGCCTGCGCCAGCGATGTTTTCTCACCCGCGAGCGTCTGCACCAGACCGTTCTTAATGTCGCTGACGAGGCCGGGCCCCTTGTAGACCATGGCCGAGTAGAACTGCACCAGGCTGGCGCCGGCGCGGATCTTCGCCCAGGCGGTCTCAGCGGAATCGACGCCGCCGACGCCGATGAGAGGGATCCTGCGCTCCACGCGCAGGAAGGTCTCGGCCAGAAGCTTCGTGGAGGGAATGAAGAGGGGCTTGCCCGATAGGCCGCCGGTCTCCGATGCGAGCGCTTTGTCCTTCAGGCTATCGGGCCGCGCAACTGTCGTGTTGGAAACGGTGATCCCGTCGATGCCGCGCTTGAGCGCCGTGGCCACGATCGCATCGAGCGCATCGAGCGAGATATCGGGTGCGATCTTCAGGAGCATGATCGTCTTGTGTCTGCCCTGTTCGCTCTTATTCCGTGCTTCGATGCTGCGGGCGAGAAGATCGTCGAGGAACGCTTCGCCCTGCAGGTCGCGCAGGCCCGGCGTATTGGGCGAGGACACGTTGATCGTCAGAAAATCGGCAAGCCCGCACAGCCGTTGGATGCACAGCACGTAATCGGCGATGCGGTCGACGGAATCCTTGTTCGCCCCGATATTGACGCCGACGATACCGGTGCGCCCGCGGCGCTGCGCCAGGCGCTTGCATGCCGCATCGAGCCCGTCGCTGTTGAGCCCGAAGCGGTTGATCACCGCCTCGTCCTGGGTGAGCCGGAAAACGCGCGGGCGCGGGTTGCCCTCTTGCGGCTTCGGCACGACGCCGCCGAGTTCGACGAAGCCGAAGCCGAGACCCAGAAGCTGATCCGGCACCTCGCATTGTTTGTCGAACCCCGCCGCAAGCCCGACGGGATTGGGGAAGGTTCTGCCGAACACCTCGACGGACAGACGAGGATCGTCGGTAGGCGCGGGCATCATCGGCATCAGGGACAATCCCCTGATCGTCAACTGGTGTGCGGTTTCCGCATCGAGCGCATGCAGCGCGGGCTTGGCGAGGGAAAACAGTGCACCGATCATGCGTCGAGATCCGGAAAGATGTGGTGGTTATCCTGCCCGAGAGGCAGCGGCTTCACCCATCGCACAGCCGATAAAGGCAGCCGAGCGTAGAGATGCGGGAAGAGATCCCCGCCACGGGACGGCTCATAGCGTAGGGCATCCCCGAGTGAGTCGCCATCGATGGCGATCAGCAGGAGATCGCTTTGACCGGCAAAGTGCCTAGTGGCTGTCTCGCGGACCTGCTCGGCGGTGGAGAAGTGGAGGTACCCATCTTGGATATCGATAGGCGCTCCCACGAAGAAACCAACCTTTTCAGCCTCGCGCCAGAGCAGTGCCGGGCAGATTTTGTAGATTATGCGCATGATAACCCGATTAATCGTGCGTCGCTTCAGGAGCAATCCTGATTAGACATATTGTCTCAAGAGGCGGGAGGCCATTGTCTATGCCTTAGAACAATCTTAATTCCTAATCATAGGTTCGCTTTCAGTTATTCGCTTCTCGCGAAGGTTTTTTACGATGTTGTCCCATGAGCGCGTTTGGGCTGCGATCGATGCGTTGGCATCACGTCATGGCATGACCGCATCGGGCCTCGCCCGCAAGGCCGGTCTCGATGCAACAAGCTTCAATCGTTCGAAACGCGTCAGTCCGGAGGGCCGGGAGCGTTGGCCCTCGACGGAGTCGATCTCGAAAATCCTGAAAGCGACCGGCGCGACGCTCGAGGATTTCCTGCGCCTCGTCGAACCTACCGGTTCCTTGCGCCGCTCCATGATCCCCCTGATCAGCATGGAGGAAGCGACGTCCGCAAAGATCCTCAACGAGGACGGCACGCCGACGGAAGGCTCCGGTTGGGACGAACTCGAATTTCCCGACTTCGGCCAGGAGAAGGTCTTCGCCCTCGAAGTCACCGGCGACACGCTCGCGCCGCTCTACCGGGACGGAGATGTGCTCATCGTCTCGCCTACCGCCAGCACCCGCAAGGGAGACCGGATCGTGGTGTGCACCACAGGCGGTCAGATCCTGGCCAAGGAGCTCAAGCGCCGCTCGGCCAAGACCCTGGAGATGACTTCTCTTGTGAAGGACCAGGAGGACCAGGTGATCCCCACCGAGGAGATCGCCTGGACGGCCCGCATCATGTGGGCGCGGCAGTAGCCTTTAGGCTGCGCGATCCTTCAGAAACGCCTCGTGCTCACGCACGAGATCTCCGTTGAGTGCCTTGCGGATCAGTGCCCGACTTTCCTTCACGCCGTAGAGCGCCACGAAGGAGCCGAAGCGCGGACCGCGCGGCTCGCCGAGCAGCACCTGATAGATCGTGTTGAACCACTCGATGGACACGCCCGGACGCTCGGGCGTGGCGCCCTTGGCCTTGAAGTCCTGATAGCGCGGCTCGGCGCGGCCGACATTGTAGATCTCGTCCTGGATCGCCTCGGCCGTTGCGGGACGCTCTCCCGACTCGAAGGCTGCGAGCACCTCGTCGAGACGCCGCAGGGAAGCGGCCTCGACCTCGTCCGCCAGACGATAGGTCTTCTGCGGCTTCACGAAATCCTCGAAGTAGCGCACGGCGCGCTTCGCAAGGCTGTCGAGGCGCGGATGCGTCTCCGGCGAGACGCCCGGCGCATAGCGGCGGATGAAGCCCCAGAGCACCGACGGGTCTTCGGAATTAGCCACCGCCACGAGGTTGAGCAGCATGGAGAAGGAGATTGTCGTGCCCGGCTGGTTCGAGCCCTCAGATGACACCAGTTCGGGCGCAGGCGGCGTGCCCGCATGCAGATGCCAGACCGGGTTCATCAGGCGCATCTTCGCATCCTGCGCCGGGAACTTCTCCAGGAAGGTCAGGTAGTCGTCCACCTGCCGCGGGATCACGTCGAAATGAAGCTTCTTCGCCTCACGCGGCTTGTTGAACATGAACAGCCGCAGGCTGTCCGGCGTGCCGTAGGTGAGCCACTCGTCGATGGTGAGGCCGTTGCCCTTGGACTTGGAGATCTTCTGGCCCTTGTCGTCGAGGAAGAGCTCGTAGTTGAACCCATCCGGCGGCAGGCCCCCGAGCGCCTTGGCGATTTCCCCTGAGAGCTTCACGCTGTCGATCAGGTCCTTGCCGGCCATTTCGTAATCGACGCCGAGCGCCACCCAGCGCATCGCCCAATCGGGCTTCCACTGCAGCTTCGCGTGACCGCCGGTGACCGGGGTCTCGAAGCGCTCGCCCGTCTCGGGGTCACGCCACACGATAGTGCCGGCGTCCACCTTCCGCTCGTCGATCGGCACCTGCATCACGATGCCGGTCTTCGGGTGGATGGGTAAGAACGGCGAATAGGATTGCTGGCGCTCCTCGCGTAGCGACGGCAGCATGATCGCCATCACTGCATCATAGCGCTCCAGCACGGTGAGCAGCGTTTTATCGAACTTGCCGGCCTTGTAGCACTCGGTCGCCGACATGAACTCGTAGTCGAAGCCGAAGGTGTCGAGAAATTCCCGCAGACGCGCATTGTTGTGATGCGCGAAGCTCTCGTGCGTCCCGAACGGATCCGGAACCTGCGTGAGGGGCTTACCCAGGGAGGCTGCCACCAGCTCCTTGTTGGGGATGTTGTCCGGCACCTTGCGCAGGCCGTCCATGTCGTCCGAGAAGGCGACGAGGCGGGTCGGGATGGTATCGCCCGTCAGCACCCGGAAGGCGTGCCGCACCATGCTGGTGCGGGCCACCTCGCCGAAGGTGCCAATATGCGGCAGGCCCGAGGGGCCGTAACCCGTCTCGAACAGCGCTTCCTTCTTGCCCGTCCGTTTGAGCCGTTCGACAAGCTTGCGCGCCTCCTCGAAAGGCCAGGCGGTGGCAGTCTGGGCGGCTTCAATCAGAGCGGGATCAAGGGACAGGGTTCGAGACATGGACCTAGTGCTTACGGAAATGCTTCCAGAAGCGCGGCACACTAGAGCATCGAACCCAAAAGTGGAATGCACTTTTGGGGCCCATTCGATGCTCAATTCTTTAGATAGCGCATCGTGTGGACCGGAAGACCGGGCCCACTTTTCGCTAGCGCGGCCCGCTGGGTCCGCACGATGCGCTGGACGACGCTCGCGAGGGTCAATGCGGCAAACCCGTTCCTTGAGGGACTGGAATGCCTCAATAGGGGCTCGTCGGGAAGAAGCGCAGGTAGAGTTCGGCGTATTTGCCCTCGCGCCAGAGCTGCTGAAGCGCGAAGTCCAGCGCCCGTCGCAGGACGTCGTCCTCGGTGCGGGCGATGAAGCCGATGCCCTCGCCGAAGTAGCGGCTCTCGAGGTATGGACCGCCCGAGAAGTCGCAGCATCCCGCCGCCTCCTCGCCACCGATCCAGAGGGCAAGCCCAAGGCCATCGGCGAACAGGTAGTCGATCTCACCGGCCTTGAGGGCCGTCTGCGCCGCCGCCAGCTCGGGATAAGGCTTGAGGGAGGCTCCCCCCATGAAGGCCTTGGCATAGGCTTCGTGAGCCGTTCCACCGACTACACCCAGGGTCTTGCCCTGCAGGGCCTTGGCGTCCGGTGCCGGCGGGTTCTTGTCCTTTCGCACGACAAAGCGGGCTGGGATCTTGAAATAGGGGCCGGTCACGGCAAAGCGCTGCCGCAGATCAGCCGTGATGGGAATAGCGGCCGCCACCACGTCGCCCTGCTTCTCGCTGAGGGCGTTCAGCAGCGTATCGAAGCGGCGCACCTGAACCGTGCAGGTCAGGACCAGGCGCTCACAGGCGGCCCGCGCGAGCTCCACCGACAGCCCGGTCGGGTTGCCGTCGAGGCCCGGAAAGTGGAGCGGCGGGAAGTCGTCGTCGACCAGAAAGCGGATCGTGCGCGTGGCCGGCAGTTCCGGGCGCTCGAGCTGCGTCCTCGGATCCCAGAAATTCGGGATGCTCACCCCCTGGGCCTGAACCACGCTGGTCAGCAGGGCAAAAGTCAGGGGCAGGAGCATCCCGGTCAGTGCCAGGGGCTTGATCTTGCGGGAAAGGCAGGCAACCAATGTAACGATATTTAGGACCATCGAGGCGACATTCCCTTGCTCTTGCCTTTGCGCCGCTCAGGAATGCCCGCAGGAAGCACCCGACGCTCATGAGGCAGGGTCTAGCGGACGGGGACGCACAGTCAACAGCGCTGCCGGTCGAGATCGGATTTCTCAGCCATCACGGGCATGCCCCCGACACCCTGAGGCGGGCTGCCATTTTCGCCCAGGCGGCCGGTGTCTCGCCCGATGAATTTCTCCTCAGGGAGGGGATGATCCCCGAGGATGACTTCTTCCGGGCCCTTGCGGCCGAGCTCGGCCTGCCGTTCTTGGCAAGCCCGCGCCTGTCACCGGAGGTTCGCTATCCTGATAGCGTCCTGGCAGACGTGGCCCCTCTGGCCAGGGCGAACGCCAGCTTCGTGGCGGCGCCGCGCGGCCCTGCCCTGGCGGACCTTCTCAAGACCCGCTCCCGGCATCGGCTGCTCGCCATCACGACGCCCACCAGGCTGCGCGAGGCTGTCTTTCGGGCTCAAAGTCCGCTGATCGCCCGGCGGGCTGCCCATGAGCTGGCCGACAAGGCCCCTCACCTTGCAACCGATGTCAGCTACGGGCAGATCGCCCTTCTGTTCATCAGCCTCACGCTGATCTCGTTCGGCCTTGTCCACGCGTTCGGACCAGCCATCGGCATCCTTGGAGCGGCCCTGGGTCCCCTGTTCCTCGCGATTATTGTTCTCCGGATTGCTGCGTCGATTCTAGGCAATCCCGTCGAGCCGTTGGTCCAGCCGCCCCGTGACGAAGATTCCGATCTGCCGGTCTACACAGTGATCGCAGCCCTCTATCGGGAGAAGCGGGTCGTCGCCCGGCTTCTCGACGCTCTGGAGCGGATCGACTATCCCACCTCCAAGCTCGACATCAAGCTCGTGCTCGAGGCAGACGACCGGGAGACCCCGGGGGCTCTCCGCTCCAGCGATGTTCCAGGCAATGTCGAGATCCTGATCGCACCTCCGGGCGAGCCACGCACGAAACCTCGCGCGCTCAACGTCGCCCTGCCGCTGGCGCGGGGCCGCTATACGGTGATTTACGACGCCGAGGACGTGCCCGATCCGGGTCAGCTGCGCCTGGCCGTGTCGCGCTTCGCCGAAGCGCCGCCGCGCGTCGCCTGCCTGCAGGCGCGGCTCACCATCGACAACACGGACGACACCTGGCTCACGCGGCTCTTCACCATCGAATACGCGGCCCTGTTCGACGTGTTCAATCCGGGGCTGGCCGAGATCGGCAGCCCTATCGCCCTGGGCGGCACCTCCAACCATTTCCGCACCTCCTTGCTGCGGAAGGTCCATGGCTGGGATGCCTGGAACGTCACCGAGGACGCTGATCTCGGCATTCGTCTGGCGCGGCTCGGTTATGAGGTCAGGGATCTCCCCTCCTCCACCCTCGAGGAGGCGCCCGGCACGCTGCGGCTCTGGATGCGGCAGCGGACGCGTTGGATGAAAGGTTATGTGCAGACCGCCGCGAGCCATACACGCAAGCCCTGGATCATGCTGCGCCAGCTCGGGCTCTGGCGCTTCTCCGGTGCCCTCGCCCTGACCTGGGGCGCCGTGCTCAGCGCCTTGGTCTATCCGCTCTTTACAGGGCTCTATGTGGCGTCATGGCTTGCAGGGCCGGAACAGGCTCTCGGCCTGCGCTTGGCGACAGCTTTCAAGGCTTATGCCCTGACGCTGTTTGTGTCCGGCCTGGCCTCGGTGCTCATTCCCGCCTGCGTGGCCCTGCACCGGCGCAAGCTCTGGCGGCTCCTGCCCTGGATCCTGCTGCTGCCGCTCTATTACGGCCTCGTCAGTGTTGCTGCCTGGAGAGGCTTATGGGAATTGGCCATCGCGCCATTTCGCTGGAACAAGACAAGCCACGGTCTTGCCCGCACGTCGCGGGCCGGGCTGTTTCAGAAGCACCAGGCCAAGCCGGCGGTCACCAGGTCGTTGAACACGGCGCCGCCATAGCGCCACCACAGAATTCCGCCCGAGGCCACCAGGCACAGGACCGCGGCCGCAACGAGGCCAATGCGCGCCCGCTGCTCCTGCTGGTCCGTATGTTCGGTCTCTGTGCTCATGCGCTGCTCCGGAGGATGCCTCCAGGCACAAGATATAGAGCGCTTTGGCTCTGGGCGGAAGGGATCAGGCCTCAAGCCAGTGCCTGAGCCGGGACAGGCGGGGCTCCTCTTCCGAGCCGACAGCCTGAACCAAGGCGGACCGGCTGCCGACGAGGATCACCAAACGGCTTGCCCGCGTCACCCCCGTATAGAGAAGCTTGCGCCGCAGCATCGAGGCCTGCTGCAAGGCGACCGGGATGACCACGGCAGGATACTCGGATCCTTGCGCCTTGTGGATCGTCACGGCGTAGGCCAGAGCCAGTTCATCGAGTTCCTGGAGAGAATAGACCACCAGCCTGTCATCAAAGGCAACGGTGAGTTCGCCGTGATCGCGGCGCACCTCGCGCACGATGCCGACCTCGCCGTTGTAGACGTCGCGCTCGTAGTCATTGCGAACCTGCATGACCTTGTCGCCGGGCCCATAGCTCCAGCCGGCCCGGTGCAGGCTCTCAAGGCCCGGCGGATTGAAGAGCTGCTGCAATTCTCCGTTCAGCATATGCGTGCCGAGGCGCCCACGGTTCATCGCGCACAGCACCTGCACATCGCGCACGGGATCGAGTTCGAACCGCCGCGGGATCCGGTCGCGGATCAGGATGGTCATCTTGGCCATGACCTCGGACGGCGTATCGGCTTCGACGAAGTAGAAATCCGAATCCGGCTGGTGCCCGAGGTCAGGCACAAGCCCGCGATTGATCGCATGGGCCACGGTGATGATGCGGCTCTCCCGCTCCTGCCGGAACACCTCTTTGAGATGCACGACGGGAATAGCGCCGGATGCGATGATGTCCGACAGGATCTGTCCCGGACCGATGGAGGGCAGCTGATCCACGTCGCCGACGAGAACGAGCGAGGCTTCATCCGGCAGCGCACGCAGCAGCGCTGCCATCAGGCGGATGTCGAGCATCGAGGTCTCATCGACCACGAGAAGGTTGCAGTCGAGCGGCATCTTCGCATTGCGCCGGAAGCCGCCCTCGGAGGCCTCCAGCAATCGATGGACGGTCTTGGCCGGAAGGCCTGTGCTTTCCGACAGCCGCTTTGCAGCGCGCCCAGTTGGTGCGCACAGGGCAATCGTCAGCTCATGCTGCGCACACAGATGGGTCAGGCTCCTGATCAAGGTCGTCTTGCCGACGCCCGGCCCGCCGGTGACCACGAGAACCTTCGAGCGGCAGGCGGACGCCAGGGCCTCGCGCTGGCTCGGCGAGTAGGACACGCCGATGGCTGCTTCAGCCTCGGCGATCACCTGCTCGCTATCAAGTCCGTTCCACGGGTGCAGTCCCTGGGCAATCTCCTTCAGGCGCTGTGCGATGAAAAGCTCGGCACCGTAGAGGCCTTTCAGGAAGGTGCTGCGCTGGCCATCGAGTTCGTCGGCCACGAGCTGACCCGCCGCACATTGCGCATCGAGCACGGGCTTCACTTCAGCTTCAGGAATTTCGAGCAGGCGACTGGCCTGCCGCAGCAACTCCTCTGCCGGCAACCCGGAATGGCCCTCCTTGACAGCCTCGGAGAGAACATGCGCAAGACCGACTTGAAGCCTGATCGCAGCGGTGGGCTCCACATTGAGCTGCAGGGCCACCTGATCGGCGAGCGCGAACTCAAAGCCCGGAATGTCGAGGACGAGCCTGTACGGATTGGCTTTGACGATGTCGATGGCACCAACCCCATAGGCGCGGTAGATGCGCGTCAGCAGAAAGCCCCCGATGCCATGGGCATTGAGGAAGGCAGCAATGTCCTTCAGCGCCCGGTGCTCGGCCCAGGCCTCACCGATGCTGAGCGCTTTGGCCATCGCGATGCCATGCACGCGCGTCAGCTCATGCGGCTTCGTTTCGATCACGTCGAGAATGCGCGCACCAAAGGATGCAATGAGCCTCTGAGCGAGAGAGGGCCCAACGCCCTTCAGCAGGCCGGAGCCGAGAAAGCGCTGCAAGTCTTCCGCGGTGGTCGGCGCCGAGGTCATCAGCTCGCTCGCGCGAAACTGAACCCCGTGATTGCGGTCGTGAAGCCATCCGCCGTTCGCCTCCACCACCTCGCCGATAGCAACCGAGGGCGCATGCCCCACGACGACAACGGGCTTGCGGTGCCCGCGCGCCTTGACGCGTAGCACGCAGAAGCCGGTTTCATCGTTGTGGAACGTCACCCGCTCGATGGAGCCGACGAGATGTTCGGAGAGGAGCAGCGCCTCCTGATCGGAGGCAGCCATGGCGGAGGATTTCGGCATCGATCAGCGGGACCACAAGCGCCGGGACGCCACTGGAGAAATGAAAAGGGCGAGACGGCTTGTTCCGTCTCGCCCATGATCGCAGCGGAATTTAGGCTGCCTTCTTGGTGGGCCAGCCGAGTTCGACCAGCCGCGCCTTGGCATAGTCGCGGATCTCGTCGCGGATGCCCTCCGGCAGTTCGGCGAGCACCTTCTGCGTATCGGCATGGAGCATCAGGTCCGTGACCGCATTGATGGTCTTGGCCTTCTTGATCTTCGCCTTCAGATCGTCCTCGACCTTGTCGTCGGCGGCAGCAGCCTCGACCCTGCCCTTCTGCGTCTGAGGCTCGGTCTTCTCGATCTCCACATGCGGATCGGCAAAGCCCGGACGGCCCTGCTTGAACTCGTCCGCTTCCTCCTCGGAATAGACGTAGCCGTGCAGTTCGATGAGCTTGAGGATCACGCGGTCCTTCGCCCGCTTCTCGGCCATGGCATAGACATAGGCCGCCTGCTTGCCCGAGACGCGGTAGTTCACGCCGATCAGCGCCTCGCCGATCGACCACTCGACCCGCTCGCCCATGCGGCCGGTGACCTGAATCACCGCCTCGTCGCGCTCGGCCCGGATGATCTTCGGCTCGTCGAAGACCACATTGGCCTGGGCGGCAATGCGCTCAAGCGTCTTGTGGTAGACTACGGCCGTTCCCTGGACCCGCCAGATATTGCCGGCCATCGGCTCACCGAACTTGGCCAGCACCTCGGAGATTTTCTTATCGGTCGTATTCATCCTCGATCCTAACTTTTATCAGGGCCCGCACATCGGCTCACGCTCTTATCGAAATCGTCTTCTGCGGCAGGCGTGTTCGTTCTTTGTTCTATACCAAATTTAGGCTCTCAGGTCCAATCAGGAGGCAGCAATCAGGAGGATTTATCCTATTTGTTACAGAGACTTATACGCTGTGCCATTTTGTCTCAACGGGTGGATGCCCTCACTCGCGCAGTGGGCTCCAAGGGAGCGTTCAGCAGTAGCGTCATGATTTGACCATAACTTCTATGTTCTATATATGTTCTCATCAGTCAGGATGTAACCCGACGCCATATTTCCCGAGGCGGCCTGACTGCTCGTCGCAACCGCCACCCTGGAGGACCGGATGTCCGCGCAAGCGATCCTCGACCTATCGGATCGACGCCCCGCCCGCCGTGGCGGCGCCCGCCGGGCTGCCAAGCGCCCGGCGACGCCTCTCACGCGAAATGCCCTGATTGCTGACTTCCTGGCGCTCTGCGAACTTGATGCGGACGTGGAGTCGCTGCGTGCGCCGGCAGATCCGGCAACCTTCACCATCGGCGATGAGGCAGTCGAGCATGTGGCCGATTTCGAGATTGTCCGCGACGGGTCGGCTTACTTGATCGACGTGGTGACGGACGACGACCTGCTCGCCCATCCCCTGCGCACGGCTTCGATCCATAGCATCACCGCCGCCGACGGACGCGCCTTCCTGATCGAGACGGCAGCCAGCATCCGGGCGGAGCCGCGCTTTACCACCATGCGCCTGATCATGGCCTGCAAGCGCACGCCGGTGACAGCCGGCGACCGGGTGCGCATCCTGCACCAGCTCGACGAACTCGGCACCATGCGGCTTGTTGATTGCGCCAGTGCCGTGATGAACACGCAGGATGGTGTGGCGGCCGTTCTGGCGCTGGCCTGCGAGGGCTTGGTTGCGGTCGACATCAGCCGCCCGATCCTGCCCGAGACGCAGGTGCGTCGGCGCCGCCTGCCCTTTGCCGACCCGTTTGCCTTTTAAGATTGTGCGGCGTGGCGCTCCACGGCCTCGCCCAGGAGCGAGCGCACGATGGCGCGCACGGCATCCGAGGTGCTGTCGGCGGCAAACTTCGCCTCGATCTCGTCGCGGATGATCGAGCCGTCGCCGCTGCGCTTCAGCTCGGTCGAGGATTCCGCCTGTAGCAGGGTGACGAAGGCGCTCTCCACCTCGCGCGCCACCAGCGCCTCGTCGGCCGCATCGACCACCCGTCCGGTAAGATCGAAAACATTGCTCTCGAACGGCAGCGCCTGCGCTTCGAGCGCTCCGCTGCCGTCAAGGATCCAGGCGCGCGGCACGTGATCCACGAGATCGACGGACTGACGCGTGATGTTGCCGGGGTTGAGCCAGCGTGTCCGGCCCGCAAGAACAGCCTTCTGGGTCTTGTGGATGTGCCCGTTGATCAGCACATCGCAGCCTTCGACCGCGAAGGGCGCGACGGCGCCGGGATAGCCGCCGTCGAAGGCAATGTCGTGATGCGTGAACCAGGCCTGGAGATCGGCCCCGGAAAAGGAGCCCCGCGCATCTGTTGGAATCGTCTGGCCGTACGGCGTCATGCCGACACCGATCCGTCTTGTGCCAATCTGGAACTCGGCCACGGGAGCGGATGTGGCCACCACGTCGACGACATCGCACAACCCAAGCAGCGCCAGCGAGTCGCTGTCGGTGAGCGTGGTATGCTGAATGTCATGATTGCCCACATTGACGATGGGTCGATGGTGGAAGCTCTTCAGGATGCGGACGAGTTGGTTCTTGAGCGCCATGTCGGTCTCGACCGGCCGATCGAAGAGATCGCCGAGAATGACCACGGCCAGCTGCCGCTCATTGGCGATGGAAACGCAGCGCTCCAGCTTGCCCAGCACGGCCTGAGGCCAGACGGCATCCTTGCGCCGCCCCGGACGCCGCGAGCCCACATGCGGATCCCCGATCACGAGAATCCCGTTGCAGGCAACAGGGGTGAGACGATCTCCAGTCAGGATCATGCGGTGAGCCGCTCCATAGGCGAATGGGTGTGGTGGTCGAGCAGGGTCTCGGGCTTTACGGGCGAACCGCAGGTGGGGCACAGCCCACCGGTTTCCTCGACGAGGCGCGCCATCTCGGCCTGCAGGGATTTTAGCCCCTCGTCGACTTGAGTCATCCGGCTCTTAGCGATCTGAGAGGCCGCATGAAGATCCTTCATGCGCTTCAGAATATTTTGTGCAGAGGCGGTGTTTTCAAGGGCCGGCACGGCCTCCGGCAAGCCATGCAACGCCTTCAGCCTCGCTTGGCTTCGCTTCAGATCACGACCGAGTTGCAGGACCTGCCGCCCGATGCGCTCACGCTCGCGAGCGCGCTCGGCCGCACGGGTGAGATCGGCGAGCCGCTCCGCAGGAGGAAGGGCCTCGGTGATGCGCGCGCGCGCCTCAGCGGATGTCAGCCTCCGATGGATCGTGGCAAGCTGCGCCGCATGCTTCTGCAGCCGCTCAAGCTGGGCCGCTGCCACGGCTAACCGCTCCGCCTGCCGGCGCGCAGCGGAAATCCTTTCCTTCAGCGGCTCAAGTTCGCCGAGCCCGTCGAGCGTCTCGCTCAATGCGATCAGTTCCCGCTCGCCGTTTCGCACGAGATCGTTGTCGCGGCGGCAGCGCTCTCTGTGGATGACGAGCATGTCGCGGATATAGCCTGCCTCTTGGCCGATCGAGAGAACCGCGGAGCGGCGCGACGGCGTTTCGCCGAGCAGGAACACGGGAAATTTCTGGTGTGCGATATGGACGTCGAGATCCTCGACCTTGCGGATGCGGATGAGATCGGCCACCCAATCCGGCACAGCACGCCCGCCGGTCTCGTAGCGCATGCCCTGCTCCTCGACAACGGAGCCATCCGCCCCATGCAAGGACCAGATGTTGACGGGCGAGCGGCGCGGCTGGCGGGTGAAGCGCAAAGTGCGCTTCCCGGCGACGCCGATCTCCACCATGGCGGATTTCGCGCCGGCGCGCACCAGGCTGTCGCGGGCCTCGCCGTAGAACACTGCACGAAGCGCACGGATGAAGGTGGACTTGCCGCGGTTGTTCGGCCCGATCAGCGCGTTGACGCCGGGGCTCAGATGCAGCGTCGCATCCGTATAGGCCTGCACGTTGACGAGGCGGATGAAGCGCAGGCCCGGCTGGGCATCGGCCCACTGTGCGCTGGTGTCGGAGGACACCACCTCGACACCGGTTGCGGGCTCGCCGGCGATGCGCGCGATGTGGAACTTGCCGGAGAACTGCGACAGGTCATGGTGCGAGACGGCGAGGCACTGCACGCCAAGCCGCGCCGCGCCATCTTCCAGCACTGTGTAGAAGGACGACACGCGCTCCGGCGCGATCCAGCAATCCGCCTCGTCCAGCGCCAGGAAGCGGGCAACATCCGCTTTGACCACGGCGATCAGGCGCAGGGCCATGCCGATCACGTTGGTGAGCGCACCGCCATTGTCCTCCAGCACGTCTTCGAGCGAGCCGTCCGGGCGCCGTACGCAAATGTCGAGGGACGCAAGGCCCCGCTCCGTCGACAGCTCCAATGCCACGGGCTTCTCGCCCGGCAGCACCTCCTGCACGAGCGCCGTCAGCAGCGTCTCGAAAGCCGACAGGCTGCGGCGGCTCGCCGAGCCGTGAACGGCCTCGATGAAGGCCTCGACCTCATCCTTGACCGCAAGGCGGCCCTTGGCGAACTCGATCTCGCGCGTCAGTTCTTCGACCCGCGTACGGATGGCATCGCGCCGCCCTTCGAGGCGCGCGAGCAGCGCTTCCGCGCGGGTGACATCATGCGTAGCGGACGACAGGATCAACGCTCGTCTCCAAGCTGCCTGAGGCGCGTCTCCACCTCGCGCAAGGCGACGCCGAACTCCTCTGCGAGCTTGGCGTTTCGTGCCTGCGCTTCTTCGATCAGGCTTTGAATCTGCGTCTCGTCGTCGGTGCCGAGTTCGGCCTTGGCAAGCGCGCGCGCTTGGTCGAGTTCACGCGACAAGCGCTCCACCTCGCCCTCTGCGCGGATGCGCTCCGCCCGCAGCTTGTCGAAGGCCTTGCGCATCTCCTCCAGGCGGCGAAGCTGGTCGGTCTCAGAGCGTGACAGGCTGGTCATGGAATCGCGGCTCCGCTGCTAGTGAATGGTCGAGCTTCAGTTATCGTCAGCGCTATTTCGTCGCAACGACTTCGCCTCTTTTTGGTCTGGATCGGGGACGATGTCTTCAATCCTGGGCACCGACCCTCCACATAGTATCCGTTACTCCAAGATTACAGTCTCAAACAGCGGACTTTGCTTGACACAGCACGCGCCGAGGCTATGTTCTTGGTTTGTTCACATCATCTGTATGCGTCGCGGATGTGACCTCATTAGGGCAGTGCTGAACGGCCCTTCGCACAAGGATCTCGTGATGAGTGCCATGACGGAAGAGCGACCGATCTTCGAGAACGAGGAATGGCTCCTCAGCGAGGGCGGCCTCGAGCACAAGACGACCGGCTACTTCATCGACCGTGAGAGCCTCGGCCAGCGGCGTGAGGACGGCCTTTGGTCGTGGCCGCTGCACATGGCGGAGAAGACCTGGTGCGGCATGCAGCCGTTCTCGGAAGCCTTCACCTGCGCCCTCTCCGTCTTCGGCATCGGCACGGGTGTGGAGCTGGCGCAAAGCCTGAAGGTCGCGCGCTGCGAAGTTTCGCCTTGGCCGAAGGCTGCGCGAGCCTCTGCCAGCTCCGTTCCGAGGGTCCCGCGCACCTTGCATTCCGAGGGCTCAAACCCCATTTTAATGAAGCCGCGCTCCTCGCATAAACCCCTGAATGGTCAAGGTTTTCAGAGCTCGGCAGCAGCCTGGCGCATTCGCACCGAACTGGGTGCGCGCCTCGTTCTAAAAAACCCGCGTCAACGTTCCGAACGCCTGAACCCGGCCCGTGAAACCAGCCCCTCATGGCAGGCGCCGCGCCGGATTCGAAAGACCGGAACGAAGCTCGTTCGGCTGCTGCAGGCAGCCTGGAACATACGGTGAGAGCAATGCCGAGCTTTGGGCTTGAAGAGATCATGCGCAGCGGCGCAAGCGCTTTTCAGGGCGACATCTCCGGTGCGGAGACGGAGGCGCCTGAAACCGCGGACGAGTTCGCGCAGCATGTGATCGAGACGATCTGCCATGCCAGCGTCACGCCGGCCATCGGCCGCCGCACGTTCGAGCGCTGCATGCGTGCGCTGAGCGTCAGTTCTACGGCTCGTGTGGGCTTTCGCCACCCGGCGAAGGCCGAAGCCGTTGATCTGATCTGGCGCGAGCGTGAGCGCCTGTTCGCGGAATACACGGCAAGTCCGGACAAGCTGCGTTACCTCGCGACGCTGCCCTGGATCGGTCCCGTGACGAAACACGCCCTGGCCCGCCGGCTCGGCATCCATGCCGCGCATGGAGAACGGGCCGTTGCCTGAAACGAACAACAAGAAGAGGTATCAACCCATGGCTAAGGTTCGCGCAAGCGATGTCGGCTTCTGCGTTGTCGACGGCAATGCCAATGTCATCGCAGACAATCTCGTCCACCGCATCCGTGAAGCCGCCGCGGAGATGGAAAGCCAAGTCAACCGGCTCTACCGGGGACGCAGGGCCTACGATCTCGAGGCCGGCACCACGGACGATCTCGAGAAGGCTATCGAGCAGCTCACCTACATGGCGCGCACCTTGCGCGAGGTGAAGAACGAGCAGTCGAAGGTGGTCTATCTGCAGGCGGCCGAGTAAACTCTATTTTTCTTCGCATAGCGGCGATTCCCATCGCCGCTATTTTCGTATCCGCCAGTGCTCTGAGCTAGAGCATCGGACGGTTAAACGGACGCATATCCGGCTGCCCTGAGGAAGTTCCAACATTCTCGCGGCTCAAACAA
>NZ_JACXAB010000012.1 GCF_014699075.1 Microvirga sp. | reverse complement strand
CGAGCCGTCCCGGTCCACCAGCCCCGCCGACAGGTCCAGACGGATGCCCGTGTCCTCCAAACCACCAACATCGCGCGCAATCACTGCAGGCGGATCGGCAAGCATGTCGGCCGGTTCCTGCGGATCCGGCCTCAGGGTGGTAGGAGGAGTCGCGACGACTGGATTGTCAGGAGTGTCGGCGAACACCGGGGACATCAACTGCACCGATGAATCGCCCAATTCAGTCTCGACATAACGCGACGAGGATCGTGCCAGGTTAGCTCTGGATCCTGTCAGGGGCGCGGGCGCCGCAGAAAGCGACAGATCGGCACCGGACGGTCCCTCATCCAAAGTAATCGCAGGTCCGGCCGGCGGCGCGAGGTCCAGGGGCTTCAATGGCGCCTCCTGCGGCGCCGGCGCCAGATTCCATTCAAGAGGGTCTATCTCATGAGGCCTGACGTGGATGCCACCGGAAGGCCCTCCCCTCACCATCCCGAACGCCGCAACCGCCTCCGTTCCGCCCACCAGATTTCCGGTGGCGCCTCCGTCGCCCATCGGGAGGCTTCGCTGAACCGCCCGGAGAGCGCGCAGGGCCTCCTCGTCGACCACACTGGCGTCGAACGGGATGGTCGGATCAGGTTGCTGGCTCATGGGATCAGCGTCCTCAACGCTCGTGGAAAGATGCCGCCATGGCGGAGTAGATCGGCTTCAGGAGATATTGCAGCACCGTCTTGTTGCCGGTTGTGATGTCTGCCTGGACCGTCATGCCCGGCACGAGCTGCGCCTTGCCGGGATCACGGCCCACATGCTGCTGCTTGAGCGCGACGCGCACGCGATAATGCGGCTGCCGCTGCTCGTCGAGGAACGTGCCGGCCGAGACGCGCTCCACGATGCCGTCGACGGCACCGTAGCGCGCATAGTCGAAGGCCTGCACCTTGACGTGCACCGGTTGACCGACCTCGATGAACCCGATGTCCCGCGGCGTGATCCGGACATCCGCCACGAGCGGAGCATCCTGCGGCATGACCTCGGCGATCAGCCCGCCAGGCGGCAAGACCGTGCCGGAACGGTGAACCGCCAGCCCGCGCAGGACACCGGGAGCCGGCGCACGCAGCAGCGTCCGTTCCGCTCGATCTTCCAGCTTGCGAACGACTTCCGCCGTTTCGGCAATCTCCAGCGCCACCCGGGCGGCTTCCTGCCGGGCCTCGTCCACAGCGGCGGACTGCATCTCCGAAATGCGGGCCTCAGCCTCGGCCAGGCTGCGCAGGGCCGTGGCATGCTGGCCGTTCAGCCGCTCGTGCTCGGCCTTCGAAGTCATCAGCAGACGCTGCGCCTCAAGCACCGCAAGACGCGTGGTCAATCCGTTGCGCGCGAGTTCCTCGCGGATGCCGAGCTCCTTGGAATGCAGCGCCATCTGCTCCTGCAGGGCAGAGATCTGTCCAGACAAGGTCGCCAGTTCGCTGCGCCGTTGCGCCACCTGTTCGTGAAGCACAGCAATGCGATCGCTCAAGGAGCGCAGGCGTGCATCCAGTGCGGCGCGCTGGGGCCCTATGAAGAGACTGGTATTCAGCGAGGGAACGACGCTGCCCTCTCCGCTTGCATCAGCCACGGAAATGCTCGCGGTTCCTTCGCGACCCCGCAATTCCATCGCCATGATGTTGCCCTCGGCGGCTGCGGTCAGGCGCTGTGACTGCAGCTGCAGCGACTCAAGGCGGAACCGCGCCTGCGAGAGTTCGGCCTGGGCCGCCGCATCGTTCATGCGCAGCAAGGGCTGACCGGCTTCGACCACGTCGCCTTCGTGGACCAGCACTTCCGTGACGATGCCGCCCTCGAAATGCTGAACAGGTGCCGGCGCGACCGTCGGCGCGAGATCACCCGTGCCGATGGCCACCTCCGGCACATGGGTGAGCGCAGCCCAGGCAAGGGTTGCGGCCACCAGCAGGCCGGTTCCCAGAACGACGGCGCGCTCCAGACCGTGGATGCGCAGTTCCTCCAGCGCGAGCACATGACTGTCGGGGCGTGGTTGGCGGCTGGCGCGCGGCAGAGGTGCCACCGTGTGCTGATGTGCAGCCAGCGTCAGTTTTTCGGCCTCGGGGGCGGTTTTTGCGGCGGTGCTCATCAACCAACTCTGGGGCTGTTAGCGGCAGAAAGATTTGCGAAGGCTGCATTCGCTAGCGGCAAGCCCACGGGCGTGCGCGTCGGACGTGGACCGGAGGGAGCAGCGGGCTGCTCAACTTCCTCCACCTGCCCGTCCCGCAGGCGCAGGATGCGGTCGGCGAGCCGAATGTGGCTCGGCCTGTGCGTTGCCATGAGGATCGTGCAGCGCCCCCGGCGGGAGGCGATGACGTCCGTGAACGCCTTGGCGCAGGCATCGTCCAGTCCGGCGACCGGCTCGTCGAGAAGCAGGATGGGCGCTTCACGCAGCAAGGCGCTGGCGAGCGCGATCCGCTGCAGGATGCTGCGGGGCAATCGACCGCTGTGGTTGTCGCCGACCCGTGTATCGAAGCCGCGCGGCAGCGCCTCGATCGCGTCCAGCACACCGGCTTCCGCGGCGGCGGCGCGCAGTTGTGCGTCAGAAGCACTGGGCCGCGCCAGACGCAGGTTCTGGGCGATCGTGCCATAAAGCAATCCTGGAGATTGCGGCACCCAACCGATGCTGCGCCGGAGAACGGCGGGATTGAAGGAGCGCACATCGTGCCCGTCGATCCGCACGAGACCGCCCTGCGGCCGGTACAGGCCAGCGGTCAGCAGCAGCAGGGTCGATTTGCCCGTGCCCTCCGCACCGGTGACGGCCACAACCTGGCCGGGCTGAATGGCGAAACTGGCGCCGGCCAGCACGGGTTCGGATTGCGGCAGATAGCGCAAGGTCACCCGGTGGAACACGATGGCGCCCTGCTCCGGAGGCGCCATACGAGCCTCGAGCGGCGGCGGCCGCTCCGTCTCAAGCGCCATCAATCCATCCACCTGACGGATGGAGGCCTGGGTCTGCTCCCAGCGCGAGAGCATCACGAAGCACGTCTGCATCGGGCCCAAAACGCGCCAGATCAGCATCATGCCGGCGATCAGCGCGCCTGCCGTCATTGCACCGGACAGCACTGCGAGAACGCCCAAGACCACCGCAGCCAGACCCGACAGGGTGACGAGCGCCTGGCTTGCGGCGAGCACCGAACCCGTCAGGGTGCCGACCCGTGCAGACGCCACGGCGGCGGCAGCGGCAGCGGCCGCATAGCGGTCGATCCAGCGCTCTTCCGCTCCCCCGAGCTTCAGCGTGCGCACCGTTTCCAGCGCCTCGACGGCCAGGGCCTCGCGGGCCTGGTTGGCGCGAGCGGCCTGATCGATGGCCAGCCGCATGGACCCGCGTGAGATCCAGAACAGAAGAACGAATCCAACAGCCGTTCCAACAGGCACGAGTGCGATCCATCCGCCGAGAACCACCATCAGCACCACCACGAGAATCGTGAACGGCAGGTCCAGAAGAGCCACGGCGAAACTGCCGGTGAGAAATTCGCGGATCGCCGCGAAATCGCGCAGACGCGACACCTGAGATGCTGTGCCGGCGCGCTCCACGAGCGCGGTTGGCAGGGACAGCAATTGTGTGAAGACGGCACTTGGAACCAGTCGATCCAGGCGCTCCGCGATGCGCAGCAGGGCACGCTGGCGGATGACGCGGAAGAGAACCTCCAACACGACCGCGGCGCCAACGCCAATGATGAGCATGGGCAGCGTTTCCGGGCTGTAGCCGGCAACCACCGTATCGAAGACCGCCATGGTGAAGATCGGAACCGCGAGCCCGAGCACCGCCATGAGCCCGCTGATCGCGAGCAGGGGCGGTAGAGATCCCCGAAACCGTCGCGCGATGCCGCTGAACCAGTTCTGACGGGACGAGCCGACATTCGCCTCGGCGGCAAGGATCAAGGTTCCGCGCAGCTTCTCCGGCGCGCAGGGCTTCACATCGCCAGTGGCACCATCGAACAGCAGAAGCTGACCGGATTCGTCGCGGTAGACGACTGCAGCAGCCTTTCCCGGCGGCAGCAGGATCGCCGGCAGGCACCGCAGGTCGAGACCTCCCCGCTTGAGGCCCTGCATCCGGGTCGGGTAGCCGAGTACGGCAAGCGTGTTGCGCAGATCCGTGAGATCGATGTCGGGCTTCGCATGCGGGAGTGCCGAGAGCAGATCATCCGCGCTGCCCGACCACTCCATCAGCCACAGCAGAACCGGTAGGCAGCGAGCCAGATCGGACGGCGCCAGAAGGTCCTCTGACACATGCACCGGAGCCTGAGGGCCACAATCCATTGCGAGGGTCATGACACAGGCTCCAGTCTGCCGTCACGGATCGCGAAGACCCGGTCCGCGATCCCGAGCGTCGAGGGACGGTGCGTGACGATGATGACCGTGACCTTGCCGCGCAGTCCGGCCAGGAGCTGGGCGAGCCGCGCATCGCTGTCGCCGTCGATCTGAGACGTGATGTCGTCGAGCAGGAGGATACGCGGCTCTTCGATCAGAGCGCGCACGACACCGATGCGCTGGGCTGCGCCACGGGGCAAGGGCGTCGCCGAAACGCCGACGGGCGTATGCCAGTCGCCCGGCAATGCGCCGGCCACCTGATCCAAGCCTAATTTCGTCGCCAGGTGCAGAGCGGCGGCCTCCCGATGCGGCTGATGCATCGTGAGGTTCTGCAGGAGCGTGCCGCGCACCAAGGCCGGATCGGGCGGCACGATGGCAACCTGCCGGCGTGCAGGCCCCATCTCGACCTGCGCGAGGTCCTGTCCGTCGATCCTCACGCGGCCTTCGGTTGGCGGCAGGTCGCCCGCGATCAGCCGCAGCATGGCGGAACGACCGGAGCCATTCGCACCGGTGACACCGATGATCTCGCCGGGCCTGATGTCCAGGGTCAAACCGTCGAACAGCCAATCCTTGTGGGGCGGGGTGCGCAGACGAACGTTGTCGAGAACCACGTGCCCGTCCGAAACCTGGAGCGCCGGCCGGTCGAGATGCCGCTCCTGCGGGAGAAGGGCGATCTCCGCGACCCGCCGCCGGCTTTCCGCAAGCGATTGAAGACGCGACCAGAGAGCGACGCCACCGAGCAATGGCTGCATCGTGCGTCCGACCAGCATCGTGCAGGCACCCAGTCCGCCGACGCTGAGTTGACCGTTCAGCACCATGTGACAGCCGAAGGCTGCCACGCCGATGGTGGCGGCCTGGGCCAGCAGCTGCCCACCCTCCTGCCCGGCCGAAATGGCCTGCGCCAGGGTTCGGCGCATCTGCGCGGAGCCGCCCTGCAGGCGCTCGTAGCGGCGCTCGAGCAGGGGCTCGGCGCCGAGGACCTTCATGGGATGAATGCAGCTGAGCGTGTCGAACAGAAAATTGAAACGGCGCTCTTCGGCAAGCGCGAGGTTATGCGCTGCGCGACGCACGCGCCGGCCCGTCAACGCCGCAAGCAATGCGACACCGAACAACAGGGCCAGCGGCACCATCACGAGCGGGCCGGCGAGATACCAGATCCCAACGAGGTAAAGCAGTGCGAAAGGCAGATCGAGCATGGCCTGCAGAGCCGGCCCCGACCATGCCTCGCGCAGGGTGCCGATGGCGGAAAGGCGCTCCGCATAATAGCCATTGCCGTTGGCTTCCAGGGCTGAGAGAGGAGCGTGAAGCAGGCACTCCATGGCCTGACGATGCGCCTGCGCCTCGGAGGTTGCCGCCATTCGGGCCAGAAGCCTGCCCCGCACGTGCCGAAGCAGCGCCTCCAGAACAATGGCCAGAGCTACCGTAATGGCGAGAACCACCAGGGTGCCGGTCGCCTTGTTCGGCAGAATCCGGTCGTAGACCTGCAGCAGGGCAGCGGGCAGCGCCAGCGCCAACAGGGTGATCAGCAGCGTTGCCTCGAGCACCGGCATGAAAAAGGCGATGCCGAAGCGGCCGATCAGCCCCCGGAAGGGGCGTGTCAGCCATGGGCCCGAGGATGCCGCCAAGGCCTCGGATGCGGCAGCAGACCTGTTCATAGCGCGACCTTTGGCCATTCGGCCGTGGGGGTGCAGAAGCTTGAAATTTTGGGGGGAACATACCGGGCTTGCACCGGTATGGCGGGACGGCATCATGCCTTTGGACGCGCATCGCTCAAGGTATGCCGGCCAACCCGCCATGTCTGTGGCGTATCGCTACGTTGAACTTTCACAATATGGCTCTGAAAGTCAATAAATGCCTTCGTTTCACCTGCCTTACCCTTGGGTAAAGTTAACGAAATTTATCCTTCAGCGTCGACCGGCCCCATGAAATACTGTTGGATCATGATCCGCTCACCGCTGGACATCAGGGCCGTTCTTCGGAGAAGACGCGATCGTCTTTGCTGTAGCGGCCACTCCCGATCTGGAATAATCCTTTGGGAGGCGCAGGAACGGATTGCGTTTCGGAAGCGAAGCGCTTGACCTGCAGCGCGCACCGGCCTCCCATCTGGCATCAGACACGGAGAGTTGCTCCCACTTTTGAGGATCTGTCTTGGACTGGGACAAAATCAGATTGTTCTACGAGGTGGTCGACGCCGGGAATTTCACCCGTGCCGGCGAGAAGCTCGGGGTCAACCAGTCATCGGTGAGCCGCCAGATCAGCGCCCTCGAGCACGACCTGAAAGTTCCGCTCTTTCATCGTCACCCCCGCGGTCTCATCCTGACCGAGCATGGAGAGGTGCTGTTCCGCGCGGCCCAGGACATCCGCCTGCGCCTAGACGAGACCCGTCAGCGCCTCACGGAAACCAGCGAGCGGCCGGCCGGCGAGCTCAGGGTCACGGCGACGGTCGGCATTGGAGGGATTTGGCTGGCGCGGCGCATCAAGGAATTTCTTGATCTGTACCCGGATGTGCGCGTTCAGCTGATCCTGACGAGCGAGGAGTTGGATCTCGCCATGCGCGAAGCCGACATCGCCATCCGGCTGCGCCGGCCGGCGCAGCCGGACCTGATCCAGCGCCGCCTCTTCACAATCCAGTATCATGCCTATGCGGCCCATTCGTATCTTGAGCGCGCCGGAGAACCTGAGCGGGTCGAGGATCTCGACAACCACTCCCTCCTCTGCCTGGGAGGCGACCAGCCGGCTTTCATCCTGGACCTGCACCGTCTGACCAGCCTGGGACGAGATCCCAAGGATCCCCGTCCCAGCCGTCTCGTGGTGAATGACAGCCTTGCGCTTCGCACGGCCATCGAGAACGGGGCCGGCATCGGCATGGCGCCGGATTACGCCATGAGCGGCAACCCTCGGGTGAAGCAAGTTCTCCGCGATGTGCAGATGCCGGTTCTCGACAGTTACCTGGTCTATCCGGAGGAGCTGCGCTCCGTCGCACGGGTGCAGGTCTTTCGCGACTTCCTCGTCGCAAAGGCACAGCGATGGGATTTCTAACTTAAGGGCTCTTTCGGGTTACATTCACCGAGAAGACTTGAGAGAGGCAGAGCCCGAGCGCAATCTCATTTTTTCCATGATTTGAAGGCTATTGAATTCCTCAAGACCTCTTCCTCAAGAACAAAGGGCGTCCACCCCATGCCGCGGTCATTTTTTACCGTTCTCGCCATCACCCTTGGACTTCCCTTCCTGATCCTGCTGGCCATCGTCTCGTCTGCATCGGGCGTCAGCGCGAGTGTTCTCACAAGCACGCTCGGGCTTATGATCATGTCGGTTTTTCTGATGCTAGCTGTCTATGAGATCAAGCGGATTGCCGATCTGCCGCCGGATGCCCATTGATCACCGGCACTCCTGCGCCTGGACGCGTTTGAGCGCGGGCGTGCTTGAGATGCCGCCTCAGGCAGGGATCTCAAGCCGCTCGATCAAAAGGCAGATTGTCAGGCTGCGGCTCTGGAGCGCTCAGGATGCTCCTCTGCCGTGGCGCGCTGAAGGGCCAGCAGGAGAACGCCGATGTCTTCATCGAGGAGACTGATGGCGTTGCGGGCATATTCGCGGAATTCTTCCCTGACCAATTCCGCTTCGCTATCCCACAAGAAGTCGTCGTGCTCGGCCTCAAAGAATGCACGAGCCACCAATTCCACTTGGTAATCCATGTTTGCCCCACCGCATCATTTAGGTATTTATTTTTTTCAGTTCGAACCTGGGGCGTCAGTACGCTGTCACTGAGTCTTTATCCGGCGCACCATCAGGGTGCTGTCAGGCTTACCTTTGGTGTCGAGTGATCCGCAACTCGCCACTTGGGCTACTCCCAAAGGGGTAGAGCACGCGAGGCTTCCCGCGTGCCCACGTCCCGATGAGACGATACTCCTGCAAACCTCGATTCCGTATACGGAATCCGAGTTCTTCTTATTCGCCTGGAACCAGAGGCCTGCTCTCCTGCGCGGAGGCGAAGTGACCGGCAGCCCACATGGCGGCCTGGGTTCTGTTCACGGCCTTCACCTTTCGCAGGATGGCCTTGATATGCACCTTGACGGTGGCTTCCGCCACTCCGAGCTCACGGGCGATCAGCTTGTTCGAGGCGCCCTGGGTCAGGCAGCGCAGGATCTGTGCTTCACGCTCCGACAGCTTGTTCAGGAGCAGAGCCGGATCGTTGGCGGGCATGAGGGAAACCGTTTGGCCCAGACCACCGGTCTGGCCGCCGCGGAATTGGTCGAGCAGTTCCAGCCCGACCGATCCCGGAATGAAGGTTTCGCCAAGCATCACGAGTTCCAGAGCCTTAATGATGGAGTGACGAGCCATTGTCGTCGTGCAGAACCCGTCCAGACCCTCCTTGCAGATCTGGATCACTTCCTGCGGAGCCATGTTGTCCGCAAGAACCACCACCCGAGCATGAGGGTGCTGCGCCTTCAGTTCCTTGACCATCTGGGAATACTCGCCAAGGGAGCGCCCGTCGCAGATGAGGAAGAGCACCGGCACCCCTTCGGGGAATGTGGACAGGGTCGACAGGTCTCCGGTTTGCTCCGCGATGTCGAAGCGGGTGCCCGAAAGGATATGGCTGATCCCCGTCCGGAGAAGAATGTTCTGGCAGATGAGAACCGTCGTGACGTTCTGAAAGGGATCTTGGGCGATGGGGAGGATTTGCTCTTTATAGACGACGTTATGGCCCATGCTGGCTCTAGCCCCTTGGTAGTGTTCATCAAAGTCAAGGATCATGGCGCCGCCTATCCGAAATACGCAGGCTAGAACAAAAGAGGCGGGAACCATGTCCGGGAAGCCGATCCGATCAGATCAGGCGTGGCGATAACGGCGCCTAGAAGATTTAGTTCCTCTTCCTCAACGTCACCTAAGAGGTAATCCGTCGTGTCACGATGGTTTTGTGATAGCATCTCAAATCACCTCCTTCACGATATGGTCAAGCTTGCTGGTATTTTTTTATACAAGCTCAAACTATACTTCTAGCTGGGGTAGTATTCATATAATTCTGCGCCTTATTTGAGGGTGAGCGACTGAGAATCCGCACGATTTGATCTTCCGATACGGCTTTCGAGAAAAGAAAGCCCTGCATCTCGTTGCAGCCCGCCGTATCCAGAAAGTTCCGCTGTGTCTCTGTCTCGACGCCTTCCGCCGTGACAGTAATCGACATGGCATGCCCGAGCGCCACTATAGCCTTGATCACGGTGGCGGCCTTGCCGCCCTTTCCCAGGCTTTGGGTAAACGACCGGTCGATCTTGATCTTGTCGACTTCGAAGCGATGAAGGTAGCCCAGGCTCGAATAGCCGGTGCCGAAATCGTCCAGGGCAATGCGGAAGCCCGCTTCCCGCAGCCTCCGGATCGCATCGGTTGTTCTCCCGTCCTCCTCGAGGAGGACCCCCTCCGTGACCTCAAGTTCAATGCGTTGAGGATGCCCGCCACATTCTCGAACGATGGCGATGAGACGGCCGGCGAAGTCACCCGACCGGAACTGAACGGGTGAGAGATTGACGGAGACGAAGAGATCGGGCCAGCGCCGGGAGGCCATGCAGGCTTGACGCAGGATCCATTCTCCGAGCGGGACGATCAGTCCGGTCTGCTCCGCCACGGGGATGAACTGGCTGGGCTGAATGCACCCGCGCGTCGGGTGACGCCAGCGGGCCAGGGCCTCCACACCGACGACTGAACCGCCTTGGGAAATCTGCGGCTGATAGGCAACCTCAAGCCCCTCCCCTGTCGCAAGCGCTGTGCGGAGATCCTCCTCGATGATCCTGGAGATGATGATGGTTTCGTCCATATCCGGGGTGAAGAGACGGTAGCAGTTCCGCCCCTCTCCCTTGGCACGGTAAAGCGCGATATCGGCCTTGCGCAGAAGTTCGATGCGGTCCAAACCCGCCTCTGGGGCCAAGACAAGCCCGATGCTGACGCCCACGAAGACCTGATTGCCGATGACATCATAGGGCCGCGTGGATGCGGCAAGAATACGCTCGCACAAGGTCTGCGGCGCATCGGTTCCTGCCCTGAAGGTCTGGACGATGGCAAATTCGTCTCCGCCCAATCGGGTGATGGTGACCTCACCATCCGCGAGCTTTGACAACCGCGCTGCAAACTCCTGAATGAGACTGTCGCCCGCATGGTGGCCGAGGGTGTCGTTCACATGCTTGAAGCGATCCAGGTCGAGCATCATGACGGCGACCTGCTCGCCATCCTGCATCTGAGCGATCGCGTGGTCGAGCCGGTCTGCGAACAGGGCACGATTGGGCAGGCCAGTCAGCACATCATGGAACGCAAGATGGTGGGCCTGCGCCTCGCTCGCTTTCAGCTCAAGAACCGTTCTCTCCAGTGCCTTCGTGGACTGCCTCAGCCGGCGGACCAGCGCTCCGAGCAGCAGAAGGATCATGGCAGCAGCCGCAGCCATCACCGGGCCGACCGACTTGAGGACGCGATCGCCCGGCAGCTCCGGGTTCCAGATGAAATAGCCGATGAGATGGCCCACATCCGATTTCACCGGCACCGAGATTTCATCCAGCTGGGGGGTATCGGTGCTGGAGAAGCGCAGACCATCGATCAGGTTTTGCTCGGACAGCTGTGTGATGAAACTTCCATCGAGGAAGCGGATGCTGAGCAAAAGGAACTCCCTTCCATGCGGATAGGGAACATCTTCGGACTCAGGGATGATCTTCATCACACTGACGGCCGCCGGTCGGCCGTTGAGCTCCAGCAGATGAGCGTCGTGAACAGCTTGTCCGGTCTTCAGGTAGGATGCGGTCGCGAGGTCCGCCACGTGCGCATGGTGCAGGGATTCTGGAACTCCCCTGAGGCCTGCAACAAGGTCGCTGACGCTCCCTCTGACCCGCTCATATTCCTGCGCGGGCACGCGTGCGGGTCCGACGGTCGCGACGAGCGGCTCGTTGCGCTCATCGAGGATATAGATTTCATCCTGTCCGAAAGTCTTGTTGAGCCAGACGCCGAAATTGGCGTCGACCCATTTGAGGTCCAGGGAGCGCTTGTTGAGCTCCACCACGGCATCGTCCCAGATGGCGACCATTTCCTGCTGTTGAGCGAGTTCCTGAACAGCGGCCCGTATGCTGGCCTCCGTTGTTCGGAGCTGACGTTCGGCGGAGATGTCATTGCTCCTGTCGACGGCCCACAGAATTGCCCCCGCGCCCATCGCCAGCGTCGTGAAGGCAACCAGAACGACAGGCAACAGAACGCCGCGAATAAAGGGGCGCTCTGCTCGGGTGGACGACAGAAAAATACTCAACATGGCCGCACCGGAACGCCTCCGGACCTCGATCAAACGGCGGCATGCCGAACGATCGACCTCGGGCAAATGAATTTTGGGAACGAACCTGCCGGACTTTCACCGGCCTGACAGAGGGGCATCATGCCTTTGAGCGGCGCATGGACTTCCGGCGCGAGCTCAACCTGCCACAGGTGTTATCGTAGAGATGATCATTTCTACGGCGGGCGTCAAAAATCAACGGAAGAATTCGTCCGACCGCATGCTTTGGGTTTTAGAGTTAACAGTTCTTTCCGAGACCATAATTCCGTAAAGGACATGAGAATATTAGGCGATACTCTCTTCGAGCAAGAAGCAGGTCCCTGATGGCTTCACCAAGTTCCTAGGCCCAGGGAGATCATTCCGGCTGCGCATGATCTTCCAGGGCCTGGATCAGCTCCAGGCACTTCTCGGCCACGATGGCCGAGACCTTGGGATCTCCATGATGATGGCGCATCGCGACCGCATTCGCTTGCTCGAACAGATCCGTGAGGTTACCGGAGATGAAGGGGCGGGAACTCGGAAAATCAAAGCTCCTGCTCTCGGTGCGGGACTTCGATCTTGCAGGGCGCTTGGGTTCGAAAAGGCCCAGCACCTCGCACCTGTCGGCGATCCTCTTGAGATCCTTGAAGGCAATGATCTCGGCCATGTCCTAACTCCTACGCAACGAACTTGCCTGTGCTCTTAACGCTTATCCCGCGCAAAAGTCATGCGCCGTCCCCTAAAATTATAGGGTTGACGGCAGCCGTTCCACTTCAGAGTCACAAACGTCCAAGCCGTTACCCAACTCTTCCGGAGTAGAAAATAGAGTTCCCGCTCCTGCGTCCGGCGGCACGGCCACTGGATCAGCGTTCCCAGGAGTGCCGTGGGCCTGTCGGCCGCCTTGCTCCATCGATGCTCAAGGCACCCGGGCCGGTGAAGGCGAGCAGGAGAAACACGAAGCAGAACAGGATGGACGCATCCCCGCCGTTCAGAACCGGATAGAAGCTCCGAGGAGCATGGAACATCCAGTACGCGACAGCCATCTCACCGGCGAGCACGAAGGCAACGGGTCTGGTGAACAGCCCGATCAGGATCAGCAGGCCGCCGCCGAATTCCAGGATAGCTCCAATGCCGAAGAGCGACAGGAGGGGCGGGGTGCCGCTTTCCGGAGGAGCCGGGAAGCCGAACAGCTTCTGTGTTCCATGCTCCATGAACAGCAGCGCCGTAACGATCCTCAAGGCGGCCAGGGCGTAAGGTGACCAGCGATCGAGCGTAGACGACATTTGCGGAATTTCCTTCTGAGCACCGCCGGCCTAATGGGGCGAAGCTTCCTGCCGCCCATATAAAGCGGAAGGCCGGAAGGAAAACCCTGCTCGGCGTGACGTTCTATTTCGGTCCTCCGGCTGTGGGCGGCCACAGACGTTTCACATGGAATTCACGTTAAATTGACAGCCCGCAGACCCGTCCCAGGGCCGTCAAACCTTGCCTGCCGGATGTTTCCTGTCAGCTTCTTGCGTCTGGCAAACGGAGGCACGGATGAATCGAAGGCTTCTTGGCGCTCTTGTGGCTGTCCTATCGGGGCTGTGGCTGTCTCCACTTGTCGCCCAGGCGGAGACCGAAGTCGATGTCGCGCTGGTGCTGGCCGTCGACGTCTCGCGCTCCATGGATCCCGATGAGCAGGAACTTCAGCGCCAGGGCTTCATGGAGGCTTTCCGCTCGCCGCAGGTGCATGAGGCCATCCGCAACGGGATGGTGGGGCGGATCATCGTCACCTATGTGGAATGGTCGGGCGTGGAGTATCAGAACGTCATCGTGCCCTGGACGATCATCGACGGCCCTGAAGGCGCCCTGAAATTCGCCGATGGCCTGAGCAGCACCCCCATCGGCCGCATCCGGCGTACGTCAATTTCCGGCGCCATCGATTTCGGCGTGAAGCTTCTGGAGCAGACCGGCGTGGAGCCGATCCGGAGGGTCATCGATATTTCCGGCGACGGACCCAACAGCAGCGGGCGAGGCGTCGTGGCGGCCCGGGACGAGGCCATCGCCAAGGGCATCACCATCAACGGCCTTCCCATCATGCTCAAGCGGCCGAGCGGCTTCGGCGACATGGAGCATCTCGATCTCTATTACAAGAACTGCGTGATCGGCGGCGAAGGCTCGTTCATCGTGCCGGTGCGGGAGCGCCAGCAATTCGCCGCCGCCATCCGGACCAAGATCATCCGTGAGATCGCCGCACTGCCCGCCAACCCGAGGATCCAGAAAGTTCAAGCCGAACCATCCGTGAGCTGTGCCGAGGGCGAGCAGCGCATGTACCGCTGGGACCGCAACTGACGCGGTCCCGAAACTGCGGCTCCCGTCATTCCAGGGTGATGTTGGCCGTCCTGATCACCTTCTCCCATTTGGAGCCTTCTTCCTGCATGTAGGAGGCCATTTCGGAAGGCGAGCTCTGGAGCACGTCGATCCCGGCGCCGGTCAGCTTGTCGCGAATGTCCTGTCTGGCGACAACCTGCCGGTACGTGCCATTGAGCTTCGTGACGATCTCGGGCGACAGGCGCGCTGGGCCGACGAAGCCCTGCCAGGCCCAGGCCTCAAAGCCCGGAAAATCGGCAGCGACGGGCGGCACTCCCGGCAGGCCGGCAAACTCCTTTGGAGAAGCCACGGCAATGGCCTTGATCGGGCCGGAGAGCTGGGAGCGAGCAGTCGCAAAGTCGATGAACATCATATCCACCTGTCCTGCCACCAGATCCTGCACGGCGGGAGCGGCGCCCCGATACGGCACATGGGTGAGCTTGATTCCGGCGCCTTGTGACAGGAGCTCCGTCGCCAGGTGGAAGGGGCTGCCCAAGCCAGGAGTCGCATAATTGATCCGGCCAGGCGTCTTCTTCGCCTCGGCAATCAATTCCTGAAGCGAGTTCACAGGCAGCTTGTTCGTATTCACGAGCAGCACGAGCGCGAAGCGACCGGTGAGCGAAATCGGGCTGAAATCCTTGTATGGATCGAAGGAGAGCTTGCGATACAGGGAGCGGTTCGTCGCAAAGGTGGCCGAATCCCCTAAGAGCAGCGTGTAGCCGTCAGGTTCCGCCCGTGCGACGGCCTCGGCGCCGATATTGGTGCCTGCCCCCGGCTTGTTCTCGACAACGAACTGCTGCCCCAGTTGCTCTCCCATGGCGCCGAAGACGAGCCGCGCGAAAAAATCCGTCCCGCCGCCGGCCGCATAGGGGACGGTGACCCGGACCGGCCTCGTGGGATAGTCGGCTTGCGCCAAGGCCCGCCACGGTGAAAGGGCTGAGGCTGCGGAGGCGGCGGCCATCGTCACGAGGAGGCTGCGGCGGGTCTGGTTCATGGCGTTCTCCCAGGATCGACTTGCTTATGGTTCAGGTCGTAGACCTGCACATAGGAGGGGCGTCCTCTGCGACCAGAGCCGCGGCTCCAGTTGTTTGGGTTGCATGTGGATGGGTGGATCAAGGGCAGCTTTCATCCTGGCTTCATCTTGGCAGTGGCATCTGCTTGAAATGACCCTAGAATGGTCGCTGGTCCTTCTCAGGATCAGCAAGTATCCCGCGAAGCGTTCTCCAAGAGCCACGCAAGGAAGTGATCAGCCCCGATGGTGACGACCCGTATCCCGACAACGCCTTTTTCCGATCAGCGCCCCGGCACGTCCGGCCTGCGCAAGAAGGTCACCGTCTTTCAGCAGCCTCGGTATGTGGAAAATTTCATCCAGTCGATCTTCGACAATGTGGAGGGCGCACAAGGCTCAACCCTGGTGATCGGCGGCGACGGGCGCTACTTCAACGATGCCGTGGTTCAGATCGCCATCAGGATGGCGGCCGCCCATGGGTTCGGCCGTGTTCTCGTCGGACAGGGCGGATTGTTGTCGACACCGGCCGCCTCCTGCGTGATCCGCAAGCACAAGGCGATCGGCGGGCTCGTTCTGTCCGCAAGCCATAACCCGGGCGGCCCCGACGGCGACTTCGGCATCAAGTTCAACATGTCCCATGGCGGGCCTGCGCCGGAATCCTTCACGGAAGCCGTGTTCAAGCGGGCGAGCGCCATCACCGAGTATAGAATCGTCGACGCTCCCGACATCGATCTCAGCCGCATCGGCCCGACCAAGGTCGGCGAGATGACGGTCGAGGTCATCGATCCGGTGGCCGATTATGCGGAGCTGATGGAGCAGCTGGTCGATTTCGGGAAGATTGCCGATCTGTTCCGCTCAGGCTTTCGCATGCGCTTCGATGCCTTGAGCGCCATCACCGGCCCTTACGCGAAGGCGATCCTCGAAGGCCGTCTCGGTGCTCCGGCGGGCACCGTCGTCAACGGGGAGCCGAAGCCCGATTTCGGTGGCCACCACCCCGATCCGAACCCGGTTCATGCCCATGACTTGATGGAGCTGATGCTCGGCCCCGACGCGCCCGATTTCGGCGCAGCCTCGGACGGGGACGGTGACCGCAACATGATCGTAGCGCGCGGGCTCTTCGTGACGCCGAGCGACAGTCTCGCCATCCTCGCGAGCCATGCGCATCTCGCGCCCGGCTACGCCAAGGGCTTGGCCGGCGTCGCGCGCTCCATGCCCACGAGCCGCGCCGCCGACCGGGTGGCCAAGAAGCTCGGCATCAATTTCTTCGAGACTCCCACGGGCTGGAAGTTCTTCGCCAACCTTCTCGACGCGGGACTCATCACCCTGTGCGGTGAGGAGAGCGCGGGCACGGGCTCCAACCACATCCGCGAGAAGGACGGGCTCTGGGCGGTGCTGCTCTGGCTCAACATCCTGGCCGTCACGCGAAAGCCGGCAGACCAGATCGTGCGCGAGCACTGGGCCGCGTTCGGGCGCGACTACTACACGCGCCATGATTACGAGGAACTCGAGACCGCACCTGCCAACGAACTTATGGACGCGCTGCGCAAGAAGCTGCCCGCTCTTCCGGGCCAGCGCTTCGGCAGCCTCACGGTCCAGTCCTGCGACGACTTCGCCTACACGGATCCCGTGGATCAATCCGTGACGCCGAAACAGGGCATCCGCATTCTCTTCGAGGAGGACGCGCGCGCCGTGTTCCGCCTGTCGGGAACCGGCACATCGGGCGCGACGCTGCGGGTCTATCTGGAACGCTTCGAGCCCGACACCGACCGGCATGACCTGCCGACCGCCGACGTTCTGGCTCCTGTGGTGCAAGCGGCAAACGAGATTGCGGAGATCGCGGCTCGCACGGGACGCGATGAGCCCAGCGTCATCACCTGATCCCGATCAGCCCGGGTTTCGGCCATCAATAGGTGGCCCAGAGTCCGGGCGTCGCCAGTTCGAGAACATGCCCGTCCGGATCGCGGAAGTAGACGCTGGTGCCTCCTCGCGGCCAGGTTACCCGGCTCTCGATGGGAACCCCGCGTTCCTCCAGCCTCCGCTCCCACGCATCAAGCTCGTTAGCCGCAACTGCAAAGGCGATATGCAGGGGACCATGCCCGTCATGGCCAGGAATCGTGCCACCGGGCGTTGTCATGTCCTCGCTCGACCCGCCACGGAGGAAGACGAGGAGCACGCTTCGGCCGCCGACATTGAATGCACACATGCGCTGGTTGGCCAGCAGGAGCGGCAAGCCGAGGCTGCCTTCATAGAACGCCCTGGCGCGGTTCAGATCGTCCACATAGAGAGCGGATTCGAGCACGGCATTGAGCGTCGGCATCCCGGGCCTCATGAATTCCCATGCCGCCCATTTGGCCTCTGTCGACCCTCTCCTGTCCAGACCTCCCCGATGCCTGACGCGGCGATGAGGTGAAAAATTGGGCAACGATGCTGACCTTTTAGCCTTGAAACCCGCCGGCGCAGCTTTTACTTATTGCAGTGCAACACGGCGATTGGCGTCGCAGCGTTGCAGCCCTTCTAGGGCGTTTCCTCCCTAAACTTCGGGCCGTTGGCAACAACGGCCTTTTTTTCTTGTCTGTACAACAGCTTCCGGCCTGACCGGCCAGCCCGCACCGCGGGGGCGGAACAGGAACCTCGCACTCCTCCGGCGGTTTCCCCATGAGCGGATCCGAGGAGAGCTTTCATGACCACCCGTTCAGACAACCCCAACCAAACCGATATTCCTCGGACGCACACGATCAAGCCGATGGATCCTCCGCCCATGAACGAGGGCTCGACCACGGCGCAGCTGAAGGGCGACATCAACAGTGGTCGCACAGGGGACAAGAACGAAGTGTTCGATCCCGGCCTCTCCCCTCTCGGCACGGACGAGGAAGCCGGCGGCACCCCGCTGACGCCGGAACAGGTCGACATCGCCCGGCATCAGGAATCATCGGCGCGCTGGCAGAACGGCAACGCCAAGGACAGCTATGCCCACCAGCACTCGCGCAAAGCGCTTGCCGGCTATGTGGGGTTCATCGGTCTCGTGCTGGTGCTGTTCGTCGGGGCGTTTTCCATATTCTGGGATTAACCAGCCGGTGCGACGCTGTCCCGGATGACAAGTTCCGTCTCGAGCCGGATCTGCTTGCGCGTCGGGCGGCCTTGGAGCAGATCGATGAGAACCGTCGCGGCCGCCTGCCCGAGCTCCCGACGCGGCTGATGAATTGTGGTCAGTGACGGCTCGGCCACGGCCGCGAATTCAATATCGTCGAACCCAGCAACCGAAATGTCCTCCGGCACCCGCAACCCGGCAGACAGAAGGGTGCGCATGAGCCCGATCGCCATCTCGTCGCTGGTGCAGAACACCGCCGTCGGGCGTGTTTTTCGGGCGACCAGACCCTGGCCTGCCGCCACGCCGGATTCGATCGTGTAGTCGCCGGGGATCACGAACGCCGGATCGAACGGCAGGCCTGCGGCCTCCAAACCGTCCTTGAAGCCTAGGAAGCGCTCGCGCTCCAGGATGTTGCTCGCCGGTCCGCTCACATAGGCGATACGCCGGTGTCCCAGCGAGGCGAGATGCTGGGTCATGCGAGAAGCGGCGGCGCGGTTGTCGATCTCGATCTGCGGAATGTCGGCCCCCGGAATCGCCTCGCACAAAGCCACGAGGGGGATCGCAATCCGGGCAGGCTGCCCCTCCCCTTCCCGGCTTTGCCCGAACAGGTGACCGTTGAGCAGAATGGCGCCATCTACACGGCCCGCAGCCGTGAAGGCTGCGAAATGCGCCTCCTTCGCAGGCGAGCCGTCGAGATCGCTGATGATCATCCCGTAACCAGCATCGAAGAGCGTCTCCTCGATGCCGCGCAAGATCTTCGAAAAGAAGGTGTTCGACAGGTCCGGCAGAACCACCAGCACCATGAAGGTCTTCTGCGAGCGTAAGGACCGGGCAGCGGGGTTGGGCACGTAACCCGTTTTGGCGATGGCTTCCAGAACCCGGGCACGGGCCTCGGGGGACACGCGCTCTGGCGTGGCAAGCGCCCGGCTCACCGTCGCGGTCGAGACATCGGCCAGCTTGGCGACATCCTGGATTCGCGTGGCACGGATCCGGGGATCCTCCCGCTCGGCACTGTCGCTCTGTCCCAAATCGTCCATGGTTCTCCCCGACTATGGTACTGTTTGACAGATGCCAGCATTTCGGTAAAGTTGCATGTAATCGATTACATGGGGTTGTTGTCGAGCCGTTCGACAGCACCTCTTCAAGAAAGGTCCCGACAGAGGACCAGTCGACAAACAGGAGGACATGAATGCCCGCTCCCGTGCCGTCCAGCTGATCTGCATCCGGTAGAGACTTCTTGTGCCCGCCTTCACATGATCGAAGGCGAGAGATTTTGCGCATCCGGAGCAGGTGATGGATTCCGTTCTTCGCGCCGAGAACATCTCGAAATCCTTCGGACCTATTGAGGTTCTGAGCGGCATTTCGCTGGATCTGAGGCCAGGCGAGGTTCATGCCGTCATCGGCGAGAACGGAGCCGGCAAATCGACTCTCATGCGCATCCTGTCGGGGCATCTCCCGCCCACGAAGGGAAGTCTGCACCTCAACGGCCAGCCGATCACCTTCTCGGGCCCTGTGGATGCCGAGGCTCACGGCATCGTTCTGGTGCATCAGGAAATCCTGCTCGCCCCGGATCTGACGGTTGCGCAGAATCTCTTTCTGGGCCGCGAGATCAAGCGTTTTGGCTTCGTGGACGACAAGGCCATGCGGGATCGCACGCGGGCCATCCTGCGCGAGCTCGGCACCAATATCGATCCCGACCGCGAGGTCAGCCGCCTGTCCATCGCGGACCGGCAGCTCGTCCAGATCGCCCGCGCGCTTCTCGTGCCGCACAAGGTGGTCGCCTTCGACGAGCCGACTGCCGTTCTGACCCCGATCGAGGCCGAGAGCCTGTTCGAGATCATACGGAAGCTGCGAGCCCAGGGCGTAGCGGTGCTCTACATCTCCCATCGCCTCAACGAGGTGAAGGCGGTTGCCGACCGCGTGACCGTGCTGCGGGACGGGCGCCACATCGCCACCCGCGACGTCGAAGGGCTCGAACCCCTCGAAATGGCGCGTCTCATGGTGGGGCGTGACATGTCCAAGCTCTACCCCGAGAAGCCGCAGACCGCCTCCGACCAGATCGTGCTGACCGTGCGCGACATGGCCGTGCCGGGCTATGTGGAGAACGCCTCCTTCACACTGCGTCGCGGCGAGATCCTTGGCTTCGGCGGGCTGATCGGTGCGGGCCGAACGGAGCTGTTCGAAGGCATCGTCGGCTTGCGCCCGGGCCACGGCACTGTCACGCTCGACGACAGGAACGTCCAATTCCGCGACGCGCGGGAAGCAATGGCAGCCGGCATCGTCTATCTCTCGGAGGATCGAAAGGGCAAGGGCCTGCTCCTGCAGCAGAACCTGCGGATCAACCTCTCCCTCGCGGCTCTGGACAAGTTCAGCCGCGGATCCTTCATCGACACGGGCGCGGAGGAGAAGGCGCTCGATCAGGCGATCAAGGATTTCGACATCCGCACCCGGAGCCGCGACCTGCTGGCAGGCCAGCTCTCCGGCGGCAACCAGCAGAAGCTCCTGCTTGCCAAGATGATGCTGCTGGAGCCACGGATCGTCATCATCGACGAGCCGACACGCGGTGTCGATATCGGTACCAAGGAACAGATCTACCGCTTCATCGCGTCGCTTGCGGCGGAGGGCAAGGCCGTCGTCGTCATTTCGTCCGAAATGCAGGAACTGATCGGCCTCTGCCACCGGGTCATCGTGATGCGCAATGGACGCGTCGCCGGCGAGGTTGCGCAGGCAGACCTGTCGGAAGACGCTATCGTTTACCTCGCCACAGGCGTTCATGAAGAAAGGGCGGCGGAAATCGCCGCGGGCCATGCATGACAGAAACCGTGCTCCCCACCCGCGCCGAGAAGCGCAAGTTCGCGATCGATATGCGGGCGCTCTCGCCCTTCATCGCGCTGATCGTTCTGATCATCGCAGGCGCGCTGATCAATCCCGATTTTCTCACCGCCTCGAACCTGCTCAACGTGGTGACGCGCTCGGCGTTCATCGCCATCATCGCAGTGGGCGCCACCTTCGTGATTGCCGGCGGCGGGCTCGACCTCTCTGTCGGCTCCATGGCGGCGCTGATCGCCGGCGTGATGATTCTGACGCTTAACAATCTCGGCGGCGGGGATGTGGGCACGCTGGCGCTCGGATTGCTGGCCGCCATCGCGCTCGGTGCAGCCTGCGGGCTGGCCAATGGTCTCATCGTCACCTTCGGGCGCATCGAACCTTTTATCGTGACGCTGGGCACCATGGGCATCTTCCGCTCCCTGGTCATCTGGCTGGCGGCCGGCGGCACCATCACCATGCGCAATTTCGAGCTGCGCGAACTCTATCGCCCGGTCTATTTCGGCAGCATCTTCGGCATCCCTTATCCGATTATCGCCTTTCTCGTTGTGGCCGCCATCGGGGCGCTGATCCTCTACCGCACGTCCTTCGGCCGCCATGTGGTGGCGCTCGGCTCCAACGAGGACGTGGCCCGCTATTCGGGCGTGCCGATCTGGCGCGTGCGCACGCTCACCTACATCATCCAGGGCATCTGCGTCGGCATCGCTGTGCTGGTCTATGTGCCGCGCCTCGGCTCGGCCACCCCGACCACGGGCCTGTTGTGGGAACTGCAGGCGATCACCGCCGTGGTGATCGGCGGCACGGCCCTCAAGGGCGGCATCGGCCGCGTCTGGGGCACCGTCGTCGGCGCGGTGATCCTCGAACTCGTCGCCAACATCATGGTGCTGTCGAATTTCGTCTCCGAGTTCCTCGTGGGCGCGGTTCAAGGTGCCATCATCATTATCGCCATGCTCGTGCAGCGGTCAGTCCACCGCGGGCGATGAAACCGGGCTAAGCCCACCGGAAAAGGGACGAAGGGCTTATAAAACCAACCCTCCAGGGAGGAATGAGATGAAAGCAACGGTACTGAAATTCGCCCTCGCGGCAGGCCTGATGGCAGGTGTTGCCACCGGCGCGACGGCCCAGCAGAAGAACGTCACCATCGGCGTCTCGATCCCAGCCGCGACCCATGGCTGGACCGGCGGCGTCGTCTACCACGCGCAGGAAACCGCCAAGCAGCTCGAGAAGGGCTATCCGGGCCTGAAGGTCATCGTGAAGACCTCGCCGGATGGCGCATCCCAGGCAAACGCCCTCGATGACCTCACCTCGCAGAAGGTCGACGCTCTGGTGGTTCTGCCCTTCAACTCGGATGAGCTGACGAACCCGCTTCGCGAGATCAAGAAGCGCGGCACGCTCATCACCATCGTGGACCGCGGCCTCAAGGATCCGGCAATCCAGGATATCTATGTTGCCGGTAACAATCCGGAATTCGGCCGCGTTGCCGGCAAGTACTTCGTCGATAACCTGAAGCAGGGCAACGTCGTCGTTTTCCGCGGCATTCCGACCGTGATCGACGAGGAGCGCGTGACGAACTTCGAGAAGGCTCTCGAAGGCTCGGGCGTGAAGGTGATCGACAAGCAATATGCCAACTGGAACCGTGACGACGCCTTCAAGGTGATGCAGGACTACCTGTCCAAGCACCCGAAGATCGACGCGGTCTGGGCATCGGATGACGACATGGCGCTCGGCGTCATGGAGGCGATCCGTCAGGCCAAGCGCGAGGACATCAAGTTCGTTCTCGGCGGCGCCGGCATGAAGGACATGATCAAGAAGGTGATGGACGGCGACAAGATGATCCCGGCCGACGTGTCCTACCCGCCGTCGATGATCTCGACCGCCATGGGCGTGACCGCAGCGCATTTCTACACCAATGCCCCCATGCGCGGCACCTACACGCTGAATGCCCAGCTCATCACGAAGGACAACGCCAAGGACCACTACTTCCCGAACTCCCCGTTCTAAGGCGCGTGACGCTCTCGTCCCTTCCTCCGGGAAGGGACGAGGCAACGGCAAGCTGCTCGCTAGCGCATCGTGCGGAAAAGTGGAAAACGGTTTTCGCTGACGCGGCCCTCCGGGTCCGCACCGAACGATGCGCTCTTCTAAGAAGGAGCATCGGATGAATCCCAAAAGTGCAAATCCACTTTTGAGTCCGATGCTCAGGGCGGCTTCCCCTTGCCGGCTTTTCCGCCTTCCCCACGCCACCTCGGGAGTTCACCCATGAAGACCATGAAGGGCCCCGGCCTTTTCCTTGCGCAGTTCGCAGGCGACGAGGCTCCATTCAATTCGCTGGACGCGATCTGCCGCTGGGCGGCCTCCCTCGGCTATAAGGGCGTGCAGATCCCCACCTGGGATGCGCGGCTCATCGACCTGAAGAAGGCTGCGGAGTCGCAAACATATTCCGACGAGATCTTAGGGGTCGTGCGCTCCCACGGCTTGGAGATTACGGAGCTCTCCACCCACCTGCAGGGCCAGCTCGTGGCCGTTCATCCGGCCTTCGATGAGGCCTTCGACGGTTTTGCGGCGCCCGAAGTCAGGGGCAATCCGAAGGCGCGGCAGGAATGGGCCGTGGGCCAGATGCTGATGGCAGCACAAGCCTCGAAGCGCCTAGGGCTCAACGTCAGCGTGTCGTTCTCCGGGGCGCTTGCCTGGCCCTTCATGTATCCGTGGCCGCAGCGTCCGGCCGGTCTCGTCGAGACCGCTTTCGAGGAATTGGGGCGGCGCTGGCGGCCGATCCTCGACGCTTACGAGGATGCAGGCTGCGACGTCGCCTATGAGATCCATCCAGGCGAGGACATTCACGATGGCGCCACCTTCGAGCGCTTCGTGGATGCGGTCGGCGGACATGCCCGCGCCTGCATCAATTACGACCCGAGCCACTTCCTGCTACAGCAGCTCGACTATGTGGCTTTCATCGATCTCTACCACGAGCGCATCAAGGCGTTCCACGCCAAGGACGCGGAGTTCAATCCGTCCGGTCGCATCGGCGTCTATGGCGGCTATGAGAGCTGGATCAACCGCGCCGGTCGCTTCCGCTCGCTCGGCGACGGACAGGTGGATTTCGGCGCGATCTTCTCCAAGCTCGCCCAGTATGACTACGAGTCCTGGGCCGTGCTGGAATGGGAATGCGCCCTCAAGCATCCGGAAGACGGTGCTCGCGAAGGCGCCGAGTTCATCAAGGCGCACATCATCCGCGTGACGGAAAAAGCCTTCGACGATTTCGCCGCTGGCGGAACGGACGAGGCGGCGAACCGCCGGATGCTCGGCATCGGCGCAGCTTAAGCGAGACGGGGGCACGACATGACAATTGCAGGATCTCCCGATCAGAAGCTGAACCGCCGTTTGCGCCTCGGCATGGTCGGCGGCGGACGCGGCGCCTTCATCGGCGCGGTGCACCGCATCGCTGCCCGCATCGACGACCGGTGGGAGCTGGTGGCAGGCGCCCTCTCGTCCGATCCGGATCGCGCCAAGGCCTCGGGCGAGGATCTTCTCCTAAAGCCTGACCGGATCTATGGCGACTTCAACGAGATGGCGCGCCGCGAGCGTCGGCTGAAGGACGGAATCGATGCGGTGGCCATCGTCACCCCGAATCATGCCCATGCCGCTGCCGCCCGTGCGTTTCTGAAAGCCGGCATCCATGTGATCTGCGACAAGCCGCTCACGACGACGCGGCGCGAGGCCGATCAGCTCGCCAAGCTCGCCCGCGAGTCAGGCCTCATCTTCGCGGTGACCCACAACTACACCGGTTACCCGCTCGTGCGGCAGGCCCGCGCCATGATTCAGGCGGGAGAGCTGGGAGCCATTCGCGTCGTCCAGGTGGAATACGCGCAGGACTGGCTTGCCACCCGGATGGAGGAGACCGGCAGCAAGCAGGCCGAATGGCGCACGGACCCGGCGCGCTCGGGCCCCGCGGGCGCCGTGGGCGACATCGGCACGCATGCGTTCAACCTCGCCGAGTTCATCGTGGGCGACGAGGTCGCGTCGCTCTCTGCGGAGCTTCACACTTTCGTGGAGGGCCGCAGGCTCGACGACAATGCGCATATGATGCTGCGCTTCGCCTCCGGCGCGAAAGGCATGCTCTGGTGCAGCCAGGTGGCGGCAGGCCTTGAGAATGGTCTCAAGATCCGCGTCTATGGCGAGAAGGCAGGCCTCGAGTGGCACCAGGAGAACCCGAACTACCTCACCTTTTCGCCTCTCGGTGAGCCGCCCCGCACCATTCGCCGCAACGGCTACGGGGCGGACGAGGCGTCTCGCGCCGCCTCGCGTATCCCTGGCGGGCATCCGGAAGGCTATCTTGAGGGCTTCGCCCAGCTTTATACGGATGTGGCCGAGCAGATCACGGCGCGCATCGAAAAGCGTGAGCCCAATCCCTTCGCGCTTCAGGTCCCCACCGTCGACCACGGTGTTCGCGGCGTCCGCTTCATCGAAGCGGCGGTGCGCTCCTCGCAGCGCAAGGCGGCCTGGGTGGATCTGTAAGGAAGTCTACAGACTGAAAGTCCCTGCCGGGTATCTCGGCAGGGCAATCGGCCCAGGTGTCTTGAAATCGCTTCCGCAATCATGACGTATAGGGTGACCATGCCCGGCGGAACCAACGATACCAGATGGCCCATACGCATCACCACAGCCTCGACGACCTGAACGAGACCCAGAAGCGGGTTCATCGGATTCTGTGCTCCGCCCAGGGCCCGCTCTCGGCGTATGAGGTTCTCGATAAGATGCGCGGCAAGGGGGCCGTTACGCCGCCGACGGTGTACCGCTCGCTGGACAAGCTCATCGAGAAGGGTCTCGCCCATCGACTTGAGAGCCTCAACGCCTACGTCGCCTGCAAGCACCCCCATGACCACCAGGACATGGCGGCTTTTGCGATCTGCGAAAGCTGCGGTCTGGTCAAGGAATTTACCGACCCGCATATCAGCGAGCGCCTGTCCCACTGGGGCGACGACCACGCGTTCTCGGCCAAGAAGGTGACGGTGGAAATCCGGGGCCTTTGCGAAGTTTGCGCCAAGTAGTCACCAAGGCTGGAACTTAATTACAATTATCACGTTATTACATGATATTCCACTTATCAGCGGGATGTCTGATGGCTATCATGTGCCTTCCGTTGAGGAAAAAGTGTAGTTTTGGCACCTTTCGCAACGATAGCACATTGTCAGGGCCAGATTTTACCTATATGAATGTATAGGTTCCGTAATAACAGGAGTGTGGCTCATGAGCACCAAGGCCCTCAGGAAGGAAGAAGAGGAAAACCTCCTTCGTCGTGCCGACGATCTGTGCCGGCAGAACAACCTCAGGCTCACCCCGATCCGGGAGCGTGTTTATCGCGAGTTGGTCCAGAGCGGCGGCCCGGTCGGGGCTTACGATCTGGTCGATCGCCTGAGCAACGAGAAGAAGCGTCTTGCTCCGGTGACCATCTACCGTGCCCTGGACTTCCTGCGCGACGCAGGTCTCGTCCATCGCTTGGCCACCCAGAACTCCTATGTGATCTCCCACGGTCAGCCAGACATGAACGCGATGAAGATCATGTTCGTGGATGCGAAGACCGGTGAGACCGTCGAGGTTCATTCGAGCGAGGTTGCCGAGGCTGTCCGCAAGGCTGCGGAGCAGGCCGGCTTCAAATCGGTCTCGCCGTTCATGGAAGTCGAAGGCGAGATCGCTCAATAATACAGGAAGAGGCAGGATCGACACCGACCTGCCTCTCAGGACGAAACGTAAAAGGCCGGGCATCGCCCGGCCTTTTCGTTATCACTCCGCCGCAACCGGCTGATGGTGATGACGCTTCTCAGGGGCCCTGTCTTCCGCCCGATGGGCCCGCACCGTCTCCCGTGAGATGAAGGTGTAGAACATCGGTACGACGAAGAGTGTGAAGATCGTCCCGATGGACATCCCGGACGCGATCACCAGGCCCATGGAGAAGCGGGCCGCCGCACCGGCGCCGCTGGCGTAAAGCAGAGGCGCGACGCCAAGCACCATGGCGGCCGTGGTCATCAGGATCGGACGCAGACGGACGCGCGCCGCCTCTTCAATGGCCTCACGCTTGCTGACCCCGTGCTTCTCCTTCTGCTCGTTGGCAAACTCCACCATCAGGATGCCGTGCTTGGTAATCAGGCCCACGAGGGTGATCAGTCCCACCTGCGTGTAGATGTTGAGGGTGGCCAGACCCAAGTTCAGGAAGATCATGGCGCCGAACATGGAGAGCGGAACCGACATCATGATGATGAACGGGTCGCGGAAGCTCTCGAACTGCGCCGCCAGCACCAGGTAGATCACGATGACGGCCAGCCCGAAGGCCAGGAAGATCGAGTTGCCTTCCTGAATCTCCAGGCGCGACTGACCGGCATAGTCTTCATAGAAGCCCTGCGGCATGACTTCCTTGGCAATGGAACGCAGGGTCGCCAGACCCTCAGAGGTGGTCACCCCAGGCAGCGGCAGGGCCGACAGGGTTGCCGAATTGAGCTGGTTGAACTGCTCGATAACCGCCGGAGCCGCATCCGTCTTGATGCTGATGAGGGCCGACAACGGAACCATGGAGCCGTCGGACGCGCGGACATAATACGCGGCAAGCCGCTCCGGATTGAGACGGTCCTCCTGCCGGACCTGACTGACGACGTCGTAGCTCCGGTTGTCCCGGTCGAACTTAGAGATCGGCGCACCGCCGACGAGAGCCCCGAGCGTGTTGCCGATCTCGGACACGGGCACACCCAGAGCTGCAGCCCGATCACGGTTGACCGTGATGCGTGCCCGCGGGGACTCGTAGGAAATGGAGTTCTGGACAACGATGAACTTGCCCGACTTCATGGCCCGCTTGCGGATGTCATCCGCGGTCTCATAGGCCTGGGAGGAGTCGCCGATGGTGCGCAGAACGTACTGAATCGGCAGGCCGTCACCGGCTCCGGGCAGGGATGGCGGCGCGAAGGCGAAGGCCTGGAGGCCGGCATTCTCATTCAGAAGGTTCTGAATGTCCTGCTTGGTCTCTGCCCCCTTCTTCTCACGCTCGCTCCATTCCTTCAGCTTGAAGCCGAAGAAGCCGCCGCCGCCGCCATCAATGCCGACGATCAGGAAGCTATCGTCGATTTCCTTGATCTTCTCCGCCGCATTGGTGAACTGCTTGGAAAAGGCCTGGGTATATTCGGCGGTGGCATATTTCGGCGCATTCAGGATGCCGAGATAGGCGCCCTGATCCTCTTCCGGCGCAAGCTCGGAGGAGGTCTTGGTGAACATGAACGCCGTGGTGCCGAGCAGGACCGCAACGATGACGAGCGTCACGCCGCGATAGTCCAGCGATCCCTTCAGGCGCCGGGCGTACCAGTTCTCGATCCGGGTGAAGACCCGGTCGACCAAAGCGGCAAAGCGCCCTTGGCCGCCGTGTCCCTTCAGCAGCTTCGAGGACATCATGGGCGAGAGCGTCACGGCGACGATGCCCGAGATGATCACGGCTCCGGCCAGGGTGAAGGCGAACTCGCGAAAGAGCGAGCCCGTCAGCCCTTGCGTGAAGCCGATCGGGGCGTACACGGCCGCCAGCGTGATCGTCATGGAGACGATCGGCACGAAGATTTCCCTCATGCCGGTGACGGCCGCATCGACCGGCTTGAGACCTTCCTCGATGTGGCGGTGAATGTTCTCAAGCACCACGATGGCGTCGTCGACCACGAGGCCGATGGCCAGGACCATGGCCAGCAGGGTGAGGAGGTTGATCGAGTAGCCCAGCGCATAGAGGAAGAAGCACACGCCCACGAGTGAGAGCGGGATCGTCACGATGGGGATCAGCACCGAGCGGAACGACCCCAGGAACAGCAGGATCACCACCACGACGATGAGAGCCGCCTCGCCGATGGTCTTGAACACCTCCTCGATGGAAGCCGAGATGAAGTTCGATGCATCGTAGACGATCTCGACATTCATGCCCTGAGGCAGGGTCGCGCGGATGCCCTCAATGGCCTTCGTCACCTCTTCGGCAACAGTCAGCGGGTTGGCCGACGGCGTCGGCGTGATGCCGATGAAGGTGCCCTGGCTGCCGTTGAAGCTGACGATGGTGTCCGTGCTTTCAGGCCCGAGTTCCACATCCGCCACATCGCGCAGACGCACGACCTGGTCGCCGTTCGAGCGGATCGGCAGCGTGCCGAAAGTTTCAGGCGTCTGCAGGGTGGTCTGCATGTCGAGCCTGTAGGCGACGTACTCGCTCTGGGTCTTGCCGGGTGCAGCCAGGAAGTTGTTGGCCCGGATCGCCGCCACCACGTCGCCGGCCGTGACACCGCGGGCCGCCAGGCGCACGGGATCGATCCAGACACGCATGGAGAAGTCGCGCCCGCCGAGGATCTCGGCATTGCCGACGCCTTCGAGCGTGGCGAAACGCGGCTGCACCACGCGGGTGAGGAATTCGGAGACCTGCTCCGGGTTCATCTCCGTGCTGCCGAAGGTGATGTACATGAGGGCGAAGCTCTGCCCCGTACCCTTCATGATCACCGGATCCTCAGCCTCGGAGGGAAGCTGCGCGCGGATCTGCTGCACCTTGGAGGTGACTTCGGTAAGCGCCGCGTTCGGATCCGTGTTGAGGCGCATGCGCACGGACACCGTGCTCACGCCCAGGCGGCTCTGCGTCGTCACGTAGTCGACGCCTTCCGCACTCGACACGGACTTGGCGATGGGCGTGCTGATGAAGCCCTGGATCAGGTCGGCGCTGGCGCCCGTATAGACCGTCGTGATCGTGATGGTGGTTTCCTCGACCTCCGGATACTGGCGCACCTGGAGGTTCATCAGACCCTGTGCACCCAGCAGCAGGATCAGGAGGCTCACCACCATCGACAGGACGGGGCGGCGGATGAAAAGTTCTGTGAAACTCATGGCTGATGCCTATTGCCCGCTTGCGAGCTTCGTCGCGTCGAGCTTGGTCACATCGATGGTGTTGTCGATTTTGACGGTCGAGCCGGCCTGCAGCTTGTTCTGCCCCGAGGCAGCCACCTGCTGACCGACAGCGAGGCCGGAGACGATTTCGAGAGCCCCGCCGCGGCGGCGGCCGGTTTTCACGAAGACCTGCTTGACCACCTGGACCTGCTGGCCCGCCCGCTCTTCCTGCTCGATCGTATAGACGTAATCCCCGTAGAGGCTGGTGATAACCGCCGTCTGTGGCAGGGTCATGACGTTGGGCTGCTCCGGCAGGATCGCCTCCACGTGGAGGAACTGACCGGGGAGAATGCCCCCGTCCTTGTTGTCCTCGATGAGCGCCTGAACGGAAACCAAACGGGTCGCCGGATCGACGCGAGGATCCTTACCGATGATACGTCCCTTGAAGGGCAGATCCGTTTCGGTCACACCAACACGAATTTCCTGCCCAAGCTTGATCTCGCCGGCCCGCTGCTCCGGAACCGTGAAATCGACCTTCATCGACGACAGATCCTGGAAGCTTGCGATGACCGTTCCCGGCTGCAGGTACTGCCCGACATCGATCCGCGGAATGCCGGTAACGCCGGAGAACGGCGCCTTCAGGGTCTTCTGCTCGATTGTGGCCTGCAGGCGTGCGAGGCGCGACCGGGCAGCCGCGAGCAGGGCGCTCGCCTGATCAAGGTTCGCTTCCGTCCCATAGCCACGGGCCGACAGGGTCTTGGCGCGCTCGAAGTTGCTTTCGGCAGTCTTCACATTCGCTTGGACATCCTGAATGTCAGCCCGCTCGACAGTGTCGTCGAGTTGGACGAGGACCTCGCCCTGACGAACGTTTTGGTTCGCCTTGAACTTAATCTGGCTGACGATACCGGCCGTCTCGAAAGCCAGTTCGACACCGTTGGCAGCCTTGGCCGTTCCGATGGCGGCGATTGCCGGCGTCCAAGTCTTCGCCTCGACCTTGGCAGCCGAGACCGTCTGCGCCGGCGGCTGCATGGTGGCAAAGAATTGCGTGATCATCTTGTCGCGGAAGAAGTTGAACCAGATCAAGCCGCCGCACAGGCCAACCGCGAGAATGAACACAAGACCGACTACAAGGCGCCGTTTCATAGGCTTCTTCCGACATTGCGAACCCGGGTCACCAGGCTCATCTAAGACTAAGGAGGTGCGGCATTAACGCGACTTTTCCTTGACGCCAATGCCGTGGAATAATTTATATACCGTCTGGACGGTTTAGTCGCAAGTGCGGTAACGCACAAAACAAGAGTGGTGGATGCTGTTTCCCTGTACCCGAGGCCGTAAGAGTTCACGAGAAAAAATTCTCGATGCGGCCGCAGAACTTGTTGGCGAGATCGGAGCCGGCCGGCTGACGCTCGAGGCCGTGGCGGAGAAGGCCGGGCTCAGCAAGGGCGGGCTGCTCTACAACTTCCCCACCAAGGAAGCCCTGCTTCAGGGAATGATCCAGCGCCTCATCGACAATGTGGCGGCTGAGAAAGAAGAGATCCGCAAGAGGACACCGCCTGGGCGTAACCTGGAGGCGCGCCTTTGCACGGCGGCCCTGCTGAAGCTGTGCAGCGGTCAGATGAAGGAGACGGCCAACGGCATGCTGGCCGCAACGGCCGAGAACCCGCGCCTCCTCGATCCGTTGCGGGAGGTCATCCGGGAAACCCTGAGGTCATTCAAGGAAACGTCGGACGATCTCGACGCGGCCCTCATCGCTTGGCTCGCCGTCGAGGGCCTCAACAGCTTCGAGATGCACGACCTCAGCCCCTTCTCGACCGAAGACAGGGATCGGATCCTGCAGGCGATCACCCGCCTGCTGGCCAAGGGAATCGTCGAATAGGCAGCTTGCTGCTCAGGCCATCCAGGATGGGTCGCTCAGCACCTCATCCGTATGTTCGCCAAGGCGCGGCGAAGGCCGCTGGGCCGCCATCGGCTCCCCGTTCATGACGATCGGCGAGCGGACGGACGGGATCGCCCCACCCTTGGCCCCTGGGGAGGACAGGTCGATCCTCATGCCCCGGGCGATGACCTGCGGATCGGCGAAGACATCCGCCACTGTATTGATGGGGCCGGCCGGAACACCCTGTTTCTCGAGTGCCGACAGCAGCGCCTCGCGGGTGGTTTTCAGGGTGAGCTCGGTAAGGATCGGCACGAGTTCGGCCCGGCGGCCCACCCGGCCTGCATTGGAACTGAAACGCTCGTCCTGGGCCAGTTCAGGTTTCCCCAGAACCGACACGAAGCGGGCGAACTGCCCGTCGTTGCCCACCGCCACGATCACGTGACCGTCCGCCACCGGAAAAACCTGATACGGCACGATGTTGGGATGGGCATTGCCCATGCGCCGCGGCGACTTGCCGGAGGCCAAGTAGTTCATGGCTTGGTTCGCCAGCACGCTCGTCTGCACGTCGAGGAGCGCCATGTCGAGATGCGACCCCTCGCCTGTCGCGTCGCGCTGGCGAAGGGCAGCCAGGATGCCGACCACCGAATAGACGCCGGTGAAGATGTCCACATAGGCAACGCCGATCTTCTGCGGTTCGCCTGCGGGATCGCCCGTCAGGTCCATGATCCCGCCCATGCCCTGGATCATGAAGTCATAGCCGGCGCGGGACGCATAAGGCCCGTCCTGGCCGAAGCCCGTGATCGAGCAGTAGACCAGGCGCGGGTTGACCTGTTTCAAGCTCTCATAGTCAAGTCCGTACTTCTTCAGGCCACCGACCTTGAAGTTCTCGATCACCACATCGGCCTGCTCGCTGAGCTTGCGCACGAGCTCCTGTCCCTCAGGCGTCTCGAAGTCCACCGCGATGGATCGCTTGCCGCGGTTGCAGGAATGGAAGTAAGCCGCCGAAAGATCGCCGCCATCGACGGCCTCCACGAAGGGAGGCCCCCAACCACGGGTGTCGTCGCCCGCGCCCGGCCGCTCCACCTTCACCACATCGGCACCGAGATCGGCGAGCAGCTGGCCGACCCAGGGACCGGCGAGAATGCGCGCGAGTTCGAGGACTTTAAGGCCAGCGAGCGGTTTCATGCGGATCAATCCATGATGGTGTCGAGACCGCGCCGCAGGCCGGTAAACGAGCCGACGCGACGGGCGGCCAGCAGAGTGCCGGCCACATAGGGGGCCGCCGACGACCCGGCATCGTGACGGATCACGAGGCGCTCATTATCGGCCCCGAACACGGCTTCGCAGGACAGGACGAAGGAGGGCATGCGCAGGGAATGGACCTGCACCGGCTCCTTGGCGCCGAGCGCACCGCCTCTGGTTTCGCGAACGCCGGTCAGCTCGTCGACGGGCTTTGAGGTGGCAGCCTGGCGCGCCTCGCTCAGGAGCTCGGCCAGTTCGCGGGCGGTGCCTGACGGCGTGTCGGGCTTCTTGGCCGAGGCGTAGTCGATCACCTCGACATCCGGCACGTAGCGCGCGGCCTCAAGGGCGAAGCGGCGCAGCAGCGTCGCGGTGATCGAGAAATTGCCGGCTGCGAGCACGCCGCGACCCGCTTTCTGCGCCTCACCGTCGATCTCGGCATAATCTTCGGCACTGAGCCCTGAGGTGCCGACGACCACATGCCGGCCCTGAGCCAGAGCCGTGAGGGTGTTGGCCTTCACGACACCGGGCTTGGTGTAGTCGATCACCACATCGGACGGCTCGCGCAGCGCCTCCTCGAGGGTTGCGCTGATCGCAACACCGAGGCGAGCGAGGCCCGCGGCTTCTCCCGCATCCTGACCGGCAGCGCTGCGGCTCACGGCACCGACCAACGCGAGGTCGTCGGATGCCACAATCGCCTCCACGAGGGCTTTGCCGACCCAGCCGGTCGATCCTGCCAGGGTGATCCGAAGCGCCATCGATGTGCCCTCTTAGAAGAATGCCTGCAGGCCGGTCTGGGCGCGGCCCAGGATCAGGGCATGCACGTCGTGGGTGCCCTCATAGGTGTTCACGGTCTCCAGGTTCTGCGCATGGCGCATCACGTGGTACTCCTCCTGGATGCCGTTGCCACCATGCATGTCGCGGGCGACGCGGGCGATATCCAGGGCCTTGCCGACATTGTTGCGCTTGACCAGCGAGATCATCTCCGGCGCCACGCGGCCCTCGTCGAAGAGGCGGCCGACGCGGAGCGAGGCGTGAAGGCCCAACGTGATCTCGGTCATCATGTCGGCGAGCTTCTTCTGCACGAGCTGGGTCGCGGCGAGCGGCCGGTCGAACTGCTTGCGGTCCAGCGTGTACTGACGCGCCCGGTGCCAGCAATCTTCCGCCGCTCCCAAGGCTCCCCAGGAGATGCCGTAGCGGGCGCGGTTGAGGCAGCCGAAGGGGCCTTTGAGGCCGGATACGTTCGGCAGCAGGGCGTCCTCGCCCACCTCGACATTGTCCATGACGATCTCGCCGGTGATGGAAGCGCGCAGCGAGAGCTTGCCACCGATCTTCGGAGCGGACAGCCCCTTCATGCCCTTATCGAGCACGAAGCCGCGGATCTGGTTGTCGTGGGCTTCCGACTTCGCCCACACGACGAAAACGTCGGCGATGGGAGAGTTGGAGATCCACATCTTGGAGCCGCTGATCCGATAGCCGCCATCGGTCTTCACGGCGCGGGTCTTCATGCCGGCCGGATCCGAACCGGCATCGGGCTCGGTGAGGCCGAAGCAGCCCACGAACTCGCCGGAAGCGAGCTTGGGCAGGTACTTGCGGCGTTGCTCCTCGGAGCCGTAGGCATAGATCGGGTACATCACGAGAGACGACTGCACGCTCATCATGGAGCGGTAGCCGGAATCGACCCGCTCCACCTCGCGGGCGACGAGGCCGTAAGCCACGTAGGACGCGCCGGCGCAGCCGTAATCCTCCGGCAGGGTCACCCCGAGAAGGCCGAGTTCGCCCATCTCGTTGAAGATGGCGCGGTCCGTCTTCTCCTCGCGATAGGCCTCGATCACGCGCGGCAGGAGCTTGTCCTGGGCATAGGCCCGGGCCGTGTCGCGGATCATGCGCTCGTCGTCGGTCAGAAGGTCATCGAGAAGGAGAGGATCCTCCCACTTGAGCTTCGCGAGTTCCTGTTGAGCACCGGCCATGATGTTCATCCTTCCCATGAGAGCGTTCGGGTACTGGCGTCAGGCCAGACAAACCCATTGAATTTGACCGGCAAAATCGCGCTGGACAGGCCAAAAGTAAATCGACATCTTCGCAGCAGGTTATTCATAATTGGAATGAACGTGTGTTTCGTCGCGGCTTCCTGCCCAATGTGGGCAATCTCCTGGCCTTCGAGGCCACGGCCCGCCATGGCAGCGTGTCGCGAGCCGCCGAGGAATTGAACCTGACGCAGAGCGCCGTCTCGCGCCAGATCCAGCAGCTGGAGGAATCGCTCGGCGTCTCCCTGTTCAGCCGCTCCCGGCAGCGGGTGGTGCTCACGGATGTGGGGCGCCTGTATGCGTCGCAGGTGCGCAGCACCCTGTCCGAGCTGTCGGACGCCACCCACCAGGCCATTGCGCTGTCCGGCACGACCGGCGTGCTCAACCTCGCAACCCTGCCGACCTTCGGCACGCGATGGCTCATCCCGCGCATTCCGGGCTTCTTCGCCCAGCATCCGGGTGCAACGGTGAATTTCGGCGTCCGGCTCGTGCCGTTCGACTTCGACACGGAGCCGTTCGACGCCGCCATTCACTTCGGCGAGCCGCACTGGCCCGGCGCCGTGTGCGAATTGCTGCGGACCGAGGAAGCGGTGCCCGTCTGCAGCCCGGCCTACCGGGAGCGCGAGAACCTCCATTCGCCACGAGACTTGGCCCGGGCCACCCTGCTCCAGCAGAGCACGCGCCCCACCGCCTGGGCTGAGTGGTTTGCGAGCGTTGACGTGGAGGCGAGCAATCCGCTCCGCGGCCCGCGCTTCGAGCAATTCGCCATGGTGGCCCAGGCGGCCGCTGCGGGCCTCGGCGCCGCTCTCATTCCGCACTTCCTGATCGCCGACGAGCTGGCATCGGGACGCCTGGAGATCCTCTTCCCCAACAGTCTCGTCAGCGGCGGGGCTTATTATCTCGTCTACCCGGAGCATAAGGCGGAGACACCGCTGCTGCGCTCCTTCCGCGATTGGATCCTCGACCAGACCCGTCAGGGATAGAGACGCTTCGGCTTCATCGTCCGGAAGCTCAAGGTGAGCGCCACGAGGGCACAGAAGTAGATGGCGCTGACCATCGAGACGGACGTGCCGTCATAGAGGGCGCTGACCAGCGCGATGATTATGGCACCCGTGCCGAGCTGCAGGGTGCCCATGAGGGCCGAGGCCGTGCCGGCCACGGCGCCTTGTTCCTCAAGGGCGAGCACCGCCGTGGACGGAATGACGAAGCCGAGACAGCCGAACGATACGAACAGAAGGCCCCACAGGACGAACGCGTTGTCGACGCCGGAGACGGTCAACAGGAAGAGCAGCGTCACGAAGCTGGCGAAGCAGGAAATCGCGATCCGCACCACGCGCTCGGCGCCGAAGCGGCGCATGAGGGTGCTGTTGAACTGGGCGCTGCCGATGAACGCAATGGCGTTCGACGCAAAGATCATGCTGTAGGCCGAGGGCGTCATGCCGAAATGCTCGATGAAGATCACCGAGGAGCCGGCGAGATAGGCGAAGAAGCTCGCCTGCTGAACCCGCCGATGAAGGCGAGGCCAAGAAAGCGCCGGTCCCTCAGCAGGCTGCCATAAGTCCGGAAAGCCTGAGCGATGCCTCCCTTGCCCTCATCCGGCTTGTGGGTTTCAGGCAACAGGAAGAGCACGACGGCAAGGCCGCCCAGGCCGATGAGCGCGATGGCCCAGAAGATTACGCGCCAGCTGAAGAATGCGGTCAGGGCGCTTCCAGCCAGCGGCGCCAGGATCGGGGAGACGCTGAAGACCAGCATGCTTGTCGCCATCAAGCGGGCTGCCTCGTGTCCGGTGTGCAGATCGCGGATGATCGCCCGGGGGATCACCATGGCCGCGCAGGAGCCGACGCCCTGCAGGAAGCGGAAGGCGATCAGGGTCTCGACATTCGGCGCGAAGCTGCAGCCGATGCTGGCCAGTGCGAACAATCCTAACCCGGCATAGAGCGGCGGCTTGCGTCCGAACCGGTCGGAGAGCGGCCCATACACGCTCTGGCAAAGGGCAACGGCCAGGAAGAAGCTCATGAGGCTCATCTGCACGCCGCTCACATCGACCTGATACTCCCGGGCGATTGCCGGAAAGGCAGGCAGGTACATGTCGATGGCGAACGGCCCCACGGCGGAGAGCATGCCGAGGACAAGCGCGTTGCGCAAAAAGGCGGATTGCATCGAAAAGGCTTTCTTCAAACCGGCCCAAGGGCCGGAACCGAAAATCGGCCTGCCCGGTCCATCAGACAGGCCAAGCAATGTCATCGGGAGACTCGGGAGGCGCCTCAGAGCCAATCATGCCTGAAAGCGGTTCGCCGTTTGTATGCCGTCCGGCCGGGAGGTCAAGGCGAAGCACCCATCCGGGCCGGATTAAAATCCGCCCCTAAGCCGATGCTTACTGTTCGTTAACCATGAATGGTCATAGCTGGTTAAACCATCCGGCTGAATGGGCCCATCCGCTCCAGGGGCATCCCTTCAATGAGCAAGCCTCTTCTCGGCTGACCAGCTAATAGAGTTTTCACGTTCCGCATGATCGCCTCAACGCACAGGACTCAGATGCACTTCGGCGCCCCGACGCCCGAGGCCTGCATCGCCTGTGACCATCGGCATGCAGGCGGCTATGGCAAGCTCCTGAAGTGGCTCACCGCCGCGGCAGCGCTGCTGACCGTTGCCGCCTGCGCAGGCCGCTCGGATCTCGGTTACGCCGCCCTGAATTCCGAAGTGCCGGCAACCCGCGCGATCATCGTCCCTCCGCCGGGAGGGCCCTCCGTCGTGGCTGTTCTGCAGCAGACCTACCAGAACGGGATCTCGCAGGAGATCGCCCTATCGACAGCCTCGCTGACAAGCGGGCAGAACGCCTTCTATGTCAGCCTGCTCAACAATACCGCGAGCAACATGGAGATCCCGGAGACACTCTCCCTGCCTCCTCTGACCCCGGACCGGATCGAGCGGGAGATGGAGGAGCGGATCCCCGGCGTCACGATGGAGACGTCTCTCGTCTACGTCCAGAACAAGTTCGGCCCCTTCGGCTTTGCGACGGGGCGCTCCTCTCGGGGCGATCTTTGCCTTTACGCCTGGCAGCAGATCGAACCCGACAAGCCCGCCGTTCTGGTGCCCGGGGGAGCGATCTCGGTTCGCCTGCGCCTTTGCGACGCCGATGCCAATGTCGACCAGCTGCTGCGGGTCATGTACGGCTACACGATTGCCGCCTATTACCATCAGGAATCCTGGAATCCCTACGGCGATCCGCCATCGCCGCCTGCCGGTTTCGGGCAAACCGGTGCGCCGATGTACCCCCTGGGCCTCGACAGGAGGGAGGACGCCACCGTCATCCGCCGGCGCGCCCTGTCGTCGGAAAGCCGCCGCGCGCCTCCCCCAGATGAGGCATCGGGGCGCCTCATCGACAAGGATACGGTCGTGCCCGCTGGCCCTGGCACGCCTGCGCCACTGAACACACCTCCGCTGGGGGGATATCCTGTGGTGCCGCCTCCCCCGGCTGAGTAAAGCCAAGTCTATATTGTTTTATGTAATAACGTTATATAAAATTTTATTTATCGATGTGACAATAGGCCTAAGCAACGATAGAGATATATTAATAGACCTGCCCCCAGTGTTGAACTAAGCGTGCACTCTCTCACGCGAACACTCAGGCCGAGAATCCGGACAAATGCGAGCAGGTCTTATCGTGGCCCTTTGGGCAGTGGCGGCGATCCTGATTGTCTCGCTTGTCGTTCTTCCCATCAGTCTTCAGGCGCACCTCGTGGCAGGCCTCACTGTCGTGGCCTGCATGATCATCATCAAGTTCTTCCGGGCGCAAGGCATCTGGCGCCAGATCGCCCTGGCTTTGGGCACTGCGATTGTCCTGCGTTATGTGTTCTGGCGGACCACCAGCACCATCCCGCCGATCACGGAAGTGGCGAACTTCATCCCCGGCTTCCTGCTGTACCTGGCCGAGATGTACAGCGTCATGATGCTGTTCTTGAGCCTCTTCGTGGTCTCCAGCCCGATGCCCTCGCGCAAGGCGCCCCAGATCGACCCGCACAACCTGCCCACCGTCGATGTCTTCGTCCCGAGCTACAACGAGGGAGCCGATCTCCTTGCGACCACGCTGGCGGCCGCCAAGGCAATGACCTATCCGGAGGACAAGCTGACAGTCTGGCTTCTGGACGATGGCGGCACGGACGAGAAATGCAGCTCGCAGAATGCACTTGCGGCGCTGCAGGCCCGGGAACGCCGCGCGGAGTTGCAGGCCCTGTGCGCCGCGCTCGATGTCCGCTACTTGACCCGCGCCCGCAACCTGCACGCCAAGGCAGGCAATCTCAATAACGGCCTCGAGCATTCCACGGGCGATCTGGTGGCGGTCTTCGATGCCGACCATGCCCCGGCCCGGAACTTCCTAGCCGAGACCGTCGGGTACTTCACATCGGACAAGAACCTGTTTCTCGTCCAGACGCCCCACTTCTTCATCAATCCCGATCCGCTTGAGCGCAATCTCGGCACGTTCCAGACCATGCCGTCGGAGAACGAGATGTTCTACGGCGTTATCCAGCGCGGCCTTGATAAGTGGGATGCCTCCTTCTTCTGCGGCTCGGCCGCCGTTCTCCGGCGCGAAGCGCTTCAGGAGACCAACGGCTTCAGCGGCGTCAGCATCACGGAAGACTGCGAAACCGCCCTTGAGCTCCATTCCCGGGGCTGGAAGAGCGCCTATGTGGACAAGCCCCTGATTGCGGGCCTGCAGCCGGACAGCTTCGCCAGCTTCATCGGCCAGCGCTCGCGCTGGGCACAGGGCATGATGCAGATCCTGCGCTACAAGTTCCCGCCCTTCAAGCGCGGTCTGAAGCTGTCGCAGCGCCTGTGCTACATGTCGAGCAGCATGTTCTGGCTGTTCCCGTTCTCGCGGTTCTGCTTCCTCGTTTCGCCGCTCTGCTATCTTTTCTTCTCGCTGGAGATCTTCACTGCGTCCGGAGGCGAGTTCTTCGCCTATACGTTCACCTACATGATGGTGAACTTCATGATGCAGAACTATCTCTATGGCCGCTATCGCTGGCCGTGGATTTCGGATCTCTACGAATACGTTCAGACGATCTATCTTCTGCCCGCCGTCCTGTCGGTGATCGCCAATCCGAGCAAGCCCACATTCAAGGTCACGTCCAAGAACGAGACCATGGACGAGAGCCGGGTCTCGGAATTGGGCACCCCCTATTTCATCATCTTCGGCATCCTGCTCCTCGGTGTCGTGGCGACGGGAGTGCGGGTCTGGGCTGAGCCCTACAAGGCGGACCTGACCCTTGTCACGGGAGCCTGGAACATCCTCAACCTGATCATTGCGGGCTGCGCCCTGGGCGTCGTGTCGGAGCGTGCGACGCGCCGCCAGAGCCACCGGGTCCGCGTCGAGCGCCCCTGCCGCTTTGTGATGGGCGACGAGATCATCGATGCTGTCCTGCGGGACGTGTCGGTCGGCGGCGCGAGGGTTCACGTGCCGCCATCCGTCGAGCCCAGACTGAAGAAGGGAGCCGCAGGCACCATCGAGTTCCAGCCCTTCGCCAACCTTCCCATCCAGCATCTGCCGGTGGAGATCCGCAAGGTCGGCATGGATGACGATGGGCTGCTGCTGGGATGCCGCTTCATGATCGAGAAGGCCGAGCACCGGAAGATGATCGCAGACCTCGTGTTCGCCAATGCGGATCAGTGGAGCGAGTTCCAAAAGAATCGCCACTACGACATCGGCGTGCTGCGCGGAACGCTCTGGTTCTTCATGGTTGCGTTCTATCAGACCGGCCGGGGCCTCTCCTACTTCCTGGGACTGCAGCGGATCGGCCGCTCCTCCCCACCGGCTCCGTCCGTAGTCGCAGCCGTCAAGTAGAGGTGTGTCGTGCGCCGCGTTCTGATCCCCTTCCTGCTAGGGCTGCAAGCGATCGGTGCACCAAACGCCCTCGCCCAGGCGGCGCCATTCAACATGGCACCCGGCAGCGCGAGAGCGCCGCAGACAAGCCCTGCGCCTGCGCCCAATCAGGCCGCACCTGCCGGGCCCTTCGACATGCGCCAGCCCGGCTCGCCACCGGCTGCAGCGCCGTCTCCCCGACCGGTAGATCCGCAGCCGGCATCCCCAGCCGGCACAGCCGCGCCCTTCAGCATGGGACCGCGCAATACAGCGCCCTCGGCAGGAGCCGTTGGAAACGCTCCTTCGCCCGTCCGTGCGCCGGTCGTCACCAATGCTCTACCGGTGCGCAACGTCGCGCGGATCGAGCGGCCGATTCTTCCCTTCGAGACGCTCCGTTTTGAGGGTGAGACGGACGCCCGGTCCTGGACCTTCCATCTCACGCAGGACGAGGCCGCAAGCGGCGCGACCTTCTCCATGGGATACAAGAACGCGGTCGTGGTCATGCCCGAGGGCTCTCGCCTGAGGATCGCGATCAACGGTGAATCCGTGCTCGACACGCCGATCGCCTCGTCGAACGACATCAAGCGCGTGACATCGTCGATCCGTCCCGGCCTTCTGCGTCCGGGGCAGAACATTATCCGCATGGAGACCCTTCAGCGTCACCGGACGGACTGCACCATTGCGGCGACCTATGAACTCTGGACCGATGTGGACTCGGCATCCACGCGCCTCATCTTCGCCGAAGGGGCGACGAAGACCCTGCGTGGCCTGGACGATCTGCCCGCCGTGGGAGTCGACAGCACCGGCGTCACCACGATCCGGGTGGTTGCCCCCAAGATCTACCGGCCGGAGATCCGCGATCGGCTGCTGCGTCTTGCGCAGACGGTTGCCCTGCGCGGACGCTATGCCCATCCCGTGATCCAGGTGATGGAATCCGATCCGGGCCCCTCGCCTGTCGGGACCATCAAGGTCGCTATGGGCTTGGCCAGCGAGCTGCGCGGCCTTGTGCCCGGCATTCCGGACGCCGCTTCAGTGCAGCCGCTGACCATGATGATGCAGGAGCCCGGTTCCATCGGCTCAACACTGGTGGTGGCAGGACCCACCTGGCAGGATCTCGACACGGCAATCGGGATCGTCCGAACGCAGACCCTCAACCCTCTCAATGCCGAGCGCGGGATCATCGACACCGCCTCCTGGCATTGGCCCGAGGTTCCTACGGCATTCGGCGATCAGACCTTCCGCTTTGCGGATCTGGGCGTGCCGACGCAGGAGTTTTCCGGTCGGCGCCTGAAGGCGGATCTCGCCATCAATCTTCCCTCGGACTTCTATGCCACCGAGTATGGAGAAGCGATCCTGCATCTCGATGCAGCCTATACGTCCGCGGTCCGGCCCGGCAGTCATGTGAACGTGTTCGTCAACGGCCAGATCAGCACGCAGATGACGATCACCACGCAGGGAGACATCGTCCGGCGGCATACCGTCCGAGTCCCACTCAAGAATTTCAAGTCCGGGTTCAACCGCGTCACCATCGAGGCGGCCCTGATGACGGACGCAGACGCCCGCTGCGCACCGGGGGAAACCCTATCTGAGACGAAGCGCTTCGTTCTGTTCGACACCACCACCCTGGAATTCCCGAAATTCGGCCGGATCGGACGCCTGCCCGATCTGGCGGTTCTCGGAGCCGGCCGTTTCTCGGACGAAGACCTCCCCACCACCGTCGTCCTTGCGCGTCCGGACGCGCTGAACCTGTCCGCTGCCGGAACCCTGCTGGCCCGCATGGCCCGCAACGCCGGCCGGCCGGTGCAGGCGCAGTTCGCCAATGCGGCCTCCGCCGAGGATGACTCCGTGCTGTTCATCGGCGCCGTCGACCAGATCCCGCCCGGCATGCTCGACCGCGTGAGAGTGACGGAGCACCTGCGCATGATGTGGCCGTCGACGCCGGTCGCAGACAAAGGAGCGTCACAGACGGCAAGCGCGGATTTCACCATGCCTTTGAGCCAGGCTTCGCCCGACCGCACGGCCACGGCCTCGACAGACGAGGTCCGCAGGCGCTGGTCGGACACGTTCCAGCGCCGCGGCATCGTTCAGCAGACCATCGGCTCCGTGCAGGACTGGCTGGAAAAGACCTTCAGCCTCTCTCTCTCGTCGTTGAAGCTGGAAGAGCGGACCGATGCGCCCTACGAACCGCCGCAGCGCGCATCCCTTCTCATGGCGCAGAGCCGCAGTGAGGGAGCCGGAGTCTGGACCCTGGTGACGGCCCGCACCGATCGTGCGCTGGCGGACGAGATGGCCCGTCTGTCCAATCCCCTGCTCTGGTCCCAGGTCTCGGGGCGCGCCATCGCTCTGGAGCCGAGGGAGATGAAGCTGCAGGTGGAGCCCATCAGCGATTATCGCTTTGTGCAGACCCAGCCGCCTTCGCTGACGAATCTTCGCCTTGTCGCAGCGAACTGGATGTCCGCCAACATCCTCCAATATGCTCTTGTCATGTTGGCATGCTGCACGTTCCTTGGCGTCGCCACCGCCTTGCTCCTGAGCAGGCTGGGACGACGTTCATGACGCGGCAGGTGCCCAGAGCATCGGACCCAAAAGTGGACACCATTTTTGGGATCCATCCGATGCTCAATCTGTTTAATAGCGCATCGTTTAGCGCAGAAAACCGGGACCCCTTTTCTGCACGATGTGCCAGGCGCGCATCGCTTCTGCCATGGCTCCTCGCCATGATCTCCCTCGTCATGACATCGATGGCATCCTCCCAGAGCCTCTCCGTGCAGCCGCTGAAGATTGCCGGTACCATTTCGTCGGCGGATTGGGAGGCCTACCGCTCCCGCTTCGTCGAAGACAGCGGCCGCGTGGTCGATACGGCCAACGGCAATATCAGCCACAGCGAGGGGCAGGGATACGGCCTCCTCCTCGCCTTGGCGGCGTCCGACCGACGCTCCTTCGAGCAGATCTTGAGCTTCACCTTCACCGAACTCCTCATTCGTGACGACGGCCTGGCGGTGTGGAAGTGGGATCCCGGCGCAAAGCCCAGGGTGACGGACCGCAACAACGCCACCGATGGCGATCTTCTCATCGCCTATGCGCTGGCAAAGGCTGCAGAAGTCTGGCAGGAGCCCCGTTACACCACCGCCGCGCAGAAAATCGCCAGGGCGATCGGCAAGAACACCCTTGGTCGCAGCGGTCGCTCCCTCGTGCTTCTGCCAGGCGCTGACGGTTTCGGAGCGGGCGACCGTCCCGATGGTCCGGTGGTCAACCTCTCCTACTGGGTCTTCGAGGCTTTCCCCGTGATGGCGGTGCTTGCGCCGGAATACGAATGGAACCGCGTCTGGCGCGATGGGGTGATGCTTCTTCAGCAGTCAACCGCGGGCCGCGTGCGGCTTCCGGCGGACTGGCTCTCCCTTCAGAGCGGATTGCAGCCCAAACCGGCAGACGGCTTCCCGCCCGAGTTTGGTTACAACTCCTTAAGGATACCGCTTTACCTGTTGAGAGCAGGGATGACTGATTTGGAGTGGCTGAGAGCCCTCAAGCAGCGCTGGTCTGCGGAGAACGAAGGCGTTGCCGTGGTCAACGTTGTGACCGGTCAGATCCGGGAGCGGCTCACGGACCAGGGCTATGCCATTCTTCAAGCCGCTCTGGCCTGTGCGCTCGAAGGAACGCCCGTTCCGGCAGCGCTGAGGACCTTCGAGCCGAGCCTCTATTATCCGTCCACCCTGTACCTTTTGGCGAAATCCCTGCTGGGTGAGAAATATCCGCAATGCGTCTCGTCGGCAGCGCCATAACGACTGCGATCCTGATCCTGGGATTCGCAGCGATCGCGCAGCAGACCGGCCCCGGCGGCTCCCAACCGCCCGCCGGATCGCTGCCGTCCGGGTCACCTCCCGCCAACGGCGCTCAGCCGCAGGTCGATGAATCGGCGCTTCGCTATTTCGCGTCCCAGGGCGACACACGCCGGGTGAATGCGGAAATCGCCCGGCTCAGGGCGCTCTATCCGAACTGGACACCGCCCAGCGATCTGTCGCAGCTCTCGGCAGGGGGAAGCGCACCGCCGGATCCGCTCCTCGAGCGCCTATGGAACCTCTACCGCGAGGACCGGATCGCCGAAGTCCGCGCCGCCATCGCCGAACGCCAGGCCGCTGACACGAACTGGAAGCCGCCGGAGGAGCTTGTTACGGCTCTGGAAACGGTGGAGGCGCGTCGCCGTCTGGTGAATGCCTCCGATTCCGGCCAATGGCAGACCGTGCTGTCCGTGGCGACCGAGTCGCCGAGCCTTCTCACCTGCACCAATGTGGATGTGCTCTGGCGCGTGGCGGAGGCGTTCGCCCGGACGGATCAGCCCATCCGCACCCGGGATGTGTACACCTATCTCCTGACGAACTGCGCCAATCCGGCCGAACGCCTCGCGACGCTGCAGAAGGCTCTCACCCTCCTGCCCGAACAGCAGGTAGCCGATCTGCTCCAGTTCGAGCGCAGGACCGGCGAGAGCCCGGACGATTTCAGCTCCATCCGCGACGAGCTGGCCCGCCGCAGGGTCGAGCGGGCGTCTCTCGACAGCAAAATGACCGCGTCGGCCGAGGATCTCGCGGCGGTCGAGCGGCTGATCCGGAATACCAATGAGGCCGGCCCCGTGTTGATCCTCGGCTGGTACAACTATCACCATGGCAATCCGGCGCGGGCGCTCGAACTGTTCAAGACGGCTCTCGACCGCAACGGCGGCGCCAAGGCGGCCGAAGGCTATGCCATGTCCTTAAGGGCGCTCGAGCGCCTCACGGACGCCGAGGCCTTCGCCTATGAGTGGCGCGAGCGCGCTCCCGAGAACATGAAGATCTACTTGGACGTCGCCACGGCCCTCCTCAGCCAGGATCCGGCGCCGCGGCTCGATGCCCGGGTGGTCGCGCGGATCGTCCCGGTTGTGACGGCGCAGCGTTTCCCCGACGGTGCTCAGGCGCTTGGCTGGTACTCCTACAACACGCAGCAGATCCGGACCGCGCGGGACTGGTTCCGAACCGCTCTCGGCTGGAGGCCTGAGGACGAACCCTCGGCCTATGGCCTTGCCCTGTCGACCCAGCGCCTGAACGAGCGCGCCGCCTTCAACGCCGTCGTCTCCCAATGGCGGGGGCGCTCCGAGCGCATCGCGGATCTCGCGGACGGCACCAACCCCGGCTCCGGACGGCGATCCGCTCCCGTCCAGCCTCGGGCCGAGATGGAGACAGCGCCCCGCCCTGCTGCCGCCCGCCAAGTTGCCGTGGAGCGAATCGAGGTCGAACAGCCTCTCGCCCGGACCGAGGAAGGAGTGCGGCTCCGCCAGACCCAGGCCCGCTCCACTCTGGGGCGCGGCTGCGCCATGACGCGCAACCCCACAGGTCTCTCGGGTGACGCGGCTCTCACCCGGGGCTGGTGCCTGATGGAGATCAACCGGCCTCTGGAGGCGGTCGCCGCCTTCGACCAAGCCATCGCCACCGGCAGTGGCCGCACCCGCGAAGAAGCCGCCTACGGCAAGTCTTTGGCCTACCTGCGCAAGAACCTGACCTCCGAGGCAGCCATTGCGGCGGCCGAGGCACCGCAGACCCGGTCGCGTCAGGTCGAGCTCGGAGCGTCGATCCTGACCCAGCGGGCGTTGGCGGCATACCGCGACAAGCGCTACGTCGAGACTCTTCTTGCCCTCAGCGAGCGGGCGCGGCTCGTGCCGGAGCAGAATGATCTGCTGCTGATTCGCGGCTGGTCGTATTTCAATCTCGGCCGCTACAAAGACGCCGAGCAGGTCTTCCGGGCCGTCCAGCGGACGGGGCACTCCGAAGAGGCCAGCGTGGGCCTGAACGCCATTCAAGAGGCCACGGACCAGGTGTCTCAATAGGTTGGCCGCGGTTGCCGGAGGTCACCCGGTGCCTATCTAATGCTCACCAAGGCCTTCACCCCTCCCCCGGAACCGGCGTCCAGCGATCTGATCCATGGCGAGCCTGCAGATCATCATCTTCGACGTGTGCGGCACCGCCTGTGCCCTGCACCGGAGCGCCGTGCGCGAGTTCCTGCCCCTGCCCCGCCTGTGGCGTCCGCCAGCCCTGCCCCGGCCAGTCGCCGGCTTCTTCAATCTCGGCGGAGATGCGGTTCCCGTGCTCCGGCTCGACGTGCTGTTCGGCCTCCAGAAAGATGAGGATGATCCGGAGGCCGATCTCTACCGGCACCTGATCCTGATCGGAGCCAGCGGCTCAGCCAGCCCCACTGCGCTCCGTGTCGACCGCGTTCTGGATGTGGCGACAGTGAATGCCGCACAGGTTTCCGACGTCAGGCAGGCGGGAAGCCTGAACGGCTGCGTCGAGGCGGAGGTCACCTGGAATGACCGGCTCGTTCATCTTCTCTCTGCCGAGCGGATCCTGCTTACGGAAGAAGAGCAGGCGCTGGCGGAACTCGGACACCAGGCGCAGAGCCGCCTCAATGAATGGGCGGTGCCGGCCTGATGGCCGCACGACCCGATCCTGTTCCGCTGTTTGATGCCGGCTTTCCTCATCTGAAAAGCCGTGTGATCGAGCGCACGGGACATTTCTACTACCAGGACAAGGACGACCTCCTGTGGGAGCGCGTGCGCAAGCGCCTGCGCGCCACGGGCCTGTCCGATTCCGGCGCCTATCTGACCCTGCTGGACGATCCAATCTCGGGCCCGGCGGAATGGGGAAAGCTAGAGGCCGAGATCACCATCGGCGAGACGTTCTTCTTCCGCTACGCGGAACAGTTCGCGGCCCTGCGCGAGACCATTCTGCCCGAGATCATCGCCAGGAAGGCCGCCACGCGACGGCTGCGGATCTGGAGCGCCGGATGCGCCACCGGGGCCGAGCCTTACTCCATTGCGATTCTGGCCAATGAAATTCTCGGCGAGAGCCTCGGGACGTGGCGCGTCAGCATTGTCGGAACCGACATCAACGACAGCTTCCTGAAAGCGGCCCGGCAGGCGCGATTCGGCAAATGGGCGCTTCGCTCCATGCCGGAGGAGCAGCGACAGCGCTACTTTACCGAAGCAGGCAAGGAGCAATGGGAAGTGAGGCGGGAGTTCCGCTCCCTGGTGCGGTTTGAGCGGCACAACCTGCTGAGCCTTCTCGATGGCACCTCGCCGCTTGAACTCTCAGACTTCGACCTGATCCTGTGCAGGAACGTGCTGATCTACTTCCATCCCGACACGGTCACCCGGATCGTCGGAGCCCTGCGCGACCGCTTGGACCACGATGGCTGGATGCTGCTGGGCCATGCCGAGCCGAATCCTGTATTCGCGACAATGATGCAGGCCCTGAGCCTGCCGGGAACTGTCGCCTACCGGCGTGGCGCCGGTGATGCGCCAGTGCCGGTGCCTGCTCCCTTGCAACCCAAGACCACCCTGCCGGAGTGGAAGCCGCTCCTGCCTGAACCGAAACCTGAAGCGTCAGCTCACAGACCAGCCCTCCCGCGCCCCCCGAAGGCTCCGCAAAAGGCGCCTGCTTGTCCTGCCCCTCAATCAGTCGGCGACCTGCTCGGCGATATCAGGGCGCGCGCCGATGCGGGCGACTTCGCTGCGGCGGCAGATCTCTGCCGGAAGGCTCTCATCGCCGAGCCGCTGAAAGCCGCGCTGCATTACTACCAAGGCTTGGTTCTTCGGGCGCTCGAGCATCCTGACGAGGCTGAGAAAAGCTTCCTCAAAAGTCTTTATCTCGATAAAAACTTCACCATGGCTCATTACCATCTCGGACTCCTGCTGCTCTCTGAGGGAAAAACGGCCCCTGGGCGGCGCTCGCTCACCCATGCGGCCCAGAGCGTCGCAGCGTTGGCTGACGATCACCCGCTCGACGAAGGCGACGGTGTGACTGCGAAGGAACTGCGTGACCTGATCCGCATCCACCTCGACGCGGCAACGCCGTCCAGGCGGAAGGCATGACCATGGTGAAATCGGTGCGTCGGAAGCTGAGGCAGATCGAGAGAGGCAGGATCCGCTCGGCCGAGGAGCGGGTGCAGCATATCCTTGATGAGAGAACCGAGAGCCTTGCATCGCGGCGGAAGGATAAGGCAGCGCCGGTTGAGACCCTGCCGCGCGCCCTTGTCTGCGGCGCAGGCCGCGAGCGCTTCGGGATTCCGATTGAGACTGTCGCCGAAGTGCTGCCTCCACAGAAAGTTATGCCTGTCCCGGATGGACCGCCGGCACTGGTCGGCTTGTTCGGTCGGGGCGGGCGGCTGGTGAGCGTGATCGATCTGGCGCTCGCGCTGGGCATCGAACCATCCTCCACCGAGCATGGAGACCACCATTTCGTGCTGCTCCGCCGCGATCAGCCGCAGGTGGCTCTCAGGGTCGAGCGCGCCTTTGCAGTCGCCGACATTCGTCTGCTGACCCGCGAGGACGCCACGGGCTACCGGAGCGATGCAGTGACCGGCTATGCCCGCGTGCAGGACATCGCTGACGATCAAACCGACATCCTGTCGCTTCTCGATCCCGAGCGGCTTCTGCGCCCCTTCCTGTCCCCTTCCCCTGTTCCTGGAGTCTGACGTGACGATCTCGATCGCCAATCGTATTCTTCTCGGCTTCGCCGTCATCGTCACCCTGATGGTCGGGCTTGGTCTCTACGCCATCAACCGGCTCGACGACGTTCGTCAGACAACCGAGCGGATCGTCTCGCGGGACATCTCGCTGATGCGCCAGCTCGAGGTCATCGACGACGACCAGAACGTCATGCGCAACCTGCGGCAGCAGATCATGGCAGGATATTTGCTTCGCGCCCTGGGCCAGCAGGCTTCCTTTGAGGATCGCATCCAGGAATGGAGCAGGGTGGCGGCGAAGGCGGAGGCGGATATCGCCCATGCGACAGCCATGGCGAACGGCTTCGCCGCGCAGTCCATCTCCCAGGAGCGCGGAGCCGCCTGGCAACGGGTCGCGGAACTTCTCAAAGAAGCCAACGAAGGTCTCCGCCAGTTGCGAGCCGCAAGTGAACAGCAATTCGCGGAACTGCGGAGTGGCGACCTCGCCACCATGCAGAGAACGCAAGCAATCCTGGATGCGCGGCGCAGCGAATGGGTCAGAACGCTCGACAGCGCCAGAGCCGTCATGCTCGAGGCCAATGCGGTCGGTCAGCGGCAGGCCAGCGAAATCTATGAGAGGAGCCGAACCTCGATCATCGTCGCTATCGCGGGCATCGCACTGCTGAGCCTGATCATCAGCTATCTCCTGCGCTCTTCCATCATCACGCCCCTCGGTGCTTTCATGGGCTTTGTCGAGCGGATCGGACGCGGAGAGCTGGGTGGCCAGATGGCCACGACCGGCAAGGACGAGATCGGGCATCTCGGCGCCACGCTCAACTCCATGGTCGAGGGCTTGCGCCAGCTCGCCCGCCAGAGCCGTGAGGCGACGGAGAACCTGAATGCGGCCGCAGCCGAGATCCGCGCCTCAACCCAGGAGCAGGCGGCCTCCGTCGAGGAGCAACTGGCTGCCGTTCAGGAGACCGCCGCGACAGTCGATGAGATCACCCATTCGGGAGCCCAGATCGGCAAGCGTGCGCAGGAGGTCATCGCTTCCGCACAGGCGGCGGCGCAGACCAGCATGGCCGGCCTCCAGGCTGTTGACGACACCGCGCGCGCCATGGATGCGATCCGCGAGCAGGCCGAAGCGGTGGCGGAAAACATCGTCGCCTTGAGCGAGAAGACCCAGGCTGTCGGCGAGATCATCTCCTCCGTCAACGATATTTCCGAGCGCACGCATCTTCTGGCACTCAACGCAGCCATCGAAGCGGCAGCAGCCGGCGAGAACGGCCGCAGCTTCGCGGTCGTGGCATCCGAGATGAAGACGCTCGCCGACCAGGCCAAGGACGCGACCACGCAGGTGCGTTCGATCCTGGGCGACATTCAGCGCGGCATCAACTCGTCGGTGATGCTGACCGAGGAGGCCGTGAAGCGCGTGACCGCCGGCAAGGAACGCACCGACATCACGCAGCAGACGATCACCGGCATCTCGGGCCAGATCCAGGAGAGCGTGCAGACGTTTCAGCAGATCGTCGCCTCGACCAACCAGCAGCAGCTCGGCATCGAGCAGGTGATGGGCGCCCTCCAGAACATTCGCCAGGCGAGCCAGCAGACGGCGGCCGGCACACGGCAACTCGACACCGCAGCGGCCAATCTGTCCCAGCTCTCGCAGCAACTCCTCGGCCTCGCCGAGCGCTACCGTCTCTGACGGGGCGGATAGGGAGATGCGCGCATCGTGACGGACATCCGCAAACAGCTGCTGGCAGCCTTCGACGCGGAGCATCGGGAGCATCTCGGTGCGATCCGGTCAGCGCTCGATCAGGCAGGCCGGGGCGAGATCGACCTGACGGATGTCTTTCGCCGGGCGCACAGCCTGAAAGGCGCTTCTCGCGCCGTCGATCTGCCTGTAGTGGAAGAGGTTGCGCACCAGCTTGAGGCGCTGTTCTCACAGGTTCTGGAAGGCCAGCAATCTCTCGATGAGCCGACGATTGCAACAGTGCGGCGCAATCTCGATCTGATCGAGGATCTCGTCGCCGGCGTTCTCAAGCCTTCAGCGTCCGCAGTTGAGGCCCAGCCAGCGCCGGCATTGGTGACGACACCTCGCGAACCGGAGCCCTCATCGCCGAAAGCCGACGCGGTCGTTCCCGCTGATGCCGGCAGCAGCGCATATCTGCGCGTGGCGGCCGAACAGATGGAGGAACTCTCCACCTCCATGCACCAGCTTTTGACCGTGCTGCAGGCCAACGAAAGCTTTGATGACGACTTGCGGCAGATCGAGCTCGAGACCCGCGGCTTGAGGCGGAGCTGGGACCAGCTGCAGGAGCAGATGAACGTTTCAGGCACGGCTGCACAGCAGCGGTTCCGTTCGACCTCGCGCAATGCCGCGTCGTTTGCCCCGCGCCTGCGCGATTTCGACCAGGGCTTGAAGGGTCTGTTCCGCAGGATCTCCGCCCTGACCCGCGAGCGACGGCATTCGAGTTGGTCCGTCGAGCAGGCAGCCCGCCAGCTCCGCGAGAACATCGACCGGGTGTCGCTCGTCTCGGCCGAGACGGTGTTCGGCGGCTTCGGGCACATGGTGCGCGAGATTGCCCGGGAGGCCGGTCGGGATGTGCATGTGCGCAGCACTGGCCTGGACATCCAGGTCGACCGGCAGGTGCTTCAAGCCCTCAAGGATCCCGTAATGCATCTCCTGCGCAATGCGGTGAGCCATGGCGTGGAACCGCCTGAGGAGCGCATCGCCCAGGGCAAGCCCGAGCGGGCCGAGATCATCCTGGAGCTGACATCGCGCGGCGGTCGTCTGGTCGTCAGCATCCGTGATGATGGACGCGGCCCCGATCTCGCCCGAATCGAGCAGGTCGCCATCGAGCGCGGGCTGCTTCAGCCCAGGCCTCCAGGTCACCCGCCGCCCATGATGGATCAGCTGCTCGCCCTTGTCTTCACGCCGGGCTTTTCGACGGCAGGCGAAATCGACAGGCTGTCCGGCCGCGGCATGGGCCTGTCCGTCGTGGCGGAAGCCGTCCGCAAGCTGCAAGGATCGGTTCTGCTCCGGCCCCGCTACCCACACGGCACCGAGGTTCTGCTGAATGTGCCATTCACCGCCGCGCGTCAGCCTTTGCTGCTGCTCGAGGCGGAGGGCCGCATGTTCGGCTTGGCGGCCCACGCCGTGGAGCGCCTTCTGCGCCTGCGAACCGAATCACTGGAGAGCGTGGAAGGCCGGCCGGCAGCCCGGATCGAGACAGGGGGGCAGGACGTTGTCGTCCCGGTCGTCGCCCTCGCCGCTCTGACAGGATCCCCCCATGCCCCCCTTCCGGCCGAGAACGGACACGTGAAGGCCGTTCTCATTCGCCACGGCTCACGAACCTGCGCCTTTGCCGTCAACGCATTCCACGATGTTCGCACGATGCTCGTCAGCGATGGCGAGGCCATCGGTCTGAACGATCTGGTCTCGGGAACCGTGCTTCTGGACGACGAGATGCCGGCTCTCGTGCTCAGCCCGGACCGGCTGATCGAGCATTGGGTCAGGAATGAGAGCCGCCTTGCGAGCGGAGGCTTGGGTCTCACGGGATGGACCCCGGAGGAGGAACGCCAAGCCAGGACGATCCTCGTGGTTGATGATTCCATCACCACCCGCACTCTGGAAAAGAGCATTCTGGAGGCGCAGGGGTACAAGGTTGTCCTTAGCGTCGACGGCATCGACGCCCTTCATGTGCTGCGCTCGGGCGAGGCCATGATCGATCTCGTGATCGCCGATGTGGAAATGCCGCGCATGGATGGCTTCGGTCTGCTGCAGGCGATCAAGACCGATCCACGGCTTTCCGCCCTTCCGGTGATCCTGATGACGTCCCGGGCGGATCCCGAGGACGTGCGCAGGGGTCTCGATCTCGGCGCGAGCGCCTATATTACCAAGCAGAAGTTCGATCAGCGCGAATTGCTGGCGACGATCGGACAGGTGTTGTGAGTTCCGGGTGATGAGTATGGCGCCGCAATCTCGGGTTCGGGTGATGGTCGTCGAGGACTCCCTCGTCGTTCGTCAGCTGCTCGTCCATATCATCGCCAGCGACCCACGCCTTGCGGTGGCCGCAGCCGTCGACTCGGCGGAAGAGGCGCTGCGGGAGATCGGCCGCGTTCGGCCGGATGTGATCTCCATGGATATTCGCCTACCCGGAATGGATGGGTTGGAGGCGACGCGCAGGATCATGGCGGAGCAGCCGACGCCCATAGTGGTCATCGCCGACAGCATCGAGGATTCCTCCCTCAAGATTTCCATGAATGCGCTGCGGGCCGGTGCGCTCACAGTGGTGGAGAAGCCTGTCGGCCTCTCCAGCGACGGCTATGCCGCCATCGCCGGCACCATCTGCACCCAGCTCTACATCATGAGCCAGGTGCCCGTCGTCCGGCAGCGTGCGTTCGCACCCTGGCGTGAAACCGGCCCATCCCGGCGCGAACCGGAATGGGGCATGACGCGTCCGAGCATCATGGGGATCGCCGCCTCGACCGGCGGACCACCGGCGCTGGCGAAGATCCTCGGCGCTCTGCCCGCGAACTTTCCGCTTCCGATCCTCCTCGTCCAGCATATGGGAGCTCCCTTCATGGAAGGCTTCGCGTCCTGGCTGAACGGGCTGGTCTCTCTCGAGGTGCGCCTCGCCCAGGACCAAGAGATCCCATCACCCGGTCGGGTCTATGTCGCGCCCGGCGACCGGCACCTGCTTCTCTCGTCGGCAGGCACCCTGAAGCTGAGCGCCGAGCCGCCGCTCGGCAATCAGCGTCCCTCGGCCACCATGCTGTTCCAGTCCATGGCGCGCTCGCTCGGTCGCAGGAGCCTGGGAGTGATCCTCACTGGCATGGGCGAGGATGGCGCACAGGGGCTTGTCGAGCTGCGCCAGGCCGGCGGCTATGCGGTGGCGGAGGACGAAAGCACCGCCGTCGTCTACGGCATGCCGGCGGCGGCAGCGCGCATGGGCGGCGTCAATATCAGCCTGCCCCTCGACCTGATCGCACCGCGTATCCTGCGCTTGGCCCGCGGAGACGGCGAATGAGCACGGCTCCCATGGCACAAGCGGCCGAAATCCTCCTTGTCGAGGACTCGGAAACCCAGGCGCTGCAGCTGCGCCACATGCTTGAGACGAACGGCTTTCATGTCTCCTGGCGCTCGACCGCAGAGGCCGCCCTCGACGGGCTGAACGAGAAGCTTCCCGACCTCGTCATTGCCGATTACCACCTGCCCGGCATGAACGGGGACGAGCTGACCCGGCAGATGCGCCTGAACGTTCGCACCCGCGCCATTCCGGTGATTATGCTGACAGAAGCCCGGGAGCGCACCGTTGAACGGCAAGGGCTGGAGAGCGGGGCCGACGCCTATATCTCCAAGTCCGCCGAACAGGAACTAATCCTGCTGCGGATCAAGGCGCTTCTGCGCCGGCGCTCGTCGCTGATCGGCGATGAGCAGGAGGAGCGGCAATCTCCCAGCTTCGGAACGTTTCGCCGGGCCTGCATCCTGATCGTGGACGACAGCCTCACCCGCCGCACCTATCTTCAGAACATGCTGGCCCATGAAGGCTATGCGGTCACGGCAGCCCCGGATCCTGCGGAGGCCCTGCGGCTCGTGCACTCGGTGGACGCCACCTGGGACTGCATCCTGGTGAACCTGCTCAGTCCGGGCTTTGACGGCATCGAGCTCTGCCGGCAGCTGAACCTCTACCGGGGTTTGGCGCCCCTGCCGGGGGCGGACGCTCCGAGCTTTGCTATCGTGGGCCTCGGCAACGAAGAGGGTGGGCAGCTCCTCGCCCGGGCCTTCGCCGCAGGTGTCGACGACATCATCCCGACCGGCATTGAGGCGGACGGGATGCGGGTGCGCATCCGCGCGCTCGTGCGGCGCAAGCTCATGCAGGACGAGAACTGGCGCATCGAGGCGGAGCTGCGCGAGCGCGAGATCGCGCTTGCCCGCGCGCGGGCCGAAGCCGCCTCGGCCGAGGCGCTCGCCAAGGCGAATCGAGAGCTGGAAGAAGCCAACGACCTCCTGAAGGGAACACAGGCCCAACTCGTTCAGGCCGCCAAGATGGCCTCCTTGGGCGAATTGGTGGCGGGCATTGCCCACGAGATCAACAACCCCCTGGCCTTCATCCAGGCGCACCAGGGAACTGTTGAACGGCTCCTCAAGGAAATTGAAGGAAAGCTCCCACCCGAGGCCGGGCTTGAACGGCAGGTTCGGAAATCCCTCGACCGCATCGGCGCCATGAAACTCGGGCTCGGCCGGATTCAGGAACTCGTCCTGAATCTCCGGCGCTTTTCGCGTCTGGACGAGGGCGACTTCCAGACGGTGAATGTCCCCGAATCAATCGAGACGGTTCTGGCCCTCCTGGGCCACAAGCTGGGCACCCGGATCGATGTGCGCCGCCACTACAACGCGGTTCCGGATCTCTACTGTTCGCCGGCTCTGCTCAACCAGGTTGTGATGAACATCGTCGGCAACGCGGCCGATGCCATCAAGGGGACCGGCGGCATAGACATTGACACCGAAAGCAACGAGACAACCTATACGATCAGGATCACCGATACGGGACCGGGAATTCCACCGGAATTGCGGGAGCGCATCTTCGAACCGTTCTTCACGACCAAACCCGTGGGGTCTGGAACTGGACTTGGACTGGCCATCGCCTATAGCGTCGTCCAAGCTCACAAGGGGTCGATCACGGTGAGCGCGGGCCCGGCCGGCGGGGCCGGCTTCATCATCACGATCCCGAGGCAGATTACTTCATGACTTTGCCGAGAGAGATGACAGCAACGAATGGCACGATTCTGGTCGTCGACGACGAGCCGGATATCCTGGTTGCACTCGAAGATCTGTTCGAGAACGAGTACCGGGTGCTGACGGCCTCTTCTCCGATCAAGGCGCTTGAGATCCTCCGACATGAGCCGGAAGTCGCCATCATCATCTCGGATCAACGCATGCCCGAAATGCAAGGCGACGAGTTCCTGGCCAAGGCCCGGGATGTATCCAATGCAGAAGCGATTCTCCTCACAGGATATGCAGATCTGAAGGCGGTTATCGGCGCGGTCAACAAGGGCCGCATCATGGCCTATGTGCCCAAGCCCTGGGATCCCGCGGCCCTCTCAAATATGGTTGCCGCGGCCTATCAGCGGCGTCTGCTGGCGCGTGAACTCGATACCGAACGCGCGCTCCTGCACGGGCTGATGGAGAGCACCGGCGACCTGATCTCGTTCAAGGATCTGGAAGGCCGCTTCGTGCGCCTGAACGCCGGGAAGGCCAGGAGCCTCGGATGCACGGCCGGCGACTGCCTGGGCCGCAAGGAGAGGGACTACGTCTCACCTGAGCGGGCAGCGATGATCGAGGAGGCGGAGCGGCGCGCTATCGAAGCGCGCCAGCCCGACGAGGTGATCGAGGAGCGCACGCTGCCCGATGGCCGAACGCAATGGTGTCTCATCAACCATATCCCGATCCTCGACGATCAGGGGAGCGTGACCAATCTCGCCACCATCGAGCGCGATATCACGGAGCGCAAGCTGATGGAGATGCGCCTGCGTCAGGCCGACAAGATGCAGGCTCTCGGCACCCTCGCCGGAGGCGTGGCCCACGACTTCAACAATCTGCTGATGGCCGTGCTCGGCAGCCTGGATCTCGCCTCGCGCCGGGCGCCCGACGACCCGCGACTGACGCGCCTTCTGCAGAATGCCACCTATGCGGCCGAGCGCGGCGCATCCCTGACCCAGAGGCTCCTCAGCTTCAGCCGGCAGCGGGACCTGAGATTGCAGGCCGTGGACGTGAACCACGTCATCACCGGCATGAGCGATCTGCTGACCCGCACGCTCGGCGGCGTGATTCGGATTGAGCGGCATCTCATCGATGAACTCTGGACCGCCATGGTCGACCCGGACCAGCTCGAACTGGCCATCCTGAACCTGTGCATCAATGCTCGCGATGCCATGGCGGAGAACGGGGTTCTCACCCTCTCCACACGCAACGAGGCGGTCGAGGAGGGCCGGATCACCGATCTCACGGCCGGCGATTACGTGGTGATTTCGGTGGCCGATACCGGCACCGGCATTCCGCCAGAGGTTCTGGCGCGGGTGCTGGAGCCGTTCTTCACGACGAAGGAAGTGGGCAAGGGCACCGGCCTAGGCCTTCCCATGGTTTATGGTCTGGCGCAGCAATCCGGCGGCACGGTAGCGATCCACAGCACGGTCGGCGTCGGCACGACGGTGGAGCTCTATCTCTCCCGCGCCGTGACGGCACAGGACGGCAGACCACGCGAGGAGCAGTCCATCGCTCCCGATGCTCCCAAGGTTCGCATCCTGCTCGTAGATGACGATGCGGAAGTGCGTACGGTAACGGCGGCTTACCTGAGCGAGATGGGTCATCGGGTCGTAGAAGCCGCCGATGGATCGTCAGCCCTCGACATCCTGAAGGCCGACAGCCAGCTCGATGTGCTGATCGCGGATTTCGCGATGCCCGGCATGACGGGAACGGAACTCGCCGACAAAGCGCGCGAGGTCCGTCCCGACCTCGGCGTCATGCTCGTGACCGGATATGCCGATCCCAGGCGCGTTCCGGACGGGTATCTGATGCTGCATAAGCCGTTCACCCGCGCCGACCTCGCCTTGAAGGTCAGCGATGCAGCCGGGCAGAAGCGGGAATGATGGCTCTTCCTGCTGGACAGACCCCTTGCCCGATTGTGGACAACCCTCTTCCTGAGGATACCGGCGGGAATTGTGAGGAATCTCGGAAATTTGACCAAAATGCTGCGCTTTAAGGATGCTGCAGGCTCAGAAAATAGTTAATTTCCTCTAAAAATTATCCATTGTTGCATGGACAGATTGACAATATCGGGGCTTCGCACCTTAACTCCGTCACAGAACGGCCACGACTAGAGCCGTCTCAGAGGACTACAGGTAATGAAAAAATCAGCCCTTTTCGCAGCCATCTGCGTTCCGGCCTTCCTGGCCGCCGCTCCCCTGGCCGCCAAGACCCTGGTCTACTGCTCCGAAGGCAGCCCGGAGAACTTCTATCCCGGCATCAACACCACCGGCACCTCGTTCGACGTGAACGAGCACATCTACGACAACATCGTGGATTTCGAGCGCGGCGGCACGCAGGTCGTTCCCGGCCTCGCCGAGAAGTGGGACATTTCGGCTGACGGCACGGTCTACACCTTCCACATCCGCAAGAACGCGAAGTTCCATTCCAACAAGAACTTCAAGCCGACCCGCAACGTGAACGCCGACGATATCGTGTTCATGATCGAGCGTCAGTGGAAGGAAGACAATCCGTTCTTCAAGGTGACGAGCCCGAACCACTCGTACTTCACCGACATGGGTATGCCCGCTCTGTTGAAGTCGGTGGAGAAGGTTGACGACTATACCGTTCGCATCACGCTGAACAAGCCTGAAGCCCCGTTCCTGTCGAACCTTGCCATGCAGTTTGCCGGCGTTCAGTCGAAGGAATATGCCGACGCCATGCTGAAGGCGGGCACGCCTGAGAAGATCGACCAAGAGCCCATCGGCTCGGGTCCGTTCACTCTTGTCCAGTACCAGAAGGACGCAATCGTCCGCTTCAAGGCATTCCCCGAATATTGGGGTGGCAAGGCGAAGATCGACGACCTCGTCTTCTCGATCACCCCGGACGCTTCCGTCCGCTGGGCGAAGCTCCAGAAGGGTGAATGCCATGTCATGCCGTACCCGAACCCGGCTGACCTCGAGGCCATCAAGAAGGACCCGAACGTCACGCTCATGGAGCAGGCTGGCCTGAACGTCGGCTACCTTGCCTATCAGACCACGAAGAAGCCCTTCGACGACGTGCGCGTCCGCAAGGCCTTCAACATGGCCATGAACAAGAAGGCCATCGTCGACGCCGTGTTCCTCGGCTCGGGTGTTCCTGCAACGAACCCGATTCCGCCGTCCATGTGGTCGTTCAACAAGTCCATCAAGGACGACGAGTACAATCCTGAAGCGGCCAAGAAGCTTCTGGCGGAGGCCGGTTACCCGAACGGTCTTGAGACGGACCTGTGGGCCATGCCGGTGCAGCGCCCCTACAACCCGAATGCACGCCGCATTGCCGAGCTCATGCAGGCCGACCTCGCCAAGATCGGCGTGAAGGCTGAGATCAAGAGCTTCGAGTGGGGCGAGTACCGCAAGCGGGCCCAGGCCGGCGAGCACCAGATGGCTCAGCTCGGCTGGACCGGCGACAACGGCGACCCGGACAACTTCCTGCACACCCTGCTGGGCTGCGCCTCGGCACAGAGCAACTCCGGCTCGAACATCGCCAAGTGGTGCCACAAGCCCTTCGACGATCTCGTGACCAAGGCGAAAGTCGTCACCAACCAGGCTGAGCGCACCAAGCTCTATGAAGAAGCTCAGAAGATCTTCAAGGAGCAGGCTCCGTGGTTCACGGTGGCTCACGCCGTGCAGCTGAAGCCGGTCCGCAAGGAAGTGGTGGACTTCAAGCTCTCGCCGTTTGGACGCCACACCTTCTACGGCGTGGACATCAAGGGCAAGTAAGCTTCTATCCCATCAACCTGGCGGAGCGGCCTCATGGCCGCTCCGCCTTTTTCCGTTCTGGCCATGCTTAGATTCATCCTGACCCGCGTCAGCCTGATTATTCCGACATTCATCGGCATCACGCTGCTCGCCTTCTTCCTGATCCGCCTCGTGCCCGGCGATCCAATCGAAACCCTTGCAGGCGAGCGCGGCATCGATCCCGCGCGCCACGAACAGCTGCGTAAGGAATACGGCTTCGACAAGCCGGTCATTGTCCAGTACGGGATCTATCTGGCCCGCGTTCTCCAAGGCGATCTCGGCAAGTCGATGATCACGCAGGAGCCGGTGCTGAACGAGTTCTCATCGCTGTTCCCGGCCACCATCGAGCTCGCCACCTGCGCAATCCTCTTCGCGCTTCTTCTCGGTCTTCCAGCCGGCATCATCGCGGCCATCCGGCGAAATTCCATTTTCGACCATGGAGTCATGGGCATTTCGCTCGCAGGCTATTCCATGCCGATCTTCTGGTGGGGGCTCATCCTCATTCTGCTGTTCTCGGTGCAGTTCGATTTGACCCCCGTCTCGGGCCGCATCGACGTGCTGTACTACATCGAGCCGATCACCGGATTCCTGCTAATCGACACCCTGCTCTCCGATGAACCCGAAGCCTTCTGGTCGGCAGTCAGGCACCTGATTCTGCCCACCATCGTGCTCGGTACGGTGCCGCTGGCCGTGATTGCGCGCATGACACGCTCGGCGATGCTGGAAGTTCTTGGCGAAGACTATATTCGAACCGCCAAGGCCAAGGGCCTTTCGCGGTTTCGCATCGTCGCGCTCCATGCCCTGCGCAACGCGTTGATCCCGGTCGTAACCGTAATCGGCCTGCAGATTGGTGTGTTGTTCACCGGCGCGATCCTCACTGAAACCATTTTCTCCTGGCCTGGGGTCGGTAAATGGCTCATCGATGCCATCTTCCGGCGTGATTATCCCGTGCTGCAGGGTGGCGCTCTGCTGCTCGGCGTCGTGGTGATGAGCGTGAATCTTCTCGTCGACCTTGCCTACGGCCTTATCAATCCTCGCATCAGGCATACGCGATGACCACTGAAACCATGGAAGCTCCGGCCGTCCCAGTTCCGACAGCCACCCCTCCTCATCCCTTGCGCGAGTTCTGGGGTTATTTCAGCGCCAACCATGGCGCTGTTGCTGGCCTCGTGATCATTGCTGTCGTCTTACTCGTCGCTCTGCTGGCGCCCGTGATCGCTCCTCACGATCCGAATATTACCGATACAGCAATCGCCCTGAAGCCGCCGTTCTGGCAGGAGGGCGGCTCGATCGCCTACCCGCTCGGGACGGATCCGATCGGTCGCGACATTCTCTCCCGTGTGATGCACGGCGCGCGCCTTTCGCTCCTGATCGGCATTGCCGTCGTGGCGCTCTCCATCGCGATCGGCACCGTGCTCGGCCTCGTGGCAGGCTTCTTCCGCGGCCTGACCGAGATCTTCATCATGCGCCTGATGGACATCATCCTCACGCTGCCGAGCCTGCTGCTTGCCATCGTCATTGTAGCGGTGCTGGGCCCGGGCCTGATGAACGCCATGCTGGCTGTGGCTCTGGTGATCCTGCCGCACTATGTGCGCCTTGCCCGTGCGGCGGTGATCACTGAAACCTCCAAGGACTACGTGACGGCCGCCCGAGTCAGCGGCGCCGGAACGACGCGCCTGATGTTCAAGGAAGTGCTGCCCAACTGCACCGCGCCCCTCATCGTGCAGGCCTCGTTGGGCATCTCCACTGCAATCCTGGATGCAGCGGCCCTGGGCTTCCTCGGCCTCGGTGCGCAGCCTCCGTCGCCTGAATGGGGCACCATGCTGGCCGATGCCCGCGAGTTCGTTCTCCGCGCCTGGTGGGTCGTCACCTTCCCGGGTCTGGCGATCCTCATCACGGTGCTTGCCTTCAATCTTCTGGGCGACGGTCTTCGTGACGCCCTCGATCCCAAACTGAAGCGCTGATCATGGCTCTTGTTGAAATTGAAAACCTGTCGGTCAAATTCCCGACCCAAGGCGGCATCATGCGGGCCGTCGACGGCGTGAGCCTCAAGCTCGAAGAGGGCGAGGTTCTCGGCGTCGTGGGCGAATCCGGCTCCGGCAAAAGCGTCACGATGCTGGCCCTCATGGGCCTCATCCCCTTCCCGGGCCGCGTGAAGGCCGACAAGCTCGCCTTCAACGGCCGCGACCTCCTGACGATCTCGGACAAGGACCGGCGCAAGCTCACCGGCAAAGACGTCGCGATGATCTTCCAGGAGCCGACGACGAGCCTGAACCCGTCCTTCACGGTCGGGTTCCAGCTCACCGAAACCCTGCGCCTGCACGAGGGCATGGACCGCAAGGCCGCCGAGCGCCGGGCCGTCGAACTTCTCGGTCAGGTCGGCATTCCCTCACCGGAAAGCCGCCTCTCCGCCTATCCGCATCAAATGTCGGGCGGCATGAACCAGCGCGTCATGATCGCAATGGCCATCGCCTGCAATCCCAAGCTGCTCATCGCCGACGAGCCGACCACCGCTCTTGATGTGACGATCCAGGCCCAGATCCTCGATCTGCTCATCTCGCTCCAGAAGGAGCGCAACATGGGTCTCGTCATGATCACCCACAACATGGGCGTGGTGGCCGACACCGCGCAGCGCGTGATGGTGATGTATGCGGGGCAGATCATGGAGGAGCGCTCCGCCGCCGACCTCTTCGACTCGCCGCAGCATCCCTACACGGCCGCGCTTCTGGCCGCTCTGCCTGAGCGCAGCGAGGGCGGACGCTTGGCGACGATCCCCGGCGTGGTGCCTGGCCTCTACGACCGTCCTAAAGGCTGCCTGTTCAGCCCGCGCTGCGCCTATGCCACCGAGCATTCGCGCAATGTGCGCCCAGGCCTGAAGCCCTGGGCGGGTGGCCATATCCGCTGCCATTATCCGCTTGGCGATCCAAACCGGACCGCAGCCATCAATCATGATCATCCCGTTGGAACGGAGGCTGCGTCGTGAGCGCTCCCGTTGTCGAAGCCAAGGGCCTGAAGCAGGTCTATAAAATCAAGCGCGGCCTGTTCAAGGAGCCCGCGGCTCTGCAGGCCGTCGGCGGCATTTCCTTCGCCATCGAGCCCGGCAAGACCCTTGCGGTCGTCGGCGAGTCAGGCTGTGGCAAGTCCACGCTCGCCCGCATGGTGACCCTCATCGAGAAGCCGACGGAGGGTGAGCTTTCCCTCGACGGCATCGATGCGGTCAACCCGCCGGCCAACTACGCCAAGGAGCTGCGCCGGATGGTGCAGTTCGTCTTCCAGAATCCCTACGGTTCGCTCAACCCACGCAAGAAGGTGGGCACGATCCTGGAGGAGCCGCTGGCCATCAACACCAAGCTCTCCGCTTCAGAGCGCGCCGACCGAGCGCGCGCAATGATGGCGAAGGTGGGCCTTCGCCCCGAGCACTACAATCGCTACCCGCACATGTTCTCCGGCGGCCAGCGCCAGCGCATCGCCATTGCGCGCGCGCTGATGCTCTCGCCGAAGCTTGTGGTGGCGGACGAACCGGTCTCGGCCCTCGACGTATCGATCCAGGCGCAGGTGCTCAACCTTCTGGCCGACCTGCAGGAGGAGATGGGCTTGGCCTATCTCTTCATCTCGCACGATCTCGGCGTGGTTCGGCACATCGCCCACGACGTGCTCGTCATGTATCTCGGCCATGCGGTCGAGCACGGCCCGAAGGAAAAGATCTACGCGCGTCCGCTGCATCCCTATACGCAGGCGCTTCTGTCATCGACGCCGGGCATCACCGGCGTGAAGCGCAAGCGCATCATCCTGAAAGGGGAGCTTCCCTCGCCGCTCAACCCGCCGAAAGGTTGCGTGTTCTCAACCCGCTGCCCCTATGTGACCGAGCGCTGCAAGGTGGAACGTCCAGCCCTGCGGGAACTCGACGGACGGCAGGTCGCCTGCCACTACGCCGAGAACTTCCTGAAGGAAGCGGCGGCTTAAAGTTTTAAGCAGGCAACGGCAGCCGCTTGGCTGCCGTTGCCTCATTCGCGTTCGATGGATTGGCCGGCTCCGGCAGCCTCTCCTCGCCGGTCGCCACCTTCAGGCACTGCACCACCGCGTCACGCAGGGACGAGACGTAATAGTTGGCGCCGAGTTGGGTGCGCATCGTCTCGCTCTTCAGCACCGCATCCTCCGCAGGCCAGAGGCCGACCATGGTTGGGGCCTTCGCCTTCTGCTTCAACCGCCGCAGCAGGTAGCGCAGGTGCGCCGGCGTGCCGCTGATCTCCAGATAGCTGATGCACACCATCTGCACGCCCGTCATGTCCAGGTTGAAGATCTGCCGGCGCGATACGGCCTCGTGCGGCACCACGCGGATGCCAAGCCCGTGTTTCTTGAGAAGTTGCGCCAGCATCTCCGAGGCTGCCTCGTCGAGAGGTCCGCGGCCTGCAACGCATAGCACCGCTCCGTCCGCTCTCCAGGCCTCCGGAATCCGGCTTTCCTCGGGCAACGCCTCGGGTACCGCCGGATCCTTGTTGGCCGGCTTTTCGCTCGCAGGAGCCGCGACCGGATCGTCTTCGGTGTCCTGCGGCTCGGGCTCCACGTCGTCATGCCCGCCCAAGTCCTGCACAAGGGCGCGGATCACGTCCCTGACCTGATCGAGCTGGCGATGGGTGAGGACGCCGCGCGCCGCGTCGTTGGCGGCAAGCTGAAGCCCCCGCAACGCAACCTCGTCATAGTAGGATGTCAGCGAGCGTTCCTTGAGGAGCAGTTCCGCCGATTCCAAGGCTTCGTCCGGATCGCCCGCGAGCATGCGTTGATAAAGGTTTTCGTCCGGCGTCAGGGCAGGCCGGTCGCCGAGCAGCACGTCGAGGAATTCAAGCCGCTCCACATGTCGCCCCAGCACCACGAGGCAGAGGGTCAGGGGCGTTGCGATCAGCAGTCCGACCGGTCCCCAGATCCAGGTCCAGAAGATGGCCGAAATGACGACGGAAAAGGGTGAAAGGCCCGTGCTCTGCCCATAGACGATGGGCTCCACCACATGGCCCATCAGGGGCTCGCCGATGGCGTACAGCGCCAGCGTCATGAGGGCCATGGACCAGCCGGGATCGACGGAAGCGGCGAGCAGGATCGGCGGCACGGCAGCGAGAAACGAGCCGATATAGGGCACGAAGCGCATGAGGGCCGCGAAGACGCCCCACAGGATGGGGCTCGGCACCCCGATCAGCCAGAGACCGACCGCTGCCACGACCCCGAAGGACGCATTCAGCGCGAGCTGGGTCAGGAAGTACCGGCTGAGACGCCGGGCGGCATCGTCCATGGCGGCGGTGGCGCGATGCAGGTCGCTGGCCCCGAACAGGCGGATCATCCGGTCACGCAAATCCTCACGCTGCATGAGGATGAAGACCAGCACGACGAACACGATGCCCATGGTGGCCAAGGGCCCGAGTAGGGGCAGAAGCACGTTCCTGGCAACCTGGGCCGGCGTCGGATCCGGCTGGTGCACCTCCACCGGGAGAGGCTTCGGCTCCTCGGGGGGCGGGGGCGCAGCGGCACTGGGAGAAGCCGGCGCCTGTTGCTCCGGAGGAGGTTCCGCAACAGCCTTGTCAAACCGGCGGCCGAAATCCTTAAGAAGCGCCGGCAGCTTTCCAAGCGAGCCCTCGCGCAGGTGGCCCACCTTATTTTCGATGGTGCTCTGATAGCGCGGCAGATCAGACGCCAGGCCGGCCACCTGAAGGCCGATGACGGTGGCCAGGGAGACGATGATGCTCAAAGCGACCAGCACGGCAATGATGACGGCCGGCACCCGACTGAGGCGCCACCGGCGCAGCAGCTCGACGAAGGGCGCGAGCACGAACGCCAGCAGGATGGCGAGCACCACCGGCAGGAACACCTCCCGCCCGACATAGAGCGCAGCCAGCACAACGACACACACGGCCAGGGTCAACAGGCCGGAAAGCCCCGGAACGCCCGGGGGCTGGATCTCCGTCTCCGGAGGGGGCACGGGGGTGGGCGCGGGACGCATTCAGATGATCTCTGCAGGCCGGCGAGACGATCCCGCTGGCCTGCAAACAACGTGCTCAAGCCTGAAACGATCCTTAAGCGTGGCCGAAAGCTTATCTGTTCGAAACGCTGGGACCTTTTGCCATCTGCAATTCCCAGGCATGCGCACCCATCTCAAGGGTACGAAATTCCCGCCGAGCGGCTTCAATCTCCCATGTCGATCACCAGACGCAACCTTCTGATCGGGGCAGCCCTTGCTGCCTCTTCCAACGCCCAAGCCCAACAGGACAAGTCCCTCTCGATGCCCCTCACCGCACAGCGCAGCGCGTTCAAGAGCGGCGGCAAGGCGATTGCCGTCGAAACCTTTCAAGGGCCTGGCGCCTCGCCTCGTCCCACGCTCCTCATGCTGCATGGGGCCGACGGCTTGGGCTACAACGGCCAGTATCGCGAAGCGGCCCGCACGGTGGCAGCCGCCGGCTATCAGGTTCACCTGGTTCACTATCTCGACCGCACGGGCGAGAAGCGGGCTTCGTTCAGCACCCTGTTCCAGAACTTCATGCCCTGGATGAGCACCGTCCAGGATGCCCTCAGCTTTGCGGCGAATCATCCGGGGGCAGATTCGAGCCGTATCGGCATCGTGGGGATTTCCTTAGGAGCCGCCTTGGGGCTCGCCGTGTCGAGCACCGATCCGCGCGTGAAGGCGCTGGTGAACTATTTCGGCCCCTTGCCGCAAGGCGCGATCGCCACCACCTCGCGCCTGCCGCCGACCCTGGTGCTGCACGGCGCGGCCGATCCCATCGTGCCGGTGGCCAACGCCTATGCGGTGGAAGCCCTCCTGCGCCAGCAGAACGTGCCGCACGAGGTGAAGGTCTATCCCGGCCAGGGCCACGGCTTCAGGGGCGCGGCAGAGGAGGATGCAACCCGCAGGGCGCTGGCCTTCCTGCAGCGCCACCTTGCCGGCAGCCGTGCTGCGTCGGACTCGAAGCCTCTTTCCGTGGATGGCTGAGGCGTCTAAGACTTCACATCTTCAGATCATCAGGCAGGAGCGATCATGACGGCTTCAGACGCGGCTCTCGAGGGCAATCCCCTTCTCACGCCATGGACGACCCCGTTCGGCCTTCCGCCCTTCGAGAGAATCGCGCCGGAGCATTACAGGCCGGCCTTCGATCACGCCCTTGCCGAGCAGCAATCCCAGATCGCGGCGATTGCCGAAAGCACGGAAGCGCCCACCTTCGTCAACACCATCGAGGCGCTGGAGCGCAGCGGCCGGACGCTCAAAAAAGTGGGCGGCGTGTTCTTCAATCTGGCCGGCTCGCACACCAACGACGCGCTGCAAGCCATCGAGCGCGAGATGGCGCCGGTGCTCGCCAAGCACCGCAACAGCATCTTCATGAACGAGGCGCTCTACCGACGTGTGGCAGCGCTCTACGAGCAGCGCGAGAGCCTCGGCCTTAACCCTGAGCAGATGCGCGTCCTCGACCGCTATCACACCATCTTCGTGCGCGCCGGCGCCAAGCTCGGATCTGAAGACAAGAAGCGGCTCGCCGCCATCACCGAGCGACTTGCAAGCCTCGGTACGCAATTCTCGCAGAACGTGCTGACGGACGAGAAGTCCTACCAACTCGTTCTCGACGGCGAGGCGGATCTCGAAGGTTTGCCGTCCTTCCTTCGCGAGGCAGCCGCACAGGCGGCCGAAGAGCGTGGGCTCAAGGGCAAATACGTCATCACCCTGTCCCGCTCGAGCATCGAGCCGTTCCTTCAGTTCTCCAGGCGCCGCGACCTACGCGAGCAGGCCTTCAAGGCCTGGGCCGCACGCGGCGACAATGGCAACGAGACCGACAACAAGGCCATCATCGCCGAGACGGCGGCCCTGCGCGCCGAGCGGGCGCGGCTTCTCGGCTATGAGACCTTCGCGGACTTCAAGCTCTCCGACACGATGGCGAAGACGCCGGACAACGTGATGAAGCTCCTGAACGACGTGTGGACACCAGCCCGGGCCCGTGCGGAGCAGGAGCGCAACGATCTGCAGGCGCAGGCGCAATCCATCGGTGACAATATCGCGATCGAGCCGTGGGATTGGCGCTATTACGCGGATCAGGTTCGCATGGCGCAGCACAATCTCGATGAGGCTGTCATCAAGCCCTACTTCCAGCTCGACCGCATGATCGAAGCCGCGTTCGAGACAGCGCATCGGCTCTTCGGCCTGAGCTTCCAGGAGTTGAAGGAGTTTCCCAAATATCATCCCGACATCCGCGCCTGGCAGGTGGTGGATGCCGGCGGGCAAGATATCGGCACCTTCATCGGCGATTACTTCGCGCGCTCGTCAAAGCGCAGCGGCGCCTGGATGAGCGCCTTCCGCTCGCAGGAACGGCTCACCGGCGACATTCGCCCGATCATCGTCAACGTGATGAACTTCGCGAAAGGCGGCGCGGGCGAGCCGTCGCTCCTCAGCTTCGACGATGCGCGCACGCTGTTCCACGAATTCGGCCATGGCCTGCACGGCCTTCTGTCGAACGTCACCTACCCGCTGCTTGCGGGAACGGCCGTATCGACGGATTTCGTGGAGTTGCCCTCGCAGCTTTACGAGCACTGGCTCTCCCAGCCCGAGATCCTTCGCCGTTACGCGACCCATTACCGGACGGGCGAGCCGATCCCGGAAGAACTGCTTGAGCGCCTCATGGCGGCACGCAACTTCAACCAGGGCTTCGCCACGGTGGAATTTCTTGCCTCGGCTTTCGTCGATCTCGAACTGCACCGGCGCAAGGACCTGAGCAATCTCGACGCATCGGCCTTCGAGGCGGAAACCTTGCAGAAGATCAGCATGCCGCGCGAGATCATCATGCGCCACCGCACGCCGCATTTCACCCACGTGTTCTCGGGCGACGGCTATTCGTCGGGCTATTACAGCTATCTCTGGTCGGAGGTGCTGGATGCGGATGCCTTCACGGCCTTCGAGGAAACGGGCGACGCCTTCAACCGGGACATGGCCGAGAAGCTGAAGCGCTTCATCTACTCCGCCGGCAACCTGCGTGATCCGGCCGAGGCCTACACAGCCTTCCGCGGACGCCTGCCAACGGCAGACGCCCTCCTGGCCAAGCGCGGCCTGGTGCTTACGGGTGCGGATGCTTGATTGAGAACGGTGGCGGGCTCGAAGAGCCCGTCAGGCCAGACTGGCGGCTTCGCGTGTTCGTCTCGGCAGGTGAAGCCGGATTCGAACCATGCGGGGCTTATCCTTTGGGATTACCTCGGAAGAGGCGAGCGGGCGCAGGATGCTCTTGAGGAAAATCATCCCCTTGGGATCGATTTCCAAGGCTTTCGCATCGAGCACCGGCATGGGCGCCTTCCCCTACTGTTTGTGTTTGTCTGGAAACGCAACGCCTACAAAGAAGAACCCGCACCCATGAGCAAAGTTCCTTGCATCAGCGAGCGAACCTCAACTCGCTGACCTGGCGAGACACCTGTCCTGGCATCAGAAGAGACGACGGAAAATGGGCTTTATTGGGGCTGTCGGGGAAGCGTTGCGGCTCCAGGCATAAGCCCCCGTGCCGGCCGTACCTGGCTCCTCCCAGACCCTCAACGGTGGGCATGTCGAGCAGATGCCCATCGTAGAACTGAACGCCGGGCTCCGTGGTCCAGAGCTCCATGGACACGCCGTTTTTGAGGGAGGACAGGGTCGCACCATGACGCAGTTCGCCATAAGGCCCGCGGAGAACGAAGTTGGTGTCGTAGAGGGTGTGCCGGGCTCCATGGATGGGCCTTGGAGCCGTGAAGTCGTAATCCGTTCCCGCCACGGCTGTGATCTCGCCCGTGGGGATCAGATCCGGCCTCGTCGGCGTGATGTAATCGCCTGCGATCATCAGCCCATGAGACGAGATGTCCGCGCTGCCATCAAGGTTGAAATAGCCATGGGTGGTGAGGTTCACCGGCGTCGGCCGGTCGCACGTGGCCTCGAGCATGATCCGCAACCCGCATGAGGGCAGGAGCGTGTAGGTGCAGGTGGCCACAAGCCGGCCCGGATAGCCCATGTCGCCATCCTCCGACACGAGGCTTAAGGTGACGCTGGTGTCGGTGTGATCAATGATGCTCCACAGCCGGGTGCCGAAGCCCATGCTGCCGCCGTGCAGCTGGTTGCGGCTCTCATTGGCATCGAGCCGATGGGTTTCCCCGTTCAGGGTGAAGCACGCGCCTCCGATGCGGTTGGCGTGGCGCCCGACGATGGCGCCGAAATAGGGCGAATGGGCAACGTAATCCTCGACGGAGTTGAGCCCGAGCACCACGCGCTGCCGGCCGGCCGCAGAGGGCACGACGAGATCGCGCACCACCGCGCCCCAGGTCAGCACCTTCATCTCCATGCCGTCAGGACCGGTGAGCGAAACCTGCAGGACATCCTGCCCGTTGAGGGAGCCGAAGCGCTCGATGCTCATGGTGCTTATCCCTCGAAGATGTTGGTTTTCAGCCCACGGATGCCGCCGGTCTCCACCTTGAAGAGGTGGCCCGCCATCACGTCGATATGCGGATCCCGCCCGATGGCCGCGGTGGTGATGTAGAGCGTGGTGAGATCGGGCCCGCCGAAGGCGCATTTCGTCACCTGGGCGGTCGGCACCGACACGGTGCGCTCCACCGTGCCATCGGGAGCAAACCGCGTGATGCGCGAGGCGCCCCAATGGCAAACCCAAACATAACCTTCCGCATCCACCGCCATGCCGTCGGGATGGCCCCAGCTCTGCTCGAAGCGGGTGAAGGGACGCGGCTCGCCGATGGAGCCCTCGCCCGCGTCGAGGGCATAGATCGTCTGGCCCGTGGTGTCGGTGGCGTAGATCCTCAGCCCGTCATGGCTGAAGGCCGGACCGTTGGTGACCACGACGCCGGAATGGAACTGGGTCAGCTCCTTGCCGTCCCAGCGCCAGAAAGCCCCGGAGGCATTCGCCTCCTCGTCATCCATGGTGCCGAAATAGATCGCCCCGTCCGGGCCCACATGGCCGTCGTTGATGCGGTTGCTCGGCTTGTCCTTGTCGGGCGACACGAGGGGCTCGACTGCGCCGGTCCTGAGATTGAAGCGCGCAAGTCCGGACTTGAAGCCGGCGACCACCACATCCTCATCAGGCGTCAGGGCGATGAAGCCGATCCGCTCAGGCGCGTCGACACGAAAATGCTCCTTCGTCTCCGGACGATAGCGCCACACCCCCGGGTTCTTGATGTCGACCCAGAATAAGGTGTTCGAGCGGTGGTCCCACACCGGCCCCTCCCCCAGCACGCAGGCGCTGGCCACCGCCACATGCGGCGTCTCCGGATGAACGGCTGGATGGGTCATGGCTTCCCCTTATAAGCTTGTGATGTGCTGTTCGCTGTGCCGGTAACTCCGGCGGCGTCCGATGGGTCCGCACGATGCGTTATGCGCTCTCCGCGATGCGGCGCGCCAGCCGCACGAGACTGAGATCTGATCCGGCCGGCCCCATCAGGGACAGCCCCAGCGGGGCGCCCGACCGGGAGGCGAGCGGGATCGATACCTGTGGCAGGCCGGACAGCACCGACAGGCAGAGCAGATTCAGAGCATTGTTGCGGTAATCGTTCAGCGCCTCGTCGCTCTCAGTGAGGAGCGGCGCGATATCGGGCATGGTCGGGAGGATCAGCACGGCACCGTCGAGCAGGGCGCTGAACCGCTTGCGGAACGCGGCGCGAATCACCTGGGCTTCCGCGACTTGGTTGTCGGTCACGGCCCGTGAAAATTCGAAGCGGTCTGCCACGCCCGGGCCGAGGGGTGGATGGTAGCGCTCGATCATCGGTCCATCGACCGTCCATGCCTCCCGGCTCTGGATGTAGCGCATGGCCCAGTAGAGCGCCGTGAACCCCTCGATGGCCACATCGACGTCGTCGGACCCGCCAAGTACAGCCTCGGCTCGACGCAGAGCCGGCGCGAGCGCCTCTCGTACTTCCCGGTGGAGCAGCCCGAAGGCGTCCTGTGCCAGGAGTACGCGAGGATTCTGCGGCAGGGGCGCAGTGTCCTCCCCCAGCAGCACCGCGCCAACCCGCTCGAACGTGGCGCCGTCACGGGTGAAGTAGCCGCAGGTGTCGAACGACGGAGCCAGATCGTGGCAGAGTTCCAAGCTCACCCGGGCATGGGTCGGCCGGATGCCGAACAGGCCGCAATGATTGGCCGGCGCCCGCACGGAGCCGCCCGTATCGGTGCCGAGAGCAAAATCGCACAAGCCGTTCGACACGGCCGCCGCCGAGCCGGAGGACGAGCCTCCCGGAATGCGGTCGGGCGCGCCGCCGTTCACCGGTGTGCCGAAATGAGCGTTCTTGCCGCTCATGGAGAAGGCGAGTTCGTCCGTGATGGTCTTGCCCACGAGCCGCGCACCGGCATCGAGCAGCTTCTGGACGGTCGGGGCAGTGCGGGTCCTGATGCCGGACATGGCCAGCATGTGGGGCGATCCCGCGCTCGTCGGATAGCCCGCCACATCGAACAGATCCTTGGCGGCAAAGGTCAGGCCGGACAACGGCCCTGCTGGCGCATGGGGAACCGGAACGGCCGGATAGGGCATGAAGGCATGGGCGGGATCGCGGTCGAGGAGCATGGATCTGCCATTAAAGGGAACGGAAAGGACGGCGAATGTGTCATCCTCTCCCGGTAAGGGGCAAGGCAGGATTTCATGAACCTTGGCAGTTTGTGCCTTTCTTCTCGACCCGATTGGCCCTAAATCCTCGCACATTCTCGATGGAAGGGATGCCGTGATGGCGACAACATCAGCGATTCGTTGGCGGGCTCCGGCCTGGCTTGCTCTTGGAGCGGCGCTTGCCCTTGGAGCACCGGCGACTCAGGCGCAGCAGACCCCAATCAAGATCGGCGAGCTGAATTCCTACGCCCAATGGGCAGCCTTCACCGTTCCCTACCGCAACGGCTGGCAGATGGCTCTGGACGAGATCAATGCTAAGGGCGGCGTGCTCGGCCGCAAGATCGAGATCGTCTCCCGCGATGACGGCGCGACGACGGGCAGCGCCACCCGCGTGGCCGACGAACTCGTGAGCCGCGAGGGCGTCTCGCTGCTGTTCGGCTCGTTCCTGTCCAATGTCGGCGTCGCCATGGCGGACTACGCCAACCAGAAGAAGATCGTCTATATCGCCGCCGAGCCGCTCACCGATGCCGTGACGATGGCTCAAGGCAACCGCTATACCTTCCGGGTCCGGCCCAATAATTTCATGCAGGTCGGCATGCTGGTGGATCAGGCCAAGGCGTCCGGGGCCAAGCGCTGGGCCATCGTGGCGCCGAACTACGAGTACGGCCAGTCGGCGGCCTCCGTCTTCAAGCGCCTGATCCAGGAGCGGGTGCCCGGAGCCCAGATCGTCACGGAGCAATACCCGGCGCTCGGCAAGATCGAGGCGGGCGCCACCGCGTCCGCCATCGAGCAGGCGAAGCCCGACGGCATCTTCAACGTGCTCTTCGGCCCCGACCTCACCCAGTTCGTGCGCGAGGGCAACACCCGCGGGCTCTTCGAGGACACGACGGTTCTCTCGCTGCTCACCGGCGAGCCCGAATGGCTCCTGCCGCTCAAGGACGAGGTGCCCGAGGGCTGGACCGTGACCGGCTATCCCTGGGACGAGATCAAGGAGCCGAAGCACAAGGCCTTCATCGACGCCTATCGCGCCAAGTACAACGACACGCCGCGCCTCGGCTCGCTGCTCGGCTACATGGTCATGACCATGATCCGCGATTCCATCGAGCGCGCCGGCTCCACCGAGACGGATGCCATCATCAAGGCGCTGGAGGATGCGAAGTTCGACACGGTCATCGGCCCCGTCACCATGCGCGGCATAGACAACCAGTCCACCATGGGCGCCTGGGTCGGCAAGCTCGTGCTCAAAGGCGCTGCCGGCGGCATGACCGGCTGGACCTACAAGGACGGCGCCTCGTTCATGCCGACGGAGGCCGAGGTGAAGACGGTTCGGAAGGACTAGCGGCTTGCTGGCGCTGGACCCCGCCTTCCTCGCCGTTCAGGCCCTCAGCGGCCTGTCCAGCGCCTCCTCGCTCTTCATCACCGCCTGCGGTCTGACGATCGTCTTCGGCGTCACGCGCATCGTGAACTTCGCGCACGGTTCGCTCTACATGATCGGCGCCTACACGGCCGCGACCCTGGTGCCACGGCTGCTCGAACTCTCCTTCGGGCCTGTCACCTTCTGGGCCGGAATCCTGGCGTCTGCAATCATCGTCGGACTCATCGGCGTCATCATCGAGGTTCTTCTCCTGCGCCGCATCTACGGCGCGCCGGAACTCTTCCAGCTGCTCGCCACCTTCGGAATCGTGCTCGTGGTGCAGGATCTCGTAGTGCAGGTCTTCGGCCCGCAGGACATTCTCGGGCCCCGCGCACCGGGACTGCGGGCGCCGGTCGAAATTCTCGGACGGCGCTTCCCATCCTACGAACTTGTGCTGATCGCGGCAGGTCCCATCGTGCTCGGCCTCGTGTGGCTTTTGTTGCGCAAGACGCGCTTCGGCGTGCTGGTGCGCGCGGCCACGCAGGATCGCGACATGGTGGCGTCGCTCGGCGTCAATCAGGCGCTGCTGTTCACCGGCACGTTGTTTCTCGGCGCGTTCCTCGCCGGCCTCGGCGGCGCGCTCCAGATCCCCCGCGTCTCGGCCAATACGGGCATGGACCTGTCCATCATCGCCGAGGCCTTCGTCGTCACGGTGGTCGGCGGCATGGGCAGCGTACCGGGCGCGTTTCTCGCGGCGCTCATCATCGGGCAGCTCCAGGCCTTCGGCATCCTGATCTTTCCGAAGAGCACACTCGTTGTCGTCTTCCTGCTCATGGCCGTGGTGCTGGCGATCCGTCCTCATGGGTTCTTCGGACGGGCCGAGATCGTCGGCGGCACCCATGCGGTGGGCATTGCCAGCCGCTCTCCCCTGCCCGGTCGTCACTTCATTCTGCTGGTCGTGATCGCCGTTCTGGCCGCCTTCCCGCTGGTGGCGGATGCGTATCTTCTGAAGGTCGCCACCGAGATCCTGATCTTCGCGCTCTTCGCCTTCAGCCTGCAGCTCCTCATCGGTGTCGGTGGGGTCGTAAGCTTCGGCCATGCGGCCTTCTTCGGGCTTGGCGCCTATGGGGCGGCGCTTGCGGTCAAGTGGTATGGGGTCTCGATGGAGGCGGCGCTTCCGCTCGGCCTTGCACTCGCGGCTCTCGGCGCGGGCCTGGTCGGCGCCTTCGTGGTGCGCCTGTCCGGCATCTATCTCGCCATGATGACGCTCGCTGCCGCGCAGATCCTCTATGCGGTGGCGTTCCAATGGGTCGAGGTGACCGGCGGCGACAACGGCATCGTGGGCGTCTGGCCCTCATCGTGGGCGAGCGGACCGATCCCCTACTACCTTCTGACCGCCGCGCTGACCGTGGTGGCGGTGTTGCTTCTCAAGCGCATCATCGATGCGCCCTTCGGCTACTCCTTGCGGGCGGCCCGCGACTCGGAAAGTCGCGCCGAGGCCATCGGGCTGAAAGTTCGCCAGCACCGCTGGCTTGCCTTCATGATCGCCGGCGCCGCGGCAGGCCTCGCCGGTGGAATCTATGCGTTCTCGCGCGGCTCGGTCGATCCGAGCCTGCTTGGCATCTCCACCTCTGTGGACGCGCTCACGATGCTGCTGCTCGGCGGCATCCAGACCATGATGGGCCCGCTGGTGGGTGCCGCGGCCCTGCATGGCTTGCGCGACTGGATCATGCCGCTCACGCCGCTCTGGCGGCTGCTGCTGGGTTTGAGCATCATCGCCATGGTGCTCATCTTCCCACGCGGCCTTGTCGGCACGGTCCGTGACTGGTGGGGGGCGCGGACATGACGCTTCTTGCCGTGAACGGCCTGCACAAATCCTTCGGCGGCGTGGTGGCGGCCCGCGACGTGAGCTTCACGGTTGCGCGCGGCGAGATGCTGGCCATCATCGGACCGAACGGCGCCGGAAAATCCACCGTGTTCAACATGGTCGGCGGCCAGCTGCGGCCGGATCGCGGACAGGTGCTGCTCGATGGGCAGGACATCACCCACGCCTCGCCGCAGAAGCGCTTCCGCCGCGGCGTGGGGCGCACCTTCCAGGTGGCGCAGACCTTCCTGTCCATGTCTGCTGCCGAGAACGTCCAGATGGCGCTGATCAGCTGCAACCGGCAGAGCAACGGCTTCTGGGCCCCGGCCCGCGAGCGCCATCGCGACAAGGCCGTCGGGCTGCTCTCGCGGGTCGGCATGGCGGAGGCGGCGGATACCCCATGCTCGGCGCTCGCCTATGGCGACGTGAAGCGGGTGGAGCTCGCCATCGCGCTTGCCGGCCAGCCGAAGCTGCTCCTCATGGACGAGCCCACAGCCGGCATGGCGCCGCGTGAGCGGGCGGCGCTGATGGACCTCACCGGCTCCATTGCCGAAGCTCAGGGCATCGGCGTCCTCTTCACCGAGCACGACATGGACGTGGTCTTCGGCCATGCGGCCCGGGTTCTGGTGCTCCTGCGCGGTCAGATCATCGCCGCAGGCGCCCCGGACGAGGTCCGGCAGGACGAGCAGGTCAAGCGCGCCTATCTGGGCGACGCGCGCGCCCTGGAGCCCCTGAGAGGAGGGAGCCCCGCATGAATGCGCCGCTCCTCGAGGTCTGGAATCTCTGCGCCTTCTATGGCCGCGCCCAGGTGCTGTTCGACCTGACGTTCAGGCTTCACCCCGGCGAGGTCATGGCCCTGGTCGGCCGCAACGGGGCCGGCAAGACCACCACCCTGAAGGCCATCATGGGGTTGGTCGCGGCCTCGGCCAGGCAGGCCACGTTCAAGGGGCAATCCCTCGGCCGGCTGCCCACCTACAAGATCGCCCGGCTGGGCCTCGGCTATGTGCCGGAGGACCGGCGCATCTTCACCGATCTGACCGTCGACGAGAACCTGGAGACGGGGCGCCGGCCAGCTGCGGCCGGCCGCTCGCCCTGGACGCCGGAGCGGGTCTTCCGGCTCTTTCCGAACCTGGCCGAGATGCGCGGACGGCGCGGCAGCCAGATGTCCGGCGGCGAGCAGCAGATGCTGGCGATTGCCCGCACGCTCATGGGCAACCCGGACGCGATCCTGCTCGACGAGCCCTCCGAGGGGATCGCCCCGGTGATCGTCCAGATGATGGCCGAGGCGATCCGGGCCATGAAGGCGGAAGGCGTGGCCGTGCTGCTCTCGGAGCAGAACTGGGCCTTCGCGGCGGGCATCAGCGATCGGGCCTGCGTCATTGAGCGCGGCGAAATCCGCTTCCAGGGCTCCATGGCCGAGCTTATGGCGAACGAGGCCCTGCGGGCGGAGACCCTGGGGGTCTGAGCCGGAAACAAACGAGGTCCTTAAACCATTGACGGGGCGGGCCGAAAGGCCGATATCCAGCCCACTCGGCGCACCCTCCTGCGCCACATCCCAGAATCCGCGCAAAGGAAATCCCGCTTCATGGGCGTCATCCATGTGACCGACCGGGCCGGCCAGCGCCACACCCTCGAGGCGATCGAGGGCTGGCGGGTCATGGAGATCATCAGGGATTGGGGCTTGCCCATCGAGGGCCTGTGCGGCGGAGCCTGCGAATGCGCCACCTGCCATGTCTTCGTGGCCGAGGATTGGCTGGACAAGCTCTTTCCTCCCACGGACGAGGAGGAGGACCAGCTCGACACGGTGGTGACGAAGCCCAGTTCCCGCCTGTCCTGCCAGATCCTGTGGACCCCCGAACTCGACGGCCTGGAAGTCACGCTCGCCCCAACGGGTGACTGACCGCCAAAGCATTTTAGGCGAAGTGGATCCCGGTTCGCCGCCCGAAAATGCGTCAATAAGAGACCTGCGGAACAGATGAGGATCCGCTAGATCTTCATCTGTTCCGCCTGCCACATTGCCAAGACGGAGAGGCCGTGCTTTCGAAAAGGCCTCTCGAAGGAGCCTGTTTATGACCGACCATATCGAAACGGACGTCGTCATCATCGGTGCCGGGCCCGTGGGCCTGTTCGCCGTGTTCGAACTGGGCCTCCTCGATATCAAATGCCACCTCATCGACATCCTGCCGAAAGTGGGTGGTCAATGCGCCGAGCTGTACCCTGAGAAGCCGATCTACGACATTCCGGGCTTCCCGATGGTAACCGGCCAAGGCCTCGTCGACAACCTGATGGCGCAGATCGAGCCGTTCAACCCCACCTTCCACCTGAACGAGATGGTGGAGAGCCTGGAATCCATCGGCACGCCAGAGGCGCCCCTGTTCCGGGTCAAGACCTCGGAGAACGGCACCACCTTCGTCTGCAAGTCGGTGATCATCGCGGCCGGCGGCGGGTCGTTCCAGCCCAAGAAGCCGCCCATCGACAACATCGAGGCTTACGAGGGCACGAGCGTGTTCTATGCCGTGCGCAAGATGGAGATGTTCCGCAACAAGAAGGTGCTAATCGTCGGCGGCGGCGATTCCGCCCTCGACTGGACCGTGAACCTGCAGCCCATCGCCAAGCGGCTCACCCTGCTCCACCGCCGCGACGCCTTCCGGGCCGCGCCTCATACGGTGGAGAAGATGCGGTCTCTGGTAGCCTCGGGCGACATGGACCTTCACCTCGGCCAAGTAAGCGCGCTCAAGGGCAACAATCACGTGCTGGAAGGCGCCGTGATCCGCAAGGACGACGGCTCGGAACACCTTGTCGATTGCGACGTGATGCTGCCCTTCTTCGGCCTCACCATGAAGCTCGGACCCATCGCCGAGTGGGGCCTGAACCTGCACGAGAACCTGATCCCGGTCGATACGGAAAAGTTCGAGACCAACGTTCCCGGCATCTTCGCCATCGGCGACATCAACACCTATCCGGGCAAGCTGAAGCTCATCCTGTCGGGCTTCCACGAGGGCGCGCTGGCGGCGCAGAAAGTGCACCGCTACGTGTACCCGGAGAAGAAGCTCCTGTTCCAATACACGACCTCGTCCACGAGCCTGCAGAAGAAGCTCGGCGTCGCGGCCTGAGTTTTTACTGACATCTTTCGTTGTCATGGCCGGGCTTGTCCCGGCCATCCCGCTTCCGTGAAGCGCTGCACTCTTTTGATCGGGATCACCGGCACAAGGCCGGTGATGACACAGGCAAAATCAAACCACACCAAATCCTTCTTCGAGACGACGGGACTTGCTCTTGCGAAGCGGCGTGGTTCCTGAAACTCTCACGGCCATGACAAACGCCACCGATCTCACCCTCGGCCACCGCGTGATGGCAATGATCGAGGATCTCGCCCAGCATACGGACGAGCCCGGCCGCATCACGCGGCTCTATCTGTCCACCGCCCATCGCAAGGCCGCGGAAGCGACGCTAAGCATGATGCAGGCTGCCGGGCTCGACGCTCATATCGATGCGCTCGGCTCTGTCATCGGCCGCATCGAAGGAACTGACCCCAACGCTCCCGCCCTCCTCATCGGCTCCCACATCGACTCCGTCGTCGATGCCGGCCGCTATGACGGCAATCTCGGCGTGGTGCTCGGCATTGCCGTGGTCGAGGCCTTGAAGCAGCAGGGGATCACGCCATCCTGCCCCATCGAGGTTGTGGCCTTCGGGGACGAGGAGAACGTGCGTTTCCCGAGCAATCTCTCCACGTCCTCAGCGCTTGCCGGCCGTTTCAACCCGGCCTGGCTCGACGGCCGGGATCAGGACGGCATCAGCTTACGCGATGCGCTGGTCGCCTTCGGGGGCGACCCCGAAGGCGCTGCGGCGCTCGCCCGCAACCCGGCGCGCACCCTTGGCTATCTTGAGGTTCATATCGAGCAGGGGCCGCAGCTCGAAGCGAAGGACCTGCCCGTCGGTATCGTGTCCGCCATCAACGGCATCACCCGAGCCCGCGCTTACGTGATCGGCGAGGCGGGACACGCCGGCACCGTGCCGATGAATATGCGCCGCGATGCGTTGGCAGCCGTGGCCGAGATGATCGGCATCGTGGAGCGTGCGGGCTCCACGCGCACCGACACGGTGGCGACCGTGGGCGTCGCTCAAGTGCAGCCCGGCGCGATCAACGTCATTCCTGCGGGGGTGGACTTCACCCTCGATGCGAGAGCGCCGGACGATGCGGTGCGCGAGGCCATGGTGCAGGACATCCTGTCAGAGTGTCAGGCGGCGGCTCAAAGGCGCGGCGTCGAACTCGTCATCGAGCCGTTCATGGATTCGCCCGCCACCCCCATGGACAAGGGCCTGATCGAGCAGCTCGAGATCGCCGTACGGAGCATCGGCATCGAGCCGCTCCATCTCGCCTCCGGCGCAGGACACGATGCAGTCGCGATGGCCAACCTCTGCCCCTCCGCCATGCTCTTCGTGCGCTGCAAGGGCGGCATCAGCCACAACCCGGCGGAGTCGATCACCGTCGAGGACGCGGATGCGGCTGCGCGGGTACTGCTCGCAGCCGTCAAGCAGATTGCCACGTGAGATCCATCCAATGAATCAAGCGCCGACACTCGCGTTCGTCGAGGACGATTCCGCGCTTCAGAAAGTTGCTGTCGAAGGCATCCGCAGGTTCAACGCGGCTCTCTTTCCCGGCCATCCATCAGGCCAGGATCTTGCCATCGCCATCCATGATCCCGAGACCCATGAGCCCGTCGGAGGCCTCTGCGGCCGCACGGCGGGCGGGTGGCTCGCGATCAACTTGCTCTTCGTGCCTGAGACATTGCGCGGCATGGGTCTCGCCACACAGCTCATCACCATGGCCGAAGAGGAAGCAAGGCGGCGCGGCTGTCACGCGGCCTGGCTCGACACGCTCAATCCGATGGCGCTCCCGCTCTACCAGCGCCTGGGCTATGAGGTCTTCGGTGAGCTCAAGGATTATCCTGTCGGCAACAATCGCTTCTTCCTGCAGAAGAAGCTCGACCCTGTCGCTTAAGGCGCATCAGCCCTTCCACTCATCCGCCAGCACCGCCCAGCGCTCATGATCGCGCCACTCGCCGTTGATCTTCAGGTAGCGCGGCGAGAAGCCCTCCTGGCGGAAACCGAGCCGCTGCACGAGGGTGCGAGAGGGCTGGTTCGCAGGCTGAATGTTCGCCTCCACCCGATGCAGCCCGAGGTCGCGGAAGGCGTGCGTGACCACGAGGCCGACCGCTTCCCTCATCAGCCCGCGCCCATTCATGCCGGCCATGCCGTAATAGCCCATATAGGCGCTCTGAAAGAAGCCACGCACGATCTCGTTCAGGTTCACGACACCGATGATTCGTCCGCTCTCCCGCTCGCGTGCGATGAAGCCCATGGAGCGCTCGCCGTCGCAGCGGGCGAGATACCCGAGAAAGCTCGCATGGTCGCGGCAGGGCGACACCCAGGGCTCGTGCAGATCGATGCTGGCGAGATTGGCGGTGACCAACTCGGCGCCATCCGAGGCCTGAACAGGGCGAATGGTAACGGGTGACAACATGGGGTTCATTCCGGCTTCAGGAACCATGCCATAGACCTGCCGTTGTCGTCAGCCCCTCCTCCAACGATAAGGAATGGACCATGCGCGCCATCATTCTCCCCGCTTTCGTTCTTGCTCTCGGTGCCGGCTTCTTCACGGCCCCGCAGGAGGCTCAGGCGCGGTTCAGCCCTGAGCAGATCCAGGCGCCGGCGCTCGTGGACAATGTGGCTTGCGTGACGCGCCGCATTCGCACCGTGCGGCCCAACGGCCGCGTGGTCTATCGCACCGTGCGCCGCTGCGGTGTTCCCGCCTGGCAGCGCCGGGTGGATCGCTGCCGCACGATCCGCGAGCGCGTCGTTCAGCCGAGCGGACGCGTGATCTACCGCACCATTCGCCGCTGCCGCTGATCGGCATCGCCTTCAACAATCAAAGGCCCGGTATACCGGGCCTTTTCGTTTATTCCAGCTCGCCGATAGCGCTCTCCACTGCCTCGACGACGGCGCCGGAGCGCACGAGGTCGAGAGCTTGGCGCATCTCGGTGGCATACCAGCGGTCGCCGTCGAGGGCCGGTGGAATGACCGCGCGGATCGCTTCCATGGCGGCGCGCGAGCCCTTGCCGAGTGGGTAGTCGCCCGCGAGCGGCTCGACCAGCGTCAAAGCCTGCGCTGCCATCAGCAGTTCGCCCGCCACGATCTGCTCCACGTTCTCGACGATGATGCGTGCCTTGCGCCCGCACCAGGTGGAGTTGGAGATGTGATCCTCCGCGTTGGACTTGCCGGGGATCGAGTCGACCGAGCCCGGCGTCGCGAGCCCGCGGTTTTCCATCACCAGCGCCGACATGGAGCACTGCACGGTGGCAAAGCCTGTGTTGAGGCCGCGCTTGCCCGCGAGCAGGTTGCGCGGCAGACCGTAGGACATAGTGGGATCGACGAGGCGCGCGAGACGCCGCTCGGAGATTGTGCCGAGATCCGCCATGGCGATGGCCAGAAAATCCATGGCCTGCGCCATGTACTGTCCGTGGAAGTGTCCACCCGAGATGGATACGTAGCCGCCCTGCCCGTCATCGAAGATGAGTGGATTGTCGGTGGCCGAGTTCATCTCTGTGCCGATGATGCGCTCCACATATTCCAGCGCCTCGATGACGGGTCCGTGGACCTGCGGCGTGCAGCGCAGGGAGTAGACGTCCTGCACGCGCGGGCTGGCGGGTTGGCCGGGCTGGCGCGGCTCATCGGGGAAGACGATGTCGCGGGCCGATTGCGAGCAGCGCTTTGTGCCGTCGAGAATCCGCAAGAGATTACGCGCGACCTTGGCCTGCCCCGGATGCGGACGGGCTTTGTGCACGCGCGGATCGAAGGCCGCCAGCTCGCCGCGCATGGCCTCCAATGAGAGGCACATGGCGATGTCGGCATGCTTGAGCAGGCGGCGCGCGTCGTGGGTGGCCAGAGCACCGAGCGCGAGCGACGTGGTCGAGCCGTTGATGAGCGCTGAGGCATCCTTGGCGCCGAGCTCGAAATCGGGATCAAAGCCCGCGAGGCGAATGGCGTCACGGGCCGGCATGACGCGACCCTGATAGATCATGTCGGCTTCGTCGAAACCGCAGACGGCGCCGGCCATATGGGCTAGCGGCGCGAGATCGCCGGACGCGCCCACGGAGCCTTTCTGGGGGATCACCGGATGCAGGCCCGCATTGATGAAGGCGATGAGCCGCTCGACGAGCTCGACCCGCGGGCCGGAATAGTTCGACGCGAAGGCGTTGGCGCGCAGCAGCATCATGGCGCGCGTCACGTCCTCGGCGAAGGGTTCGCCGACGCCGGTGGCATGCGCATAGACGGTCTTGCGCTGGTAAGCCGCCATGTCGCTGATCAGGACGCGCTGGTCCTTGAACAGGCCAACGCCGGTGTTGAAGGCATACATGAGCGGCGCGTCGTCATGCATCCAGGTGCGGTCGATGTAATCGCGCGTCGCAGCAATCCGCTCCCGCGCTTCCGGCGCCAGGGCTGCCTGCGCGTAGGCCCCTTGAGCATCGCGGCGCGCCACGCGCACCACGTCCTGAATGCCGAGAGTGGCCCCGTCGAGCTTGACCGTCATCGCTGTTCCTCACGTTGATGCAAAAGGGATACCGGGGCTTCAGGTCCGGTGCAACCGCCGCTTCGCGGCCCCCGCCATCAAGGTGTCATCCCGGACGGCAGAGCCGATCCGGGAGCGTCACCCGATGGAGCGCCAGAACCCTCGCCGGTGTCATCCCCGCGCAGGCGGGGATCCAGAACCACGACGCTTTAGGAAACGCGAGCAGCGTTACGCTCCGTTCTGCCTCGTCAGCGGTTATGGATCCCGGGCTCGGCTGCGCCGCCCCGGAATGACGGTGCTTTACTCGTCCTGCGATTCCGGATCTTCGCTACGCTTCGTCCGGGATGACGCTGGTGGTGGGTTGTCAAAGAGCCAGCACCTTGGGGCCCGCAGCGGGTGCTGCGAGCCTGAAGGGTGATCGAGGGTGGCGCTCCGGGCAGCCCAGCTCGATGGTTGATGTTGAATGGAAGAGCCAGACTACTCTTCGCGCACGGTTTGTTTCAGCGGACCTGGAACAAGCCAGGATCGGCCACCCGCGATCACAGGATTGCGAGCCCTGCGGCGGGACCGTGCCTGCTCCCACACTGCGACGCCTCGCGAGCGCGCCCCTCACAGGAACAGGTCTACACAACGATATAGCCGAGCTTAGCGAGACTGTCAAGAACAAAGTGAGAACATGCTCTCGCCGTCATGGCCGGGCTTGTCCCGACCATCCACGTCTTCGAGCCATCGCGCTTCTCTCTGTCCTCATCCTGAGGAGCAGACGCAGTCTGCGTCTCGAAGGAGGCTCCAGAGAACACTGGATGATCCTTCGAGACGGTCACTGCGTGACCTCCTCAGGATGAGACTTGTGACGCGGACAGCACAGACGTGGATCCCCGGAACAAGTCCGGGGATGACGTGGAGGGGTTTCAGGATCGGGAGAGAGCAACAAAAAAGGCCCCGGATCGCTCCAGGGCCTTGGGACGCTTTGAAACCAGGCTCTGCGCCGATCAGGATTACACCCGACCAAGCCGCTTCGTGGTCTGCGGGTCGAAGAGGTGGACGTTTCCGGGATCGACCGCGAGCGTGAGCTGGCGGGTGTCGGCAGGAAGCTGGCCGGTGGAGGCCTGCACGATGAATTCGGCGCCGGCCACCTTGCCGTGGAAAAGTTGGGTGGCGCCGAGTTCCTCGACAAAGTCCACATCCATGGAGAGCGAGCTCGCACCGGTGCCGCCCGCCTGCACGTCCTCGGGCCGCAGGCCCACCTCGATGGCGGAGCCGGGCGTGAGGCCATCGCGCATGTCGGTGACGGCGATGGACTGGCCGCCGACGGAGACGCGGCCGGGGCCTTCCACGGTCCCGGGCAGGATGTTCATGGGCGGCGAGCCGATGAAGGTAGCGACGAACCGGGTCTCGGGACGGCGATAGACCTCGGACGGCGTGCCGACCTGCTCGATCTGGCCGCCGGACATTACCACCAGCTTGTCGGACAGCGTCATCGCCTCCACCTGATCGTGCGTGACGTAGATCGAGGTCACGCCGAGCGCGCGCTGCAGGCGCTTGATCTCCACGCGCATCTGCACGCGCAGCTTGGCGTCGAGGTTGGAGAGCGGCTCGTCGAACAGGAACACCTGGGGCTTGCGCACGATGGCGCGGCCCATGGCCACGCGCTGGCGCTGACCGCCCGAGAGCTGGCGCGGCTTGCGGGCGAGGAAAGACTCGATGGCGAGGATGCGGGCCGCTTCCTTCACGCGCTTGTCGATTTCGTCCTTGGGCGTGCCGCGGTTGCGCAGGCCATAGGCCATGTTGTCGTACACGCTCATGTGCGGGTAGAGCGCGTAGTTCTGGAACACCATGGCGATGTCGCGGTCGGCGGGCTCGACCTGGTTGACGACCCGGTCGCCGATCTTCACCTCGCCGCCCGAGATCGTCTCGAGGCCGGCGATCATGCGCAGCAGCGTGGACTTGCCGCAGCCCGACGGGCCGACGAGCACGCAGAAGGAGCCGTCCTCGATGCCGAGCGACACGCCCTTCACGGCCTCCACATTGCCCGCGTAGATCTTCCTGACCGTATCCAGCGTCACCCCTGCCATCGTACTCTTCCTTTTAACCGTTGCCCGTTCCGCTCAAGGAGGCGGGCGAAATTCGTTCAAGCTTTCGAGAAGGAGCCCTCACGGTTGTTGAACCGCGAGGGCCGGGCGCATCGGCGCGTCACTTCTCCGTTTCGACGAGACCCTTCACGAAGAGCCTCTGCATGAAGATCACCACGAGCACCGGCGGCAGCATGGCGAGCACCGCGGTGGTCATCGCAACATTCCACTCGGTCAAGGCATCCGTGGTGGTGATCATCATCTTGATGCCGATGACGATGGTCTGCATTGAGCTCTTGGTGGTGATCAGCAGCGGCCAGAGATACTGGTTCCAGCCGTAGATGAACTGGATCACGAAGAGCGCCGCAATCGTCGTCATGGAGAGCGGAAGCAGCGTGTCCTTGAAGAAGCGGAACGCGCCTGCTCCGTCGATCTTCGAGGCCTCGAGCAGTTCGTCCGGGATCGTCATGAAGAACTGCCGGAACAGCAGCGTGCCGGTGGCGGACGCGATGAGCGGCATGACCAGACCCGTATAGGTGTCGAGCAGCCCCAGATCCGCGACGATCTTGTAGGTCGGGTAGATGCGCACCTCGACCGGGAGCATCAGCGTGATGAAGATGATCCAGAACGCGGTCTTGCGGAACGGGAACTTGAAATACACCACCGCAAAGGCCGAGAGGATCGAGATCAGGATCTTTCCGATCGCGATCCCCAGCGCCATGATCATCGAGTTGAACATCATGCCGCCGACGGGCTGGCGCGCATGCATGCCGCCGTAGAGCAGCGTTCGGTTGTAGTTCTCAGCCGCCTGGTCACCGGGCACCAGCGGCATGTTGCCGTTGATGATGGTCGCGGTGTCGAAGGTGGACGCCATGACGGCCAGATAGACCGGGAAGGCCACGATGACGACGCCAAGCGCGAGCGTCAGGTAAGCCATGAATTGGGCGAAGGGACGATTCTCGACCATCAGTACTGCACCTTGCGCTCGACATAACGGAACTGGATGGCAGTGAGCGCGATCACGATGATCATCAGGATCACCGACTGGGCGGCCGAGCCGCCGAGATCGCCGCCGAGACGGCCGTCCGCATAAACCTTGTAGACAAGGGTCGTGGTCTGCCCGGCAGGGCCGCCGCCCGTCACGGCATCGATGATGCCGAACGTGTCGAAGAACACGTAGACGATGTTGACCACGAGCAGGAAGAACGTGGTGGGCGACAGAAGCGGGAAGATCACGGTCCAGAAGCGGCGCAGGGGGCCGGCGCCGTCGATGGCCGCCGCCTCGATCACGCTCTTCGGGATCGCCTGCAGGCCCGCCAGGAAGAACAGGAAGTTGTAGCTGATCTGCTTCCAGGTGGCCGAGAGGACCAGGAGCGTCATGGCATGGTTGGCATTCAGCATCGGGTTCCAGTCGATGCCGATCGCCTTGATCGGCTTCGAGAGCGTGCCGAGCGTCGGATGGAACATGAAGAGCCACAGCACGCCCGCGATGGCGGGAGCCACCGCATAGGGCCAAATCAGAAAAGTCTTGAAGGCTTGCCCGCCGCGAATGTTCTTGTCTGCCTGGGTGGCCAGCAGCAGCGCGCAGGCAAGCGAGAAGAAGGCGACGAGCGACGAGAAGATCGCGGTCGTGACCATCGCCCGGTAATACTCGGGCTGCTCGAACAGCGAGACGTAATTCTCGAAGCCGACGAATTCGGACGCGAGGCCGAAGGCGTCTTCCCGCAGGAAGGACTGCCAGATGGCCTGGGAGGCCGGCCAGTAGAAGAAGATGACGGTGATCGCCATCTGCGGAAGGATCAGCAGGAGCGGCAGCGTCCAACCTGAAATGTGAGCTCGTTTTTCCATCGCTGTAACGTCGGTCCGGTGATGGGCAGATGACGGCATCAACCGGTCTGCGAGGGTGATCTATAAGATCATCCCGGGAAGCGTCTTCAAGCTCCCCGGGATGAGTTCGTGGCGAGTATCAGGTCAGCTTAGCGAACGGTGCGCTCGAACTGACGCAGGATCTGGTTGGAGCGGGTCACGGCCGTATCGAGAGCGTCCTTGGCGGGCTTCTGACCGGCGAGAGCAGCCTCGATCTCCTCGGAGATCACGTCGCGGATCTGCACCATGTTGCCGAAGCGCAGACCGCGGGAGTTCTCGGTCGGCTCCTTGTTGGTGAGCTCGATCAGGGCCGTCTGGAGAGCGGGGTTCTTCTCGTAGAAGCCCGAAGCCTTGGTCTTCTCGTAGGCCGCCTTGGTGATCGGGAGATAGCCCGATTCCTGGTGCAGCTTCGCCTGACGGTCCGTGTCGGACAGGAAGGTGAAGAACTTGGCCACGCCCTTGTACTCGTCAGCCTTCTTGCCGCCCATGACCCACAGGGATGCGCCGCCGATGATGGAGTTCTGCGGAGCGCCCTGGATGTCCGGGTAGTACGGCATCGGCGCATTGGCCCAGTCGAACTTCGCGTTGGCCTTCACGTTGCCGTAGAAGCCCGAGGAGGTGAGGAAGATCGCGCATTCGCCGGAGGTGAAGCGGCCCTCGGACTTCGAGTCGCGGCCCGAATAATCGTAGGTCTTGTCCTTCTGCATATCCACGAGGTTCTGCAGGTGCTTCACATGCTGCGGAGAGTTGAACTTCATCTCCGTGTCGAAGCCGTCGAGGCCGTTGGCCTTGGTGGCCATCGGGATGTTGTGCCAGGCCGAGAACTGCTCGACATTCGCCCAGGACGCCCAGGCATTCGAGAAGCCGCAGGTGTCGTGGCCGGCAGCCTTGAGCTTCTTGGCGGCATCGAACACCTGAGGCCAGGTCTTCGGGATCTCGGCGACGCCTGCCTTCTTCAGCTCGTCCTTGTTGATCCACATGACCATCGAGGAGGAGTTGAACGGCATGGAGAGCATCTCGCCCTTAGCCGTGGAATAGTAGCCGGTGATAGCCGGGAGGTAGGCCTGCGGATCGAACTTCTCGCCCGCTTCCTTCATCATCTCCTGGACCGGCTTGATCGCGCCGCGGGCGCCCATCATGGTCGCCGTTCCGACTTCGAACACCTGCAGGATGTGGGGAGCGTTGCCCGCACGGAACGCGGCAATGCCGGCGTTCAGGGTATCGGCGTACTGGCCCTTATAGCTGACGACGACCTTGTAGTCCTTCTGGGAAGCGTTGAACTCTTCCGCCAGCTTGTTCACGACGTCGTTGTTGGCGCCGGTCATGGCGTGCCACCACTGAAGCTCCGTCTGGGCGAAGGCGGAGGTGCTCGTCGCGAGGCCGAGGGCCAGGGCGCCGAGGAGCGACTTCTTCATCATTCTAATCTCTCCCGTATCATCCCGTCTGGGACGTTCTTGTCGTTCACCATCCTGGCGTTAAGCCCGGATGACGGTTCTGTGACGAAACCATGACAATCATAGCCGGCTTCAAAATGGAAGCCCTTTCATACAAAAGGCTTAATGGCCAATCGCGGGAACAGGCTGAAGCACCTCTTCGTTGAGGGAGTAACCCAACGGAAAAGATCCATGCCACAGATGATCACAGCCCTGTTCAGGGATCCCGCCCAGGCTCGTCAGGCTCTCCAGTCCCTGCTCGAGATGGGGATCGCTCAGAACAGGATCGTCGCCGTCGGCAACCAGGATGCCCGCGAGATATCATCGATCTCGGGCTTCCGCAGCCTCTCCGCCCGCGACGATTCCATGGAAGCCCTGCACGACCTGAACCTGCCGGATGCCGACAAGCGCCTCTTCGAGCAGGGCCTTCACCGGGACCATACCCTGATCGCCGCCCAGGTCGACCGGGACAATGCCGAGGAGGCGGTACGAGTGCTGGAGATGTTCGACCCGGTCGATCTCGACGGCAGCAGCCGGGAATGGCTCTCCTCAAACGGCTCCGACCAAGCCGGCGCTGATGTGGGCGCGCCGCTCGGTGCCGGCATCACCGGCGGCTCCGGTGGCGGCATGACCACCACCAGCACCCTGCCCGGCATGGGCCTGATGGCGGAAGGCGCGGACGATCTCGGAACCACGGACCTGAGAACGGACGAGTTTGCCCAGACCAACCAGGGCTCAAGCACGACGGTTGGCACCGGCTCCCGCCGCAGCGACGAACGGGCCGACCGGGAGGGCGTCAACGAGCTTGCCGTCGATACGCGTCCCTCCGCCGACCAGCCGGGTTTGATGCAGCGCCACATGAACCGCGGCGGCCGGATCTGGGCCTACAGCACCTCCGACGAGACAGGCCTCTAGATCACATTCCGCTCCAGCAGCGGCCGGTTGGCGAGCACGCGCTCGTAGCCCAGTTCCGACAGGTCGAGCGTGCGGTAGCCGCCGTGCACGATGAGTTCGGCCAAGCCCCGTCCGACCGCCGGCGCCTGCTGCAGGCCGTGGCCTGAGAAGCCGTTGCACAGGTAGAAATTTTTCGGCTCGCCCGCCTGGCCGATGATGGCGTTGTGATCGAGCAGGCACATGTCGTAGGGGCCTGACCAGGCACGGCCGGGCCTGATCGCCTCGAAGGCCGGCACGCGGTGGGCGAGCGACGGCCAGATGAACTCCTCGAAGAACGTGTGGTCGATCTCCTGGCTTGCAGGATCGTCGTCGGACCAATCTTGATCCATGTCCGCCTCCGGCGACGCGCCACAGATGAAGTGCCCCTCGCCTTCCGGACGCACATAGGCGCCCGACGTGTCGATGAGCAGCGGACAGTTCTCCACCGGCTCCTTGCAGGCGAAGGTGAACACGTAGCGGCGCTTGGCTTGGACCGGAATGTCGAGGCCCGCCATGGCGGCAATCGCCCGCCCACCGGAGCCCGCGCAGTTGACCAGCGCGCCGCAGGCGATCCGCGTGCCGTCCTTGAGACGCACCGCCGCAACAGTGCCGCCGTCCCGCTCGATCTCGGCCACCTCGCCCTTCACATATTCCGCGCCGAGCGAGCGGGCCTTCTTGCGGAAGGCCTGGAGCAGCCCCCAGCCGTCGAACCAGCCCTCCCCCGAGCGGCCCCAGGTGCCGGCAGCCAGATCCTCGACATTGAGCCAGGGGAAGCGGCTTTTCAGCTCGTCCGGCTGCAGGAACAGGATGTCCGCGCCCTCGGACGCCTGCAGCGCTTGGTTCTCGCGCAGAACCTGTTCGCCCGCGTCCGACGCGCAATAAAGATAGCCCCCTTCCCGCAACCCGATCTCCGGCCGGTCGCCATCGACGGCCAGATGATCGCCGATGCTGCGCAGGAACTGGATGCCGTAAAGCGAGATGCGGATGTTCACCGCGCTCGAATATTGCTGGCGGATCGAGGCCGCCGAGAGTGCCGAGGCCGAGAGCTGATAGGTCGGGTCCTTCTCGACCACGATGACGCGTCCCTTGAAGCCGAAATCGGCGAGCAGGTGATAGGCCGCGGAAGAGCCCATGACGGCGCCGCCGACGATCACGACATCGGCTGACAGGGAGGTGGCTGGGGTCATCGTTCGAACTTCGTTGAGAGGATGATGGAGGACTGGGTGCGCTCGACGCCTTCGACCGCGCCGATCCTGTCGATGGCGGCGTCGAGGGAGGGAACGTCCTGAGCCTCTACCACCGCCAAGAGATCGAAAACACCCGCAACCGAGTGAAGCGCGCGCAATTCAGGCATGCGCTGGAGCGCCGACACGACCCCGCCCGAGGCCTTGGGGGCGACCACGATGGTGACCTGCGCCCGCACCATGCGGCTGGTGACCTCCTCGGCCAGGCGCAGGGTATAGCCGGTGATCACCCCACGACGTTCCAGGCTCTCCACCCGCGCCTGCACGGTCGTGCGGGAGAGATTGAGGCGCCGCGCCGCCTCCGCATGGCCGATGCGGGCATTCTCCCGCAGGAGGGCAATCAGGGCACGATCGGTGGCATCCAGCATCACTATGACCAGTCATAACGGCATTTCGCCGAAAGCTACTCGGCTTTTCGTCAGCTTGTCTATGGCGCTTTGCAGCGCTCTGCCTTTTTCTGCTCCCATCACAGGGAGGTTTGAATGCACTCGATTCTCGTCATTGGCGCCGGCAAGATCGGCTCCACCATTGTCGACATGCTCCACGAGACCGGCGATTACCGCGTGACCGTCGCGGATGCCTCGCCTGAGGCCCTCGAAGCGGTCGTCAAGGATGGCGTGCAGACGGTCCAGCTCGATTTCGGTGACGCAGTCGCCCTGCAGAACGCCCTCAAGGGCCATTACGCCGTGCTGAGCGCCGCCCCCTATCACCTGACCGGCCATGTGGCGCAGGCTGCGCGCCTGGCCGACGTGAACTATTTCGACCTCACCGAGGACGTGGCCACCACCCGGATGGTGAAGGAGTTGGCGGAGGGCGCCTCGACGGCCTTCATCCCGCAATGCGGCCTCGCTCCCGGCTTCATCTCCATCGTGGCGCATGACATCGCGAGCCACTTCGACAAGCTCGACACGGTGCGCCTGCGCGTCGGCGCCCTGCCGCAATATCCGTCGAACGCCCTGTCCTACAACCTCACCTGGAGCACGGACGGCGTCATCAACGAGTATATCGAGCGCTGCGAAGCCGTGGTCGACGGCCGCCTGCGCGAGGTTCCGGCCATGGAGGAGCTTGAGGAGTTCTCCCTCGACGGCACGCGCTACGAGGCCTTCAACACCTCCGGGGGCCTCGGCACCCTGTGCGAGACGCTGGAAGGCAAGGTGCGCAACCTGAACTACAAGACCATCCGCTATCCGGGCCATTGCGGCCTGATGCGGGTGCTGCTCAACGACCTGGGCCTGCGCAACCGCCGCGAGGTTCTCAAGGACATCCTGGAGAACGCCGTGCCGGCCACCATGCAGGACATGGTCATCGTGTTCGTGACCGTCACGGGCGAGCGCGGCGGACGCTACGTGCAGGAAACCTATGCCCGCAGCATTTACGGCCAGAAGGTCGCCGACACCCAGCGCACCGCCATCCAGGTGACGACGGCTGCCGGCATCTGCGCCATGCTCGACCTTCTGGTCGCGGGCAAGCTGCCGAAACAGGGTTTCGTGCGCCAGGAGGAGATCGGCCTCGACACCTTCCTGGCCAACCGCTTCGGCCGCGTCTATGCGGGCGAGCGCCTCGACGAGAGCCACGAACCGGCGGTGAAGAACATCCGCCTCGACGCGGTCGCGTGACGATTAGGACTGGCTCCCGCCGCATTCCGGATGGGAGCCAGTCCAGCTTCTTGACCAAACCGCATGACCCTATTCGGGAAAAGCAGTTCCCTGCTTATCCGAAAATGCTTTAAGACGGTGGCCTGACAGCCGCCGTCGTTTCGTTCCAAGACCAAGCGATGGCCGGGGCCTTATGCTGAGCCCTAAGCCCGCATCGAGGGAGATAAACCATGACCGCGAGCCTGAAACCCGTATCCTCCGCGCCTGCCTCCGTGGCGGACGAGGCCCGCGCCATTCTCGCGCGCCTCGGCGTGCCGGACAGCTCCTTCGCGCCCAGTGGCCGCCCGGCCCGCTCCCCGATCACCGGCGAGGTGATCGCCCATGTGCGCGAGACCACGCCGGAGGAGGCCAAGGCCGCCATCGGCCGGGCCGACGCCGCCTTCAAGGCCTGGCGCAAGATTCCGGCGCCCCGGCGCGGCGAGTTCATCCGCCTGCTCGGCGAGGAGCTGCGCGCCACCAAGGACGACCTCGGCCGCCTCGTGACCCTGGAAGCCGGGAAGATCGTCTCCGAGGGCCTCGGCGAGGTGCAGGAGATGATCGACATCTGCGATTTCGCCGTCGGCCTCTCGCGCCAGCTCTACGGGCTCACCATCGCCACCGAGCGCGCCGATCACCGCATGATGGAAACCTGGCATCCGCTCGGCGTCTGCGGCGTGATCTCCGCCTTCAACTTCCCCGTGGCCGTGTGGTCGTGGAACGCGGCGCTCGCGCTCGTGTGCGGCGACAGCGTGGTGTGGAAGCCGTCCGAGAAGACCCTGCTCACGGCGCTGGCCACGCAGGCCATCGTGGAGCGCGCAGCCAAGCGCTTCGGCGGCGTGCCGGAAGGCCTGTGCGAGGTGCTGCTCGGTGGCCGCGAGGTCGGCGAGATCCTCGTGGAAGACACCCGTGTGCCGATCCTCTCCGCCACCGGCTCCACCGCCATGGGCCGTCAGGTCGGCCCGAAGTTGGCCCAGCGCTTTGCCCGCGCCATCCTGGAGCTCGGCGGCAACAACGCCGCGATCGTCGCTCCCTCGGCCGACCTCGACCTTGCGCTGCGCGGCATCGCGTTTGCCGCCATGGGCACGGCCGGCCAGCGCTGCACGACCCTGCGCCGCCTCTTCGTGCACGAGAGCGTCTATGACAGCCTCGTGCCACGTCTCGCCAAGGTTTATGGCAGCGTGAAGATCGGCGATCCGCGCGAGACCGGCACGCTTGTGGGCCCGCTGATCGACCAGGCTGCTTTCGACGGCATGGAGCGCGCGCTGGATGAAGCCCGCGCGGCCGGCGGCAAGGTGCATGGCGGCGGACGCTACACGGATGTGGCGGGCGACGGCATCTATGCCCGTCCCGCCCTCGTGGAGATGCCTGGCCAGACCGGCCCGGTGACGCGCGAGACCTTCGCGCCGATCCTCTACGTGATGCGCTACTCCGACTTCGACGAGGTGATCGCGCTCCACAACGCGGTCGGCGCCGGCCTCTCCTCCTCGATCTTCACGCTCAACATGCGCGAGGCCGAGGCCTTCATCTCGGCCACGGGCTCCGATTGCGGCATCGCCAACGTGAATATCGGCCCCTCGGGCGCCGAGATCGGCGGAGCCTTCGGCGGCGAGAAGGAGACGGGCGGCGGACGTGAATCCGGCTCGGATTCGTGGAAGGCGTACATGCGCCGCGCCACCAACACGGTCAATTACGGCAACACGCTTCCCCTCGCCCAGGGCGTGAAGTTCGACGTGGACGCCTGATCGTTTTGAACCACACCGCGGAGGGCAGAAATGCCCTCCGTTTTTCTATTCAGACCCACCCTTACATCGTGAGCCATTCATGACAGCGCCCTCCCGCACCGGCGGCCAGATTCTTGTCGATCAGCTGACCCTTCACGGCGTCGATCACATCTTCTGCGTTCCGGGCGAGAGCTATCTCGCGGCACTCGACGCGCTGCATGACGCGAACATCGATATCACGGTCTGCCGCCAGGAAGGCGGCGCAGCTATGATGGCGGAGGCCTACGGCAAGCTCACCGGCCGCCCCGGCATCTGCTTCGTCACCCGCGGTCCCGGCGCGACCAACGCCTCACCGGGCATCCACATCGCCAAGCAGGACTCCACCCCGATGATCCTGTTCGTCGGCCAGATCGAGCGCGGCATGCGCGAGCGCGAGGCGTTCCAGGAGCTCGACTACCGCGCCGCCTTCGGGCCACTGGCCAAATGGGCCACGGAAGTGGACGATCCGGCGCGCTTTCCCGAGATCGTCTCCCGCGCCTTCCACGTGGCCACCTCGGGCCGTCCCGGCCCCGTTGTGATCGCGCTGCCGGAAGACGTGCTCACCGAGATGGCCGCTGTGGCCGACGCGCCGCGCTATCAGGTCATCGAGACCCATCCCGGTCCCGCCCAGATGGCCGAATTGCAGAAGCTCCTGCACGGCGCGAAGAAGCCGATCGCGCTGCTCGGCGGCAGCCGCTGGTCGGAAGACGCCGTGCAGCGCTTCGTGCGTTTCGCCGAGCGCTTCGAGCTGCCGGTCGCCTGCACGTTCCGCCGCCAGATGCTGTTTCCCGCCGACCACGCCTCCTATATCGGCGATCTCGGGCTCGGCGTGAATCCGAAGCTGCTCGCGCGCATCAAGGAGGCCGACCTCGTCCTGCTCGTTGGCGGGCGCCTCTCCGAGATTCCGAGTCAGGCCTATACGCTGCTCGACATTCCGGCGCCGAAGCAGACCTTGGTGCACATCCATCCCGATTCGAGCGAACTCGGCCGTGTCTACGCGCCGCATCTTGCCATCAACGCTTCACCCAACGCCTTCACGGCAGCGCTGGAGGCCGTGCATCCACCGGCTTCGCTGCCCTGGAGCGAAGGAACGAAGGCGGCGCATGAAAGCTATCTGGCCTGGAGCGATCCGAGCGAGATCAAGCATCCCGGCGCCCTGCAGATGGGCCAGGTGATGCGGCACCTGCGCGAGGTGATGCCGACTGACACGATCTTCTGCAATGGTGCCGGCAACTTCGCCACCTGGGTGCACCGCTTCTGGCCGTTCCGTGAATACGGCACGCAGCTCGCCCCCACCTCCGGCTCCATGGGCTATGGGGTGCCGGCAGCGGTCGGCGCCAAGCGCCTGCGGCCCGACAGCCCCGTGGTGGTGTTCGCCGGCGACGGTGACTTCCTCATGAACGGGCAGGAATTCGCCACCGCCGTGCAGTACGACCTGCCGATTCTGGTGATCCTGCTCGACAACGGCATGTACGGCACGATCCGCATGCACCAGGAGCGCGAATATCCCGGCCGCGTCTCGGCCACCATGCTGCAGAACCCGGACTTCGCCGCCTACGCCCGCGCCTTCGGCGGCTATGGCGAGCGCGTCGAGCTGACCGAGGACTTCGCCGCGGCCCTCCAGCGCGCGCTCACCTCCAGCAAGCCCGCGATCCTGCACTGCATCCTCGACCCGGAAGCGATCACGCCGAGCATGTCGCTGTCCGCGATCCGCGAAAAGGCGTTGGCGGAGAAGAAGTAACCCTCCACTGTCATTCCGGGGCGGCCATAGGCCGAGCCCGGAATCCATAAACACGACATCTCAAGAAAAAGGCGCTGCAGATCACACAGCGCCTTTTCTGTTCCGTTAGCGGTTATGGATTCCGGGCTCCGTTGCGCGGCCCCGGAATGACAGTGTTGTGCAGATTTAAGCCGCCTTCGCCTCATCCAGGCGCTGCGCCACGAGGCTGCGCAGCGAACGCAGGTCCTTGACGAAGGAGCGGATGCCCTCGGAGAGCTTTTCGGACGCCATGGCATCTTCGTTCATGGCGAAGCGGAAGCTCTTCTCGTCCGTGCGCGGCAGCGGCGCGATCTTTTCCACGTTATCGGCCGAGAGCTTGCGCGGCAGCTCGCCTTGCGAGCCGGCCAGCTCGTCGAGCAGCGCGGGCGAGATGGTGAGGCGGTCGCAGCCCGCGAGCGCTTCGATTTCGCCGATGTTGCGGAAGGACGCGCCCATCACCACGGTCTTGATCCCTTGCGCCTTGTACGACGCATAGATCTTGCGCACGGAGAGCACGCCCGGATCGGTTTCACCGGTATAGGGTCCGCCGCCTGCCTTCACGTGCCAGTCGAGGATGCGGCCGACGAAGGGCGAGATCAGGAACACGCCGGCTTCCGCGCAGGCCTGGGCCTGCACCTGGCTGAACAGGAGCGTGAGGTTGCAGTCGATGCCTTCCTTCTGGAGCACTTCCGCCGCGCGGATGCCTTCCCAAGTCGCGGCAATCTTGATGAGGATGCGCTCGCGCCCGATGCCAAGCGCCTCATAAGCCTTGATGATGGCCCGCGCCTTGGCAAGCGTCGCCTCCGTGTCGAAGGAGAGGTCCGCGTCCACCTCCGTCGAAACCCGGCCCGGCACGATGCCGGCGAGCTCGGCGCCGAAAGCTACGGCGAGCCGGTCGCAGATCGCCTCGATCACGCCCTCCCGTGAGCCGCCTTGGGCGCGGCCCCAGGCCAGGGCCTCGTCGATGATGTGGCCATAGGCCGGGGTCTCCACCGCCTTCAGGAGCAGGGTCGGGTTGGTGGTGCAGTCCTGGGGCTTCAGGCGGCGCACCGCATCGAGGTCGCCCGTATCGGCGACGACGACCGTCATGGCGCGCAATTGGTCGAGCTTGGAGGACATCGGGATCTCCGTGGGGTTCGTTTGGATTTGACTTAGTCCCTCAGGGCGCCCGCGTGAAGAGCAAAGCCTCAGACAAACAGCCCCCGGTTCGCCCTCACGCGGCTCAGGATGAAGGAATAGACCTCCTCCACGCGTCGGAGGTTCCGGACATCCGCATGGGTCACGAGCCAGTAGGTGCGAAGATAGGAGACCTCGGGCAGCACCACCTCGAGTTCCGGGAAGGACCGCACGGCGTAATCGTGCAGGATGCCGATGCCGATCCCCGCCCGTACGGCCTCGGCCTGCGCCACCACGCTGGCGCACTCGAAACGGCGGGAGGTGTGTTTCTCGATCCCTGAGAAATAGTCGAGCACCGGGCTGTAGAGCAGGTCCGCCACATAGGTCACGAGGGTCTTGCCCGAAAGGTCCGCCAACTCTGTGATCGGCCCGTGACGGGCGAGATAGTCCTGCGAGGCATAGAGCCGGAGCCGGTAATCCGTGAGCTTGCGCGACACGAGACGCCCTTCCGTGGGCTGTTCCAGGGTCACGGCGATGTCGGCCTCGCGCTTGGACAGGGAGAAGGTGCGGGGGAGCGCCACGAGCTGGAGAGTGAGCCCTGGGTGCCGCTCGGCCAGCGCCCCGAGTTCTGGGGCGAGGAAATAGGTGCCGATCCCGTCCGGCGCGCCGATGCGCACGGTGCCCGTGAGCGCGAGATCCGCGCCTCCCAGTTCGCTCGCCACGGACAGCGCCTGGGTCTCCATGGCCTCCGCATGACCGAGCAGCCGCTCGCCGGGCTCTGTGAGGGTGTAGCCTTGAGGGCTGCGCTCGAACAGCTTGGCCTTGAGCGAGGCTTCGAGCGCCGAGATGCGGCGCGACACGGTGGTGTGGTCCGCCTCCAGCTGCCGGGCGGCGGCCGTGAGCCGCCCGGCGCGGGCGACGGCCAGGAAGAAGCGGAGATCGTCCCAATCGAATGCGCTCATGTCCGCCCCACCATATTGGCGTTTTCGCACAACGGTGCCTCAGCTTCACCCATAGTCGTGCGATTTCAACAATGATAGAAGAAGGGCACGAAAAATACTCATCAGGAGGAGAGACGCCATGCGCGAGGTCGGACACTTCATCGGCGGCAAGCAGGTTGCCGGCAAATCGGGCCGCACCACCGAATTCTTCCAGCCCATGACCGGCGAGACCATCGGCCGGGTCGCGCTCGCGTCCAAGGACGAGCTGCGCCAGGCGGTGGAGAACGCCAAGGCTGCGCAGCCGGCCTGGGCCGCCACCAACCCGCAGCGCCGCGCCCGCGTGATGATGAAGTTCCTGGAACTCATCGCCAAGGAGATGGATCCGCTGGCCGAGATGCTCGCCCGCGAGCACGGCAAGACCATCGTGGACGCCAAGGGCGACATCCAGCGCGGCGTCGAGGTGGCGGAGTTCTGCACCGGCATCCCGCACCTGCTCAAGGGCGAGTTCACGGAAGGCGCCGGCCCCGGCATCGACATGTATTCGATCCGCCAGCCGCTGGGCGTGGTGGCCGGCATCACGCCGTTCAACTTCCCGGCCATGATCCCGCTGTGGAAGCTGTCGCCTGCCATCGCCTGCGGCAACGCCTTCATCCTGAAACCCTCCGAGCGCGATCCGGGCGTGCCCATGCGCCTCGCCGAGCTCATGATGGAGGCGGGCCTTCCGGCCGGCATCCTCAACGTGGTCAATGGCGACAAAGAAGTGGTGGACGCGATCCTCGACGATCCCGACATCAAGGCCGTGGGCTTCGTCGGCTCCTCGCCGATCGCGCAATACGTCTATTCCCGCGCCACCGCCAACGGCAAGCGCGCCCAGTGCTTCGGCGGCGCGAAGAACCACATGATCATCATGCCCGACGCCGATCTCGACCAGGCGGCGGACGCGCTCATCGGCGCCGGCTACGGCTCGGCGGGCGAGCGCTGCATGGCGATCTCGGTGGCGGTGCCGGTGGGCCGCGCCACCGCCGACGCGCTCATGGATAAGCTGATCCCGCGCGTGGAAAGCCTGAAGGTCGGCTCCTCCACCGATCCGTCGGCCGATTTCGGCCCGATGATCACCCGGGCGCACATGGAGAAGGTGCGCTCCTATGTGGACATCGGCGTGCAGGAAGGCGCCAAGCTTGTGGTCGACGGCCGCGACTTCAAGATGCAGGGCTACGAGAACGGCTTCTACATGGGCGGCTGCCTCTTCGACGAGGTGACCACCGATATGCGCATCTACAAGGAAGAGATTTTTGGCCCCGTGCTCTCGGTGGTGCGCGCCAAGGACTACGAAGATGCCCTGCGCCTGCCCTCCGACCACGAATACGGCAACGGCGTCGCGATCTATACCCGCGACGGCGACGCCGCCCGCGACTTCGCCTCGCGCGTCAACGTGGGCATGGTCGGCATCAACGTGCCGATCCCTGTGCCGCTCGCCTACTACACCTTCGGCGGCTGGAAGGCCTCCGGCTTCGGCGACCTCAACCAGCACGGCCCGGACGCGGTCCGCTTCTACACCAAGACGAAGACCGTCACGTCCCGCTGGCCCTCCGGCATCAAGGAAGGCGCGGAGTTCTCCATTCCGACGATGAAGTAAAGCAGCCTGAAAGCTTACTCGCAGAACCCATTGCCGCCGCTCTCAACCTGAGAGCGGCGGCTTTCGTTCGTGCTCCAAGTCCAGACAATCTGAGCGCTACCAGCTCACGTCGAACTCTTCACCGAACTGTCGCTGCAGGTTCCGGAGGGTCGCGTCCTCGAAGGGCTGCGGCCAGGGAATGTCGAGCTTTTTCGCCATGGCCCGCGCCCTCGGCATGAATGCGCGGGCGGTCGCAAGATGGGCTTCGATGATTGACCTGCGTTCAGGCTTCGGGAACGGAAGGCTCAGGAGAACCTGCATCTGATCGGCGGAAAGCAGGCGGCTCAGGTGGAGGGCGCCGCCCGGATCGGGAATCCCCGTCTCCTCCACCAGGAGGCTCGACAAATGATCCCGGAGCAGGCCTGCTCCGACCGTCCCCAGAAAATACTCGCCGCGCCCCATGCCGACGCTGAGCAGGCCCAGGACGCGGATGAACTCGTTGATGAGATAAGTGACCCGACCCGTATTAGGGCCCTTGTAGGCAAGGTGCGACGGCAATGTCTCGTACAGACCATCCCGGTCGATCAAAACCCGGACAGTGTCTTTCGACCTGTGATTGAGCCTGTTGTCCGCAGGAATGGCAAGGTCGCAGCGCACCCAATCCGCCGTGACGGCATTGATCAGGATGCCGCCGAGCGGCCTCTGATTCCAGAAGACGACAGGGGAGATGCTTTCCAGGGTTTTTCGCCAGATCGACGGGAACTCTGCCTTCTTGCTCTCCTCGATCACGGCCAGGAAATCGATGTCGCTGTATGCATCTGCGGTGCCCTTGCCGAAGCTGCCGACAAGGAACAATGCCCGCAGTTCCTCATGGTCCAGGAGAGCAGAGGAAACAGCCTGAATGATTCGATCCTGCAGCATCGGCTCCTATCTCCCCTGCCCAATCGGTCAAATGGAACTGAGTTTCAGATGGGGCAGGATCCGGCATGGACCATGTCGCCTATGAGAGCCTATCCATGGCATCCTCTTTGGCTGGAGACGCCCTAGATCGAAAGTCATGGTTGCCCAAAACCCCTCCGGTATGACGATTGAGGCTATGACCCAGTTTTCCCTCACCGACGATCAAATCGCCGTCCGCGACATGGCGCTGGCCTTCGCGGCGGACAACCTCGCGCCCCATGCCCTCGAATGGGACGAGAAGAAGCATTTTCCCGTGGATGTGATGCGTGAGGCGGCAGCCTTGGGCATGGCGGCGATCTACACCCGCGACGATGTGGGCGGATCGGGCATGACGCGGCTCGACGCGGCACTGATCTTCGAGGCGCTCGCCACGGGCTGCCCGGCGGTGTCGGCGTATCTGTCGATCCACAACATGGCCGCCTGGATGATCGACCGCTATGGCAACGAGGAGCAGCGCCAGCGCTATATCCCGCGCCTGGCTACCATGGAGCTGATCGCGAGCTATTGCCTGACCGAGCCGGGCTCGGGCTCGGATGCGGCGGCGCTGAAAACGAAAGCCGTGCGCGACGGCGACCATTATGTGGTCAACGGCGTGAAGCAGTTCATCTCCGGCGCCGGCACCTCGGACATCTACGTGACAATGGTGCGCACCGGCGAGGAAGGCCCCTCCGGCATCTCGACCCTCGTGATCGAGAAGGATATGCCCGGCGTGTCTTTCGGCGCGCAGGAGAAGAAGATGGGCTGGAACGCGCAGCCCACCGCCGCGGTGATCTTCGAGGATGTGCGCGTGCCCGTGGCCAACCGGCTCTCCGACGAAGGCCAGGGCTTCAAGATCGCGATGTCGGGCCTCGACGGCGGGCGCATCAACATCGGCGCGTGCTCACTGGGCGGCGCGCAGTCAGCCCTCGACAAGGCGCTCGCCTATACGGGCGACCGCAAGGCTTTCGGCAAGCGCATTGCGGATTTCCAGGCGCTGCAGTTCAAGCTCGCCGACATGGCCACCGAACTCGAAGCGGCGCGCACCTTCCTGTGGCGCGCGGCCTCGGCGCTGGATGCCAAGGCGCTCGACGCCACCAAGCTCTGCGCCATGGCCAAGCGCATGGCCACCGATGTGGGCTTCCAGGTGGCGAACGATGCCCTGCAGCTCCATGGCGGTTACGGTTATCTCGCCGATTACGGCGTGGAGAAGATCGTGCGCGATCTGCGCGTGCACCAGATCCTGGAGGGCACCAACGAGATCATGCGCCTGATCGTGGCGCGCGATCTGGTGGGGCGCGGGAATCGGTGACCTTGAGAAGCACGCTCTCCCCACTAGCCCTCATCCTGAGGAGGACCGTCAGGTCCGTCTCGAAGGATCAGGGCGTCTCCAGTGCTCACTGGAGCCTCCTTCGAGACGCCGCTTTCAGCGGCACCTCAGGATGAGGCTTGGGGCATGATGAGCATCGCCTTCAGATCGATTGGTCTCGGCTTCGGCATCAGTGCTGCGATCTTCGCGCTGTTCCACTTTGCAGGTCCGTGGTTCTTCCTCGACGGACGTCGGCCGTTCCAGCTCAACTTCACGGCAGGCGCCACACTCGGGCTGATGCTGGGGCTGCTCATGCACCGCATCCTGCAGGCCCCCAGGAAAGCGGCGGTGCAGGCCATGGCGCTCGTCGCCGTTCCGGGCATGCTGATCATGGCCGCCGTCGGCTCGCATTTCGCGGTGTTCTTCCCGCGGCTCGACCCCGCCCTCGACAAGGTGTTTGGATCGCTGATGCTGTGGTTCTACGGCTTTTCGCTCGCGGGGGCCCTGTGGGTGGCGCGGCGCGCATAATATCTTGAGCAAGATAACGGGACGCCTCTGATGGGTAGAAGCGTCACACGACAACACGGGAGGATTATCATGACCAGCATCGCGTTCATCGGCCTCGGCAACATGGGCGGCCCCATGGCGGCCAATCTCGTCAAGGCCGGGCACAGGGTCACCGGCTTCGACCTGTCGCCCGCCTCCTGCGATCAGGCGAAGAGCGACGGCGTGAACATCGCTTCCTCCACACTTGATGCGGTGCAGAATGCCGAGATCGTCGTCACCATGCTGCCGGCCGGCAAGCACGTGCTCTCGGTCTGGACCGATATTCTGCCATCCGTGAAGGAGGGTGCGCTGATCATCGACTGCTCCACGGTCGATGTGGAGAGCGCCCGCAAGGCGCATGGGATGGCCGGTGAGCAGGCGCGTAACCTGATGAGCCTCGATGCGCCGGTTTCCGGCGGCGTCGGCGGCGCGAAGGGCGCAACGCTCACCTTCATGACGGGCGGCGCCAGGCAAGCCTTCGACCGGGCCGAGCCGATCCTGTCAAAGATGGGCCGACGCGTCGTGCATTGCGGCGAGGCGGGCGCCGGTCAGGCGGCGAAGATCTGCAACAACATGATCCTCGGCATCTCGATGATCGGCGTGTCGGAAGCTTTCGTGCTGGCCGAAAAGCTTGGGCTCTCGCATCAGGCGCTCTTCGACGTGGCCTCTACCTCCTCGGGCCAGTGCTGGGCGCTGATGAACCACTGCCCCGTGCCGGATCTGGTCCCCACATCGGCGGCCAATAACGGCTACAAGCCGGGTTTCGCAGCGGCCCTCATGCTCAAGGACCTGAAGCTCTCACAGGAGGCGGCTCTGACCTCGGGCGCGTCGACACCGCTCGGCGCGGAAGCCACGCAGCTCTTTTCCCTCTTCAATGCGTCCGGGCACGAGGGCGACGACTACAGCGGCATCATCAACTTCATCCGCGGGCAGAAGAGCTAAAGCTCGAACCGGCGCATGAAGCGCCGGTCGATGACATCCTTCAGCCGCCACGCGAGGCGGCCCTCGAAGGCGAGAAACCGGCCGCGACCGCCGATGGCGCGGCCGTCGCCCGTTGCAATCAGCAGCAGGTGATCGCGCTGCGGAATGTAGTTCTCAAGTGGCTCGCCCCGAAGGGCCCGTCTCAGGTTGCGCGCCAGCACAGGCCCCTGCCGCACGGCGAAGACGCCGGCCTTGGGGCGCGGATGCGCGATCATTGTCGCGCAGTCGCCGGCGGCGAAAGCGGTTTCATCATTCAGGATCTGGAGCGTGGGACCTGTGGCCAGAAAACCGCTCTCGTCCTTGGCCCAGTCCGTCGCGGCGAGCACCGGCGGCGGCGCGGCATGGGTTGAGACCAGCACGGCATCGGCCGGCACGAACCGGCCGCTCGCGAGAGTCACGCCATTCTGATCAATGCGCACAGCTGCATCCTCGGCATGAACCGCAATCCGGCGGCGCTTGAGTGCCTGCGCGATGCGTCTGCGCATGCCGGCATGGATGCCCGGCGCCTCGGATGAGCCGATCAGCGACACCTCAATGGGAACGCTCACCTGCGCCGTGAAGAAAGCCTGGACCGCAAAGGCGAGGCAGATCCCGGCAGCCCCTCCGCCGACGATGGCGAATCGGCGCGGTCCGTTCGGCGCGACGGCGCTCTCCACAAGCCGGTCCCATTTTTGCAGCAGGCTGCCGATGGGTTTGACCGCGAGCGCATGCTCCTGCGCTCCGGCAATCCCCGACAGATCCGGCGTGATGCCGATATCGACCGAGAGGATGTCGTAGGCGAGCGCCTTGCCACCTTTCAGCCGCACGCGCCGCGCAGCCCTGTCGAACCCGACAGCGTCATCCAGAATCAGTCCGGCGCCGGCGGCACGGGCGAGCCGCTCCAGATCGATGTGGATCTCGTCCCTTGTGTAGGTTCCGGCCAAATGCCCCGGCAGCATGCCCGAATAGGGTGTCAGGCGATCTTTGCTGACGAGGGTGATGGTCAGGCCCGGCTCAGGATTGCGGGCAAAGGCTTCCAGCACCAGAACATGAGCGTGCCCGCCGCCGACCAGGAGGAGGTGCTTGCCGGTGGTCTTGGCGCTCGATGACATGGAGGTCGCGAACTCCGGAAGGGGACACAAAGGAACAGGATGTGTTGCACGACACCTACAGCTTTTGGCGACTTCGTCCATTAGGCTCCCGGTCCCTGAACGTCCCAAGGTCGATAGCCCACCGCATGGTCCGCCCCGTTTCCCAGACGGCCAACCCTTCCGCCGACGCCGCCGCCATGCTGCGGCGCCTCGGCTTCGCGATCCTGTTTTTCGCCGTTCCCCTGGCGGCCCTGTTCACGCGGCGCGCCCTGGTGGTGATGGCGCCGCTCGCGGTGATTCTCCTGGTTCTCGCCTCGGTGCTGGACGGCAGCGCAAGGCATGCCCGGGAGAAGATGCTGGCGCTCGCGACCTCCACCGGAGGGATTGCCGGGCTCGTCCTGCTGTTCTGGGCTGGGCTGTCCCTGGTCTGGACGCCGTTCCTGCCCGAGGGGTCGGAACGTCTTTTCAACATCGCGGGCATGATTCTCATGGGGCTGGGCGGCTATCTGGCCGTGCCAGAACGGATGCGTGCGGCCAATCTCTATCTCCTGCCCGTGGGCGTGGGCTTGGCGGCCGTGATCAGCATTCCCCTGGCGCTCCGGGGCAGCAGCCGCTTCGACCCGGAGGGCCTGAGCCTCGAGCGCGGCATGCTCATGCTGGCCCTGCTGGTCTGGCCGGCGCTTGCCTGGCTCCACTCCCGCGGGAGAAACCTGGAGGCCGTCGCGCTGGCCCTGGCGGTCGCGGTGGCAGCCCTCCTCACTCGGGAGGGACTGCCCCTCTACGGTCTTGCCGCCGGCGCCGTCGTGTTCGTCCTGACGGCGGCCAGTCCCAGACTCGGCCCGCGATTGGTCGGGTTGATGATGGCAGGCCTCCTGCTGCTCGCCCCGCTCCTGCCCTTTCTCCTCAAGCCCTTTGCAGCAGCCCTCTTCGGCGCGCGAGCACCGGTGACGGCGAGCCTCGAGGTCTGGCGCCAGGTCGTGCTCAACGAGCCGCTGCGGCTGCTCACAGGGCACGGGTTGGAAACCGCCCTGCGCGGCCGGTATTTCGGCTTGGTTCCCCGGAACGCCCCCTCCACCCTGCTGTTCGAGATCTGGTACGAGCTTGGCCTCGTGGGAGCGGTCGCGGCAAGCCTGCTGCTTTACCGGGCCGTGGTGGGAGTCCAGAGCCACCGCGCCACCGTTGCGCCCGGCATCATGGCGGCCTTTGCCTGTGCCTATGCCCTGGGCTGCCTCGGCATCGGCACCACGCAGGTCTGGTGGTTCGCCGCGCTCGTGGTGCTCGTTCTGATCTTTGTGGCCATCGAGCGGGGGCAGTTCCGCACCACCCGCCCCAAGGCCATCCTGCGCAAGAAGTTCTGACATCCTGCAGCAGGCCATGCCGTAACGGTTGACGGAAGGCCCCTGCCTCTGCTTGGCTGAGGGTTCCTGCTTCCCTGCTCGAGGATCCCTCATGCCGATCATCAACCGCGTCGCCGATCTCGCCGATGAAATCACCACCTGGCGCCGCGACTTCCACGAAAACCCGGAACTCCTGTTCGACGTTCACCGCACCGCCGGCATCGTGGCCGACAAGCTGAAGAGCTTCGGATGCGACGAGGTCGTCACGGGCCTCGGACGGACCGGCGTCGTCGGCGTGATCAAGGGCCGCACGAACAACTCAGGCCGTGTGATCGGCCTTCGTGCCGACATGGATGCGCTTCCCATCGAGGAAGCGACGAACGTTCCGCACACCTCCAAGGTGCCGGGCAAGATGCATGCCTGCGGCCATGATGGCCACACCGCCATGCTGCTGGGCGCCGCCAAGTACCTGGCCGAGACGCGCAACTTCGACGGCACCGCCGTGGTGATCTTCCAGCCCGCGGAGGAAGGCGGCGGCGGCGGCAACGAGATGGTGAAGGACGGCCTCATGGAGCGCTTCGGCGTGCAGGAGGTCTATGGCATGCACAACATGCCGGGCATTCCCGTGGGCCAGTTCGCCATCCGGGCCGGCGCCATGATGGCGGCCGCCGATCGCTTCACCATCACCATCGAGGGCAAGGGCGGCCACGCGGCGCGCCCGCATGACTGCATCGACCCGGTGGTGATCTCGGCGCATGTGATCACGGCCCTGCAGACCATCGCGTCCCGCAACACCGATCCGCTCGAATCCGTTGTGGTGTCCGTCTGCACCGTGAAGGCGGGCGAGGCCTTCAACGTGATCCCGCAGACCGCCATGCTGCTCGGCACCGTGCGCACCCTCTCGCCGGAGGTGCGCGACCTCGCCGAGACCCGCATCCGCGCCATCGTCGAGAACGTGTGCGCGGCCTTCGGGGCGAAAGCGGAGGTCGAGTACGACCGCGGCTATCCGGTCACCATGAACGATCCCGACAAGACCGAGTTCATGGCGAACGTCGCCCGTGCGGTTGCCGGCGAGAACGCGGTGGACACCACCGTGCCGCCGCTCATGGGCGCGGAGGATTTCTCCTACATGCTGGAGCAGCGCCCGGGCGCCTACATCTTCCTCGGCAACGGCGACACGGCCGGCGTCCACCACCCGGCCTACGACTTCAACGACGAGGCGAGCCCCTACGGCGTCTCGCTGTGGGCAAAGATCGTCGAGACCGGCATGCCGGCGCGCTAAACAAAAAGGCTGGCCTCTCCCGCGAGAGGCCAGCCGTTTCTCACCTAGTTGACTCTGCCCCGATCAATCCTCGCCGTGCGGCAGAATGAAGGACAGAGTCGCGAAATAACTCACCTGATCGATCTCCGCGTTGCCGGGCGTCTTCTTTGCATGCGAGACGCCGATCACGTTGAGTCCATCATTGCGCACGAAGAGCGTCACCTTCCCTTCCGCATCGGTCTTGTTGCTCTGGGCATGCCCGTCGTTCACGTAGTCGACGTAGAGCGGAACGCCCGCGAGCGGCTCGCCGTCGGCAAAGACCTGAACGGGAAGATCGTCTCCCATCTTCAGGGTCATCGGATCGGCCAGTGCCACGATCTCGAGGCCCTGCCCGGTCGGTTTCAGTGAAGCACCGCTTTTCAGGATCGTTGTGTTGATCTTGATCGAGTGGCTCGCCGACTGCGCTCCCGGCACCTGGCTTTTCGGCCGGTTGGCCGACTTGTCGTCGGGACCTTTCGTCCAGATGCCGTTGTCGAGAATCACCGTCAGGGCGACCGCATCCTCTGCGGGTTCGACCAGGGCGTTCTTGACTTGATGCAGGACCTTGCTGTCCCGCTTCTCGCCCGAGGCGAGATACGAGACGGCGCTTTTCACTTTCTCCGGCTTGTAGGCATCATCTCCGGCGCCGTGACCATAGACGATGGCGATGTCGCCGTGGCGTTGGGCTGTCCAGATCCCGTGGGCGTGGGCGGCACTCGTCAGGCCCCCGGCAATGGTCAGGACAAGCGATAATTGACGCAGCATGCGTTGATGTCTCCACAGATTCATGAGCTACGTATAGTATACTATACGTAGCTCATTTAAGCTGCAAGACCGGAGCTTTTCAGGATTTGGAAGGCAATGATTGCAGAGACTTGCGCGGCAGTTGCCGGACGAATGGCGCGCAAAATCCACAGGAACCTTCAGGCCCTGCAACCAGTCAAACGGCTTGTCCGCTGAGTGGGCGTCTCAATCCTTGCTCGAGCAGGCGAGCATGCCCTCGAGATCGATATAGTGCCCGGCCCGATCCCGCTTGGCGGCGAGATAGCTCACGTTCTCCGCCGTAGGGCGGCCCAGCACCCGGTGATCGGAGATCACCTCCAGCCCGGCCTGGCTGAGGGCTGCGATCTTCTCGGGATTATTGGTCATCAGGCGGACCTTGCCGACGCCGAGCTCCTTCAGCATCACGGCCGCGAAATCGAAGCGGCGCTGATCCGCCTCGAAGCCCAGCACCTCATCGGCATCATAGGTGTCGTAGCCCTGCGACTGGAGCTTGTAGGCGCGGATCTTGTTGCTGATGCCGTTCCCGCGCCCCTCCTGGTCGAGATAGAGCAGGATCCCGCCCTCGTCTTCGGCCATGAAGCGCACCGTATTGCGCAGCTGGTCGCCACAATCGCATTTGAGGCTGCCGAAGAGATCGCCCGTGAGGCAGGCCGAGTGCAGCCGCACGGAAACGGGCTTCGACAGGTCCGGCTTGCCGACGACGATCGCCACCTGGTCGCGCAGGCCCTCGCCGCCGCGGAACACCACGAATTCGCTGGTGGGCGCGCCGTCCAGCGGAACGGGGGCGCGGCTGACGATGGCGAGGTCGACCGCCTTGGCGCCACGGTAGCCTCGGATGGCTTCGCCCGGAACGCGGATCAGGGACGGATCGATCTCGATGCCCTTGGCCAGCGGCACCA
>NZ_JACXAB010000011.1 GCF_014699075.1 Microvirga sp. | reverse complement strand
GTGACGCGTTGAGCTGACTGGTACTAATCGCTCGATTGGCTTGATTGCTCTCATGATCACTGTCCGTGATCATTTTTAAGTTGGCCTCAGACGCCGGCGGGAACGTCCGTTCCCTTGGCTGTTCGCCGAATGATCGGCGGCGGCCGGTCGGCCTTGCGGAACCTGACGGTTCCGGGGGGCGCCAACTTTGACAAGAAAGACCTTTGACCTTGGAGCTGCAAAGTTCCGGGTGGGGCCCCTGGCCCCCTTGCCTGCTGTTTGTCCTTCGCCGGTCCGGTGATTTGAGCGAGGAGCTAAAGAACCCGATCCCATCTCGAACTCGGCCGTTAAACTCCTCAGCGCCGATGGTACTGTGTCTCAAGACCCGGGAGAGTAGGTCATTGCCGGGCCTGCCAAGGACAAACACAAACAAGCCTCTTTACAATCTCAACGCATCTCGCGGCGCTTCTTCATCAAGGGCGCCGCGTTTGCATTTGTAAGCGACCGCTTGCAGCTGCAGAGTTCGCCTTCAAAGCCTGCTTTGAAGGCCATCATTGACGCGGGGTGGAGCAGCCCGGTAGCTCGTCAGGCTCATAACCTGAAGGTCACAGGTTCAAATCCTGTCCCCGCAACCAACACACAAAACCCCTGGACGCACCAAGCGCCAGGGGTTTTTGCTTGTCGAGCACCAGTCAATCAGAAACAGGGAAAACGGCCCCCACCAGAGCCGTAGACGAAGACAGAATTCCCGCTAGAGTGGGGCAGAGCCGTATCAGAAACGGTCTATCCTTCACGAGGGGAGTACATGTTCATGACAATGACACGCCGCGACTTGGCCAAGACGGGCCTCGGACTGGGTGCTGCAGTGGCTCTGGGCCGGAGCGCTTTCGCCCAGGCACCGGCTTTCTTCCGTATTGGCACGGGTGGGACGGCCGGTACGTACTACCCGGTCGGCGGGCTAATCGCCAATGCCATATCCAATCCGCCTCGCCTCGTCCTGACGGCCCAGGCTTCCAATGGCTCAGTGGCCAATGTGAACTCCATCGCCTCGGGGGCTCTCGAATCCGGCTTCAGTCAGGCTGATGTGGCCTATTGGGCCTATAGCGGAACGGGCCTGTTCGAAGGCAAAGGCAAGATGGAGGATCTCCGACTTCTTGCCAATCTGTATCCTGAAAGCATTCACCTCGTGGCGGCGAAGTCCGCCAACATCAAATCCGTGGCCGATCTCAAGGGCAAGCGCGTCTCCCTCGACGAGCCGGGCTCGGGCACGCTGGTCGACGCCCGGATCATCCTCTCCGGCTGGGGATTGAAGGAGACGGACGTGAAGGCCGACTTCCTGAAGCCCAACCAGGCAGCGGAGCGCATGCGCGACGGTGGCCTCGACGCTTTCTTCTTCGTCGGCGGCTATCCCACGAGCGCCATCACGGAACTCGCCGCGACGGGCGGAGGCGTTGAGATCGTGCCATTGTCGGGAGCCGAGGCTGACGCGATCCGCAAGCAGTACAGCTTCTTCGCAGCCGACGAGATCCCGGGCGGCACCTACAAGGATGTCGGCGCGGTCAAGACGCTCGCGGTGGGGGCCCAGTGGATCACTTCGGCGAAAGTCCCGGAGGCTGTTGTCTACGATGTTGTGAAAGGCCTGTGGAGCGACAAGACCCGCGGCGCGCTGGATGCCGGACATGCCAAGGGCAAGCTGATCCGCAAGGAAAGCGCGCTCGCCGGCGCCGGCATCCCGGTGCATCCGGGCGCAGAGCGCTTCTACAAGGAAGCCGGTCTCCTCAAGAGCTGACCGACGACAGCCTAATTTCCAGCCTCCCGCGACAGCCGCCGCGGGAGGCGCTTTGTTTTTTCCCTGCGAGAATGCCATGACCGCCACCCCCGCCGACATGATCATCGAGAGCCGCAGCCTCGAGGAGAAGTTCGATCCAGAGATGCGCTTCAGGCCCTTGCCGACGGGGACCGCATGGCTTGTCGCGGGCCTGCTTCTCGCCCTCTCGTTCTTCCACTACTACACGGCGGGCTTCGGATTGCTGCGCGAGGCGACCCATCGCGGCATCCACATGGCCTTTGTGCTCGGCCTGATCTTCCTCGTCTTCTCGGCCTCGAAGAAGGATTATGAGCGGATCGCCCCGTCGAACTGGTGGCGGCCGGGCAGCATTTCCCTTGTCGATTGGGGGCTCACCATCGCGGCAGCCGTCGCCAGCCTCTACGTTCCATGGATTTTCAACGAGCTGGCGTTCCGCGTCGGCAATCCGTCAACGACCGACGTGGTCATGGGCACGATCCTGATTGTCGTGCTGCTGGAGGCAACGCGCCGCTCGGTCGGCTGGCCGCTGCCGGTCATCTCGATCTTCGTGATGCTCTATGCGTATTTCGGGCCGTCCATGCCGGGCATTCTGCAGCATCCCGGCGCGTCGTGGTCCAACATCGTCAACCACCTCTACCTGACGAGCCAGGGCATCTATGGCATCGCCCTGGGAGTTGTTGCCACTTACGTCTTCCACTATGTGCTCTTCGGTGTGCTGGCGACGCGGGTGGGGCTGGGCAAGCTGTTCATCGATCTCGCCACCGTTGTCGCGGGACGCTTTGCGGGCGGGCCCGCGAAGGTCTCGATCTTCGGCTCCGCCCTGTTCGGGATGATCTCCGGCTCCTCCATCGCCAACACCGTGACGGTGGGTTCGCTGACGATCCCGGCCATGATCCGGGTTGGCTACCAGCGCCATTTCGCGGCGGCCGTCGAATCGGCGGCTTCCACCGGCGGTCAGATCACGCCGCCGATCATGGGCGCGGCCGCGTTCCTGATGGTCGAGTTCCTCAACGTTTCCTACCAGACCGTGATCCTGGCCGCGATCGTGCCGGCGTGCATGCATTTCTTCGGTGTGTTCATGCAGGTCCATCTCGAGGCCAAGCGCGCCGGCCTGAAGGGCTTGCCGGCGGAGGAACTGCCGAACGCTGCCAAGGTCATCCGTGAGGGATGGCAGACGATCATGCCGCTGGCGGTTCTGCTGATCGTGCTGTTCTCCGGATTTACGCCTTATCTCGCGGCCTTCTGGGGCATCACCGCCTGCCTCGTCGTCGGCGCCTCGCGGGTGCCAGCTATCACCCTTGGCTTCCTCGCTGCCGTCATTGCAGGCATCGCCCTAGGCGTGCTCACGCAGCTCATCTTCGTGGGACTGGTGCTCGCGTTCGTGCTGGCGCTCCTCGTCTATACCTATCTCAGGAGCGAAGCCGGCAAGGCGGTGGTGTTCGACCTGATCGACGCCTTCGTGGTGGGGGCGAAATACGCCATCGGCGTGGGCGCGGCCGCGGCCACGGTCGGCATCATCGTCGGCATCGTCACGCTCACGGGGGTAGGCTTCAAGATCTCCTTCATCGTCACGTCGTTTGCGGCTCAATTGGCGCAAGGGTTCATGGATCTGGTGCCGGCTGGCCTTGCCGACCTGAACGCCATGACGCTGTTCTTCACCCTGCTGATGACGGCCATCGTCTGCATCCTGCTGGGCTGCGGCGTGCCGACGACGGCGAACTACATCATCATGGTGACGGTCGCGGCGCCGGCGCTCGGTCTTCTCGGCGTCCAGCCGCTCGTGGCGCATTTCTTCGTGTTCTATTACGGGGTGCTCGCCGACATCACGCCTCCGGTGGCGCTGGCGGCCTATGCGGGTGCCAGCATGGCGGGGGCCGATCCGTTCAAGACCGGCAACACGGCTTTCCGCCTCGGGCTCGGCAAGGTGCTGGTGCCGTTCGTCTTCGTCTACGGTCCCGCCATGCTGATCGTCACGCCCGAGTTCACGTGGCCCGGTTTCTTCTTCGTCACAGGCGGCGCCGTCATCGGCATCATGTTCCTGTCGGCAGCCTTTGCCGGTTTTGGGCTCACTGTGATGCGGACCTGGGAGCGCTGGCTCATCGGCCTGGCGGCTCTGCCCATTATTGCTCCCGATCCGGAAACAACCCTGATCGGCCTTGCCATGGCGGCTCCGGTCGTCGTGTCCCAGATCCTCAAGGCTCGAACAGCCATTGTGCCGAAGCCCGCCTGAAGGTGACGGGCGTTGCTGCGTACCCTTGCTCTTTGGAGAACCTGAACCATTCGGCGGCGCTCCCGTTGTTCTTGGCTTGGTTCAATGATCGCAGGAGGGCCGCATGGTCGATTACCGGAAACTGTTGGATGCATTCATCGGAGCCATCGGCCGCCCCGATCAGCAGAATCCGGGGCAACCGGCTCAAGGAGGCGTGCGGCAGCAGGTCGAGAGGAGCGTAACCCAGGTCACCGGTCAGTCGCCCGATCAGCTCCTGCAGAAGGCCAAGGATTTCGCCACCCAGCATCCGGGCCTGACCCAGACGGCTCTCGTCGGCTTGGCCGGTCTCCTGTTCAGGGGGCGCAAGAAGAGCAAGCTGACGGGCAATCTGGTCAAGCTCGGTGGTCTCGCGGTGATCGGCGGCCTAGCCTACAAGGCCTATCAGAACCAGCAATCGGTCAAAGGCATCGCCGGCGGGGCAGGTGCCACGGCCATCCCGACCATGGGCGGAGTACAGGCTGCTGCGGTGGAGACGCCTGCATCCCAGCCGGACGAAGGGGTCGCGGAGTCGGCCCTCAGCGTGCCGGAAACCTCGCGCTTCCATCCGGTGTCGCAGACCGAGGATGATGCGCTCCTCTTCCTGCGCACCATGGTGGCGGCTGCGGCGGCCGACGGGCAGATCGACGATGCGGAGCGGTCGCGAATCACCAAGGGACTGATGGAGGCAGGCATCGATCCGGATGCCACCCGTTGGCTCGATACCGAGATGGCCTCTCCCGCCGACGTGGACGAGCTTGCCGCCAATGTGAATGATCCGGAAAAGGCCGCTCAGGTGTACTCGGCCGCCAGAATCGCCATCGATCCCGACACGATCCAGGAGCGCGAGTTCCTGAACCAGCTGGCCGAGGCGCTCGATCTCGATTCGGTTGTGAGATCCCAGATCGACAACACGGCAGGCGCGCTGAGCTGAGGCGCCTATAGCGGCGCGGTTTTCCCCAAGGGCTTGATGCTCTGGTACTTCATGGTGCTCTGTGCTCCGCCTCTTTCGTCATAGCGCTTGGCCAGAATGAAGCCGAGCTCAGGCGAGTAGAGATCCGTGTGCTCGGACGTGACCTTGCCTGTTGCGTTGAGGTAGCGGTTGCGAACGATCAGCACATTGTAAGAGCAGGTGCCGAGCTGCATCTGCTCCTGGCCTGTGACCGTCAGCTCGAGCGAAATCAGGGCCCCCACCTTGTCGGGCTGAGCCGGCGCATAGGTGAGGGCACGGCGGGCTTTCAGCTCAAGCGGAAAGACCGTGCGTATGTCGGACACGGGAATGTTGATGCTGCGGGCCGTGTCATCAAAGCGGCTTATGGGGAAGAAGCCCCGGTAGTAGATCACATTCTGTGTCTTCCCGCCGGGATAGGAATTCACCACGTGGACAAAATTATCTGACGAAGGCCGAACTTCGGCTCTCGTGCCCTGGCGCTCCAGGATAAAGCCGAGCTTCGCCGTCTGGGCGTTGGGACAGTCGTCGGCATAGGCCGGACCGGCAAGCTTGGCCGAGATGATCAGGAGGAGGGCAAGTCGAAGCATCGTTTTTTCATGGAGCGGAGTAGGGGGCTCCAAACGCGAAGCCATTGAGACTTGCAATAGCATAACAAGTCGTCGCCTGCCAGAAGAGGATGCGGGACCTCCTCGGAAAGGCTTGACGGGAAGTTTCTCGTGAGGCGAGGACGACTTTTGTCAAAGGGATGGTTGATCTCGGCCGCCGCTCCGGATCAAATACCCGTCAATTCGGTCACCGATCCAAAAGGACATCAAGAATGGCTGAGAGGCCTCACCGTCGTACTCCCGATCAGCTTCGCTCACGGCTCTGGTTCGACAATCCGGACAATCCGGGCATGACCGCGCTGTATCTGGAGCGCTACCTGAACTTCGGCCTCACGGGCAAGGAGCTGCAGGGCAAGAAGCCGATCATCGGCATCGCACAGACCGGGTCTGATCTGTCGCCCTGCAACCGGCACCACCTGGATCTCGCCAAGCGCGTGCGCGACGGCATCACGGCGGCCGGCGGCGTCGCCTTCGAGTTCCCGTGCCATCCGATTCAGGAGACCGGCAAGCGCCCGACCGCCTGCCTCGACCGAAACCTCGCCTATCTCTCCCTCGTCGAGGTGCTCTACGGCTATCCGCTTGACGGCGTCGTCCTGCTCACCGGCTGCGACAAGACCATGCCGGCTTGCCTGATGGCAGCGGCGACGGTGAACATTCCTGCGATCTCGCTCAATGTCGGGCCAATGCTGAACGGCTGGCACCAGGGTGAGCGCACCGGCTCCGGCACCATCGTGTGGAAGGCGCGCGAGCGTCATGCGGCAGGCGACATCGATTACCAGCAGTTCATCGACATCGTCGGCTCGTCGGCGCCATCCGTCGGCCATTGCAACACCATGGGCACGGCCTCGACGATGAATGCATTGGCCGAGGCGCTCGGCATGTCCCTGCCGGGTTCGGCGGCGGTGCCTGCGCCTTACCGTGAACGCGGTCAGATGGCCTATGAGACGGGCCGCCGCATCGTCGACATGGTGTGGGAAGACCTGAAGCCCTCCGACATCATGACCCGCGAGGCGTTCGAGAACGCCATCGTGGCCAATGCGGCCATCGGCGGCTCCACCAATGCGCCGGTCCACATCAATGCGATCGCCAAGCATATCGGCGTCCCGCTCGATTGCGACGATTGGGAGCGCATCGGTTTCGAGATCCCGCTGCTCGTGAACGTGCAGCCTGCGGGCGAATATCTCGGCGAAGAGTATTATCGCGCGGGCGGCTTGCCGGCCGTGCTCGCGGAGCTGATCGGCGCGGGCAAGATCCACGAGGATGCGATCACCTGCACCGGCACCACCATCGGCGAGAACTGCCGCGGCAAGCACACCTGGGACCACGACGTGATCCGCTCCTACGACAATCCGTTGAAGGAGAAGGCAGGCTTCCTGAACCTGAAGGGCACGCTGTTCGATTCCGCGATCATGAAGACGAGCGTGATCAGCCCGGAATTCCAGGAGCGTTATCTCAACAACCCGAAGGATCCGAACGCCTTCGAGGGCCGCGTCGTGGTGTTCGACGGCCCGGAGGATTACCATCACCGCATCGACGATGCGTCGCTCAACATCGATGAGCACACGATCCTGATCATGCGCGGCGCTGGTCCTGTGGGCTATCCGGGCGCCGCGGAAGTGGTGAACATGCAGCCGCCGGGCGCACTGATCAAACGCGGTGTTCTCTCGCTGCCCTGCATCGGCGATGGCCGCCAGTCCGGCACATCCGGCACGCCGTCGATCCTCAATGCATCGCCGGAGGCTGCCGTGGGCGGCGGGTTGGCGCTGCTGCAGTCGGGCGACCGCATCCGCATCGATCTCAACAAGCGCACCGCCGACATTCTCCTGTCGCCGGAAGAGCTGGAGAAGCGCCGCGCCGATCTCGAAGCCCGGGGCGGCTATGCCTATCCGGCGAGCCAGACGCCCTGGCAGGAGATCCAGCGCTCCATGGTCGACCAGCTCTCCGAGGGCATGACCCTGAAGCCCGCCGTGAAGTACCAGAAGGTTGCGCAGACCTTCGGCGTGCCGCGCGACAATCACTAGCCAGCAGCGAGGGCAGTCATGAACAGGCTTCAAGGAAAGACCGCCCTCGTCACGGCGGCCGGGCAGGGCATCGGACGCGCCATTGCGGAGGCTTTCCTCCGTGAAGGCGCGACTCTCTGGGCGACGGATCTCGATGTGGCGAAGCTGGAAGGCCTCGAGGGCGCAGAAAAGCGCAGGCTCGACGTGCTCTCGAACGCAGGGGTCGAACAGCTCGTCACAGAGGCCGGATCCTTCGACATCCTCGTCAATGCGGCGGGGTTCGTGCATCACGGCACGATCCTCGAATGCTCCGACAAGGACTGGGACTTCTCCTTCGATCTGAACGTGAGGTCCATGCACCGCACGATTCGTGCGGTGCTGCCGGGCATGCTGGAGAAGGGCCGCGGCTCGATCGTCAACATCGCGTCCGGCGCGTCCTCGGTGCGCGGCATTCCCAACCGCTATGTCTACGGCACGACCAAGGCGGCGGTGATCGGCCTCACCAAGGCCGTGGCGGCCGATTTCATCAAGCGCGGCGTCCGGGCCAATGCCATCTGCCCGGGCACGATCCAGTCGCCGTCGCTCGACGAGCGAATCGCCGCTCAGGCCGAGAGCACCGGCCAGAGTGTGGATGTTGTGCGTCAAGCCTTCGTCGACCGGCAGCCCATGGGCAGGCTCGGTACGGCCGAAGAGGTGGCGGCGCTCGCCGTGTATCTCGCATCGGACGAGGCCAGCTACACGACCGGGCATATTCATCTGGTCGATGGTGGGTTCGCGCTCTGAGAAGCAAGCACCTAGCGCCGCATGTGGGACGCTAGACGAGGCGCTGAATTGATGTAACTGTATTCCTTGGATTGACAGGTCAGGAATGCGATGGCGCCTCCAGAGCCCCAGAACAAGCAGCAGCTGATCACGAGTCGGAATACGCCCTCGGATGATCGACAGCTGATCACACGGCGTGCGTTCTTGTTTCTCGCCTATGGCGTACCGGCAGGAATCAATGGGAGCTGGTCGGCTTACATCTTCTCGAAAAGGGGCATTGCCGGATCCATCATCATGGGGTTTTTCGGCGCTCTATTCTGGCCGCTGCTCATGCTGGTCAATCCGCTGTTCCTCACATGGCCATATGGCGGCGGACGCCGCTATCGCAGACGAAGGGGATCGCCAGGCATGCCTCCCGATGTTGCTGTTAAAGGCTTTGTCAGCGTTCTCCTCATCGCAGTGAATTTTATGATACTTGGTCGAGGTATGACCAAGTACAGGGCTTTAGGAGAACGTAAGTCTCTCTAGAGCCCTGTTCCCAATCATAGCTTGATAGAGCAAGCGCTCCTCAAGCCACCTGTGCCTTGTAAGGCGTCTCCGGCACCGGCGTCAGCGGTCCCTTGCCTTCGACCCACGAGACGATGTTGTCGGCCACGAGCTTGCCCATGGCGTTGCGGGTATGGACCGACGCGGACGCGATGTGGGGCAGGAGCACCACGTGCTCCATGTCGATCAGTTCCTGCGGCACGCGCGGCTCATCCTCGTAGACGTCGAGGCCTGCGCTCAGAATCGTCCCGGACCTGAGAGCCTCGATCAGCGCCTGCTCGTCCACGACGGTGCCGCGCGCCACGTTGATCAGCACCCCGTTTGGGCCGAGAGCCTTCAGCACATCCGCATTGATCAGATGGCGGGTCGCGGCGCCCCCGGGCGTGATGACGATGAGCACGTCGCAGGCTTCCGCGAGCCCCACGACAGTCGGGTGATAGGCGTAAGCCACGTCGTCCTGCTGCGTGCGCCCGTGATAGGCGATGCTCACATCGAAACCCGCGAGGCGCCGTGCGATGGCCTTGCCGATGCGCCCGAGCCCGACGATGCCGACCTTGCGGTCACGTAGGGTAGTGGAGAGCGGAAAGGAGGCTTTCAGCCATTGCCCCTCGCGCAGGTAGCGGTCGGCCTGCGGGATCTTGCGCAAGGTCGCGAGCAGCAGGCCGAGGGTGAGGTCGGCCACCTCGTCGTCGAGCACGCCTGGCGTGTTGGTGACCACGATGCCGCGTTTTCCGGCTTCCACCGCATCCACGTTGTCGTAGCCCACGCCGAAGCTTGAGATGATCTCCACGTTCGGCAGCCGGTCGAGGAGCGAGGCCTCGAGGCGGCCGTAGAGGGTGCTGGTGGCAACGCCGCGGATGCGCGGCCCGACCTCCTTCAGAAACGCCTCCTGGTCGGTCTGCTCCCACAGGCGGTGCAGCGTGCAGGCTTTCTCCAGCGTCTCGATGACGATCGGCATCATCGGGGCTGTCATGAGGATGTCGGTGCGGCTCATGGGGTGTCCTGTTGTTGTCTGGGTCAGGGGATGGCGCAGCGTGCGGCGGCACCGCGGCGCAGGGCCTCGTCCATGGTCCTGGCCTGCTGCTGGAGCGAGGTCTTCACATCCTGGGGCAGGTCGAGCCAATGGCAACCGCGCAGGGCCGCCTCCAGGGCATAGAGAGCGTTGAGGTTGACCTGGCGGGGCACCATGAACTTGAGGCGGCGATAGGCCTCGACGGCGCCGATGGAGCGGAGTTCGCCCTCGGTCCGGATGCCAGCCTCCTTCAGCCAGCCCTGCGTGACGGGGCCGATTCCTGGCAGGGTATCGACGCGGGCATCGCTCATGAAGACGTCTCCGGCTGGTTTCGTTTCGCGCGTTCGCGGGAGAGCAAGTAGAGCCCCGATGCGATCACGATTCCAGCCCCGACGAAGGTCCAAGCATCGGGCCAGTCGCCGAACAGGATGTACCCCAGGGCGAGCATCCAGATGATCTGGCTGTAGATGAAGGGCGCCAGGATCGCCGCCGGCGCCCGGGCATGGGCGAGAACGAGGAGCCAATGGCCGAAGGCGCCATAGAAGCCCGTTGTGGCCAGAAGAAACCAGACGAGCGGCGAGGAGGGCGTGGACCAGATCCAGGGCAGGGCGGGCGTCACGAGGACGATGCCGGCGACGCTCGAATACAGCGTCGTGGTGGCAATCGAATCGCTCGAGGCGAGCATCCGGGTCACGATGTTGTAGAAGGCATAAGCCACGGAGCCGGCGAGCGACAGAAGGGCTGCGGGATGCATGGTGCCGAGGCCCGGCCGCGTGATCACGAGGATCCCGACAAAGCCGACGCCGATGGCGGTCAGCCGCTGCCAGCCGATGCGCTCCCCCAGGATGGGGGCTGCCAGCAGCGCCACGAGCAGAGGCGTCGCGAAGATGATGGACTGGGTCTCGACCAGCTGCAGGTATTTCAGGGCGAGGAAATTGCACAGGGTCGAGGCGAGGAGCAGGAAGGAGCGGAGGAGTTGGAGGGGGAGGCGGCGGGTCCTGAGCGCTCCCGGCTGGGTGCGCGGGTTGATGACCATGAACGTGAGCAGGGCCGCCGACATGTAGCGGGCCCACACCGTCACCATGGGATCGACGGATTGGTTCACCCATTTAGCCGTGGCATCAAGGCAGGAGAAGCAGAACAGTGCCGCGCACATGAGGCCGATGCCGATCATGCGGTTCCGGCGCTGGGACACTGGTTTGGTGAGGGACGTGGAAACGATATCGGCCATCGGGAGATGCTAGCTGCAGCTTCTTCCCGATGCGAATACCCACAGCGCACGCCCCTCGTGCTCCGCATACAGGGCTGGTGTCTTGTCAGGCCGTTGCCGCGAGTTCCGGTTCGCTGACTTCCAGGCCTTCGACCTCATCATCCGTGTCGAAGCCGGTCTGGTCGGCTCCCGTGAGCCCGGCAAGGTTCTTGGCGGCCCGGCGCAGGAGCTTGCGCAGGCGCTTGCGGTCCTTGTTGTCGAAGCCCTGGAGCAGCTCGCCCTCGACCTCGTTCCAGAGGTCGTCGATGGCGGCGGCCTTGCGCTTGCCCTCCTTGGTGAGCTTTACGCGCACGACCCGGGCGTCGCCGGGCTCCGTGTGGCGCTCCACCAGCTTGAGGGCGGACAGGCGCGACACGGTCTTGGATGCCGTCGGCGGCCGCACTCGCAGGATGGCGGCCAGTTCGCCCATGGTCATGGGACCGGACGTGCCCAGCGCCTGCAGCACCTGCTCCTGGCCGGCGAAGAGGCCGAGCTCGGAGAGCTTGTCGCCCGTACGGCTCCGATGCAGGCGCGAGGCTTGAACCAGAGCCCATCCGACGCTTTTGATGCTCGGATGCTTGTTGTCGGTATTCATGGTTCCTCGCTGCTGGAAGCGTTGCCTTTGATACCATGACCCCGTCTCATGACGGTACGATGACAAGCCGGCACATTATTAACAGGCTAAGGAAATTCTTGCCTCACCCCTCGTGCCCGAGAGCGCTTTCGTGCCACCGGCGCAGCAGAAGATGGCTGATGCCGGCCAAGAGGAGATAGAGAACGATTCCGGCAGCCGCGAGAAGAACGAGAGCCGCAAAGAGCCGCGGGATGTTGAGGCGGTACTGGCTCTCGATGATGCGATAGGCCAGTCCCGAGCCCGCACCGGCTGAGCCCGCCGCCATCTCGGCCACCACGGCGCCGATGAGCGAGAGCCCGCCGGCGATCCGCAATCCCGCGAGGAAAGCCGGCAGGGCGGCCGGGCAGCGCAGATACCACAGGGCCTTGAGCTGTGATCGGAGGCGCGCAAAGGGCTTGCGGGATGCAGGCGCGCCGTAGAGCGCGAACAGGTCCATCAGGTTGCGGTCGACCGATTGGAGGCCAAGCATCGTGTTCGAGAGGACCGGAAAGAAGGCAACGAGCCAGGCGCAGGCGAGAACCGCCACGTCCTGCGGCAGGTAGATCAGGAGCAGCGGCGCGATGGCGATGACCGGCGTGACCTGCAGCACGACCGCGAACGGATAGAGCGAGTATTCCACGATTCGCGACAGGCTCAAGACGACCCCCAGGAAAACGCCGCCGAGCACGGCCAGGGCGAGGCCGAGAAGCGTCGTCTTCAGGGTCGTCAGTAATGAGGCCTGCAGGAGCGGCCAGTCGGCCACCATGGTCGTGCCGATGAGGCTCGGAGCCGGCAGGATGTAGGGCGGGATGGCTTGCAGGCGCACGGCGGCTTCCCAGGCTCCGATCGCCGCCGCAAAGATCAGAAGGGGCAGGACAAGCCTCAAGGGATTGGAGGATGCTGCCATTAGGCGCGCTCCTCCGCATCCTGCTCCAGCAGGATCTGCGAGATTTTTCCGCACAGGAACGCATAGCGGGGGCTCGTGCGGAAATCTCGTGTGCGTGGCCCTGGCGTCTCGCCGGCGACCTCCGCAAGGATACGTCCGGGACGCGGGGACATGACCGCGATGCGGCTCGACAGATAGGCGCTCTCATAGACCGAGTGCGTCACGAACATGATCGTGCTACGCAGTTCGTTCTGAAGCTTGAGAAGATCGTCGTTCAGTTTGAAGCGCGTGATCTCGTCGAGGGCCGCGAAGGGTTCGTCCATCAGCAGCAGGCGCGGCTTCAGGGAGAGCGCGCGCGCGATCGACACGCGCATCTTCATGCCGCCAGAGAGTTCACGCGGATAGGCCTTCGCGAAATCCTGCAGGCCGACGAGGGCGAGACTCTCGGCGATGCGCTCCTGCGCGTCCCGCCGCGACAGGCCGCGCAGGCGCAGCGGCAGCCAGACATTATCCGCCACATTCGCCCAGGGCATCAGGGTCGGCTCCTGAAATACGAAACCGATCTCGCTGCGGTGATCCTCATGAGCGGAGCCCGGCCATGTCACGTGCCCTGCGGTCGGTTCGGCCAGTCCGGCGATGAGGCGCAGCACCGTCGATTTTCCGCAGCCGGAGGGGCCGAGGAGCGACAAGAACTCGCCCGTGCGTATATCGAGACCGAAGCCGGACAGCGCCGTCACGCCGTTAGTGAAGACCTTGCTGACGCCATGCAGGGAAACGAGCGTGGATGTGGGCGCGTTCATGAGATGCGGCAGCGCCGTGTGAGCCGACGCCGCACTCCTCTACTTTCTCAAGCTCAAGCCCACGCTCTTGTTCACGAACTGGAGCGTATAGGCTTTGCGGTAGTCGAGATCCGGTTTGAAGAGGCCGGCCTTCACCATCTTGTCGAAGAAGTCTTTCATGCGCGCATCCGTCATGGCGCCGATGCCGAGGGTCTGCGCGTCGCCGGAATCGACGATGCCGTATTCCTTCATCTTGGCGTGGGAATAGACTAGCAGCTCGTCGCTCATCTCCGGGTTGTCGCGCTTGATGAGCTCCCTGGCTTTCGTGTTGTCACCATAGAGATAAGTGTACCAGCCGATGGTCGAGGCATCGACGAAGCGCTGCACGAGATCGGGGTTCTTCTCCACCACCTCGCGGCGCGTCTCGACCGTGGTGGAATAGGTGCTGAAGCCGTGATCGGCGAGCAGGAACACGTTGGGCTTGAAGCCTGCGGCCTTCTCGATGGTGAGAGGCTCGGAGGTGACATAGCCCTGCTGCACCGCTCGCCTGTTGGCGATGAAGGGAGCAGGATTGAAGCCATAGGGCTTCACCTGCTCGTCCCTGAAGCCGTGCTCGGCCTTCATCCACTGGAAGAAGGTGGCGGCCGCATCCTTGGAGAGCAGGATGTCGTTGGATGTCTTCAGATCCGCGAAGGTGTCGAGCCCCTGGCCGGGATGGCTCATGAGCACCTGTGGCTCCTTCTGGAAATGGGCCGCCACCACGACGGTGGGAATATCCTTCTCCACCGCCGAGAAGGCCTGGATCATGCTGCCGCCCATATAGAAGTCGAGCTTGCCGACGGTCATGAGCATGCGGTTGCTAGCGCGCGGGCCGCCCGGCACGATGGTGACCTTCAAGCCATACTTCTCGTAAGTGCCGTCGGCGAGCGCCTGGTAGTAGCCGCCGTGTTCGCCTTGCGCGAGCCAGTTGGTGCCGAAGGTCACCTCGGTGAGCGGCTGCGCCAGGGCGTTCCCGCTCCAGCAGGCTGCAAGCGCTCCCATGATCCAGGCGTTCAGGTTCATCGGCACCCACCTTCCGCTGGGCAAGGTCAACGGCCAGCTTTCCGAGGCACAGCTTCTGCGCGGTTCAGCTGTGCTTGGCAAGGGTGGTTGTCATCCCCGGCGAGCGAAGCGAGGGAAGGGGATCCACTCACACGCTCAGTACTATGGATTCCCTTCCCCTCCGCTACGCTCCGGCCGGGAATGACACCGAGGGAATCACTCCACGAACCAGGGGTAAGTCCAGGTCTCGGTCAGGGCCCGGTTGCCGGCCCGCAGGAAGGCGCGCAAATCCGTCGACTGGCCCGGCTCCAGCCGCACGTCGATAGCGGCGCGGAAGCCTTCGATGTGAGGGTTGGGCATGAGGAAGGTGTTGGTGATCTGGCCCGTGGACGTGGAGGGGACCAGCTGCACCTGATCCGGAGCGCTGAGGTAATAGGGCAGGTTGCCTCCCGCGAAATCGACGATGAAGCGGCGATGCCGGGGGTCGCTCGGCGCGTTCGACCCGCTGGCGCGCGGCGGCGTCTGGAAGGTGTTCACCGCCTTGCCGCCCGGGTGCATGGCGCCGATCGCGGCCGCAGCCCGCAGACGATAGGAGATCACGACCTCCTGACCCGGCTCGTAGGGCCGATTCGGCTGCCAATAGGCGACGATGTTGTCCTGGGTCTCGTCCGCGGTCGGAATCTCGACCAGCTCGACCCAACCCTCGCCCCATTGCCCGACGGGCTCGACCCAGTAGCCAGGCCGCTGGTGGTAGTGCGCCTCCAGATCCTGATAGTGCTCGAACACCCGGTCGCGCTGCATCAGGCCGAAACCGCGCGGATTGTTGTCGCTGAAGGACGAGATCGTCTTCTTGGCGGGATTGCGGATGGGGCGCCAGATCCATTCGCCGGCGCCCGAATGGATGAGAAGGCCATCCGAATCGTGCAGCTCCAACCGGAAATCATCAGTGGGCTTCCGGTCGTTCTCGCCTCCGAAATACATGGAGGTGAGGGGAGCCAGGCCCACATTGGTGAGAGGCTGGCGCGGGAAGAGCGTGGCCGTGACGTCGATCGTCGTTTCCTTCGACGGATAGATGTCGAACCGGTAGGCTCCGGCGACCGACGGGCTGTCGAGAAGGGCGAAGATCACCGCACGGTCGTCGTTGGGCTTCGGCATCTCGACCCAGAACTCGCGGAAATGCGGGAACTCCTCCGCCTGGCCGCCCTCCACGTTGATCGCAAGCCCCCGGGCCGAGAGCCCGTATTTCTGGTCGACTCCGAGGAAGCGGAAATAGCTCGCGCCCAGGAAGGCGATGAGCTCGTCCATCACCTTCGGGTCGTTGAGCGGGTAGTGCAGCCGGAAGCCGGCAAAGCCGAGATTGACGGGGAGGGGCCGCTCGATCTTGTTGCGGCCGTAATCGAACAGCTCCCGCTGGTAGGGCACCGGATTCGGCACGCCGTCGCGGATGATGTTCACCGTCACCGGACGCGGGTAGAGGAAGCCGAGATGGAAGAGCTGCATCCGGAACGGCCCATTGCCCGAGGCGAGCAGGGCCCGGTCAGGCCGAAAGCGGATGTCGCGGTAATCGTCGAAGCTGAGCCGGTTCAGGGGCTCCGGCAGCTGGGAGGGCGGTGCCTCGAAAGGAGCCATCGACAGCTCCCGCGCCCGGCGCACCACATCCTCGTAGCGGAACGGGTTGGGCTGCGGCACTCCATTCTGCTGCTGCGCTGAAGCTTGGCTTGATGCGGACAGCGCCGTGGCTGCGAGCAGGCTTTGCAGGAGAGTGCGGCGGGACAGGTTCATCATGGCGGTGGAGCGGTTCTCGTCTTGGAAAAGGCGGGGCTCTGGAGCCCGGGATATGGGGCTTTACCCCTCATCCGTGTAGCTCGGCCGCTTAATGGAGGCTGAATGGTGATGCGGGCAAGACACAGCTCCCAGCAGGGTTAAAAAAATTCCCCGGAGGGCGTCAAAAACTCTTGTGGTCCGGGGCGAATATGCTTATCTCCCGCTTGCCCAATTTCGCACGTGCCTGTGGTCGTGTGTCGGTTGGTGGGCATCCGGACAAGAGGCCGGACAGCCGCCCGAGAGCGCTCTAGCTCTCGATACCCCTAACCGGCAGCCGGAGGCGAAAACCGGCGCACCTCGTTCTCAACGGGGGACGCGACTTAAAGCAACGACGAACGGGCTTTTTTGGTCTCGTTGGCCCTCCAAAGGTCAACACCGAAGAGGCTTGTTTATCATTGCCAGGCGTGCGGATGGAGTATCCCCATCCAATCCAAGGCAGCATCTCCGGGTGAAGAGCCCATCGCGCTTGTCGTGTCTCCATCGCACGAAGCGGGATGCCATCTTCCCTCGCTGACGCCGGACGGCAGGAAACCCTGATCGTCTGAATTTCAATCCGGAGGCTCCACAAGACCTCCATTGAACCTTTGGTGGGGAGAGCGCCATGACTCAGCGCATCCGTGAATTTCTGCGCAACCGACGTGAGGATGGCCCGTGCGTGGTCGTCGACCTTGAGGTCGTGCGCGACAACTACTCGAAGTTTGCCCGTGCGCTCCCCGACACGCGTGTGTTCTACGCCGTGAAGGCGAATCCGGAGCCGCAGGTGCTCAAGCTCCTGGCCGAGCTCGGCTCGTGCTTCGACACGGCCTCCGTGGTCGAGATCCAGCTTGCGCTGGATGCCGGCGCCACGCCCGACCGCATCTCGTTCGGCAACACGATCAAGAAGGAGCGCGACATCGTTCGTGCGCTCGAGCTTGGCGTGCGCCTCTATGCGGTCGATTGCGAGGTCGAGGTCGAGAAGATCGCCCGCGCTGCAGAGACGGCTGGCATTGAGGCCTCTGACGTGAAGGTGTTCTGCCGCATCCTGTGCGATGGCGCCGGCGCCGAGTGGCCGCTCTCCCGCAAGTTCGGCTGCGTGCCCGAGATGGCCGTGGACGTGCTGGAGCATGCCTATCGTCAGGGCCTCGAGGCTTACGGCGTGTCGTTCCACGTGGGCTCGCAGCAGCGCAACACGGAGGCCTGGGATCAGGCTCTGGGTTCGGCTTCCGCGATCTTCCGTGAATGCGCGCATCGCGGCATCCACCTGTCGATGGTCAACCTCGGCGGCGGTTTCCCGACGAAGTACCTGAAGACGGTCCCGATGGTCGAAGCCTATGGCGAGTCGATCTTCCGGGCGCTGTCGAAGCACTTCGGCAACCGCATCCCGGAGACGATCATCGAGCCGGGTCGCGGCATGGTCGGCAACGCCGGCATGATCGAGGCAGAGGTCGTCCTGATCTCGAAGAAGAGCCAGGACGAGGACGAGGTGCGTTGGGTCTATCTCGACATCGGCAAGTTCGGCGGTCTCGCCGAGACGATGGACGAGTCGATCCGCTACCCGATCCTCAGCGAGCGCGACCACGACCGCAAGGTGCCGTGCGTGCTCGCCGGTCCGACCTGCGACTCGGCCGACGTGCTCTACGAGAAGGAGCCTTATCCGCTCCCTGTCTCGTTGGAGATCGGCGACAAGGTGCTGATCGAAGGCACGGGCGCCTACACGACCACCTACTCGGCGGTCGCGTTCAACGGCTTCCCGCCGCTGAAGTCCTACGTGATCTAACTCACGTCCCGCCTGTCCCGCGAAATGGGGCAGGCACCAACCTCAAAGAAGTTGTCCCGGACGGCCGGCTTAAGGCTTTAAGGACGCATCGGATAACCACAAAACCGGTATCCACTTTTGCGTCCGATGCTGCGAGCCGGTGCGAGGGCTGTCGCTCACCCCACGTATTGGGAGGCCACGGCCATGATCACGATTCGCGAAGAAACCTTCCACGATGTCGACGCGCGCGAGGCGTTGCTCGATGCCTGCTTCGGACCTGCACGGTTCCAGAAGACCTGCGAGCGCCTGCGCGAGGGCAGGCTGCCGGCCGACGGCCTGTCGCTGGTCATCGACCGCGATGGCGAGATCATCGGCACGGTGCGCCTGTGGCATGTCTCGGCCGGTCCGAACCGCTCCGCCCTGATGCTCGGCCCCATCGCCATCGATCCGTCCGTGCAGAGCCTCGGTCTCGGCGGCAAGCTCATGCGCGAGGCGCTCAAGCGTGCAGGCCGGTTGGGCCACAAGGCGGTGCTGCTGGTGGGCGATGCGCCCTATTACGAGCGCTTCGGCTTCTCCACGCAGAAGACCGGCTCGCTGTGGCTGCCCGGTCCTTACGAGCGCGACCGTTTTCTCGCGCTGGAGCTTGAACAGGGCTCTCTCGACAATGCACGCGGTCTCGTTTCCGCGACGGGCGCATTCGAGCAGAAGCCCGATCTCGGCGCTCTCGTGGCCGCTGCCGCGCAAGGTGCCTGGAACGGCATGCACCTAACCCAGTAAGCCTTACCCTTCCGAGGGCCGCAACCGTGCGGCCCTCGGGTTCGGCAGCACGAAAGTGATGGCGGCGGCTGCGGTCATGTAGGCGGCAAAGCCGAGGCAGATTGCCTCCAGGCTAATTCCGGCATCGAACAGCACGCCGATGGCGCCGGGAGTTGCGGCTGATGCCACCACCATGATGGCGCCCGCAAGCGCGCGGATCTTGCCCAAATGCGTGGTGCCGAACAGTTCCGCCAGAACGGCTGCGATCACCACGTTGGTGCAGCCCGAGGTGAGGCCGATCAACCCGAAGAACACGAGCGGCAGGAACGGTGCGTCGAACAACGCGAGCGTGAGCGACGCTGCCGTCATGCCGGCGAGATAGAAGTGGCTGAGCCGCACCGCTCCGAATCGGTCCACGAAGCTGCCCGCCGACATGGCGACGACCACGGAGACCAGGGCGAAGAGCGTGATGCTGCTTGCCAGAAGCTCCAAAGACCAGCCCTTCACTTCGGCAATGAAGCGCTGGTGGAAGAAATAGGCCGTCATGATGGCCGGGTAGCCGATCATGGTGGGAATGAGCGCGAGAAAGCGCCAGTCGCGCAAGGTGTCGCTCCAGCGCGGCCCCGCTTCGCCGGCAATCTTCTTGCGCGCGGCGGCGCCGAGGTCTGGATTCTTGCGTCCGATGAGCAGCCCGGCGAGCCAGCCGAGCCCAAGGGCCACGATGATGGCAAAGGCGGCGATGCGCCAGGTGCCGGTCCAGTCGACAGCTGCAATCAGCGTGATGGCAGCAGCCGGAAAGAGTGCTTCGCCCGCCGGGAAGCCCAGGGCCGCGACGCCGAGCGCTCTTCCGCGTACACCTTCGTCGAGGCGGGCAGTGCTCATCACACCTGCATGGCTCAGCATGCCCTGGCCGAAGAGGCGCAGGGCGAACAGGCTCAGGCCCAGCACGATCACGTTGGGAGCCAGCGACAGGCTGAGCGCTGCCGCCGCGAGGCCCAGCATGGCCGTGGTGGCGTAAAGCCGGATATCGACCCGGTCGATGACGCTGCCGACCCAGATCATCAGCAGACCCGAGGACAGGGTCGCCAAAGAATAGATGGAGCCAAAGGCGCCATGGGTCAGCCCAAAGGCATTGCGGATGTCGGGACCCGACAGAGAGATGAAGAAGGTCTGGCCGAAGGAGGACAGGAAGGTCAGGGCGAAGCCCAGGCTGATCACGCGCCCATGGCGCATGAGAAGGTCGTGAAATTTCATCAGTTACGGTCAGCCAGAAGATGCCAAGGCCGGCCATCATGAAGCCTTGTTGCGCGATGTCGAGGGCGAAATCCGCATGGCTGTAATGACGTCTGTCACGCTGCCTTCGTGGTCCTCAGGGGAAATTGCCCTTCGATCCGCATCTGGACCCCTGGGCATTGACCCCGGGGGCTCCGCAATCCTAGATGCGGCCAAATCCGCCATCCGGCGTTACCCATTTTCCATCGCTGCTTTCGTGAAGGAGACAGACCCGATGACCACTTGGCCCGTTCACGGCCGCATCAGCGGCCCCATTGTCATGATCGGCTTCGGCTCGATCGGCCAGGGCACCCTGCCGCTCATCGAACGCCACTTCGAGTATGACAAGAGCCGCTTCGTGGTCATCGATCCGCAGGAGAAGCACAAGGAACTCCTCGACGAGCGCGGCATCCGGTTCATCCAGCAGGCTGTGACCAAGGACAATTACCGCGAGCTGCTCACCCCGCTGCTCACGGCCGGCGGCGGGCAGGGCTTCTGCGTCAACCTCTCGGTGGACACGTCCTCGGTCGACATCATGGAGCTGTGCCGTTCCCTCGACTGCTTCTACATCGACACCGTGAACGAGCCGTGGGCCGGGTTCTATTTCGACAAGAGCAAGGGGCCGGAATCGCGCACGAACTTCGCGCTCCGCGAGATCACCATGGACGCGCGCAAGCGCAATCCGGGCGGCACCACGGCAGTGTCCTGCTGCGGCGCCAATCCGGGCATGGTGTCCTGGTTCGTCAAGCAGGCGCTGGTGAACGTCGCGGGCGACCTCGGCATTGCTTATGACGAGCCGAAGAGCCGCGAAGACTGGGCGCGCTTGGCGCAGCAGGTGGGCGTGAAGGGCATCCACATCGCCGAGCGCGACACGCAGCGCGCCAAGTCCGAGAAGCCCATGGGCGTCTTCGTGAACACCTGGTCGGTGGACGGCTTCGTGTCGGAGGGCCTGCAGCCGGCCGAACTCGGCTGGGGCACGCACGAACAATGGATGCCGGAGAATGCCGGCACGCTCGGACCGGATGCGCAGGCGATCTACCTGCTCCAGCCCGGCGCCAATACCCGGGTGCGCACCTGGTGCCCGACGCCCGGTCCGCAATACGGCTTCCTGGTCACGCACAACGAGTCGATCTCGATCTCGGATTATTACACCGTGCGCGACAACGGGAAGGCCGTGTACCGCCCGACCTGCCACTACGCCTATCATCCCTGCAACGAGGCTGTGCTCTCGCTGCACGAGATGTTCGGCAGCGCCGGCAAGTTCCAGGAGGAGCAGCACATCCTCGACGAGAACGAGATCGTGGACGGCGTCGACGAGCTCGGCGTGCTGCTCTACGGCCACGGCAAGAACGCCTATTGGTACGGCTCGCAGCTTTCCATCGAGGAAACCCGTCGCGTGGCGCCTTACCAGAACGCCACCGGCCTCCAGGTGACCTCCGCGGTGCTCGCCGGCATGGTTTGGGCTCTGGAGAACCCGAATGCCGGCATCGTCGAGGCCGACGAGATGGACTTCCGCCGCTGCCTCGAGGTGCAGCTGCCCTATCTTGGCCCGGTGAACGGTTATTATACCGATTGGACCCCGCTCACCGACCGTCCCGGCTTCTTCCCGGAGGACATCGATTCGTCCGATCCGTGGCAGTTCCGGAACGTTCTGGTGCGGTAAGGATCAACATCCTGGCCGGCCTTGAGCCGGCCAGGATCGATATAGAGCACGCCCGCATGCCCCATTTCGACGAATTCTACGCCAGCAAGCTCCGTGGCGGCCTCGGCGTCACCGATGCCGATTCCGTGCTCGACCTGCGCGGAGCCTCGCGGGAGAAGGCGGCTGCCTCGATCCAGGATATGCTGGAGCGCAGCCGCTTCGCTCAGGCCAAGGCGGTGGCCATTCGGCTCGATCCGCCCCCGGAGGGCGGGGGCGAGACGCTGTTCCAGCCGGTCGGCAAGGCGCTGCTCGAGGCCAAGAAGCGTGGCTGGATCGACCGGCTGCAGACCCTGCCGGCGCAGGACGGCCTGGGCTTCTATGTGGTTCTGTCCGGCAAACCGGAGCGGGAGGCCTGAAGGCCCTCAGACCTGAACCGGGTTCTGCGGCCGGCAACGGCGCCGAAACAGGCTGCGCAGGAAGCCCGCCAGTAGAAGCAGTCCGCCCCAGACGGCGATGAAGCCGGCGGCTGCGGAAAGGATGCCTTCCTCGGTAACCGGCAGGGCCGGCTCGAAGTCGCGGGAGACGGCTTCCATGATGTCCGTATCGCCGTCGCGGACCATCAGGGCGACGCGGGAAAAGGAGCCGGCCTCCAGCATCGCCATGTGATGGGATTCAAGTCGGCCCAGGCGCTCTACATTGGCCTGCATGGCCGCGCCCTGGCGGCTGACGAAATCGTCTGAGTTGGAGCGCAGGCGCGCGATCGCGCTCTCCCGCGTCTCGCCGCTCGCTTGCGCATCCCCGTCGAAGCGGGTGATCACCTGCCGCAGTTCGTCGATCGCGCCGCCGAGACGCTGACGATATTGCTGGGCGAATTCCGGCCCCTGCGAGGCGGTGACGCCGCCGAGCAGGCCCAGGCCGAAAGCGATGATGCGGACGATCCGGGACAAGCCTGGCCTCCTCAGCCTTTAAGAGCGGCGAGGATATCCTGTTCCACGACCTCGTCGAGGGGCTTGGGGACCTTCAGAGCGCGTGTCTTCTGCCCCGGCTCCATCACGAGGATGACCGTCTCGAGACCGGGGCAGCCGGGATCGTTGCAGGCGATCTCGTTGACCGCGAAAGCCATATCCGGCGAGCCCCGAAGGGCCGAGCGGGCGAGTTCCTTCACCCGGTCGATGGCTTGCTTGTCAGGATTGGGCAGACCGAATGTTCCCCGCATGAAGGCGCCGAAGAGAGCCACCGGCGACCTCATGCGGGCAGGGTCAGGATGCCGGCCTGCCCGTCCTCGCACCCGAAGGCGAGGCGGCGGCCCCCCTTGTCCCAGGCCATGGCCGTGATGCCGCTCTCCTTGACGGCCGGGCGTACCAGAAGCTCGGAGGCATCGTTGAGGCGGATCAGCAGGATGCAGCCGTCCTCGTAGCCCACCGCCAGCACATAGGTGTTCGGGTGGAAAGCCACCCGGCTGACCTTGGCCGGTCTGACGCCACATTCCCGGGGCGCCTTGCCCATGGGGCCTTCCTTCGACTCGAAGGGCCAGATGATGGCGGCTTCCGCCCCGGAGGTGGCGAGCCATTTCCCGTCGCCGGACCAGGCGAAGGAGCGCGTCTTCGACGGATAGCCGCTCATGCGCATGTGCCCCTTGTCGGGGATGAGCCGCCAGCCGTGGAGCGCGTTCTCCTGCATGGAGGTCACCACGAAGCGGGCATCCGGCGACCAGGTGACGTCGATGTGCGAGCCCTTCCATTCGAGCCCCTCGGGCTTCGCCTCCACGTTGGGAAACCACAGGGTGGCGCCGTTGTAATGCGAGATCGCCAGTCGGTAGCCCTTGGGCGCGAAGGCAAGGCCGCGCGCGCTGGAGGGAACCTCGAGACTCTTCTCCCGTCCCTTGTCGTCCCGGGCGATGACGCGCTTGCCGGCCGCATAGGCGAAGGCGCCCCCCGCATTGACGGCGAGGGCGTCGATCCAGGCGCCTTTGCTTTCCGCCAGGGTCTTGGTGGAGCCGTCAGCCCCCGTGACGGCCACACGGCCGTCGTCACCGCCGGTGACGAAGCGTTCGCCATCGCAGGCTCCGGCCAGAATCCCCGCATCCGGATGCGCCTCGACGCGATGGGGCTCGCCGTCCTTCGCCAGCACCACGCCGCCGTCGCCAAGGCCGAGGGCCAGCGTGCCCTTCATCCAGCCGATGGCCGTCACATGCGCGCCCGCATTCAAGGGCAGCACGCTTTGCGTCAGGGATGGAGCGGTTCCTGCAGTCATTGAGCAATTCCTTCAGATGGCTGCCCATAGCACAAATCGGCAAAACGGGAGAAAGATCGTCGTGACGCCGGGGCCGGCAGGGTAGATGGCCGGAAGAGCTAAGACCTTTGCCCCTTAGACCCGGCGGGACGCCGGACCCATGATGCGCGTTCTTAAATCATGAGCAACATTATGCGGATCTTACCTCTGATCACCCTTACGATCGCGATCACCATCCCCGTGGGCCTTGCCGCCCAGGAGCAGGGCGACGCCAAATCGGCGAGGGAGGTTCTGAAGGCTGCCTGCGAAAGGGACGCCCGCCTGACCTACAGGACCGGCGTCAGGACGCTTCCTGAGGTTCGCGAGCAGATGATGGCTGCCCGCAAAACCTATGTCAGGGACTGCTTGGCGAAAGCGAGTGCCGCCGCCAGCTGAGCCGCAAACCCTCGTCGAACCTTCCCGCTTCCCTCACACCACGCAGGCGAGGAAGCCTTCGCGGATCGCTTTCTCGTTCAGGTCGCGGCCGATGAACACGACCTTGGAGGTGTGCTTCTCGCCCGGCTTCCACTCGCCCTGCACGTCGCCGTCCAGGATCATGTGAACGCCCTGGAACACGAAGCGCTTCGGCTCGTCCGGGAAGGCAACAATACCCTTGCAGCGCAGGATGTTCGGGCCCTCGACCTGGGTCAGGTTCGAGATCCACGGCATGAACTTCTCCGGGTCGACCTCGCCATCGTGGTGCACGGCGACGGACTGCATCTCCTCGTCGTGATGATGGTGGTGGCCCTCTTCCAGGAAGCTGGGCTCGATCTCCATGATGCGGTCGAGATCGAAGGCCTTGCGGTCGAGCACCTCGGAGATGGGGATCGCCGCGTTCTGCGTGCGATGGAGCTTGGCGTAGGGATTGATGGCGCGGATGCGGGCCTCGACCTCCGTAAGCTCCTGCTCGGACACGAGATCGATCTTGTTGAGGATGATCACGTCCGCGAACGCGATCTGGTTCTTGGCTTCGGGCGCATCCTTGAGCCGGTCGGACAGCCACTTGGCATCGGCCACCGTCACTACCGCATCGAGGCGGGCGGCGTCGGAGACGTCCTGGTCCATGAAGAAGGTCTGGGCGACGGGGGCCGGATCGGCAAGGCCCGTGGTCTCGACGATGATGGCGTCGAACTTTCCTTTTCGCTTCATCAGCCCGTCGAGGATGCGGATCAGGTCGCCGCGCACGGTGCAGCAGATGCACCCGTTGTTCATCTCGAACACTTCCTCATCGGCGCCGACAACGAGCTCGTTGTCGATGCCGATCTCGCCGAACTCGTTGACGATCACGGCATATTTCTTGCCGTGCTGCTCGGTGAGGATGCGGTTGAGAAGGGTGGTCTTGCCGGCGCCGAGATAGCCTGTGAGGACGGTGACGGGGATCTTGTCGGTCATCGCGTTCATCCGCAACGTTCATCCTCCCCTTGAGGGGGAGGATCGGCCGAACAGGCCGAGGTGGGGTGGTGGCACGAACACCGGGAGGTCGAGTTTCCACCCCACCCCGCTCGCGATGCTCGCGACCCTCCCCCATGCAAGCCGGGTGTTCCCGGTTTGCACAGCTAGTCGGATCTTGGGAACACCCAAGATCCGTGGGAGGGTAGGAAACAGTCAGCTCGACAAAGCCGCGCTGAAAGCCCTTATATTGTGTCGCATCATGTCAATGTAAGTACCGGCCGGGCCGCTGGGCTCGGACAGGGCGTCGGAATAGACCTGGGACCCGACTTTCGCGCCGGTCTCCTTGGCGATGCGCTCCATGAGGCGGGCATCGGAGACGTTCTCCACGAAGACGGCGGCGATTGTCTCGCGCTTGATCTGCTGGATGATCCGGGCCACGTCCTTGGCCGAGGCCTCGGACTCGGTGGAGACGCCCTGGGGCGACACGAAGTCGATGCCGTAGGCCGCCTCGAAATAGCGGAAGGCATCGTGGGAGGTGATGATCCGGCGGCGCTCGGCGGGAATGCGCGCCACCAGGTTCTTCACCTCTGCTTCCAGTTGGTCGAGCTGCTTGAGATAGGCGCTCGCATTGGCCTCGTAGGTGCCCTTGCCCGGCGCATCGGCGGCGATCAGCGCATCCCGGATGTTGGCCACATAGATCTTGGCATTGCCGATGCTCTGCCAGGCGTGCGGATCGGAGCTGCCGTGATCGTGATGATGGCCGTGGCCGCTTTCCTCACCCTTCAGCGGCGTCACACCCTTGGCGGCTTCGACCCTTGCAGCCTTCGTGCCCGAGGATTTGACGAGCCGGTCGATCCAGCCTTCGAACTTGAGTCCATTGGTGAGGACGACCTTCGCTTCCGTCAGGCGGCGCCCATCTGCCGGTGTCGGCGAATAGACATGGGCATCGCCGTTCGGGCCGACGAGGGTCACCAGTTCGATGCGCTCACCGCCGATGTTGCGCACCATGTCGCCGAGGATCGAGAAGGTGGCGACGACCTTCAGCTTCTCGGCCGTCTGAGCGGCTGCGGGAAGCGCGGACGCGGCAAGGGTGAGGCATCCTGCCAGCAGGGACACGGCAGTTCTTCTCGTCAGCATGGGTCGATCCTTTTGAGAGGTCAGGCTTCCAGATGCCGGCCGGGCCAGGCGAGCCACAGAAGGCCGCCTTCGCGGCCGAGCACGAGGGAAACGACGTAGATGGCGCCGGCCGAGAGGATGATCGCCGGACCGGCGGGCAGTTCCGCATGGAAGGAGAGCAGCAGGCCGCTGAATCCTGAGACGATGCCGACCGCGATGGAGACGATCATCATCATGGTGATGTCGCTGGTCCAGAAGCGGGAGGCGGCCGCCGGCAGCATCATCATCCCCACCGCCAGCAGGGTCCCGAGCGCATGAAAGCCGCCGACCAGGTTCATGACCACGAGGCCGAGAAAGATCAGGTGCGTGGGCGTGCCGGAGCGGCTCACCGAGCGCAGGAAGATCGGGTCCACGCATTCGAGCACGAGCGGGCGGTAGAGCACCGCCAGCGCTAGCACGGTGGCGGTCGAGATGGAAGCGAGCAGCAGAAGCGTGCTGTCGTCGAGCGCCAGGACCGTGCCGAAGAGCACGTGCAGCAGGTCCACGTTCGAGCCGCGCAGGGACACGATGGTAACGCCGAGCGCCAGGGAGAGGAGGTAGAAGGCCGCGAGCGACGCGTCTTCCTTGAGCGCCGTGAAGCGCGAGACGAGGCCCGCCGCGACCGCCACGATCACGCCCGCGAACAAGCCGCCGACCGTCATGGCCGGCAGGGAGAGGCCGGCGAGCAGATAGCCCACGGCGGCGCCCGGCAGGATGGCGTGGGCCATGGCGTCCCCGGTGAGGCTCATGCGCCGCAGCATCAGGAAGACGCCGACCGGTCCACCGCCCAAGGCAATGGCGATCACGCCCACGAGGGCGCGCTGCATGAATTCGAATTCGGCGAAAGGCGCGTAGAGCAGGTCGAGCATGGGAGCGGACGGTCTTAGGCGGCGCTGCGGTGGCACACATCCGCATGGGGATCGTGCGCCTCGACCATGCGCCGGGCCCTCAGGAGATTCTCCGGGCTCAAGACCTCGCCGGTCTCACCCCAGGCCACAGGCTCGCGGGCGATGAGCAGGGTCTGCGGGAAGGTGCGGCGGACCATGTCGAGATCGTGCAGCACGGCCACGACCGTGCGGGACTCGTCATGCCAGCGGCGGACGAGAGCGAGCAGGTCGGCGGTGGTCTTGGCATCGATGGCCGTGAAGGGCTCGTCCAGCAGGATCACCGGAGCATCCTGGAGCAGGAGGCGTGCGAACAGCGCTCGCTGCATCTGCCCGCCCGACAAGGTGGAAATAGGACGGCGCTCGAAGCCGATCAGGCCCACGGCCGCCAGCGCCTCTTCGATTCTGGTGCGGTCGCGGCGCGAGATGCCGCCGAACAGGCCGGAGCGGGTCCAGAGGCCCATGGCCACGAGATCGTAGACGGAGAGCGGGAACGACCGGTCGATCTCGGCGGCTTGAGGCAGGTAGGCGATGCCCGAGGCGGGGCCCTTGAGGCGGATATGGCCGTCAAGCGGCTTGAGCGTCCCGACGATGCCTTTGAGCAGGGTGGACTTGCCGGCTCCGTTCGGCCCGACCACGGCCATGAGGCTGCCGGCCGGGATCTCTCCATCGAGGTGATGCACGGCGGGCCTGCGGCCATAACCGAGGGTGACTTCATCGAACCGGACGACAGTGGATGCTAAAGTCATGCGCTACCCCATCACGCCGAGAACCATCAGCCACAAGCCCGCCAGGACGACGGAGGTTCCAGCCAATCGCTGCCCGACCGAGAGGCGCAGGAGCGAGAAGGTCGGAGCAGCCGCGACTGCCCGATGTGCGTGGGCATGCGTGTGGCTGTGATGGTGATGGCCATGTGACATGACCTCCTACATAAACCCATCCGCGTGCGATTTCCAGAGGCGTATAGTATTTTATACGCCCCCTTCAACAGCATGGCTTTGCAGGGTTAATCCGAGCGCATCGTGCGGCCCGCTCGGTCCGCGCTCAACGATGCTCTCTTGAAGGAGGAGGCATCGGATGAGTTCCAAAACTGCAAATCCACTTTTGGGTCCGATGCCTTAGAAAGCTGGATGGTACTGGTACAGCCAGGTCTCGCTCAGGACCTCGTTCTCGTTGCGCAGGTAGCAGCGCATCTCCACCGGTTCGGTTCCGGTCACGGTCAGGTCGAATTGGGTGCGCCAATGGCCGGGCACGTTGTTCGGGACCGCCTCGGTGAGGATGTTCGAGAACTCGCCCCGGGAGGCGGTGAGCACGGGCCGGGGGATCACCCCGCTCGGCAGCCGGGTCAGGGGCTGGCCGATGAACTCCACCATGAATTTGCGCACGCCCTTCGGCCGGTCGGTGCCGGCCTGGCCGCCATTGCCGAAACGGGTGGCGATCACCCGGGCGAGCGGCGTCGGATAGGGCTCCTCCGCCGACCAGTGCATGCGGTAGCGCAGTTCGAGCGCCTGACCGGCCCGGACCGGGTCGGCCGGCACCCACATGGCCACGATGTTGTCATGGATCTCGTCGTCGGTCGGGATCTCCACGAGCTGGATGGAGCCACGGCCCCAGGTGCCCTGCGGCTCGATCCAGAGAGAGGGGCGCCGGTCGTAATAAACGCCGTCGAGATAATGATCGAAGTTCCGGTCGCGCTGGAGCAGGCCGAAGCCCTTCGGGTTCTCGTCGGCAAAGGCCGAGGTGATGGTGCGCGGCGGGTTGTTGAGGGGTCGCCAGATGCGCTCGCCGGTGCCGGTCAACAGGGCCAGACCGTCCGAGTCGTGGATCTCCGGGCGCCAGTCCACCGCTGTAGTCTTGGCCTTCTCCGAGTACCAGTACATGGAGGTGAGCGGCGCGAGGCCTAACCGGCTCACGTCCTGGCGCATGTAGACCGCGCTGTCGATGTCCATGATGATCGCGGAGGCCCGCTGCATCACGAAGCGGTAGGCGCCGGCGACGCTCGGACCGTCGAGGAGCGCGTAGACCGTGACCGTGTTCGAGCCTGCTTGAGGCGTCTCGAAATAGACGTGGGTGAAGTCGGGGAACTCCTCGTTCTTGCCGAACACCGCCACGTCGACCGCAAGACCACGGGCGGAGAGGCCATACTGGTAGAGCTCGCCGATGGCGCGGAAATAGGAGGCGCCGAGGAAGGCCACCCAGTCGTTCTTCTTCCAGTCGAGCTTGCCGGTGCGGGCCTCCTGGAAGCGGAAGCCGGCAAAGCCGGAATTGTCGGGGAGCTTCCGGCCGGGCGAATCCGCCGGCATGTCGAAGTAGTCGCTGTCGTAGACGATCTCGCGGGCCTGTCCCCCCTCGACCACGTGCATGCGCACCGGCTTCTGGAAGAAGCGGCCCATGTGGAAGAAGGTGACCGGGAACTCGCTGGGGCCGTTGGCCCAGAGTGCCAGATCGGTCTTGAACCGGATCTTGCCGTGGGCGTCATAGTCGATCTGGTAGAGTACATCCGAGGAGGGGCTCGGTGGCGCCACGTAGGGAGAGCGCGCCATGTCCTGCGCCCGCTTCTTCAATTCCTCGAACGAGAAGGGGGCAGGGGCTCCCATCTTCAGGCCCTGCTGCGCCAGGGCGGGGGCGGAAAAGCCCTGGGCGGCCAGGGCGGCCGTGGCGGTTGCGGTCTGGAGGAACTGGCGGCGATTGATCATGGATGAGCGCATGGCTTTTTGTGAAGGGACGCACCCCTACCGACCAAGGTGGCAGGATTAAGTCCCTCTTAGCCTCTTGAGAATTCTTCGTCAGCGGTCAAAGTAGCCCCACACACAGGCACAGCGATGACTGGGCCGTAAATTAGGGAGTACGCTATGCATCGAACAATCATGCGCCGCCTCATCGGCGCTGCGGCCGCCGCCGCGCTGGCCGGAGCCAGCATCCCGGCCCAAGCCCAGGATTTCATCAACGTCCTGACCGGCGGCACCTCCGGCGTCTATTACCCGCTGGGCGTCGCGCTCTCCAAGGTCTTCACCGACAAGGTGCAGGGCTCCCGTCCGTCGGTCCAGGCCACCAAGGCGTCCGTCGAGAACCTCACCCTGCTGCAGCAGGGCAAGGGCGAGATCGGCTTCACCCTCGGCGACAGCCTCGCCATGGGCTGGGCCGGCGACGAGGAGGCCGGCTTCAAAGCTAAGCAGGACAAGCTGCGCGGCATCACGGCGATCTATCCCAACTACATCCAGATCGTGGCCACGCAGGAATCCGGCATCAAGTCGCTGGCTGATCTCAAGGGCAAGCGCCTCTCCGTCGGCGCGCCGAAATCCGGCACCGAGCTCAACGCCCGGGCGATCCTCCAGGGCGCGGGCCTGTCCTACAAGGATCTCGGCAAGGTCGAGTATCTGCCCTTCGGCGAGTCGGTCGAGCTCATGAAGAACCGCCAGCTCGACGCCACCCTGCAATCGGCCGGCCTCGGCGTGTCCTCGATCCGCGATCTCGCCACCTCGGTGCCGATCGTCGTGGTGGAAATCCCGGCGGCTGTCGTGGAGAAGGTCGGCACGCCCTACATCAAGGCGACGATCCCGGCCAACACCTATGGCGGCCAGACCGCTGCCGTGCAGACGGCGGCCGTCGTGAACTACCTCGTCACCCATTCCGGCGTGAAGGATGAGACCGTCTACCAGATGACCAAGGCGATCTATGACAGCCTGCCGGATCTGGCCGCAGCGCACGCCGCCGCCAAGGACATCAAGCTGGAAAGCGCACTCTCCGGCATGCCGGTCCCTATGCATCCGGGCGCGCAGCGCTACTTCGACGAGAAGGGCGTGAAGAAGCAGGGCTCGTAACCTGCGCCTTCATTGACAATCAAGCCGGGGCAGGTGAACTGCTCCGGCTTTTTCGTGACAAGAAGAACAATCGGTGAGGAGCCGCAGATGAGCCAGGGCGTCAACACTTCCGAGCTCGCGCAGATGGAAGCGCCATCCGAATCCGTGAACCCGGAACACGGTTTGCCGGAAAGCTTCGGCGAAGGCTTCCTCGGCAGGCTCCTGTTCTGGATTGCGGTCTCCTTCTCCACGTTCCAGATCATCACCTCTTTCGGCATTCCCCTCGACCAGCCCTTCATCGCGTCTTTAAGCCTTACGCATCTTTTCGCCGTCACCATGGTGGCCTGGGCCGCATGGCTGATCGGGCTCGCGGTGCGCCGGCGCAGCATCGTCGATGGCGCCATGGCCTGGGTTGCCGTTGCCGTGGCGTTCGGGCTGGTGCTCTGGTTCGGAGGCAGCATGCCGAGCCAGGTGGTGCGCACCATCCATGTGGGCTTCCTGTGCCTCGTGGCCGGCGCGATGATCGCCAACCACCGCTCCGGCTCGTCGTCCTTACGCGCCGTTGGCTGGATCGTCGGCATCGCCAGCTTCCTGGTGGGGCTCTATCATTGGGCGAATTACGAGGAGTTGCTCGTTCGCGCCGGCGATCTCACCACGCTCGACCTCGTCGTCGGCATCGCGGCGCTCGCCATCCTCATCTATCTCGTCTGGCGCGTAATGGGTCCGGCCCTTCCGATCGTCGCGGGCCTGTTCCTGTCCTACTGCCTATTCGGCAATTACCTGCCGGCGCCTCTCGATCATCGCGGCTACTCTCTCGAGCAGGTGATCGAGCACATGTCGTTCGGAACGGAAGGCATCTACGGCACGCCGACGCTGGTGTCTGCCACCTACATCTTCCTGTTCATCCTGTTCGGCGCCTTCATGGAAAAGGCCGGCGTCATCGATTTCTTCAACGATATCTCGATGGCGGTGTTCGGCGACAAGCAGGGCGGCCCCGGCAAGGTCTGCGTGGCGTCGTCTGCGCTCATGGGCACCGTCTCGGGCTCCGGCGTTGCCAATGTCGTGGCCTCGGGCCAGTTCACGATCCCGCTCATGAAGCGCTTCGGCTTCAAGTCCGCCTTCGCCGGCGGCGTCGAGGCGACCTCGTCGATGGGCGGCCAGATCATGCCGCCGGTCATGGGTGCGGTTGCCTTCATCATGGCCGAGACCATCGACGTGCCATACTCGAAGATCGTCGAGGCGGCGATCATTCCGGCCATCCTCTATTTCGCAGCCTGCTATCTCGCGGTGCATCTGGAGGCCGGCAAGAGCCATCTGAGAGGCCTGCCGAAATCCGAGCTGCCGAATGCCTGGACGGAGATGAAGAAGAAGTGGTTCCTCCTCGCCCCGCTCGGCGTGCTCGTCTACCTGCTCTTTGCTGGTTACACGCCCCTTTTCGCCGGCGCGGTCGGCCTGTCGCTCACCGTCGCGCTGATCCTCGGCACCGCCATCGCGGCGGGCTTCGGCACGCCGGCCTTGCGCATCGCGTTCTGGATCGGGCTTGCCCTGGTGGCTGCCTATTCCCTGGCCTCGACCGTGACGCTCGTCGTGCTGGTTGTTGCGGCGCTCTCGCTTTGGAACGCGTTCACGGGACGCGGACGCACGACCTTGCAGGCTTGCATCGACGCCATGGCGGACGGCGCGCGTCAGGCGCTTCCCGTAGGCCTCGCCTGCGCGGTGGTGGGCATCGTGATCGGCACCATGACGCTGACAGGCCTCGGCACCATCGTGGGCACCTGGATGATCTCCATCGGCAAGGAAAACATTTTTGCCGCGCTCGTGCTCACCATGATCTTCAGCCTGATCCTCGGCATGGGCATCCCGACGATCCCGAACTACATCATCACATCGTCGCTGGCGGCTCCCATCCTGCTGCAGCTCGATGTGCCGCTCATCGTCTCGCACATGTTCGTGTTCTACTTCGGCATCATGGCGGACCTGACGCCGCCGGTGGCGCTGGCCGCTTTCGCGGCAGCCCCCATGGCGAAGGAGTCCGGCCTCAAGATCGGCATCCAGGCGGTGAAGATCGCGCTGCCGGGCTTCGTCATTCCCTACATGGCCGTCTATGACCCGACCCTGATGCTGCAGCCGGTGCCGGGCCTGGAGGGAGCGGGCTACTGGCTTGCGGTGGTCTATATCGTGGTGAAGGCCTCGCTCGCCATGGTGCTCTGGGGCGTGGCCTCCGTGGGCTACTTCCTGAAGCCTCTGGCCTGGTGGGAGCGGATCTGGGCGGCTGTGGCCGCGGGCTTCCTCGTGGCGGCGATCCCGCTCACCGACGAGATCGGCTTCGTGCTCTCGGCTCTCTTCGTCGGATATCACGTCTGGCAGACGCGCCGGGTCGCCACGCCCGCCGTCAGCTGATGATCTGCCTCCTGGCCGGCTCCGCGATTGCGCCCCTCCTAGCGGGCGCAATCACCCTGGCCTGGACCCATTCGGTCGAGAAGATCGTCTGGGAGGAGGATTGGCGCTCAGGTCCTGCGGGTTTGGAACTCGTCGAGGCGCGGGTGCGCGGCTCAGGCGCCGGGATGGAGCCGCCTCCGGATGCAAGGCTTAAGAATGGCGTCTGGTTATGGAAGCCGAACCTGCCGCCGCAAGCCCAGGTGGTCATGCGCCGCTCGGGAGCCACGGCGGACTGGCGGATCTGCAAGGCGGGCGAGTGCCGTCCCATGGATGCCTATGTGCCGGCGGCAGCCGACCCCATCGTGATGAAGGTGTGCGAGGGCATTCGACAGCCCTGACAAACACCGCCCTTATCCTGAGAAGCAGACGCAGCCTGCGTCTCGAAGGAGGGTTCAGTGCTCTCTGGAACCTCCTTCGAGACGGTCGCTCCGCAACCTCCTCAGGATGAGGCTCTTGGGATGGATTTTCCCGAATGTTGATTAAGCGCGACCGGTCAGAGGCTCGACGGCCACGCAGCGGCGCCAGAGGTTCGCCAGGATGTAGAGGGCAAACAGGCTGAACAGGGCCATGAGGGCATAGCCCACGTAGTCGCCGAGTTCGAACAGCCCAGCAATGGCCCAGCCGGCGGCGATCGCGACGCCGAAGACTTCCGCCCCCACCAGGATCATGATGCTCATGATGGTGATCACGTTGCGCCAGTTGGTGCTTTTCGCCTGAGCCACTGCTGCCTCACTCCATTCCTTGCACAGGGGACTACCCTAAACGCCCCCTCGGGTGCAAGCTCTGCCCGAATCTCATTCTGTCGCGCCCTACATTCAAGAGCCCATGCCCGAAACCCCCGTCTTCTCGACAGCCGCCGTGGCGGCTCCCCACAATCTCGCCTCCGAGACCGGTCAGACCATCCTGGCCGCGGGCGGTAACGCTATCGAGGCCATGGTCGCCATGGCGGCAACCGTCGCGGTGGTCTACCCGCACATGAACGGCATTGGCGGAGACGGGTTCTGGCTCGTGCGCGAGCCCAAGGGGCGCATCCATGCCCTCGACGCCTCAGGACCCGCTGGCTCGCTCGCAACCATCAAGAGCTACCGGGAGAAAGGCTATGATGCCATCCCGCCGCGCGGACCGGATGCGGCGCTGACCGTGGCCGGGGCCGTCAGCGGTTGGGGCCTCGCGCTCGAACTGTCCCGGGCCCTCGGCGGGCAGCTGCCGCTCGATCTGCTGCTTGGAGATGCCATCAGCCACGCCCGCGATGGATACCCGGTCTCCCGCTCCGAGGAGCGGTTCGTGACCGGCGAGGAAGCCGCCCTCTATGAGGTTCCCGGTTTTGCCGAGGCCTTTCTGGTGGAGGGCAAGAGAGCGCCGGAGGGCACGCTGAGGCGGACGCCGCGCCTCGCCGACACCCTGGAGCGGCTCTCCCATGCAGGCCTTGCCGATTTCTATCGGGGCGATGTGGGGCGGGAGATCGCCCTCGACCTGGAGCGGATCGGCAGCCCCATCACCCGCAAGGATCTCGAGACCTATCGCGCCCGCGTGGTGGAGCCTCTGTCCGTCCGGCTGAAGAGTTCGACGATCTACAACCTGCCGCCGCCGAGCCAGGGATTGGCCACCCTGCTGATCCTCGGCATGGTCGAGCGCCTCAAGGATCTCCGGGGCGAGACGCCTGAACGCCACCATGCCCTCATCGAGGCCGCAAAGCGCGCCTTCTCCCTCCGTGACCGGGTGGTGGCCGATCCGCGCAACCTCGCCCATGACCCGGCCTCCTTCCTGACGCCTCAGGCGTTGGAAAAGGAGGCTGCCCTCATCGACATGAAGCGGGCCGCCGCCTTTCCCCTGCCGCGCCCGATCGAAGGGGACACGATCTGGATGGGCGCCATCGACCGTGACGGGCTTGCCGTGTCCTATATCCAGTCCGTGTTCTGGGCCTATGGCTCCGGCTGCCTGCTCCCGGCGACGGGGGTCCTCTGGCACAATCGCGGCACGGCGTTCTCGCTCGATCCTGCGAGCCGCAACCGGCTGGAGCCCGGCCACCGGCCGCTCCACTCCCTCAATCCGGCCATGGCGGTGTTCGACGATGGACGAGTGCTGTCCTTCGGGGCCATGGGCGGCGAAACCCAACCGCAGTTCCTCAGCCAGATCTTTTCGCGCTACGCAGAGGCCGGCATGGGGCTGGCGGACGCGGTTGAAGCACCCCGCTGGCTGCTCGATGCGAAGCCGCGCGAGCGCGAGGCCGTGCTGAAGGTGGAGAGCCATTTCGACCCCGGCCTGATCCGCGGCCTCTCACGGCTCGGCCATCGGATCGAGGAGGTGGACGAGGCTTATTCCGGACGCTTCGGCCATGCGGGCATGCTGGTGAGGCACCCCCGCAATGGACGCGTCGAGGCCATGCACGATCCGCGCTCCGATGGCGGAGCGCTGGGGCTCTAGCCGGTCGTCCAGAGGCCGTAGAGAAGGCTGAGGCCCAGCACCAGCACGAAGGCGGCGGCGAGCAGTTCCAACCCCGCAATGGCGATGGCGCCTGCGGCTCCGCGGCCGCCCGCGAGCTTAAGGGCCATGGCCTTGAAGAAGACCGCGAGCGCCGCGATGGCGCTGGTGGTCAGCGCCGTGCCGAGCGCCATGGCGAAGGTCGCCGCGATGCCGGCGGCGAACAGGCCCTGGGACAGGGCGAAGACCAGGACGATGAGGGCGCCTGCGCAGGGGCGGATGCCGGCGGCAATCGCCACGCCCGCCATGTCGCGCCAGCGTGTGAGACGGCTGAGCTCTTCAGGAGGCGGCAGGTGGGCGTGATCGCAATTCTCCTGCACCGGGGCGAAGGGATTGCGCGCAAGCGCCAGGACGCCCAGAACCTTACCGGCCTTGCGCCAGGTTATGACGGCGCCGAGCAGGGCGACCGCAACGAAGCTCGCCAACTCCACGTTCAGGGCAAGTTTGTTCATGGTGGAGGCGGTGGCGCGCAGAACGAGGCTCACGAGCGACACGATGCCGATGGCCACCAGCGCCTGCACCAGGGCAGCCGCCAGACTCAGGAGGAAGCCTTTGCGCAGCGCCTTTTCGTCGGCCACCAGATAGGCCGAGATCACGCCCTTGCCATGGCCGGGGCCGGCAGCGTGGAAGATGCCATAGGCGAAGCCGACGAGCAGAAGAGGGAGAAAGGCCGAGCCGTTTTCCTTCAGCTCCCGCACGCTGGCTCTCAGGCTCCCATAGAAGTCGGATTGAACCGACAGGATCCAGGCACCGATGCTGCCGGAGGGCGTCGCTTCCCGCAGGCCCATGCCGAACGGATTGCGCGGCGGCGGTTTGCTCACCGGACCGAGCCACAGGCCGATCAACCCCATTACGGCGGCCACGATTGCGATGGCTGCCAGCATGATACCGAGGCGCCGCCACAGCAGCACCCGTCCAGTGCTCGGAAGGGCAGGGGCGTCGGAGGTCAGGGACATGCGATGATGGCCCTGTTGGAATATTCGATGCCGATATCCTGCGGCTGGATGGCGCCCTCGTCCTGCAGGATTTGCTGCATGGTGGAATCAAGCGGCTTGGCCTTGGCGATACTGGTTACACAGCCCTGGGGCGCATTGGCCAGCGAGATGGCCGCCTGGCCTTCCGTCAGGCTGAAATAGACGAAGAAGGTCGGGTCCTCGATCTCGATGGACACGGCGCCCGAGGGCGCCACCGGCGCCTTGAGGGGCAGGAGGAAGGACATGGACACTTGCGTCTTCTCCATGCTCATCCGGGCCTCCCGCGGCGCGTCGAAGGTCTGGGGCTTGCCGCGCGCCTTCAGCACCGTGAAATAGTCGAATTCGTTGAGGGAGGCGGCGTTCTCGTCGGCGAGCTCCTGCAGCTCTTCCGGCGCCAGCTTCCCGTCGTTGTTCTTGTCCAAACCTTGCGTGACATAAGCCGTGTAAGCCTCGTCGAAGGTCCAGTGGTGGCGAACGCCCGTCACCCGTCCGTCGGGGGCGAAGACAACCTCCGCCTTGGCGGTGATCCACACATGCGGATGCGCGAGGGCCGGCGCGGACAGGCCCAAACACAGGGCCGTCAGGGCGGATTTCAGACCGAGATGGCGTGTCATGTGGTGACTCTGGAACAGCGACGCTCCCGGCGAAGGCCGGTGATGAGAGGCGATATGAGCGTTGTATGGTTAACAGAGGCGAAACAAAGGCGTGACCGAGGGAGCTCGATTGACGGGCTTCGGCATTTATGTCAGCATTACTGACATATTCCATAAAAACGAGACCGGATTACCGGCAGCGGGGCCAAGCCCCAGGAGGAACACGGATCATGGCCGAAGGTTCTGGCGCGCTTCGTCACGTGACGCTCGACGACAAGTACGATCTTTCCAAGGATCACGTCTTTATTACCGGAACGCAGGCCGTCATCCGCATGCTGCTGATGCAGCGCGAGCGCGACCGGCTGGCCGGCCTCAACACTGCTGGCCTCGTGTCCGGCTATCGCGGCTCGCCCATCGGCGGTCTCGACCAGAACCTGTGGCGCGCCCGCAAGTGGCTGGATCAGTCCAATATCGTGTTCCAGCCCGGCCTCAACGAGGAACTTGCCGCCACGGCCATCTGGGGGGCGCAGCAGGCGGAGGTTCGTGGCGAAGGCAAGTATGACGGCGTCTTCGGCCTCTGGTACGGCAAAGGCCCGGGCGTCGACCGCTCCGGCGACGTGTTCCGGCATGCCAACATGGCCGGCTCCTCGCAACATGGCGGCGTGCTGGCGCTCATGGGCGATGATCACACGGCCGAATCCTCCACTGTCGCGCACCAGTCCGAGTTCCACTTCGTCGACGTGATGATGCCGATCCTGAACCCGGCAGGCGTTCAGGAGATCCTCGATTACGGCCTCTACGGATACGCCATGAGCCGCTTTTCCGGAACATGGGTTGCCTTCAAATGCGTGAAGGACAACATCGAATCGACTTCCTCCGTCGATGCATCGCTCGACCGCGTGAAGATCATCATCCCTGACGATTTCACGATGCCGCCGGGCGGCCTCAATATCCGCAACCGCGACGGCGTGCTCGACCAGGAGGCGCGGCTTCAGGACTTCAAGCGCGACGCCATGCTGGCCTTCGTGCGGGCCAACAACCTCAACCGCATCGTGCTCTCCGGCGGCCGCAATCCGAAGATCGGCATCATCACGGTGGGCAAGTCCTATCTCGACGTGCGCCAGGCTCTCGACGAGCTCGGCCTCGACGAGGTGAGGGCCAACGACATGGGCCTGCGCCTCTACAAGGTCGCCTGCCCTTGGCCGCTGTCTCAAGCCGAGCTGGTGGATTTCGCCCGCGGCCTCGACAAGGTGATTGTGGTCGAAGAGAAGCGCTCCCTCATCGAGGTCCAGCTGCGCGAAGAACTTTACGGCACCGCCAATCAGCCGGTCTGCATCGGCAAGAAGGACGAGGAGGGCCGCTGGCTCTTCCCCGTGAAAGGCGCGCTCGATCCCAACGACATCGCCATTGCCATCGGCGAGCGCCTGCTCGCCTACCACAACAACGACGACCTGCGCGGCCGCGTAGCGCGGCTTCGCCATGCGCAGGAGGTGCTCATCGCCACCAGCGACGTCGCAACCCGCACGCCGCATTTCTGCGCCGGCTGTCCGCATAACTCCTCCACGAAGGTGCCCGAGGGCATGCGCGCCTATGCGGGCATCGGCTGCCACTACATGGTGCAGTGGATGGACCGCTCGACGGAGGGCTTCACCCAGATGGGCGGCGAGGGCGCGAACTGGATCGGCGAGTCGCCGTTCTCCAAGCGCGGACACGTGTTCCAGAATCTCGGTGACGGCACCTACAACCATTCCGGCGTTCTGGCCCTGCGCTGGTCGATCCACACCAAGACCAACGTCACCTACAAGATCCTCTTCAACGACGCGGTTGCCATGACCGGCGGGCAGAAGCATGAGGGCGGGCTTACCGTCGACATGATCGCCCGCCAGGTGCGAGAAGAGGGCGTCGAGCGCATCGCCCTCGTGACCGACGAACCGCACAAATACCCGACGGAGATCCGCTGGCCGGCTGGCATGACGATTCATCACCGCAGTGAGCTGGAGGCCGTGCAGCGCCAGCTCGCCGAAGTGCCCGGCGTGTCGGTGATGGTCTACGACCAGACCTGCGCCTCGGAGAAGCGCCGACGCCGCAAGCGCGGCGAGTTCCCGGACCCTGACAAGCGCGTCATCATCAACGATCTCGTGTGCGAAGCCTGCGGCGATTGCTCGGTGCAGTCTAACTGCGTGGCCGTGCAGCCGGTGGAGACGGAGTTCGGCCGCAAGCGCCAGATCGACCAGTCGAACTGCAACAAGGACTTCTCCTGCGTGAACGGCTTCTGCCCGTCCTTCGTGACGGTGCACGGCGCCAAGGTGAAGAAAGCCGTGCCGGAGACCGTCTCGACGGAGGGCATGACGTTCAAGCCGCTGCCCGATCCGGTGATCCCCGCCATCGACCGCACCTTCAACGTCATCGTGACCGGTGTTGGCGGTACGGGTGTCGTGACCATCGGGGCGATCCTCGGCATGGCGGCGCATCTCGAGGGCAAGGGTCTGGGCATGATCGACATGGCCGGCCTCGCCCAGAAGGGCGGAGCGGTCTACAGCCACGTGCGCCTTGCCAACAATCAGGACGACATCCACGCCATCCGCGTGAGCGCGGAGTCAGCCCATCTCGTCCTCGGCTGCGATCTCGTGGTGACCGGCACCAAGAAGGTGCTGGCCGCCGTGAAGGAGGGTCAGACCGCGCTCGTGGTGAACACCGCGGAGGTAATGCCGGGCGACTTCACCCGCAACGCCGACTTCTCCCTGCCGACGGAGCGCCTCAAGCGCGCCATCAGGTCGGCGGCAGGCCAGGAGGGCGTGTCCTTCGTGGATGCAACGGCCATTGCCACCGCGCTTCTCGGCAATGCGATCGCGGCCAACATGTTCATGCTGGGCTATGCCTACCAGACCGGCCGCGTTCCGCTCTCGGGCGCTGCCATCGAAAAGGCCATTGAGCTCAACGGCGAAGCGGTGAAGATGAATCTCGCTGCCTTCACCTGGGGCCGCCGCGCGGCCGCCGAGCCGGAGGTGATCGCCGCCATGATCGGCGAGCTGAAGGCGCCGACGGAATCGCGCAAGCTGTCCGAGACCCTGGATGAGGTGATCGAGCGTCGTGTGACCTTCCTGTCCGGGTATCAAAGCAGGCGCTATGCCCGGCGCTACAGCAATCTCGTCGAGCGCGTGCGCGCGGCAGAGGACAAAGCTGTGCCTGGCTCGACGGCGCTCACCGATGCGGTGGCGCGCTCGCTGTTCAAGCTCATGGCGTACAAGGATGAGTACGAGGTGGCGCGTCTCTACACGAACGGTCACTTCGAGAAGCAGGTCGCCTCTGCCTTCGAGGGTGAGAACCTGCGCTACGAGTTCCACATGGCGCCGCCCGTTCTCGCCAAGAAGGATCCGGTCACCGGCCTGCCGCGCAAGATGAGCTTCGGGCCGTGGATGCTCAAGGCCATGGGGGTTCTGGCGAAGTTCAAGCCGCTGCGCGGCACGCCGCTCGACGTGTTCGGCTACACCCACGAGCGCCGCACCGAGCGCGGGCTCATCCGCGAGTTCGAGGGACGGATCGAGGAGATCGTGGCGAAGCTCAATGCGGGCAACCACGCCACGGCCATCGGGCTCGCCGGCATCCCGCAGAAGATCCGCGGTTTCGGTCACATCAAGGAACGGAACTTGAAAGCCGCGAAGGCGGAAGAGGCCGATCTGCTGGCCAAGTTCCGCGCCGACCCGCAGCCGATGGCTGTTGCAGCGGAGTAACCTGAAACGTCATCCCGGACGGCGTCAGCCGATCCGGGATCGTCCTCAGAATATGGCGCGTGCCTCCCTCTCCCTGAGGGAGAGGGGTGGGGTGAGGGGTTACAGGTTCATCCGGAAACGGCGTAACCCCTCACCCGCGCCTGAAGGCGCGACCTCTCCCACCGGGAGAGGTGAAGGGAGCCACACTCGTCCTGCGATCCCGGATCTGCGCTACGCTTCGTCCGGGATGACGCGGTTGGTGGGGTTGTTCAGCCTCGTCCCTGACTCACCTCGACGAAGCTCTTTGCGACTGTCTGTACGTTCGCCTCGTTGAGACCCGCCACGCACATGCGGCCCGAGCCCACGAGGTAAACTCCATCCCGCTCGCGCAGGGTCGTGACCTGCTGCTCGTTCAACCCCGTGTAGCTGAACATCCCGCGCTGGTTCGTGAGGAAGCCCACGTCCACCTCGTTCGACAGGGAGCGGATCTCGTCGGCGAGGCGCTTGCGCATGGAATCCATGCGGGTGCGCATGGTCTCGACGTCGCGGGTCCATTGCGCGCGCAGGTCGTCATTGCCGAGCACCGTGGCGACAAGCAGGCCCGCGGTCATCGGCGGGCTCGAATAGCTGCGGCGCACCGCGAGCTTGAGCTGCCCCAACACGCGCTCGGCCTCGTCGCTGTCGCGACACACGACGCTGAGGCCCCCGCAACGCTCGCCATAGAGCGAAAAATTCTTCGAGAAGGAATTGGCCACGAGGCAGCTGGCGCGCTCCGCATAGCGGCGCACGAACGCGGCATCCTCGTCGAGGCCGGTGCCGAAGCCCTGATAGGCCATGTCGAACACCACGATGTGACCCTTGGCGACCAGCACGTCCGTGACGGCCGCCTGCTGGCGCTCGTCGAGGTCGACGCCGGTCGGGTTGTGGCAGACGGGCTGGATCACCACGATGGAGCCGGCCTGTGCGGCCTCAAGGGCTTGCACCATGTCGTCGAAATCGACTGAGCGGCTGGTGCGGTTCCAATACGGGTAGGTTGCCGTCTTGAAGCCGGCCCGCTGGAACAGGCCGTGATGGTTGTCCCAGGTCGGGTCGCTGACGAAAACGGTGCGGCCGGGGCAGTGCTTGGCGAGAAAGTCGGCCGCGATGCCCACGGCTCCCGTGCCGCCGAGGGTCTGGATGGTCGCGATGCGCTTGCCGGCAAGCGCGGGATGCTTGTCGCCGAAGATGAGCGTCTGCACGCCCTCGCGGTAAGCGGCATGGCCTTCCATCGGCAGATAGGGACGCTCCGCGAAGCCGTTGCGCTCATGGGCAGCCCGCACGGAACCCAGCACCGGGAGGCGCCCCTGCTCGTCGGTGTAGACGCCGATGCTGAGGTTCACCTTCTCAGGGCGTGGATCGGTCTTGAAGCTGTCATTGAGAGACAGGATCGGGTCGCCCGCGAAGGCTTCCACCCGGCCGAACAGGGATTCCGTCATGCTGATCTCCAAGCCTGTCGCGGCAGCCTGCCTGCGACGCATCGTCGGTGCCGCGAGACCTAGCCCCTGTGAGGGGCACTCGGCAAGGTGCTTCGTGGCTTCTCACGCATCCAGCCGCCAATCGATCGGCTCGAGGCCCTTCTCCGCCAGCCAGGCATTGGCGCGACTGAAGGGCTTCGTGCCGCGGAAGTCGTTGAGGCGATTGAGCGGAGAGGGATGTCCGGCTTCGATCACGAGATGCTTCGCCCGGTCCACGAGCGCCGCGCGCTTGCGGGCTGGGCCGCCCCAGAGCAGGAACACGACGGCGGGCTGCTGCTGCGAGATGGCCGTGATGGCCTGATCGACCAGGGCCGACCAGCCGAACTTCATGTGGGCTCCCGATTTGCCAGCCTCCACCGTCAGCGCCGTGTTGATGAGCAGCAAGCCCTGCTTGGCCCATTTCGAGAGGTCGCCCGATGTGGGCATCGGCACGTCCAGATCCTCCGCCATCTCGCGCAGGATCGTCCTTAAGGAAGCGGGCAGCCGCCGCGATCCGCGATAGGAGAAGGCGAGCCCATGGGAATCGCCCGGCGTGGGGTAGGGGTCCTGACCGAGGACAACCACCTTGACCTTCTCCAGGGGCGTGAGGCTGATGCTGGTGAACACGGCCTCCGGGGGGGGCAGCACCTCGCCGCCCGAAGCAATCACCGCATCGACCTTGGCCGCAACCACCTCGGCGCTCCCATCCTGGAAGAAGGGCAGGCTGAGCCACCCATCGGTTTGGAGTTTGGCGCGGAACTCGGAAAGAGCTTGGCTGATGGGGCCGGTCATGGAGCGTTCATGCCTTTCTTTGAAGTCGAGGCGCCGACCCTATGCCGGCTAAAGGATGTGGCGGGATCGGTCAAAAAGCCGTCAGGAATGACTTCCGTAGGAGCATCGACAGGATGTTACTTCTGTGACACGTTCCCGGTCTAGGCTCCACGCCTCCCATCGTGGATCCCACCTGCTACGAGGACTTTGCATGATGCTTCAGAGCCGCCCTTCCGCCGCCCTGCGCGCCGGCTTTCTTGGACTATCCCTGCTGCTGTCGGGCACGGCCCTGGCGCAGGAGGCCGTGACGATCCGCTTCGTCCATACCAACGACATCGATCGGATGAGCGCCGAGAAGGGCCGCGGCGGCTTTGCCCGCTTGGCCACGGTCGTCAAGGAGGAGAAGGCGAAGGGCAATGCCTTCTTCATCCATGCAGGCGACACGATCTCGCCCTCGCTCCTCTCGGGCTTCGACAAGGGTGCCCATATCATCGACATCCTGAACCGGATGGGCGTCGACGCCATGGCGCCGGGCAACCATGAGTTCGATCTCGGCGACGCGGCCTTCCGCGCCCGCATGGCCGAGGCCAAGTTCGACGTGCTCGCCACCAACATCGTGGACGGCAACGGCCTGCCGGCCAACACCAAGGCCGACAAGATGGTCGAGGTTCAGGGCGTGAAGATCGGCTTCTTCGGCCTCACCACCGAGACAACGCCGATCGAGTCGAGCCCCGGCACGATCAAGTTCTCCCCCACCGTCGATACCGCCCGCGCGAAGGCCAAGGAACTGCGCGAGAAGGGTGCCGACATCGTGGTTGCCATTGCCCACACACCGCTGGCCGTGGACATGATCATTGCACGGTCGGCCGGGGTGGACGTGGTTATCGGCGGTCACGACGAACACCTGCTCGCCTTCTACGACGGCAAGGTCGTCCTGGCGGAATCCGAGTCCCAGGCCAACTTCGTCAGCATTGTCGAACTCTCCGTGACCAAGGCCACGAAGGACGGCAAAACCACCGTGACCTGGTCGCCGAACTTCCGCATCGTCGATACGGTCAACGTAAAGCCTGACGCCGACATTGAGGCCGTGGTGAAGGGCTACGAAGACAAGCTCTCCAAGGAGCTGGATGTCGAGATCGGCGTGACGGAGACGGCCCTCGACAGCCGCCGCGCGACGGTGCGCGGAGGCGAGGCCGCCATGGGCAACCTGATCACCGATGCCCTCAAGGCTGCCGTCGGGGCCGATGTGGCTCTCACCAACGGCGGCGGCATCCGGGCGGACAAGCAGTACCAGGCCGGCCAGAAGCTGACCCGTCGCGACATCCTGTCGGAAATGCCCTTCGGCAACACCACCGTGCTGCTCGAGGTTACCGGCGCGCAGATCAAGGATGCCCTCGAGAGCGGCGTCAGCCAGGTCCGCGAGCTCGGCGGCCGCTTCCCGCAGGTCTCCGGCATCGTGGCCGAGGTGGATCTGAAGGAGCCGGTCGGCAGCCGCGTGAAGTCGGTCCAGATCAACGGCCAGCCGCTCGACCCGGCCAAAACCTACAAGCTCGCCACCAACGACTTCGTCGGCCGCGGCGGCGACGGCTATCGCTCGTTCGTCGGCGCCAAGTCGCTCATCGACGTCTCGGCCAGCCAGCTGATGGCGACCCAGGTCATCGATTACGTAGCCAAAGCCGGCAAGGTGGCGCCGAAGGTCGAGGGACGCATCGTCCTGCGCTGATCCAAGGGATTTTCCATCCTAAGGCCGGGCTCCAAGGGGCCCGGCTTTTTTTATGGCTGGCGGAGGCGGCGCGACGTCCGGGCGCATCCCGCTTGCGCCTGAGGCAGGATAGGTCGCACTCCCCTGGTCAACGGGAGGGCGAGACGTAAATTCCCACTCCATTGATGGCATTTGCTGTGCCATCCTGCCCACGCAACGCCGAATCTCAACCATCAAAGCGGCCTTTCCTTGCAGTTTCACGCGCCCTCAGAATCGGTCAGCCTGTCGCAGAAGCGCCGCCGTCGTTCTCTTGCGCGCGGTCGGCTGACCCTTGCCATGGGGCTGTTCGGGGTTGCCTTCATCCTGCTGACCTTCGGCTACATCGCCTGGGAACAGCGCACTCGCCTCATCCAGCGCAACGAGGACGACCTTCGGAACGCAGCCTTCTTCCTGGCCGATCACACCGCAAGGCTCATGGAGGTCACCGACCTGACCCTGAAGCAGGCCACGGCGCTCATGCAGGGGCAGAGCTGGGACCAGGTGGAAGCATCGCAGCCGCTCTGGCGGCAGATCCGTGCCGTCGATGAAGCTCTGCCTTACATCGACGGTGTCTGGCTCAACGATCCGAGCGGGCGCCTTCGACTGACATCCGCTCAGTTTCCGACTCCGGAGTCGAATGCCTCCGGACGCGACGCTTTCGCCGTGCAGGTGAACGGAGATCAGGGCTTGTTTGTGGGCGAGCCGATCCTCGGACGCGTCACGAAGGTTCCGACCTTCATGATCAGCCGCCGCCTGCAAGGCGACGATGGGGCCTTCAGCGGCATTGCGTCCGTGACCGTAACCCTGTCGTATTTCTACGATTACTGGTCCAAGGTGCGGTTGCCCCGTGGGAGCCGGGTTGTGCTCATGCGGGGCTCGGACGCGGAGGTGATCGCCCAGCATCCTCCACCGCCGGACGGGCTGTCGTTCGCGCCGATCGACAAATCCGCTTTCGATGCGGCTTCGCGCACCGCCTCCCAGGCGGGCCTCTATTCCTTCATGAGCATGGGCCGCGAGCGCGTGGGAGCCTACCGCCAGGTCGGCGGGATGCCGCTCTACATCAATGTGAGCATGCCGCAGGATGCCTATTGGACGCCCTGGTTCGTCCAGACGCGGCTCTACGGCGCCTTCGCCCTTGTGGCTCTGCTGGCCCTTCTTGCCCTCACGGCCCTGGCCTCGCAGCAGTTCCACGAGCAGGCGGCGAATGCGGCTCTCCTCGAGAGGCAGGTTGCCCTGCGCACCCATGAGCTGCGGACCGAGAGCGCGGCCCTGGAGGTTCTCAACCGGACCGGCAGCGCTCTTGCAGCGGAACTCGATCTGGACCGCATCATTGAAAGCGTGGTCGGTGCCGGTGTCGAGCTGACCAACGCACAGGCAGGAGCCTTCTTCTGCGGTGCCGCTCAGGGCGGAAAGGCCCATTACAGCAAGTTTGCCTTCGAGGGTCTGGACGAGGCCTTCGCGGCCCTGGACATCCGGGCCATCTGTGCGCCAGCCTTTACGGAAGGCAAGACAGTCCGCCTGGACAACATCGCCGTCGAGCAAGGCTATGACGGCACACCCTTCACGGCGGACGCCACGCTGGACCGCCCCGTGCTTCGCAGCCTCATGGCGGTTCCCGTGCTGCTGCGGAATGGCGAGACCCATGGTGTTCTCGTGTTCGGCCACCAGAGGCCCGGGGAGTTCACCCAGCGGTCCGAGCGTCTGCTCGCGGGTCTCACGTCACAGGCCGCCATCGCGCTTGAGAACAGCCGCCTCTACCGCAATGCCCAGAACGAGATCGAAGAGCGCAAGCAGGCCCAGACCCAGCAATCCCTGCTGATCCGCGAGCTTCATCACCGGGTGAAGAACACGCTCGCCACCGTTCAGGCCGTGGTGGGCGCGACCGCGCGCTCGGCTCTGAACATCGACGATTTCTATCAGGCCTTCGTGGGGCGCATCATCTCGCTCGCCAACACCCATTCCCTGCTGACCGAGGCCGTCTGGCAGACTGCGTCCCTGCGCGAGATCCTGGAGAAGGAGCTGCGCCCCTACAACGATGTGAGGGGCCAGCGGATCTCCCTGAACGGGCCTGCGGTCGAGCTGCCCTCGGATGCGGCCGTGCCCATCGGCATGGCGATCCACGAACTGACCACCAACGCGGCCAAGTACGGCGCCTTGTCGGCGTCCCGCGGCAAGGTGTTCGTCTCCTGGCAGGTGGAAGCGGCCGAGGAGGGCACAAGGCTCAAGCTGGTCTGGGAGGAAACCGGAGGCCCCGAGGTCTCCGCTCCAACCAGGCAGGGCTTCGGCTCACGTCTGCTGCACCGGGTGCTGGCAACACAGCTCAATGCCAAGGTGGACATGGATTTCCGGCCGGAAGGCCTTAAGGTGGCTCTCGACACCGTTCTCAAGCACGAGCCCAACAAGGGCCCGGCGCTCTAAAGCATCGATCCCAAAAGTGGACTTGCACTTTTGGGATCGAACCCGATGCTCTAGACGTGTTCGTTTCCTGCAAACGCGGCTTGCGGCCGAGCGCGTCAATGTGATGGCGGTTTCGGTTGGCGGATTGGCCTGAAACTCTTATCTAGGCGGCATCAAAGGGCGGAATTCGGGATGAACTCCGCGGCCAGGGGCTTTTCTTATGAACGAGACCGTCAATCTGAACGATCTGCGCCAGGGCGTCCGCCCGGTGGACCACCCACCCGTGAGGGCCGGGCGGATCGGCGTGCTTCTGATGAATCTGGGCACCCCCGAGGGCACCAGTTACTGGCCCATGCGCCGCTATCTGAAGGAGTTCCTCTCCGACCGTCGCGTGATCGAAACCCCGCGCCTTCTGTGGTGGCCGATCCTCAACCTGATCATCCTGACCAAGCGCCCCGGTCCCAAGGGCCGCGACTACGCGTCGATCTGGAACAACGACCGCGACGAGGGTCCGCTCAAGACCATCACCCGCAACCAGGCGGAGAAGGTCACGCAGCATCTGAAGAGCATCGCGGGCGACAGGATCACGGTCGACTGGGCCATGCGCTATGGCAAGCCCGAGGTCCGCGAGCGCATCCAGGCGCTCCTCGACCAGGGCTGCGACCGCATCCTCCTGGTGCCGCTCTATCCGCAATATGCCGCCGCCACCTCGGCCACCGCCTGCGATCAGGCTTTCCGGGCCCTGATGGACATGCGCTGGCAGCCGAGCGTGCGCGTCTCGCCGCCCTACCACGATGACCCGGTCTATATCGATTCCGTGGTCTCCTCCATGAAGAAGGAGCTGGCGAAGCTCCCCTTCGAGCCCGAGGTCGTCCTCGTCTCCTTCCATGGCGTGCCGAAGGAATACCTGCTGAAAGGCGACCCCTATCACTGCCAATGCGTGAAGACCTGGCGCCTGATGCGCGAGGCCTTCGGCTGGTCGCCCGACCGGTTCCGCATGAGCTTCCAGTCCCGGTTCGGCACGGCGGAATGGCTTCAGCCCTATACGGACAAGACCGTGGAGGCGCTCGCGAAGAGCGGCGTGAAGCGCATGGCCATCGTGGCCCCTGGCTTCTCGGCGGATTGCCTGGAGACCCTGGAAGAACTCGACGGCGAGAACCGCGAGATTTTCATGCACAACGGCGGCGAGCAATTCGCCTATCTGCCCTGCCTCAACGACAGCGACGACGGCATGCGCGTCATCAACCACATTGTGGAGCGCGAGCTTCAGGGTTGGCTCTAGGACTCCAAGCCTGTTTGGGATAGCGTGAGCCCTCTGCAACGACGTTGCCTGGGGGACTCATGCTGGTGGGTGGTTTCGACATCTTCGTCATCGTTCTGGTGCTGGTCGTTATCGTGACGATCGCCATGGGCATCCGGACGGTTCCGCAGGGCTATGCCTATACCGTGGAGCGGTTCGGGCGCTACTCGCGCACGCTCACCCCCGGCCTTGGCTTGATCGTGCCGTATATCGACCAGATCGGCAAAAAGGTGAATGTCATGGAGCAGGTGCTCGACATTCCGAGCCAGGAGGCCTTCACCCGGGACAATGCAGGCGTTACCATCGATGCTGCCGCGTTCTATCAGATCCTCGACCCGGCCCGTGCTTCTTACGAAGTCTCGGACATGAACCAGGCCCTGCTGGTTCTGACCATGACCAACATCCGCACGGTGGTCGGCTCCATGGATCTCGACCAGCTGCTGTCTCATCGCGACGAGATCAACGAGCGGCTCCTGCGCGTGATGGATGCCGCAGCCTCCCCCTGGGGCGCCAAGGTCACGCGCGTCGAGATCAAGGACATCCTCCCGCCGCAGGACTTGGCCGGCGCCATGGCGCGTCAGATGAAGGCCGAGCGCGAGAAGCGCGCCGCGGTGCTCGAAGCGGAAGGCCTGCGCCAGGCGGAAATCCTGCGTGCCGAGGGCCAGAAGCAGTCGCAGATCCTGGCCGCCGAGGGCCGCAAGGAAGCGGCGTTCCGCGATGCGGAGGCCCGCGAGAGGCAGGCCGAAGCCGAGGCGAAGGCCACCGGCATGGTCAGCGAAGCCATCACCAAGGGCGATCTGGCGGCGGCGAACTTCATCGTGGCGGAGAAATACATCGATGCCATTCGCGCCCTCGCATCGGCCCCCAACCAGAAGGTCGTGATCGTGCCCATCGAGGCGGCAGGTCTCGCCGGGACGCTGGGCGGCATCGCGGAACTCACCAAGTCGGTGTTCGGCGAGGGTGGAGCGGGTCTCAACAAGCCGGCGCGCAGCGTTCCCAAGATAACGGGAGGAGGCGAGCGCTCATGATCCAGGACGCGTTCATCAGCCTCGGCGCCTGGGCCTGGATCATCCTCGGCGTGCTCCTGATCGGGGTCGAGCTGCTGGCGCCGGGAGCGTTCTTCCTCTGGCTCGGATTGGCAGCCATTGCCACGGGATTGATCGATGCGGTGCTGGACCTCTCCTGGCAGGCCTCGGCCCTGCTCTTCGCGCTGCTCTGCGTGGCGGCGGTGATCGTGGGACGAGCTATTACCCGGTCCAAAACACGGGACGAGCCTCAGGCCGAGACGCTCAACCGGCGCGGCCAGTCCCTCGTGGGCCGGGTGTTCACCCTTGAAGCGCCCATCAAGGATGGGGAAGGCCGCATCCGGGTCGATGACAGCTCCTGGCGCGTGACGGGCGCCGACCGCTTCGCCGGCGCCAAGGTGCGCGTGGTGCGGATCGAGGGCTCGACCTTAGTCGTCGACGATCCCTGATCAGGCTGCGCCCGCGCGCAGCAGGTCGAGGTAGTGCACCAAGCCGACGGGCCGGCTGTTCTCGACCACGATCAGGGCCGTGATCCGGGAGGCTTCTTCCATCTCGAGAGCGCTGGCCACGAGGGCATCCGGCGCGATGGTGCGCGGCGTCTTCGTCATGATGGCCGTGACCGGCAGAGTCGCGAGATCGGGCCTCAGGTTACGGCGCAGGTCGCCGTCCGTGACGATGCCGGCGAGGGTGCCGTCGCCGTTCACCACGATCACTGCACCGAACCCCTTGCGGCCGATCTCCTCGATGGCTTCGCCCATGCGGGCCTCGACGCCGACCACCGGCAGGCGCTCGTCCTTATGCATGATCTCGCGCACGAGCTTGAGCCGCGCCCCGAGCTTTCCGCCCGGATGGAAGACCCGGAAATTGTCGGCCGTGAACCCGCGCCGTTCCAGCAGGGCGACGGCCAGGGCATCGCCCAGCGCCAACTGAACGGTCGTCGAGGTGGTGGGCGCCAGCCCGTTGGGGCAGGCTTCCTTCGCCTTCGGCAGGGTCAGACAGATGTCGGCGGCGCGCCCCAGGGTCGACTCTGCATTGGACGTCAAGGCGATCAGGGGAACCCGGAAGCGCCGCGAATAACCGATGATATCGGCAAGCTCCGCCGTCTCTCCCGACCATGACAGGGCGATGATCACGTCGTCGGTTTGGATCATGCCCAGATCGCCGTGGCTCGCCTCCGCCGGGTGGACGTAATGGGCCGGGGTACCGGTCGATGCGAAGGTGGCGGTCATCTTGCGGCCCACATGGCCGGACTTGCCCATGCCGGTGACGATCACCCGGCCCTTGGCAGCGGCAATGGTCTCAACGGCCGCCGTGAAGAAGGAGCCGAGGCCGTTGCCGATGGCCTCCATCAGGATCGTCAGACCGTCGCGCTCGGTCTCGAGCGTGCGCAGGGCCGACTGGACCGCCTGATCGGGCGAGTGGGGTGCTGGTTTTGCAAGTGCCATGGCCGCCCTTTAGCATAGGCGGGCGGCCATACGGAACCCTTTGGCGGAAACCCGATGCCGCTTACTTCTGCCGCAGCAGCGCTTCGATTTCTCGGCGGAACTCAGCCGAAAGCTCCTCGCGCTCCAGGGCATAGGCCACGTTGGCCATGAGGAAGCCGATCTTAGAGCCCGTGTCGTAGGTCTTGCCCTGGTACTTCATGCCGAAGAAGGGCTGCTCCTTCATCAGGCGGATCATGGAGTCGGTCAGCTGGATCTCGTTGCCGGCGCCGCGCTCCTGGGTGGAGAGCAGGTCGAAAACCTGGGGCTGCAGAATGTAGCGGCCGGAGATGATGTAGTTCGACGGGGCCGTGCCCTTCGGGGGCTTTTCCACCATGCCGGTGATCTCGAAAGTCTGGCCGAATTCCTGGCCCACCGACACGATGCCGTATTGGTGGGTCTGGTCCTCGGGCACCTCTTCCACGGCGATGATGTTGCCGCCGTGCTTGTCATAGGCTGCGATCATCTGCTCCATGGAGCCGCGGCTGAGCATGTCGGGCAGGATCACCGCGAAGGGCTCGTCGCCCACCAGCTCCCGGGCGCACCAGACCGCATGGCCCAGGCCGAGCGGCTCCTGCTGGCGGGTGAAGCTCGTCTGGCCGGCCTGGGGCTGGTCCTTGGCCAGGATTTCCAGCTCCTTGGTCTTGCCGCGGCCCTCAAGGGTGCGGTTGAGCTCGTAGGCGATGTCGAAATGGTCCTCGATCACGGCCTTGTTGCGGCCGGTGACGAAGATGAAATGCTCGATTCCGGCGGCGCGCGCCTCATCGACCACGTGCTGCACCACGGGACGGTCGACGACGCACAGCATCTCCTTGGGCACGGCCTTGGTGGCGGGCAGAAACCGGGTGCCGAGACCGGCGACGGGCAGGACTGCTTTGCGGATACGCTTCATTGAATGAGCCATGAGTGAGCAGAAAGGTGGATGAGTAATCTAAGACAAGACCCGGAAAAGGAAACCGACAAAGGCCAAGCTTCGGTGACCCATAACGTATCACGTCCTGCCTTGTTTCATCGGCCATGCTTCTTCATTGAAGCTCGGGACCTGAATTGAACCTGAAGCGTTGTGGTTAAGCTGCCGGGCGGAGCAGTTTTTCGGAGATGGACATGGCGGTACTGGTGACAGGCGGCGCGGGCTATATCGGCAGCCACATGGTGCTCGAGCTTCTGGATGCCGGCGAGACCGTAGTCGTGCTCGACAACCTGTCGACGGGCTTCCGCTGGGCCGTGCCGCAGGAGGCTGCCTTCGTCACCGGCGACGTGAGCGACCAGGCCCTCGTGTCCAGTATCATCGACGAGCACGGCATCGACAGCATCCTGCATTTCGCCGCCAAGATCGTGGTGCCGGAATCCGTCACGGACCCGCTGGGCTACTACTTCGGCAACACCGTGAAGACGCGGGCGCTGATCGAGACGGCGGTCCAGAAGGGGATCAGGAACATCGTCTTCTCCTCGACGGCCGCCGTCTATGGCAATGCCGAGGCGCCTTTTCTGACCGAGGACATGCCGCTCGTGCCGATCAACCCTTACGGCCGCAGCAAGCTCATGTCTGAGTGGATGCTCCAGGATGCCCACACGGCCCATGGGCTGCGCTATGCCATCCTGCGCTATTTCAACGTCGCCGGGGCCGACCCCAAGGGACGTTCCGGCCAGTCGACCCCGCAGGCGACGCACCTCATCAAGGTGGCGGCTCAAGCCGCGCTCGGCCAGCGCCCCCATCTCGATGTGTTCGGAACGGATTACGCGACGCCGGACGGCACCTGTGTGCGCGATTACATCCAGGTCAATGACCTCGCCCGGGCGCATCTCGTGGCCCTTCAGCATCTCCGAAATGGCGGCGACTGCACGATCATGAATTGCGGCTATGGCCACGGCGCCTCGGTTCTGGAGGTTGTCGATGTGGTCAAGAAAGTATCGGGAGTGGACTTCGAGGTTCGCCTGAGCCCGCGCCGGCCAGGCGATCCGGCCCAGCTCGTTGCAAAAGTCGATAGAATCCGTGAGCTCGGCTGGACGCCGCAGCACGACGATCTGGAGGCCATCGTCGACCAGGCGCTGCGCTGGGAGCAGGCTCTGGCGGGTCGAAAAGCCGCATAGGAGCCTATCTATAAGGCTAGCTGTCAACCGGCTGTTAACTCTCGTAGTGTCGCAATGGCAGGACGATCTGTCCTGTTTCCGTGAGCGACCCCTATGCGCCAGCTTCTGGTGCGCCGCCTGTCCGGCGCCCTCCTTCTCGGTTTGAGCTTCACCGCCGGTGTGGGGCTCACGGCAGCGCCCGTCCAAGCGCAGGAGGCGTCACAAGCCGCGTTCCAGCGCTTCGTCCAGGGCCTCTGGCCCGAGGCCAAGGCGCGGGGCGTCTCACAGGCTACCTTCAACGAGGCGTTCCGGGGCGTCGAGCCCGACGCCAAGATCATCGCGCTCACCAAAAAGCAATCCGAGTTCGTTCGCCCCATCTGGGACTACATCAACGGCTCCATCTCGAATGAGCGCCTGAAGCGCGGCCGGGACGTGGCCGCCGAGTGGTCGAAGACGCTGGCAGTCGTGGAGAAGACCTACGGCGTTCCGCGCTCCGTGGTGCTCGGCGTCTGGGGCATGGAGACCAATTACGGCAGCTTCACCGGCTCGATCTATGCCATCCGGGCCCTGTCGACCCTGGCCTATACCGGCTATCGCCCCGAGTTCTTCCGGGAGGAGCTGCTCACCGCGCTCCAGATCCTCCAGCAGGGCCACGTGGATCCCTCCCGGATGCTGGGATCCTGGGCCGGCGCCATGGGTCAGACCCAGTTCATGCCCTCGAGCTTCATGAAATACGCCGTCGACGGCAACGGGGACGGGATGCGGGACATCTGGTCCTCTGTTCCCGACGCCATGGCCTCCACGGCCAACTATCTGCGCCAGCAGGGCTGGGAGCCGGGTCTTCCCTGGGGCTTCGAGGTCCAGCTGCCGAAGGGCTTCGACTTCCGCTATCTGAAGCAGAACTTCGCTCAGTGGCAGACCCTGGGCTTACGCCGAATCGACGGCAAGGCCATGCCGCGCGCGGGCGAGGCCACGCTGTTCCTGCCGGGCGGCGCGGGCGGTCCGGCCTTTCTGGTCACCAAGAACTACGACGTGATCAAAACCTACAACTCCTCCGATGCCTATGCCATGGGCGTGGCGCATCTCGGCGACCGCCTCATGGGCGGGCAGCCGATCCAGGCCGCGTGGCCCAAGGAGCCCATGCTGGACAAGGATCAGCGCCAGGAATTGCAGGAGCGCCTGGCCCGTCTCGGTTTCTATGAGGGCAACACCGACGGCAAGTTCGGCTCCAAGACCCGGGACGCCGTTCGGAACTTCCAGCTCCGGCGTGGTTTGATCCCGGATGGCTATGCGGATTATGCTGTGCTGCGCGAACTGCGCGCGACCCGCTGACGGAGCTGCCCTACGGCCGGCTCCACCTCCAGGCTGGTCCTGATTAGGATGGAACCGCCTATGAGAATAGTGCCGATTCTTCACCGTGTGACCCTGACCCTGCTCCTTGTGGCCGGCGGGGTTGATGCAGCGCTGGCGCAATCCGGCTACTACCAGCAGCAGCCGGCCTACCGGGATCAGCGGGCCTATCCCCCCGGCTACTACCCCGGAAAGCTCGTGCAGCCGGCGCAGCCCCAGCCGCAGCAGGGCTTCAGCTTCAGGCGCTTCTTCGGCGCTCAGGAGCCCCCTCCGCCGGCGCGGGCTCCCGTCTCCAGGCCCCGCAGGTCTGCTCCTCCTCCGGCGGCCGTCGCCAAGCAGGAGAAGCCCAAGCTCAATCCGAACACCCATGTGGTGGTGTTCGGCGACGCCCTGGCAGGCTATGCCCGGCAGGGACTCGATGCCCATTTCAGCGACGACCAGGACGTTGCCGTCGTCTCCAAGGTCAGAAACGACACGAACCTCGTTCGCACGGACCCGGCCGACTGGCCCAACTTCATCAGGACAACGCTCGACAGCGGGCAGAAAACCTCCATCGCGGTCGTCATGCTGGGCACGAACGACCGCCAGTCGATCCGGGATGGCGATAACAGCCTGGAGCCCCTGTCCGACCGCTGGAAGGAGCTCTACCGGCAGCGGATCGACGCGATTACGGGCGTTCTGAAGGAACGCAAGGTTCCCTTCGTGTGGATCGGCCTGCCGCCCATGAAGAACAGCAAGATTTCCGACGATCTCGTGGCCATGAACGAGATCTACAAGGAGAGCGTCCAGCGCAACGGCGGCGTCTATGTAGACATCTGGCCGGGCTTCGTGGACGAGGACAACCGCTACACCGATATCGGCCCGGACGTGGATGGGGACCCCACCAAGCTTCGGACCAATGAAGGGGTATTCTTCACCCGGGCCGGCGCGCGGAAAGTGGCCTTCTTCGCCGATACGGAGATCAAGCGGGTCCTGGGCCTGGGCGGAACGGCCACCGCGACCGCGCCTAATCCCGTACAGATCGCGCCTGCCGATGGGGCAGCCGCGCCTACCATTGAGGCGGCACTGCCGCCTCCGCCGGATGCTGCCACTCCGGCTGCGCTGCCGCAGAAGCCGCTCGTCGGGCCGGTCCTGCCGCTCACCCGCCAGGACGTTGCGCCAGGAGGCACCCTCCTGTCGGCGCCGCCGAAGCTGACCGGCGACAATGCCTATTCCGTTCAACGGGCCATGCGGGCCGGGATTGCCCCCAACTCACGCCCCGGCCGGGCGGATGATTTCCGCTGGCCCAATCCATAGGGACGGTCCTGCAACGAAAAGCGGCGGCTCACTTGGGGTGAGCCGCCGCTTTTCGTTTGATGAAAGATTGTGTGCTCAGACCGGCAGAGTGCTGGCGCCCATCAGGAAGGTGTCGATGGACCGGGCGGCCTGACGGCCTTCACGGATCGCCCACACCACCAGCGACTGGCCGCGGCGCATGTCGCCGGCGACAAACACCTTGTCGTTCGAGGTCCTGTAGCTCCTGTCGTCGGCCACCACGTTGCCGCGCCGATCCATGGCGACGCCCGACTGCTCGAGCAGGCCTTCCTTCACCGAGCCGGCGAAGCCGATGGCGATGAAGACGAGGTCGGCCTTCAAGATGAACTCACTGCCCGGGATGGGCTGGCGCTTCTCGTCGACACGGGCGCATTGCACGCCGGAAACGCGGCCCTTCTTTCCGACAACGCCGAGCGTTGCCGCCTGGAACTCGCGCTCCGCGCCTTCGGCCTGGCTGGAGGAGGTGCGCATCTTGGTGGGCCAGTAGGGCCACACCGTCAGCTTGTCCTCCCGCTCCGGCGGCTTGGGGCGGATGTCGAGCTGGGTGACAGAAAGTGCGCCCTGGCGGAACGCGGTGCCAACACAGTCGGAGGCCGTGTCGCCGCCGCCGATCACCACCACATGCTTGCCGCCTGCAAGGATCGGCTCGTCCGTCACGTCCTCACCGTTGACGCGCTGGTTGGACTGCGTGAGATACGGCATCGCATAATAAACGCCTGCCAGATCCTGCCCCGGCAGGTTCGGGTTGCGCGGATCCTCGGCACCGCCGGCGAACAGCACCGCGTCGAACTCGTTGTGAAGCGAGGCGAAGCTGCGGTCGACGCCGATGTTGACGCCGCAATGGAAGATCACGCCCTCGGCTTCCATCTGCTTCACGCGCCGTTCGATGTGATACTTCTCCATCTTGAAGTCCGGGATGCCGTAGCGCAGGAGGCCGCCGGGCTTTGCCTGACGCTCGAACACATGCACCTCATGGCCTGCGCGCGCGAGCTGCTGGGCGGCCGCCATGCCGGCAGGGCCTGAGCCGATCACGGCCACGCGCTTGCCCGTCTGGACTTCCGCCGGCTCCGGCTTCACGAAGCCCATCTCCCAGGCCTTGTCGGCGATGGCCTGTTCAATGGTCTTGATCGTGACCGGCTGGTTTTCGAGGTTGAGCGTGCAGGCTTCCTCGCACGGCGCCGGACAGATGCGGCCCGTGAATTCGGGGAAGTTGTTGGTGGTGTGGAGATTGCGCGCAGCCTCCTCCCAGTCGTCCTGCCAGACCAGATCGTTCCAGTCCGGGATCTGGTTGTGCACCGGGCAGCCCGTCGGCCCGTGGCAGAACGGGATGCCGCAATCCATGCAGCGTCCCGCCTGCTTGCGCAGATCGTTGGTGTCGAGCGGCAGCGTGAACTCGCGGAAGTGGCGCACGCGTTCACCGGCGAGCTGATACTTCTGCTCCTGCCGGTCGTATTCGAGAAAGCCTGTGACCTTGCCCATGGGTTTGCCCCTTACAATCCTTATTCCGCCGCCTGCAGGTTCCGGAGACGATCCATCTCCTGGAGCGCGCGGCGATACTCGACCGGCATGACCTTCACGAACTTGGTGCGGTAGGTCGTCCAGTTGTCGAGGATCTCCTTGGCGCGCGTCGAGCCCGTGTAGGTGTGGTGATTGGTGATGAGCTGCATTAGGCGCTCTTCATCGGGGCCGGACATGTTGGCCATGATGTCGATGCGGCCCTTGGTCTCCAGATCGCCGCCGTGATGGTGGAGGCGGCGCATCAGGTCCTCCTCCTCCTCGACGGGTTCGAGATCGACCATGGAGAGGTTGCAGCGCTTGGTGAACGTGCCGTCCTCGTCGAGCACATAGGCGATGCCGCCGGACATGCCCGCCGCGAAGTTGCGGCCGGTCTGGCCGAGCACCACCACGAGGCCGCCGGTCATGTATTCGCAGCCGTGATCGCCCGTGCCCTCGACCACCGCGATGGCGCCCGAGTTGCGCACGGCGAAGCGCTCGCCCGCCACGCCGCGGAAGTACGCTTCGCCTGCAATTGCCCCGTACATCACCGTGTTGCCGACCACGATGGATTTCTCAGGTAGTGCCTTGGACCGAGTCGAGGGGCTGATGATGATCTTGCCGCCCGACAGGCCCTTGCCGACGTAGTCGTTCGCTTCGCCTTCCAGATTCAGCGTCACGCCCGCCGCCAGCCACGCGCCGAAGCTCTGGCCTGCAGTGCCTTTGAGCTTCACGGTGATTGTGTCGTCGGGCAGCCCCTCATGGCCGTAGCGCTTGGCGACCTCGCCGGAGAGCATGGCACCCACGGTACGGTCGGAGCTTTTCACCTTCGACTCGATGGTGACAGGCTCGCCGCTCTCCAGGGCTGCGCCTGCCTGCGCGATGAACGCGCGGTCGAGCACATCGGCAATCGGGTGAACCTGACGCTCCAGATGGCGGGTTGCCACGTTCGCGGGCACTTCCGGCTTGTGGAAGAGCTTGGTGAAGTCGAGGCCCTTGGCCTTCCAGTGATCGATGGCCTCGTTCTTGTCGAGGAGATCGGACTGGCCGATCAACTCCTCCACTGTGCGGAAGCCCATCTCGGCCATCAGCTCGCGCACTTCCTCGGCGACGAAGAAGAAGTAGTTGATCACGTGCTCCGGCAGGCCCTTGAAGCGCTTGCGCAGCACCGGGTCCTGCGTGGCCACGCCCACCGGGCAGGTGTTGAGATGACACTTGCGCATCATGATGCAGCCGGCTGCAATAAGCGGCGCGGTCGAGAAGCCGTATTCATCGGCACCGAGCAGCGCTGCAATCACCACGTCGCGACCGGTGCGCAGTCCGCCATCGGCCTGGAGCGCCACGCGGCCGCGTAGGCGGTTGAGCACCAGGGTCTGCTGGGTTTCGGCCAAGCCGATCTCCCAGGGCGAGCCCGCATGCTTGAGCGAGGTGAGGGGAGACGCACCCGTGCCGCCCTCGAAGCCCGAGATCGTGATGTGATCGGCGCGCGCCTTGGCGACGCCCGCCGCTACCGTGCCGACGCCCACTTCCGCCACGAGCTTCACCGACACGTCGGCGGAGGGGTTCACGTTCTTCAGGTCGAAGATCAGCTGAGCGAGATCCTCGATGGAATAGATGTCGTGGTGCGGCGGCGGCGAGATGAGGCCGACGCCGGGAGTCGAGTGGCGTACGCGGGCGATCTTCGCATCGACCTTGTGGCCGGGCAGCTGTCCGCCTTCGCCGGGCTTCGCGCCCTGCGCCACCTTGATCTGCATCATGTCGGCATTGACGAGATATTCCGTCGTCACGCCGAAGCGGCCCGAGGCCACCTGCTTGATCGCCGAGCGCTTGGACATGCCGTTTGCAAGCGGACGGAAACGCTCCGGCTCCTCGCCGCCTTCGCCGGTGTTCGACTTGCCGCCGATGGCGTTCATGGCGAGCGCCAGGGTCTCATGCGCCTCCTTCGAGATCGACCCGAACGACATGGCTCCGGTGGAGAAGCGCTTCACGATCTCCTGCGCGGACTCGACTTCGCTCAGCGGCACGGGCGCACGCCCTGTCTCTTCCGCCGCCTTGATGCGGAAGAGGCCGCGAATGGTTTTCAGCTCGTTGTCCTGCTCGTTCACCAGGCGGGCATATTCGCGGTAGCGGTCCTGCGCATTGAGGCGCACGGCATGCTGGAGCGTGGCGACCGTGTCCGGGTTCCAGGCATGCACCTCGCCGCGCGTCCGGTAGGCGTATTCGCCGCCCACATCGAGGGCGTTGCGGTAGATCGGCGCGTCGCCGAACGCGTCGCGGTGACGGCGCACGTTCTCCTCCGCCACCTCGTCCATGCCGATGCCTTCGATGGTGGTGGCTGTGCCGAAAAAGTCGCGGGCCACGAAGTCAGACTTGAGGCCGACCGCGTCGAAGATCTGCGCGCCGCAATAGGACTGGTAGGTGGAGATGCCCATCTTGGACATCACCTTGAGCAGGCCCTTGCCGATGGACTTGATGTAGCGCTTCACCGCCTCGTCCGCGTCCACCTCCTGCGGCAGCTCGCCGGCAGCATGCATGTTAGCGATCGACTCGAACGCGAGATACGGGTTGATCGCCTCCGCGCCGTAGCCGGCCAAGCAGGCGAAGTGATGGATCTCACGCGGCTCGCCGCTCTCGACCACGAGGCCGACTGAGGTGCGAAGCCCTTTTCGGATCAGGTAGTTGTGAACGGCCGCGGTGGCGAGCAGCGCCGGGATCGGGATGCGGTCCGGGCCCACCATGCGGTCGGATAGGATGATGATGTTGTAGCCACCATGCACGGCCGCTTCGGCGCGGTCGCAGAGGCGGTCGACGGCGCCGTCGAGGGCTGATGCGCCGAGCTCCGCGTCATAGGTGATGTCGAGGGTCTTGGTATCGAAACGGTCCTCAAAGTGGCCGATGCAGCGGATCTTCTCCAGGTCCACATTGGTGAGGATCGGCTGGCGCACTTCGAGACGCTTGCGGCGCGAGGTGCCCTCGAGGTCGAGGATGTTCGGGCGCGGGCCGATGAACGACACGAGGCTCATGACGAGCTCCTCGCGGATCGGGTCGATCGGCGGGTTCGTCACCTGGGCGAAGTTCTGCTTGAAATAGGTGTAGAGCAGCTTCGACTTGTCGGAGAGCGCGGAGATCGGCGTGTCCGATCCCATGGAGCCCACCGCCTCCTGGCCGGTGACGGCCATGGGCTGCATGAGGAGCTTGAGATCCTCGGTCGTGTAGCCGAAGGCCTGCTGGCGGTCGAGGAGCGACACGTCGGTGCGCGACTCGCGCGCCTGCACGGGCTTCAGGTCCTCCAGCACGATCTGCGTGCGCTTCAGCCATTCCTTGTAGGGATGCGCGTTCGAGAGCTGCTGCTTGATCTCGTCGTCGGAGACGATGCGGCCTTCCTCCAGATCGATGAGCAGCATCTTGCCCGGCTGGAGGCGCCACTTCTCGACGATCTTCTCTTCCGGGATCGGCAGCACGCCCATCTCGGAGGCGAGCACCACGAGCCCGTCATCGGTCACGAGATAGCGCGCGGGGCGAAGGCCGTTGCGGTCGAGCGTCGCGCCGATCTGCTTGCCGTCCGTGAAGCACACGGCGGCAGGGCCGTCCCACGGCTCCATGAGAGCCGCGTGGTACTCGTAGAATGCGCGCCGGTCGTCGTTCATGAGCGGGTTGCCGGCCCAGGCTTCCGGGATCAGCATCATCATGGCGTGCGAGAGCGTGTAGCCGCCGCGCACCAGGAACTCGAGAGCGTTGTCGAAGCAGGCGGTGTCGGACTGACCTTCGTAAGAGATCGGCCACAGCTTCGAGATGTCATTGCCGAACAGCTCGGAATCGACGGAGGCTTGGCGGGCCGCCATCCAGTTCACGTTGCCGCGCAGCGTGTTGATCTCGCCGTTATGGGCGACCATGCGGTACGGGTGCGCGAGCTGCCAGGTCGGGAAGGTGTTGGTGGCAAAGCGCTGGTGCACGAGGGCGATGGCGCTCTCGAAGCGCGGATCCTGCAGGTCGAGGTAATAGTCGCGCAGCTGCGTGACGAGCACCATGCCCTTGTAGACGATGGTGCGCGATGACAGGCTGACCGGGTAGTAACCCTTCGTGCGCTCGTCCTTCATGTCGTAGACGGCGTTGGAGATGACCTTGCGGGCGATGAACAGGCGGCGCTCGAAGGTCTCGGCGTCGTCCATGCCCTTGCCTTTGCCGACGAAGATCTGCCGGTGCAGGGGCTCGGTGGCCTTCACGCTCTCGCCGAGGTCGCTGGAATCCACCGGCACGTCGCGCCAGCCGAGCACCTGCAGGCCCTCGTCGGTGATCGCCTTGGTGACGATCTCCTCCACGAGCCGGAAGCCCTCCGGGTCGCGGGGCATGAACAAATGGCCGGCGCCGTACTGGCCGGCCTCGGGCAGCCAGATGCCGACCTTGGCGCATTCGGCGGCGAAGAACTTGTGCGGGATCTGAACGAGAATGCCACAGCCGTCACCCATCTTGGGGTCGGCTCCCACCGCGCCGCGATGGTCGAGGTTGTGCAGGATGGCCAACCCCTGCTCGACGATCTCGTGCGACTTGCGGTTCTTCATGTCGGCGATAAAGCCGACACCGCAGGAATCCTGCTCGTTGGAAGGATCGTAGAGGCCTTGGGCTGCGGGCAAACCCGGATCGCGCACGACTTTGACCATATCGGCTGCATTGGCCGTGCGGCTTGGCACTTGGGCTTCCAGGCTCTTGGTCGGCACGTCGCTCATGGCAGATCCTTACATCCGAACGCGTCATCAAGGTTTTTTGGGGCGGCTTTGAGGCCCGCCGGATGATCGGATCGTCCGGAGTGCCCGCCGCTTCTTCGGTCTTGTCGAGGGGTGGGTCCGGCAGGGGAGCCCGCTCCTCGCGGGCATCCTTTGGGCTTGAGTTCAGCCCAGAGTCGCCCGTCCCGCCCGCGTTTTGCGAGCGGCTTTCGTGGTATCTCGTTTCGTTCGCGTCAGGCGAAGCATCAAGAAAACCCCAGGGCGTCAAAGACAGGGTGCAGGCACCCCAAAAGGGACAGTATCGCTGTCCTAATGAAAGCAACCTGCCAGAGTTTGTTGCAGGGCACAAGTGGGTCTGGCGAAATTTTAGACAAAAGTTACAAGGCGGCGACTAGGGATGTAACAAAAGCAGCTTTTCGACCCATCGGGACGCAAGTCTCAGCCGATGGGTCAATGTTCTTGACATGTCGGCAGCCTTCGCCAGGGTGCGCTCCCAAGGAGACAAGAGATGAACTTTGCGAGCGACAACATTGTGGGCGCCAGCGCCCCGGTTCTCCAGGCCATCGTGCAGGCCAATGCCGGAGCCATGACGGCCTATGGAAACGACGAGATCTCGAAGCGGGTGAGGGCACGCTTCAGCGAGATCTTCGAGCGCGAGGTGTCCGTGTTCTTCGCCGCCACCGGCACCGCCGCCAATGCCCTGGCGCTTTCATCCGCCGTGCCGCCCTATGGCCTCTGCGTCTGTCACCGGGAAGCTCACATCATCGACGACGAATGCGGGGCGCCGGAATTCTTCATGCACGGCGCCAAGCTCGCGGGCCTTCCGGGTGTCGGTGCCAAGCTGAAGGCGGACGACGTTGCCGCTTATCTGAACGGCTTGCCCAAGGCCGTGAAGCAGATGCCCCCGAAGGCTCTCTCGATCTCCCAGGTGAGCGAAGGCGGCCTCGTCTACAGCCTCGACGAGTTGGCTGCCCTTAGACAGGTCTGCCGCGAGCATGGCCTGTCCTTCCATATGGACGGCGCGCGCTTCGCCAATGCCCTGGTGGCCCTCGGCTGCACCCCGGCCGAGATGACCTGGAAGCAGGGTGTCGACATCCTCTCCTTCGGCGCCACCAAGAACGGGGGCCTCATGGCCGAGGCCATCGTGGTGTTCAAGCCCGCGCTGGCGGAGGCTTTGGATTACCGTGCCAAGCGGGCAGGCCAGATCATCTCCAAGGGCAGGCTCATCGGAGCACAGTTCGAGGGCTACTTCGCGGACGATCACTGGCTCGCCAACGCCCGCCATGCCAACCGCATGGCAGAGCTTCTGTCGGAGGGGCTGGTGAAGCTCCCCGGCGTGCGCCTTGCCTGGCCGACCGAGGCCAACGAAGTGTTCCCGATCATCCCGCAGGCGCTGGACCAGGCGCTCAAGGCAGCCGGCATCCTCTACAGCCCCTGGACCGAGCTGAGCCTGCCGGAAACGGAGCGGGTTGCAGAGACAGAGGTTCTGATCCGTCTTGTCGCCTCCTGGGCCACAAAAGAAGAGGATGTGCGCAGGCTTCTGGAGATTGCCTCTTCCGGGGTATCGCGTCAGGCCGCGGAGTGATTGCCCTAACCCTGCCGCATTCCCGCGCGAATGATCATTTCAAGAGACCCTTGACCCCCGGGGCAGCCCTCCAGCCCCAGCGGGAATTTACCAAGGACCAGGACTAACAATAAAAAAGCGCCCCGGCATGTACCGGGGCGCTGTTCGTTTAAGCCTTGGTCAGACGTTTAGGCAGCCTTTGCCTCGATGGTCTGAGCGGCATTCGTGGAAATCGGGATGAGCTTCGGCTTCTTGGCCTCGGGCGTCTCGCGCACGAGGTCGAGGTGAAGCAGGCCATGCTCGAGGGCTGCACCCACCACCTGCACGCCATCGGCCAGCTGGAAGCGCCGGTCGAAGCTGCGGGCGGCGATGCCCTGGTGGAGAACGTCGACTTTGCGCTCTTCCGAAGGCTTGCGCTCACCGCGCACGGAGAGGGTGTTTTCCTTCACCTCGACCGTCAGGTCGCGATCGGTGAAGCCGGCAACCGCGATCGAGATGCGATAGGCATTCTCGCCGGTGCGCTCGATGTTGTAGGGCGGGTAGCTCGGGGCCGCATCGACGCCGACCATCTGGTCGAGCATCGAGAACAGACGGTCGAAGCCGACCGTGTTGCGGTACAGGGGAGCAAGATCAAACTGTCGCATGGCATATCCTCCGCTTGAAGCGACATGCAGTCAGGGAAGATCCACCTTCAAAAGGCTGGATCCGGGTTGTCGTGCCGCCGTCATGGCCGGCACGCCCTCGATTTGGGAGCGGATACGGTTGCTTTCAAGAGGGGCGTTTTCTCAGCCCAAGATGCCCTATAAAGAGGTCACGTCTTCGCGTTGGAACCCCGAGTTGGACCCCACTGTGGAATTCATCACCACCCCTGACAATCCCGTACCCGGCGAGCCGAAGCTGGTCAGCGTGACCACCCGCGACGGCATCGCGCTGCGGGCCGCCACCTGGATGCCTGAGACCGAGAAGCCGCAGGGCACGGTCTGCATCCTGCAGGGCAGGGCGGAGTTCATCGAGAAGTATTTCGAGGTGGTGGGCGAGCTCCTCGCCCGCGGCTTTGCCGTCGTGGCCTTCGACTGGCGCGGGCAGGGGCTCTCGGGCCGGCAGGTGAGCAACCCGCGTAAGGGCCATGTCCGGCGCTTCTCCGATTATCGCCACGACCTTGAGGCGATCCGCGACCAGATCCTTGTGCCGCACATGCCCGAGCCGCATTTCGGCCTCGCCCATTCCATGGGCGGAGCCATCGCGCTGAATGCGGCCTATGAGACATGGATCCCCTTCCGCCGCCTCGTGACCACCACGCCGATGATCGCGCTGTGCATCATCAAACGCACCCGCATCTCGGCCTTCTTCGCGCGTTTCCTGCGGCTCTTCGGCATGGGCAAGATGTTCGTGCCCGGCGGGGGCGAGACCTCCATCTCCACCATGCCGTTCAAGGGCAATCGCCTGACGGGAGATCCCGTCCGCTATGGCCGGAACGCCGAGGCCGCCCATGCCATCGGGGTCGGGGCCATCGGGGCGCCCACCGTCGCCTGGATCGACGGGGCCTTCCGGTTCATGAAGCGCTTCGCCGATCCCCGCTATGCCATCAGGATCCGCCTGCCCACGCTGATCGTGGCGGCCGGCGCGGATCCGGTCTGCGCGACGCCGGCGACGGAGCGCTTTGCCTCGCGGCTCAAGGCAGGCCGTGTGATCGTCATCCCAGGTGCCCGCCACGAAATCCTCATGGAGCGGGACGTGATCCGCGAGCAGTTCTGGGCCGCTTTCGATGCGTTCATTCCAGGCACGCCCGATCCGGTCGCACCTGGAAAACGCGATCTGGCGGAGCTAGGGCTAGCGGCTGAGCAGCTCGACCGCGGCGGCGTGGACCCGGCGGTCGCCCGCGGCGACGATGCGCCCGCCCTCGGCGGCGGAGCCGCCGTCCCAGGCGGTGACGATGCCGCCGGCGCCCTCGATGATCGGGATCAGGGCCGCGATGTCGTAAGGCTTTAGCCCCGACTCAACCACAAGGTCGATGTGGCCCGCTGCCAGCATGCAATAGGCATAGCAATCGCAGCCGTAGCGGGCGAGGCGTGCAACGCTCTCCACCCGGTCGTAGGCGCGCAGCTCGTCGCCGGCGAAGATGCGTGGGCTCGTGGTGGAGATCACCGCATCCTTGAGCGAGGCGCAGCGGCGCGCTTTGAGCTTGCGGTCGCCGCCGGGGCCGCGATAGGTCGCGCTGCCGGTGTCGCCGAAGAAGCGCTCGCCCGTGAAGGGCTGGTGCATCATGCCGAAGACCGGCTGCTTCTTGTGGGTCAGGCCGATCAGCGTGCCCCAGGTGGGAAGGCCGGCAATGAAGGCGCGGGTGCCGTCGATGGGATCGAGAACCCAGACGTAATCCGCATCCGGTCGCTCAGCGCCGAATTCCTCGCCGATGATACCGTGGGTAGGAAAGCTGCGCTTGATGAGGTGGCGCATGGTCGCCTCACCGGCCCGGTCGGCCTCCGTGACCGGATCGAAGGCGCCGCCGCGGGACTTGTCTTCTGTTGCGATGGCGGTGCGGAAGAACGGGAGGATCGCCTGGCCTGACTGGGTCGCGAGCTCGTTGACGAATTGCGTGAAGTCGATGAGCGCCATGGCGTCCCAATCCCCTGAAAGAATAATGCGGGCGGCCTTGGCCCGCCTGCGGTGAGCTTTTATCAAGCGCCTGTCGCGCGGCAAGAGAGCGGCGGCGAATAAGGATCGAGAACGCATGGATTTTGCGCCCAAGCCTGGCCCGACCCGCTCCGAAACGGCTCTGCTTCTCATTGCGGCGCTGGTGTCGATCTATGCGGTCAGCCAGTTCCTGCGCAACTCCATCGGGGTCATCGCCAACGATCTGGCGCGGGAACTCAGCCTCTCGGCCACCCAGACGGGGCTTCTCTCCAGCGCGTTCTTCTTCTCCTTCGCGGCCGTGCAGATCCCGATCGGCATCCTGATCGACCGCTATGGCCCCAAGCGCACCATGCTGGCGACGGCCGTGCTGACCGTTCTCGGTACTGTCCTCTTCGCGCTCGCCCCATCGGCCTCCCTTTTGATTGCCGCCCGGGTGTTGATGGGGCTCGGCTGCTCCACCTTCTTCATGGCGCCGCTCGTGATCTATGCGCGGCGCTTTCCGCCGGAGCGCTTTGCCGGGCTCACCAGCCTGCAGATGGGCTTGGCCAATATGGGCACCCTGGCGGCCACGGCACCCCTGGCCGCCTCGGCCGCGGCCTTCGGCTGGCGGTCCTCGTTTCTGGCTGTCGCCGTCCTGACGGTCGCCATCGCCCTCATGATCGTCTTCCTCGTCCCCAAGGATTCAGGAACGGACAGGCCGAAGGAAACCTGGGCCGCCGCGTTCCGGGGCGTGGCGGCTGCCCTGAAGGTGCCGTCCTTCTGGCCGGTCTTCTTCATGCACCTGGCCACCTACGGCTGCTTCGTCTCCGTCATCGGGCTCTGGGCCGGGCCGTGGCTGTCGGACGTGCACGGGGCGGATCTGGCCACCAGGGGGAATGTTCTGCTCCTGGGCGCATCGGCGCAGATCTGCGGCATGCTGCTGTGGGGGGCGATGGATCGGTTCTGGGGGAGCTACAAGAAGCCGGTTATGATCGGCGGCACGGTGACGGTCCTGCTTCTCGCCGTTCTGGTGTTCGTGCCCCTGCCTCAGCCCTGGGCCACGCTCTGGTTCGTGCCCTTCGGCCTCTTCGTCGCCTACACGCCCATTCTCACCAGCCACGGCAAGTCGCTGTTCCCGTCTGCCCTGACGGGGCGGGGCATCACCCTGATGAACATCGGCACGATGGGCGGGGCATTTCTGTCCCAGAGCGTCACCGGCATGCTCATCGACCTGGTGGGGCGCTCGGACCAGGGTCTTTATCGGCCCGAGGGCTACCGCTTCGTCTTCGGAGCTTTGGCGGCAGCCCTTCTGCTCAGCCTGATCTTCTATGTCAGAGCCATCGATCCGCATCCGAGCAGATATGCAACAAAGTCATAACTCGGAGCGAAATTTTGGTTGCAATTTGTGCGCTGCGGCGTAATTATTGCAGTGCGATATGGCGATGGCGTCGCTGTATCGCATGCCCTTCTTGGGCGTTTCCTCCCTAAACTTCGGGCCGCTGGCAACAGTGGCCTTTTTCTTTTTGTGGTCCGGCTTACTCCGCCGCGATGGGCCGGGTGGTCAGTTCCCCCGCGATATCCCCGATCACCTGGGCAAAGGCCTGGGTCAGGTCATCCGCCAGCACCGGAAAGGCGGTCTTTTTCGCCATGCTGCGCTCGTCCATATAGAGCGCGCGGTTGATCTCGATCTGCAGGGCATGCCGTCCGAGGGCGGGCTCGCCGTAATGTTCGGTGATGAAGCCGCCCGCATAGGGCTTGTTGCGCACGACCGTATAGCCGCGCCCCCTGAGGGCCGCCTCCACGAGATCGATCAGCAGGGTGGCGCAACTCGTCCCGTAGCGGTCCCCCAGCACGATATCGGCCTTGACCCCGTCCTCCCGGCTGACGCTGGAGGAGGGCATGGAATGGCAATCGATGAGGATCGCATGGCCGAAGAGCTGCGACGTGCGGCGCACCAGATTCCGCAGGGTGCGGTGATAGGGCTTGTAGAGCCACTCAATCCGGTGAAGGGCCTCGTCCACCGGCAGGCGCGAGCGGTAGATCTCCTGGCCGTCGGCGACGATCCGCGGGATTGTGCCCAAGCCCCCTGCCACCCGCATGGAGCGGGTATTGGCGAAGGACGGCAGGCGCCCGTCGAACATCCGGGAATCGAGCTCGTAAGGCTCCCGGTTCAGGTCGAGAAAAGCCCGTGGAAAATGCGCCGTCATCAGGGGAGCGCCAAGCCCCATCACCGAGGCGAACAATTCATCGACGAAAGCGTCCTCAGACCGCCTCAGCGCAACGGCGTCGAGCCGGGACGAGGCCAGGAAGGAGGCCGGATAGATGGCGCCCGCATGCGGCACATTGAACACGAAGGGGACCGTCTGCATGGCAGGTTCGGTGACGGTGAAGGGAGGATCGAACTCATCGACAATGGCTGGCCGCATCAGGAAATGAACTTGACTATGGTGGAAGAAATGCCGGTCTTCAGGCTAGTGTAAGGCAGCGCCGTCGCCTGTCCATGACAATATCGTATCAGGACCGCGTCGTTCTTTCACGGCTTGTTTACTCCCAGTCCGGCATGAAGGACTGAACCCATTCGCCACGATTCGGGGCTGGCAACCGATGAAGATCCTTCTCGCCGAAGACGACAACGACATGCGCCGCTTCCTCGTGAAGGCGCTGGAGAACGCAGGCTATGACGTGGCCTCGTTCGACAACGGCCTTTCCGCCTATAACAGGCTGCGCGAGGAACCATTCGAACTGCTGCTGACGGACATCGTCATGCCCGAGATGGACGGCATCGAGCTGGCCCGCAAGGCCACGGAGCTCGATCCGGACATCAAGGTGATGTTCATCACGGGCTTCGCCGCCGTCGCGCTCAACCCGGATTCCCAGGCTCCTCGCGATGCGAAGGTCCTGTCGAAGCCGTTCCATCTGCGCGATCTGGTGACCGAGGTCGATAAAATGATGGCGGCCTAAAAAAGGCCTCCCATCAGGCTTGCGCCCGCGCCCGCTTGTGGGTATATCGCCCCCACAGCCGAGACGGGACCTCAAAATCACCGTTTCCCGGGCGCGTAGCTCAGCGGGAGAGCACTACGTTGACATCGTAGGGGTCGCTGGTTCGATCCCAGCCGCGCCCACCATTTTTTCTTTTTTCCGGCCTTCCCGAGAGGCCGCAGGAGACCGGATATGAAGATCCGTAACTCGTTGAAGTCGATCCGCGGCCGTCACCGCGACAACCAGCTGGTTCGTCGCAAGGGCCGGGTCTACATCATCAACAAGACCCAGAAGCGGTACAAGGCTCGTCAGGGCTAAGTTGGCGGGTGCGGCGATGCCGCACACGAGAATCTGAATTGACCGCGCATGCCGGGACCCTAGTATTCCCGGCATGCGCTTTTTCGCGTCTGCCCTGATCCTATCCCTGAGCCTCCTGTCCCCCTCCGTCGGTGCGCAGGAGCCTGCGCGTCCGAAGGATGCTTCGAGGGACGCCCCGAAGGATCAGGCCCAGCCGTCCAAGCCCAATCCCCCGAAGGCATCCAGCCTCGACGAGCTGTTCGAGCGCCTCGGCAAGGCCCAGAGCGAGCGGGAGGCCGCGGGCATCGCGTCCCTGATCGAGCGGCGCTTTTCCCGCTCCGGCTCCGACACCGCCGATCTCCTGCTGAGCCGGGCCGCCGAAGCATTCGGGAAGAAGGACTTCCCTCTCGCCATCGAACTGATCGACCGCGTCCTGGCGCTCCAGCCCAACTGGGCGGAGGCCTGGTACAAGCGCGCTACGGTGTTCTACCAGATCGACGACCCGGTGGGCGCCATGGCGGACCTTCATCGGGCGCTGAAGATCGAGCCCCGGCATTTCAATGCCTGGACGGGCCTGGGCCACATCCTGATGGCCTCCGACGACAAGGCGAGGGCGCTTCTGGCTTACCGGAAGGTGCTGGAGATCAATCCGCAGATGGATGACGTCAAGACCATTGTCACCCGCCTGGCCCCAGAGGTTGACGGCCAGGATCTCTGACCCAGCTTGCGGGGATGACCCTGCTCCTTGTTCTGGCTGCTCCTTTCCTTCTTCTGATCCTGGGAGCCGCCTTCACCTATCTCTATGCCTGGACCATCGAGCGGCGCTTCCCGCCGACCGGCCAGTTCCTGGATGTCGAGGGCTGCAGGCTTCACTACCGGGAGGAGGGCCCCCAGGGTAACCCGTCCCACGGAACCATCGTCATCCTGCACGGCGCCTCCTCGAACCTCGTCGAGTCCATGCTGGGCATGGGAGCGGCGCTCTCGCAGCGTTACCGGGTGATCGCCATCGACCGCCCCGGCCATGGCTGGAGCGACCGAAAGCCCGGCTTGGCCGAGGCCGAGCCGGCCCGGCAGGCGGAACTCATCGCCGGCGCCCTGCGCCAGCTCAACGTCCGCAGCGCGGTGATCGTGGGACATTCCTGGTCAGGAACCATCGTGCCGCATTTCGCCCTCGATCACACCGACGTGGCCGGCGCGATCGTCGTTCTCGCCGGCATCACGACCCCCTGGCCCGGCGGCACCATCGGCTGGTACCGCCGGCTCATCGAGTCCTGGACGAGCTGGCTCTGGTTCCGCACGCTGGCCGTGCCGATCCTGCTCGTGCTCCGGCCCTGGATGAAGAAGAAGACGTTCTGGCCGCAGCGGCCGCCCAAAGGCATCGTGACGAAGGGCTTCATCCCCCTGGCCTTCCGTCCAAGGGCCTACGAGGTCAACATGCAGGACTTCGCCGTAATGTATGACGGCGTTCTCAGGCAGAGCGGGCGCTACAAGGAGATCCGGCTGCCCACATTGGTGATTGCAGGCGATGCGGATGAGATCGTCTGGACGGACCTGCACAGCCGGTGCTTCGCCCGCGAGGTGCCGGGCGCGGAGCTGATCCTGATGCCAGGCATCGGCCACATGCCGCAATATGCGGATCAGCAAACGGTGCTCTGTGCCATCGAAGCTTTGGCTGAACGAACTGCTCCCGCAGCACTCCCAAAAGCCTCCTTGGAGGCTAGCCGATAATCGATTGAGCGCGAGTTTCCCCTGCCCCTTGTGGGGAGGGGCAGGGGTGGGGGGTGTGAGCGCTGGACTGGACCAGCGTGGCGCCAACACCCCCACCTCCAACTCCTCCCCACAAGGGGGAGGAGGGCTTATCGAGCCAAGCTCTCAGACGGTCGAGAAAGTTGCCAAGCGTGTTCTTTAGGCCTGAGCGGCGTGCTCCTGGCTGATGAAAGCGATGCGCACCATGTTGGTGGCGCCCGGCGTGCCGAAGGGCATGCCGGCCACGATGATCACCCGGTCACCGACGTTGGAGAAGCCTTCGCGCACGGCGAACTTGCAGGCGCGGAACGCCATGTCGTCGATGTCGCTGGCATCCTTCGTGCGGATCGAATGCACGCCCCAGACGAGAGCCAGACGACGGGCGGTGTCGATGCTGGGGGTCAGCGCAATCACCGTGGAATTCGGCCGCTCGCGGGCGATGCGGAAGGCCGTCGAGCCCGAGAAGGTCCAGGCGGCCACCGTCTTGAGGTTGAGGGTGTCGGCGATCTGGTGAGAGGCCGCCGCGATGGCGTCCGATCCTGTCGCCTCCGGCTCTGCATTGAGGGTGCGCATGATCGACCAGTAGTTCTGGTCCTGCTCCACCTCTTCCGCAATACGGTTCATGGTGGAAACGGCATCGACCGGGTACTGGCCCGAGGCGCTCTCGGCTGACAGCATCACCGCGTCGGCTCCGTCATAGACGGCTGTCGCCACGTCCGAGACCTCTGCGCGGGTCGGCACCGGGGAGGTGATCATGGATTCCAGCATCTGGGTTGCCACCACCACCGGCTTGCCGAGGCGGCGCGCGGTGCGGATGATGCGCTTCTGGATGCCGGGCACCTTTTCCAGCGGCATCTCGACGCCGAGATCGCCGCGGGCGACCATCACGGCATCGGAAATCTCGATGATCTCGTCGAGGCGGGAGATCGCCTGCGGCTTCTCGAGCTTCGACATCACGAGAGCCCGGCCGCGGGCCACCTTCTTCACCTCGGCCACGTCCTCGGGCCGCTGCACGAAGGACAGCGCGATCCAGTCCACGCCGGCATCGAGCGCCGCTTCAAGGTCGGAGCGGTCCTTCTCGGTCATGGCCGCGACCGGAATCGTGGTGTCGGGCAGGCTCACGCCCTTGCGGTTGGAGATCTTGCCGGCAACCTCGACCGAAGTCGTTGCCGAGCCCTGCTTCACGCTCTTCACGCGAAGCCGCAGCTTTCCGTCATCGATCAGGACCGTATGTCCGGGCTCGAGCGACGAAAGGATCTCCGGATGAGGCAGGTGCACCCGGTCGATGGTGCCGGGGGTCAGATCGGCATCGAGGGTGAAGGACTGGCCCGGCACGAGCATGGCGCCGTCACCCTCGAAGGCGCCGACGCGCAGCTTCGGGCCCTGGAGATCGGCCAGGATCGCGATGGGCCGGTTGAACTTGGCCTCGACGGCGCGGATCATGGCAACCCGCTCCTTCAGCTTCTCGCGCGGCAGATGGCTCATGTTCAGGCGGAACACATCGGCTCCCGCCTCGAACAGCTTCTCGATCATCTCCGAATTCTCGGAAGCCGGGCCTAAGGTTGCGAGGATCTTCGTGCGGCGTGCGCGTCTCATTATGGCTGCCCCCCTGGGCGGTTTGTTTCGGTGAGCTGAATGGTCCAGCTCTTCTGTTCTCCGGTGTCGACTTCGAAGAAGCCGCTGCGATCAAAGCCTCGGGCGAGGCAATCCTCCGTGCCGCGAATCGTGAATTCGCGTTCCCGCGTGCACATGAAGGAGCGGCCGCTCCACTCGCCGCCACGGTCGTAATCGATGGCGTAGACGTAATAGAAGCGCCCGGCGAGCTGGCCCTTCAGCAGGGTCTCGCAGCCACGGGCGGTGAGATTCCACCAGCCCTCCGTCACCCACCCTTGCGCGTCCCGATAGCCGAGCGCGATGCCGACCCGGCTCGAGGTCATGTTGCACAGCCGCAGGTCCGCCTTCGCGGGAGAAGCGGCCATGAGGCACCCGCTCAGGACAAACGCCGCGAGTGCAAGGCTTCGCCGGCAGACAGCAGACGATGGGAGGGTGAAGGCCTTCATGGATTTGGTTTGGTCGAATCGAAAGGAATGAAATCGCACAATGGGTCAAGAACTTTGGCGAATCGTTGTCGGCCAGATGCGCCCCAGGAGCAAGACCTTCGAGCCGGCGGGTGGAAGAATTTGCCGCCTGCATGGCCTCAGCGACACAGGGAGCGGGTTCGAAGGCGGATGTTGCTCCCCGTTCGGGGAGGCTCGGTGCGGCTTAACTGGCCTGCGCTTCGGGTTTTGGGCGAGCCACCCAGATGCCGAACAGGATCAGGGCGCCGCCCAAGGCCTGGACCGGCGTCAGCGCCTCCCCCAGCACGGCCCAGCCGAACACGGCTGCGGCAATCGCCTCCAGGAAAATCACCAGGGACGAGAAGGTCGCCGGCAGCCGTCCGAGCGCGATGGCGAGAAGACCCTGGCCTCCCGCATGGCTGACATAGGACATGGCGAGCAGCGCCGCGATGCCTTGCCCCGTCTGCGGGATCACCCGCGTGTCGAACAGGACGGCGATAACGAGAAGAATGGCCGAGGTGATGAGCCCCGCCTCAAAGGTTATCCGCGCGGCGCCCGCCGTCTTGCGCGCCCGACTGGCGGCCAGGAAATACATGCCGAAGAAGAAGGCCGTGGCGACCCCGTAGAGATCGCCCTCGATCCGGGCCGGATCCGCCTGGAGGCTCTGGCCGATCAGGGCTGCGCCGCCGAGGAGGCAGAGGCCCAAGCCGAGGAACGTGCCTCGCGAGACCCGCTGGCGGAGCACGAGCCAAACGGTCAGCACGACGAAGAGCGGCGCCATGGTGGCAAAGAACGTGGCGTTGGCCACCGTCGTCTTGAGAATCGCCAGGTGCCAGAAGAACAGATCGCCGGCAAAGACGATGCCGCCGAAAATACTGGCCTTGGAAAAGCGAACCCTCGGCGTGCCGGCCGGCGCGCGCCTCTCCTCGATGCGCATCCAGGCATAGAGCAGGGGCAGGCAGAGCGAGACGCGCCAGAAGGCGCTGGCGAAGGGCCCCACATCGGCCGGGGTTCCGCCCATGTCGGCGGAGGCGAAGCGGACGAAGATCGGGGAAATGCCCATGGCCACGGCGCCCAGGCAGAGGGCGGCAAAAGCGGAGGCGAAGCCCGGCTCAAGACGGGCCGTGGTGGATGTCGGGGACATGTGGAACGTGAAAGTGTGTTGCGCGGAAGGTCGCGTTGTCAGGGTTGGAGGGGCAGGATAAGGCTTTTCCTCCGCCGTTCAATCCATCCTGATCCGAAACCCATCTCTTCATGCCTGCTTCCGCCGCACTCAAGCTCGAAGAGCCTTCCCTTGAGGTTCATCCGGTCGAGGTCATTCCCGGTTCCATCGAATCGGGAATCCTGATTCTGTGCGACCATGCCTCTAATGCGGTGCCGCCAGATTTAGGCGACCTCGGCCTGCCGGAAGCCGAGTTCCAGCGCCACATCGCCTATGACATCGGTGCCGCGGCCGTGACCCGCTCGCTGGCCCGACGCCTTGGAGCCCCGGCGCTTCTCACCCAGTTTTCCCGGCTGATCATCGACCCGAACCGGGGACGGGACGATCCGACCCTTGTGATGCGCCTCTCCGATGGCGCGGTGGTGCCGGGCAATGCCCGTGCGGACGAGGCGGAGGTGCAGCGGCGCATCGCCCGCTTTTACGACCCTTATGATCACGCCATTGCGGAGGCGATCCACAGGGCCATGGCGGCCGGCCATCCGCCGGTGATCGTGACGGTCCACAGCTTCACGCCGGTCTGGCGCGGCTGGCCCCGGCCCTGGCATGTGGGCATCCTCTGGGATGCGGACGACCGCTTCGCCAGGCCGCTCCTGGAGGGGCTGCAGGCCGAAGACGGACTCGTCGTCGGCGACAACGAGCCTTATGATGGGGCGCTGGCCGGCGATACAATCGACCGCCATGCGACGGTGCGGGGCCTGGCCAATGCCCTCATCGAGATCCGACAGGACCTGATCGCCTCCGACGAGGGCGCCGAGGAATGGGCCGAGCGCTTCGCCCGGCTGATCGAACCGCTGGCAGACCTGACGGAGCTTCGGGCGCCCCGGATTTTCCGCACCCGCACCCGGGACCGCCTGCGCCAGCATGGAGGATCGAGCCAATGAAGGACATCGACGACAGGACCCGCACGGAGCTGGAGGCGGCCGCCTTCCGCCGGCTGGTCGAGCATCTGCGCGAGCGCACGGACGTTCAGAACATCGACCTCATGAGTCTGGCAGGCTTCTGCCGCAACTGCCTGTCCAACTGGTTGAAGGATGCGGCCGACGAGCGGGGCGTCGCCCTCTCCAAGGAGGACAGCCGGACCCATGTCTATGGCATGCCCTACGAGGAGTGGAAGCTGCGCCATCAGGGCGAGGCGAGTGCGTCCCAGCTCGCGAATTTTGAGAAATCGAAGCCGGGGCATTAAAGCGGCTTCAACCAAATGACCATAACACTGGCACCAACGCCATCAATCAGGGGCTTCATTCATGGATGACGCAGCTTTCAACACCGAATCCGTCGCCGCCGACCAGCTGAAGGCCTTCATCGAGCGCATCGAGCGCCTCGAGGAGGAAAAGGCCGGCATCGCGGGAGACATCAAGGACGTGTACGCCGAGGCCAAGGGCAACGGCTTCGACACCAAGGTCCTGCGCAAGATCATCTCCTTACGCAAGCGCGACTACGCCGAGCGCCAGGAGGAGGAGGCGATCCTCGAGCTCTACATGCAGGCGCTCGGGATGGCGTAGCGCCGTCCTGTCCGTCATAGGACGTTCCAAGGCCCTGCAGCGTGACCTGCGGGGCCTTTGCCATTTCTGGGAGGTACACTCCTGGCTAATCCTCGACCTCATCCTGAGGAGCAGCGCAGCTGCGTCTCGAAGGAGGCTCCAGAGAGCACCGGAGACGCCCTCGTCCTTCGAGACGGATTGCTGGCGCAATCCTCCTCAGAATGAGGGCTTATGGTCTTAGGTATTGTCCGCCAGCATCATGCCCTGCAGGATCTCGACTGTCGCAGCCGGCAGCGGTGTCGAGCGGCGGGTTTCCTTGTCCACCATGACGATGGTGGCTTCCGTCGTGGCGACGAGCCGCCCGTCGTTGAACATGCCCTGGGCCAGGGTGAACGAGCTGCGTCCGACCCTCACCACGCCCGTGCCGATGTCGACCTGGCCTGGCCAGAAGAGCTCCGCCCGGAAATCGATGAGCAGCCGGGCGATGACGAAGCTCCGGCCCTCTGACGCGAGCGGCCTTGCCGGATCGTACATGAAGGCAACCCGCCCGACTTCCGAGAAGGTGGCGAAGACCGCGTTGTTCACATGCCCCTGCCGGTCGAGATCCGCATAGCGGATGTCGGTGGAGGTGCGGCTCGGATAAGCCTCCAGCGGGCGCAGGGCATTCAGGCTGTTCATCGTCCGGTCCTTGTCATGGGGCCATAGAATACGAAACGCTGTGTGGCTCAAGAGAGTGAAGCCTTCTCATCCTCGACGATCTGCCATGCAGCCCGCGCCCTCGCTCCGGGCGTTCCGGTTCTCTATAGATTCCAGGAGATTCGCCGCGGGAGGGATGCATGAAGCGCGCAGCACACGAAGTGACGGAACCTCAGGACGCCGAAGCGCGCCGGAGGATTGCACCTGTCATCTGCTATCCCGTCGAGACCCTGCCGCGGCCCGATCTTGCCGCCTATCAGGCCGCCCGCGACGGTTGGGAGAAGGTGGACGAGGTCGTGGTGCCGCCTCGCGAAGCGCGCTCCTTCCACGTGCCGGCGGGCTCGTTCTTCCGCATCGTCAGCATCGAAGGCCCGCAGGTGGGCGACCTCAATCTCTGGTCGGCCGACGACGTCAACGAGCGCTTCTTCTCGGGCAAGACGCGGGCGCTGCACGGCACGCATCTCTCCACCGGCGATCAGCTCTGGTCGTGCCTGCCATACCTGCGCCCCATGGCGACGATCACCCACGACACCCTCGACTGGTACGGCTTCGATGAATTCGGCGGCTCCGTTCACGACGTGATCGGCACGCGCTGCGACCCCTACACCCACAAGCTCCTCTCAGGCCACGAGTACCACCATTGCTGCCACTCGAACCTGACCCGCGCCCTGAGCGAGCGCCTGGGCAAGCCGAAGCAGGAGGTGGAGCCTGCCGTGCATGACGTGCTCAACGTCTTCATGTGCACGGGCTTCACCCGCGACACAGGGCAGTACTTCATGAAGGCGAGCCCTGTGCGGCCGGGCGACTATCTCGAGTTCTTCGCCGAGATCGATCTTCTGGGCGCGCTCTCCGCCTGTCCGGGCGGCGATTGCAGCGCGGAGCATTCGAGCGACACGGCCGCCTGCCATCCGCTATTGGTGGAGGTCTACAGGCCGAAGGCGGCGCCCTCCGGGTGGTCGTCGCCAGCCCGCAACGGCTACAGCCGCAAGCACGAGGATTGAAACGAAAAGGGCCCCATCGGGGCCCTTTCTTATTGCACCACTTTCAGCGGCTTGACCGCCGGTCCCGTGAACCGGTTCGTCGCCAGATCGGCCACCGGCTTCTTCGAGAAGCCCATATGCAGGCTTGGCTCCGCCGTCATGAGGGCCGTGAGCGCCGTGGCAGGCGGCTCCTTCGCCGCGGCTGCCGGGGCCTTGGGTAAAGCAGCAGGCTGAGGCTTCGCCGGCTTGGTGTCCTTGGGCGTGGAGCCGGTGGTCGCCACCGGGATATCGACTGGAGCCGCTGCTGCAACCTGGATGGGGCGTAGATCCGGGCGCGGCGGAGGCAGGGGAGCCGCGGAGATGGATGCGGTGCTGGTCGTGCCGCGCAGGTCAGCAAGCACCGGGATCGGGTTCGTGGCCGAAAGCGATCCGGGCCGGGCCGGCGGGAGCGGCGCATAGGCCAGGGCGACGGTGCCGCCGAGAGCCTCGATGCCGGTGTCATCCGATTCGGGCCGGCGCGGCGGCATGGGCGCAAAGGCCATGCCCTTGGCAATCGACATCTCCGATGCGCCAGGGACTTGCTGCCAGCCCAGGGCCGGGCCGGATGCAGTCTGGACCGTGCCCGGCGCTCCGGTGATCCGGGGTGGCGGCGCTGGCGGTGGCGTCAGGTCCTCGCGCAGGGCCGGGGCCATGGAGGCCACGACGGCGGGTGCCGGCGGCTCGGGCCGCGGCTGGATCGCCACCGGCGCGCGGCGCGCTGTCGGGGCCGGGCTGCCGTAGGATTGCATGGCTGCGTAGACCGAGGAGTTGGAATCGCTCGCGTAATTGTCCGCAGGCGATGGCTGCTGGCGGGACGCGATGAGCGCCCGGCCCGGCCGCGACGCAACACGGATCTCCTCCGCATCCTCGTCCTCGTCGTCACCACCGCCGAACAGGGTGGCCCAGAAGCTCTTGCGGCGCGGCTGGCTGGCGACGGCCTCTTCCGCATCGGCGTAAGCCGTGTAGCCGGCCACCGTGCCGCCCTTGGCCAGCACCTCGGCGCGGGCGAGCTCATAACCGGCCAGGGGCTGGCCGTCGGCGGGAATATGCACGGTCTTCCCGTCGGGGAAGATGCTGGCGAGCTGCGACCGGGTCATGCGCGGCCAGGCGCGCACGCTGCCCACATCGAGATGGATGAAGGGCGTATAGGCATTGGGATAATAGCCGACGCCGCCGTTCTGGAGCCGCATGCCGATGGCCCGGATACGGGAGGCGGACACGTCGGGCAGGTAGAAGTCCAGCGCCTTGCCCTGCATGTGCTGGCTGTTCTTGGCGACCGCGCTGGAGCGCCGGCGCAGCATCGAATTGGTATGCGGGGAGCGGTAGGCCGAGTTCACGTGAACGGGCGCGTCCGACCCGGCTTCGCGATAGACCTCCCACACCGTATCGAACAGGCGCGGGTCCATGCGGGTCGACTCGGCGCGCCGCCAGTCGCGCAGGAACCAGTTCAACTGCTGCAGGGCGCCCGAGTCGTACTGCCCGTTGCGCCTGAAGGTGACGGTGAGGCTTTCCTTGGTGTTGTTATGGTAGAATGTCAGTGTGCGGGTGTCGCCGTTGGCCACGGCATCCTGCGTGCCGCGCACGCCGCCCACCATGACGGCCAGAAAGGCCGCAAGACCAATGCCGACGCGATGCGCCAGGCGGTCGGTACGCATTACTCTCACTGTGATACTCGTCTTTACCGGGCGGCATCCGTGGATGCAGCGATCCTTATAGTGAAAGGATCTTTGCCGAAGACGGTTACGTTCCCGTTAAGTGAGCGAGGGAAAGCGGCAGAAAAACAGCCAAAACGTCGGGATCATTCGGACAGGTTCAGGGCGGCACGGACCTTGCGGTCGAGGCCATAGATATCCTCGAAGCGCTTCATCTCGCCCTTCTCGTCAACCGAGAGGGTGAAGTAGGTCAGGTGCACGGGCAGGGGATCCGTGAGGTGAACAGTGCGCTCGCCCTTGCCGATGAGCCCACGCAACTTCTCCTCGGTCCACTTGCCGTCCTTGCCCATGATCTCTTCCGCAAGCTCGAAGGGCTTGTCGACGCGCACGCAGCCATGGCTGAAGGCGCGCTTGCTGGCGGAGAAGAGGTTGCGGTTCGGCGTGTCGTGCAGATAGACCGCATGCTGGTTGGGGAACATGAACTTCACGTAGCCCAGCGCATTGCGCTCGCCCGGCGGCTGCTGCACCGAGATCTGGTTGCCGCGGCGGATGACCTTGTAGCCCTTGCGCGCGGCATAATAAGGATCGTTGGCCAGCGCCGGCAGGATCTCCTTCTTCATGATGGAAGGCGGGATCGTCCAGGACGGGTTGACCACGAGATACTTCATGGTCTCGGAGAAGATCGGCGTCTGCGACTGCTCCTTGCCGACGATGACACGGGTCTGATGGACCACGTTGCGGCCCTCGACCAGCTGAAGACGGTACTCGGGGACGTTCACGGCGATATGCCGGTCGCCCAGATCCGCCGGCAGCCAGCGCCAGCGCTCCATGTTGGCGATGATCTCGGATTCGCGCTGCGCAACGGACGGCCCGGAGAGCGCCGCCACCGTCTGGGCATTCAGCACCCCCGTATCCGGCAGGCCTTTTTCCTTCTGGAAGGCCGCCACCGCAGAAGCGACGCGCTCGTCATAGACGGCCTGGTTGTCGGAACCCTTGGCAAGATTGAAGCGCGCGCGAATCAGGGGCACGCGCGGATCCGTCATGCCCACGCGCAGGATCGGCCCCTTGGGAAGGCGCACGCTGGGTTGCGACGGATGGTTTTCGCGCAGCTGCGCCAGCCGCTCCTTCAAAGCCTTGTAGCCGGCATGCGGAGGGTTATAGGCCGCCAGTGCCGCGCCGGCGTTTTTCGCCGAGGCGACCTTGCTCAGCACTTCCCCGATGTCCGGCATGGCGAGTTTCGGCGTCACGAGCGGCGAAAGGCGCGGAAGATCGATGCGGGCGCCTCGTGCATCGCGGGCATAGCGGACCACGGACAGGGAGAGCTTCACATCGGCCCTGGCCCATTGCGCCAGCGGTGCATCCTTGCGCAGCCCTGAATCGCGGAGAACGTAGTCGGCGGGATCGAGGCCGTCCTCGTCCGCAGCCTTCAGGCGCTCCATGGCGGCCTGAGCCGCCGGGGTCCAGGCCCCGTCCTGCGACCAGACCAGCGGGCGCTCGGCCTGTGCGTAATAGGCAGACAGGGCCTCGCGATCCTTGGCGCTCACGCGCAATTCGCGCATGGCCGCATCGTCGGCGAACAGGCCTGCCACCGTCATGCGGCCGATGTCGGCCTGCATGAGCGCGGTGACGGGAGCCGCGTCCGGCAGGGGAATCTCGATGGCGGGAGCAAGCCTCAGATCGGCGGCCTCGATCGACACGGGTGCCGGCTCGGCAGGCGGGATGGCCTGCGAGGCGACGTCCTTCGGTGCTGGTGCACCCTGGAGCGCCGCATCGTGAAAGGATGGCTGCGCGGGGCTTTCAAGAGCGACGGGTTCGACGCGATCGGCCTGTGGGCTGATGGCGATGTCGTTCGCCGAAGCGACGAGAGGCAGGAGGGAAACCGATCCGATCAGACCGAGCCAAACGGCTGTCTTGCGCAATCCACGCATGACCATGCTCCTCGTCGCAATGAAGGTGGAGGACTTCACCAATCCTCCATCGAATGAAATTCGTCCGTGTGCGGGCACACGTCTGTTACGCTTAACGCGCAAAACGTCTTGCGGCTTCATCGTCTAGGCCAAGTTCTTTCATTTTTCTTTAAAGAGTGAAGCCCGCCGATGCCGGGCCGGTGCGGCATCGGCCGACATATGTCCTTGAAAACAAAGGAGCGCGAAGCCAATCGCCTGTCCGTCCAGAGCGGCCGGAATCCCCATTTCACCGGAAAGGTTAATCGGCGGTAAAGCATGCGGATCGAGCCTTACGCTGCGTCTATGCCGAAGATGACACGCGATCCTTCGGTGCCCGCCGGGCAGGGGAGGGAAAACGGGTCTTGACGGCAGCCTTCATGACGGCCCGGCACGGGTTGATCCCGGTAGGCCGGCGGCCAATATGTGTGCAGTATCTCCGACCCTCGATTTCCGGACAGGCCTTTGCCCGTGACCTCCCAGACAATCTCCTCCCTGCATACCCCCTTGTCCTCCGGTGCGGCGCAGACCGAATTGGGCATGCTGCCCGAATGGAACCTGTCCCACCTCTATCCCGGCATGGACAGCGAGGAGTTCAGGCGCGATCTAGCCAAGGCCGAAGCCGAGTGCAAGGCGTTTGCCGCCGCTCATCGCGGCAAGCTCGATGCCATGGCGCGGGGCGAGCGCGCGTCGCAGACGTTGACCGAGGTCGTGAAGCGCTACGAGGCGCTGGAGGATCTCCTCGGGCGCCTCATGTCGTATGCGGGCCTCGTCTATTCCGGCGACACCACCGATCCGGTTCGGGCCAAGTTCTACGGCGACACCCAGGAGCGGCTGACCGCCGCCTCGACCGAACTGCTCTTCTTCGCGCTCGAGCTTAACCGTATCGAGGACGCGGTGCTCGACCAGGCGATGAGCGAAGAGCCGCTCAAGCATTACAGGCCGTGGATCGAGGACCTGCGCAAGGACAAGCCGTTCCAGCTCGACGACCGGATCGAGCAGCTCTTCCACGAGAAGTCGGTGACCGGCCGCTCCGCCTGGAACCGCCTGTTCGACGAGACCATGGCGTCCCTGCGCTTCACCGTGCGCGGCGAGGAGCTTCCCATCGAGCCCACGCTCAACAAGCTGCAGGATTCGGACGAGAGCGTGCGCAAGGACGCCTCGGACGCGCTGGCCAAGACCTTCAAGGCCAATCTTCGCACCTTCACGCTCATCACCAACACGCTCGCCAAGGACAAGGAGATCTCCGACCGCTGGCGCGGCTTCGAGGATGTGGCCGATTCCCGCCATCTGGCGAACCGGGTCGAGCGCGAGGTGGTGGAGGCCATGGTGTCGGCGGTGCGCGAGGCCTATCCGCGCCTGTCCCACCGCTACTATGCCCTGAAAGCCCGGTGGTTCGGCAAGGACAAGCTCGACCATTGGGACCGCAACGCGCCCCTGCCGAAGGTGGAGCAGCGCACCATCCCCTGGAACGAGGCGCGGGACACGGTGCTCTCCGCCTATTCGGCCTTCTCGCCGCGCATGGCCGACATCGCCCGCCGGTTCTTCGACGAGGGCTGGATCGACGCGCCCACGCGCCCCGGCAAGGCGCCCGGCGCCTTTGCCCACCCGACCGTGCCCTCCGCCCACCCCTACGTGCTCCTGAACTACCAGGGCAAGCCGCGGGACGTGATGACGCTCGCCCACGAGCTCGGTCACGGCGTGCATCAGGTCATGGCCGGGCCCAACGGCGCGCTCATGGCGCCCACGCCCCTGACGCTCGCCGAGACGGCCTCCGTCTTCGGCGAGATGCTCACCTTCCGCCGCCTCCTCGACCAGACCACCGACAGGACACAGCGCAAGGCCATGCTGGCGGCCAAGGTCGAGGACATGATCAACACGGTGGTGCGCCAGATCGCGTTCTATTCCTTCGAGCGCAAGGTCCACCTGGAGCGGCGCAACGGCGAACTGACGGCTGACAAGCTGTGCGAACTCTGGATGTCCGTGCAGGACGAGTCCTTAGGCCCGGCGATCCGCCTCGGACCGGGCTATGAGAACTTCTGGACCTACATTCCCCACTTCATCCACTCGCCGTTCTACGTCTATGCCTATGCCTTCGGCGACTGCCTGGTGAACTCGCTCTACGGCGTCTACGAGCGCTCCAACGAAGGCTTCGTGGACCGCTACTTCGCGCTCCTCTCGGCCGGCGGGACCAAGCATTATTCCGAGCTCCTCGCGCCCTTCGGCCTCGACGCGAGCGATCCGTCCTTCTGGCAGATCGGCCTGTCGATGATCGAGCGGCTGATCGGCGAGCTTGAGGCCATGGAGACAGCCTCCGCCTAAGGCTGTCGTGCTTGGCCGATCGCCCTAGTGTTGGCACTATGAGGGTGGACTTTCTCGCCTGAACGCCACCGGCTTCCGCTCTTTTCGTGGGGATGCCAGTTCGGGAGCCGGGCCATGCCGGTCGACACGCATTATGCCAGGAGCGGCGATCTTCGGATTGCCTATCAGGTCATCGGCCAGGGGCCGTTCGATCTGGTCTTCGTGCCGGGCTTCATCTCGAACCTGGATCTCTACTGGGATGAGCCCAACATGGCGTGCTTTCTGTCCCGGCTGAGCGCGTTCAGCCGCCTGATCCTGTTCGACAAGCGGGGAACCGGCCTCTCGGACCGTCTCGGAAACCTGCCTACCCTGGAAGAGCGCATGGATGACGTGCGCGCGGTGATGGACGCAGTGGGAAGCACGAAGGCGGCGCTCTTCGGCATTTCCGAAGGGGGCGCCATGAGCATGCTCTTCGCCGCGACCTATCCGGAGCGGACCCAGGCGCTGATCCTCTATGGCACCTATGCGGACTTTCACACCTGGGTTCTGCCGCGCGACCGCTTCGAGACGTTTCTGGACAAGATCGACCGATCCTGGGGGCAGGGTGAGAGCCTTGCCGCCTTCGCGCCGACGAGGGTTGCGGATGAACGCTTCCGGCAATGGTGGGCCCGCTTCGAGCGGCTGAGCGCCAGCCCGTCCTCCGTCATCACGCTCATGCGCATGAACAGCCAGATCGACGTGCGTCACATTCTGCCGTCGATCCGCATCCCGACTCTCATCCTGCACCGGGCGGGAGACACGCGGGTGAACGTGGAGGGCGGCCGCTATCTCGCGGCCAATATCCCCGGTGCCAAATATGTCGAGTTTCCCGGCATCGACCATCTGCTGTGGGCCAATGATGCGAGCCCGGTGGCCGATGAAATCGAGGAGTTTCTCACCGGCACCCATGGAGAGAGCGAACCCGATCGTGTTCTAGCGACGGTTCTGTTCACGGACATTGTCGATTCGACCGGCAAGGCCGAGAAAATGGGAGACCGAAGCTGGCGTACGCTCCTCGACCAGCATGACCGGATCGTGCGTGACAAGATCGGCCAATTCAAAGGCCGGGAGATCAAGACGCTCGGCGACGGGTTCCTTGTGACCTTCGACGGTCCCGCGCGGGCCGTACGATGCGCAGGCGCCATCGTCGAGGCACTCCGGGTCCTGGGGCTGCAGATCCGCTGCGGGGTCCATACGGGCGAGATCGAGATGAAGGATGACGACATCGGCGGCATCGCGGTTCATATCGCGTCTCGCATCGCCGCTCTTGCCGATGGCCATGAAGTCCTGGTGTCGCGCACGGTGCGCGATCTCGTGGCCGGTTCCAACCTGCACCTGGAGGATCGGGGCGCCTTTCCCCTCAAGGGATTGAGCGAGCCCATGCCGCTCTTTGCAGCCGCCGGCAGCCAGAGGCCGTGAAGCCGCAGGACCCTGGCGATCGCTGCTGCACGCCATATCTTAAGCTCTCCAGTTCAGAGCAAGAGACCTCACGACATGGCCGAGTCCGACCGCGAAGCTAACCGCTTCTCCGCGCGCGCTGCCCGTTATGCCCGGGTCGGGGCGAATATGGGCGGGGTGGCGGCCCGCATGGCGGGGTCGCGCCTGTTCGGGGGCGATGATCGCGATGCCTCGAACGCGGCGGTGCTGGCGCAGGCCCTTGGCGGCCTGAAAGGGCCGATCATGAAGGTGGCGCAGCTGCTCGCTACCATCCCCGACCTCATACCGCCGGAATATGCCGCCGAGCTGCAGAAGCTCCAGAGTGAGGCGCCGCCCATGGGCGCTGCCTTCGTGAAAAGGCGCATGCAGGCGGAGCTGGGCCCGCAATGGCAGAGTCGGTTCGGCTCCTTCGACCTCAACCCCTCGGCCGCCGCCTCCCTGGGCCAGGTGCATCGGGCCACCACGAAGGATGGCGAGGCGCTCGCCTGCAAGCTCCAGTATCCGGACATGCAATCCGCCGTGGAGGCGGATCTGAGCCAGCTCGAATGGGTCTTCGCCGTCCATCGCCGCATGGACCCGGCCATCGACACGCGGGAGATCGCCAAGGAGATCGGCGAACGGGTGCGCGAGGAGCTCGACTACGAGCGCGAGGCCAAGCACGCGGCGCTCTATGCCCAGGCCCTGTCCGACGTGGAGGAGGTCCGGGTTCCGCGGGTGCATCCGGAGCTTTCCACCAAGCGTCTGCTCTCGCTTCAATGGCTCGAGGGCGAGAAGATCTTGGGCTTCACCGAGGCGCCGGTCGAAATCCGCAACCGGCTGGCGGTGGCCATGTTCAAGGCCTGGTGGCACCCCTTCAGCCACGCGGCTGTGATCCACGGCGATCCGCATCTCGGCAACTACACGGTCTTCTCCGAGGACGGGGAGGCACGGGGTATCAACCTCCTGGATTACGGTTGCGTCCGCATCTTCCACCCGCGCTTCGTGGGCGGCGTGGTCGATCTCTACCGGGGACTCCTGACCGACGACCGCGCCCGCATCGTCCATGCCTACGAGACCTGGGGCTTCAAGAGCCTGTCGAACGAGCTGATCGACATTCTCAACATCTGGGCCCGCTTCATCTACGCCCCGCTCCTCGACGACCGGATCCGCACGGTGGCCGATGGGGTCAAGCCCGGCGAGTACGGCCGCCGTCAGGCCTTCGAGGTGCACAAGGCTCTCAAGGAGAAGGGGCCGGTGACGGTCCCGCGCGAGTTCGTCTTCATGGATCGGGCTGCGGTGGGCCTGGGCGCCGTCTTCCTGCACCTGAAGGCCGAGCTGAACTACCACCACCTGTTCGAGAACGAGATCGAGCGCTTCTCCCTGGAAAAGCTGGAGCAGCGGCAGGGGGAGGTTCTGGCAGCTTCCGGTTTACCAAATCCTGTGTAATGAGGTTGCATCTTTTGCCGCTAGGCCTTAGGGCATGACGGTAGGGAAGAGCATTTTCAGGCAGAGTGGACTCCGGTTCGCCGTGGAAAATGCGACCAGACAAGAACACTCGAAGCCTCTTGCGAGCCTCAGGGCTCGCAAGAGGCTTGAGGGGGCAGCCGATGAAGATCGCTTTCGTTCACCAGAACTTTCCGGGGCAGTTCCTGCGCCTGGCCGGGTCCTTCGCCGCCGAGGGGCATGAGGTCGTAGGCTTGGGCATGGTCAGGCAATGCTCCATTCCCGGCGTGAAGTACTTCTCCTACGAGGCCGTGCCGGGGCCGGAGGATGCGCCTTACCAGAACCGCTATTCCCCCGTGATCCCGCGCCTGCGCCGGGCCTATGGCGTTGCTCACCGAGCCAAGGCGCTCGCGAGCCAAGGCTTCGAGCCGGACGTGGTGGTGGTCAACACGGGCTGGGGCGAAAACCTGTTCCTGAAAGACATCTGGCCGAAGGCCAAGCATGTCGCCTATTTCGAGTATTACTATCACGCCAAGGGGCAGGATCTCGACTTCGATCCCGAGTTCCCGGTCACCAACGAGGAGGTGATCTGGCGCCTGCGCCTCAAGAATTCCATGCAGCTCGGCGCCCTGGATGCCGCCGATCTCGCGGTGGCCCCGACCCGCTACCAGCGCGACACCTTTCCGGACTACCTGCGCGACCGGCTCGCCATCATTCATGACGGGATCGACACCAAGCGGCTCGTCCCCGACCGCAATGTCCGCATCAGGCTCGGCCAGGACGGGCCGCCGCTCACCCGCAACAAGCCCGTCGTGACCTATGTCACCCGCAACATCGAGCCGATGCGGGGCGCCCATGTGGTCTTCAAGAGCCTGCCCTACCTCCTCGACATCGACCCCGAGCTCCGGGTGGTGATCATCGGTGGCAAGGGCACCAGCTATTCCGGCTCCGCGCCCGGCGGGCAGTCCTGGTTCGACGTGTTCAAGGCCAGGATCGAGCGTCCGGTGGACTGGTCCCGAGTTCATTTCGTCGGAAACCTGCCCTACGACCAGTTCGTGAAGGTGCTGCAGGTCTCCTCGGCCCATGTGTACATGACCTATCCCTTCGTGCTGTCCTGGTCGTCCATCGAATCCATGGCGCTCGAATGCCGGATCGTGGCCTCCGACACGGAGCCGGTGCGCGAGATCGTCCAGGACGGGGTCAACGGCCGTCTCTTTCCCTTCTTCGACGAGAAGGCCCTGGCCGAGCGGGTGCGCGAGACCCTGGCCGAGAAGGAGAAGTCCGCCGCCATAGCCGCCGAGGCCCGCCGAATCGCCGTCGCGAAATACGATTACGAAACCGTGTGCCTGCCCCAATGGCGCGACTTCCTGGGGATCCAATAATTCCACGAAACATTGATAAAGTTCCGCCGGGAGCCATTCGAAAGATTGCGGCTCCTCACCGCATGCGGTAAACGCAGCAATTAACACGTGATGCTCAAACGGGGCTTTGAATCATGGCCGATACAAAACATGCGCCGCATGGGGGCTATAGTCCGGATATGGACGGCCGCACTCATGAGGCGACCTACAACGGATTCATTCAGTTCGCTGAAATCAGCACCGCCGTCGTGATCTGCTTCATGCTGGCCCTGGCCGTTGGCGGCATCAAGCACGCCTGGCTGACCGCTATCTTCGGCGTCGTCCTCTCCCTGGCCGCTGGCGGTCTCGGGGCCATGGCCCCGTCTGTTGGGGTGCGGGCACCGGCCGCCGTCGGCGTTCTTCTCCTCCTGGCGCTCGTCCTCTACTGAGCCGCGGGAGTTTCCACTGACACGAGACAAGAGCTTGATCTCAAGCCATTGACCAGATCGCAGGGGGGCTAAAATGCGGATCGCCGTTCTCTCCGAAACCGATGGAGCGGAGACCCGTGTTTCCGCCACCCCCGAGACGGTCAAGAAATACAAGACGCTCGGCGCAGACGTGGTCGTCCAGGCCGGCGCCGGCGCCAAGGCCGGCATCCCCGATGCCGGGTTCGAGGCCGCTGGCGCCTCGGTGGCGGCCAGTGCCGCCGATGCCCTCAAGGATGCCGACGTCGTCCTGAAGGTCCGCCGCCCCGCCGAGGGCGAGCTGACCGGCGCCAAGCCCGGCGCCCTCGTCATCGCCATCATGGATCCCTACGGCCAGGACGCGGCTCTTAAAAGCCTGGCCGACGCGGGGGTCTCGGCCTTTTCCATGGAGCTGATGCCCCGCATAACCCGCGCCCAGGTGATGGACGTGCTGTCCTCCCAGGCCAACCTCGCCGGCTATCGCGCCGTCATCGACGCCGTTGCCGAATACGGCCGCGCCATCCCGATGATGATGACCGCAGCCGGCACCGTGCCGGCCGCCCGCATCTTCGTCATGGGCGCGGGCGTCGCCGGCCTCCAGGCCGTCGCCACGGCCCGCCGCCTCGGCGCGGTGGTCACCGCCACGGACGTGCGCCCCGCCGCCAAGGAGCAGGTGGAGAGCCTGGGCGCCAAGTTCATCGCCGTGGAGGACGAGGAGTTCAAGCAGGCCGAGACGGCGGGCGGCTACGCCAAGGAGATGTCGGCGGAGTACCGGGCCAAGCAGGCCGAACTGGTGACAGCCCACATCGCCAAGCAGGACATCGTCATCACCACGGCCCTGATTCCCGGCCGCCCGGCCCCGAAGCTCATCACCCGCGCCATGGTCGAATCCATGAAGCCGGGCTCGGTGATCGTCGACCTGGCGGTGGAGCGCGGCGGCAATGTCGAGCTGGCGCAGGCCGGGCAGGTGGTGGACCATAACGGCGTGAAGATCGTGGGCCACCTCAACGTGCCAGGCCGCCTCGCCGCCACGGCCTCCAGCCTCTACGCGAAGAACCTCTACGCCTTCGTCGAGACGCTGGTGAACAAGGACACCAAGGAACTGGCCGTGAAATGGGACGACGAGCTGGTCAAGGCCACCTGCCTGACCCGCGACGGCGCCATCGTTCACACCGCTTTCCAGCCGACCGCATAAACCGTCCAGGGGAGGACATCATGGCACTCACGCCCGAACAGGCTGTCGAGCAGGCCCGAGCGGCGGCGGATGCCGCCCGCCGTGCCGCCGAGTCGGCCCAGTCCATTGCCGACCAGCTGGCCGACACGGCCGGACACGCCGCCGCTGCCGTGACCAACGGGGCGGTGGACCCCACGGTGTTTCGTCTGGCCATCTTCGTGCTGGCGATCTTCGTCGGCTATTACGTGGTCTGGCAGGTGACCCCGGCGCTGCATACCCCGCTCATGTCGGTCACCAACGCCATCTCGTCCGTGATCGTGGTGGGCGCCGTCCTGGCGGTGGGCGTCGATGTGGCGCCGGCCCTCGGCGAAGGTCCCATCTGGGCCCGGGCGCTCGGCTTCATCGGCCTGATCCTGGCAAGCATCAACATCTTCGGCGGCTTCCTGGTGACCCAGCGCATGCTCGCCATGTACCGCAAGAAGGGATGAGGCGATGTCGGCCAATCTAGCCTCGATCCTTTACCTCGTCTCGGGCGTCCTGTTCATCCTGGCCCTGCGGGGCCTGTCGCACCCCACCACCTCCCGGCAGGGCAATCTCTACGGCATGGTGGGCATGGGGATCGCCATCCTCACCACCCTGTTCGTGTCGCCGCCCAACGGCTTCGGCGGCTGGGCGCTGGTGATCTTAGGGCTTGCCATCGGCGGCGGCATCGGCGCGGTCACCGCCCGGCGCGTGCCCATGACGGCCATGCCCCAGCTGGTTGCCGCCTTCCACTCCCTGGTGGGCCTCGCGGCCGTGCTGGTGGCGGCGGGCGCGCTCTATGCGCCGCAGGCCTTCGGCATCGGCGCAAAGGGAACCATCCACGGCGGCTCCCTGTTCGAGATGGCGCTCGGCGTGGCCATCGGGGCCATCACCTTCACCGGCTCCGTCATCGCGTTTCTGAAGCTTGACGGGCGCATGTCCGGCAAGCCGATCATGCTGCCGAGCCGGCACCTCATCAATATCGGCCTCGGCCTCCTGCTGCTGGTGCTGCTCGTCGCCTTCATCCGCACTGAGAGCCACGCTGCCTTCTGGCTGATCGTGCTGGTCTCCTTCGTGCTCGGCGTGACGCTCATCATCCCCATCGGTGGCGCGGACATGCCCGTCGTGGTGTCGATGCTCAACTCCTATTCGGGCTGGGCAGCGGCCGGCATCGGCTTCACCCTGGGCAACCTCGCGCTGATCATCACCGGCGCGCTGGTCGGCTCCTCGGGCGCGATCTTGTCCTACATCATGTGCAAGGGCATGAACCGCTCCTTCATCTCCGTGATCCTCGGCGGCTTCGGCGGCGAGACCGCAGGCGCTGCCGCCGGTGCGGTCGAGACCCGACCCGTGAAGCAGGGCTCGGCGGATGATGCCGCCTTCATCATGAAAAACGCCTCCAAGGTGATCATCGTGCCGGGCTACGGCATGGCGGTGGCCCAGGCACAGCATGCGCTTCGCGAAATGGCCGACGAGCTTAAAAGCGAAGGCGTCGAGGTGAAGTACGCCATCCATCCGGTGGCAGGACGCATGCCCGGCCACATGAACGTGCTGCTGGCCGAAGCGAACGTTCCTTATGACGAGGTGTTCGAGCTCGAGGACATCAACGGCGAGTTCGCCCAGGCGGATGTCGCCTTCGTGATCGGCGCCAACGACGTGACCAATCCGGCCGCCAAGACCGACCCGGCTTCGCCGATCTTCGGCATGCCGATCCTCGACGTGGAGCGGGCCAAGACCGTGCTCTTCATCAAGCGCGGCATGGGCTCCGGCTATGCGGGCGTGGAGAACGAGCTCTTCTTCCGCGACAACACCATGATGCTCTTCGGCGATGCCAAGAAGGTGGTCGACGAGATCCTGAAGAACCTCTGATTCAACGATCAGGTAAGTCCTTCATGCCCGGCCTTCGTGCCGGGCATTTTGCTGTGTCGCTGTCATTCCGGGGCGAGCGTTAGCGAGAGCCCGGGATCCATAAACACGACGGCTCAAGAGGAGGCACTCAGCGTTGCGTCTCTTTCTGTATCGTTAGCGTTTATGGATTCCGGGCTCGCCTGCGGCGCCCCGGAATGACAGTGGAACGGTGACGGAAAACGCGAAATCTGTTTTAACGCCTTTTCTGTTGCGCCAGCCGGATCCCTCCATGCCTTCCATCACCCTTCGCACCGCACTACCTGCCGACCGGAGCACCGTCGTCGAGTTGATCCACCAGCTCAATGTCTTCGAGGCGGATCTCGTGGGCGACCGCCGGCGCGACTATCGGGCGGCCGAGGAATATTACGATGAGCTGATGCAGCGCCTGTCCCGCCGCAACGGCCGCATCGTCCTGGCGGAGGCGGAGGGAATTGTTGTGGCCGCCATGGGCTTCTCTCTCGATCAGGATGCGGCTTACGTGATCGACGATGTGCGCAACCACGGCACGGTCACCGACCTGATCGTGCATAATGACTGGCGCGCACGCGGCATCGGCCAGATGCTGCTGAACGAGGCCGAGCGCCTCACGAAAGAGGCCGGCCACAAGCGCCTCGTCATCGGCGCCCTCGTGGCCAACGAGCGGGCCGAGCGCACCTACCGCGCCTTCGGCTTCGAGCCCTATGTGTCGATCCTGTCGAAGGAGCTGTGAGGCGCAGGATAGGCCTCTTCCCACGACATCAGCATCGTCAGCTTCGGCCAGCGGGCCGGCCAGCCCTTTTCCATGACCCGCTCGCGATAGACGTCGATCTTGTGCCCGAAGACCGGGGTCGGGCGCACGATCAGGTTCAGGAGATCGTCGACCCCATAGGGCGCCACCACCTCCACCTTGCCTCTGGTTGATCGGGCCGCGATGGCCGTTGCGGTCTCTGCCCAATGGGCGACGGCGTCGAGCGTGTTGAGGTAAGGCGCATCGCCATTGCGCAGGTGTATGCGCGCCTGGTTCTTCACGGACCAGGGGATGCCGGGCGCCAGGGCACGATGCCGGCGTTCGATTTCGGCTTCCCGCTCCTTGCCGGTTTCACCGGGATCGAAAAGGAGCACATCCACATCGGCGAGCCGCGTCACGTCGATAGATTGCCCATGCAGCACGTCCCAGACGCTGTTGCGGATGAAGCCCGCGCCGATCCAGGCATCGGGAAGTCCGAGGCGCTCCACATTCAAAAGAAGCGCATGCGAGGCTGCATGCGCTTCGAGAAGCCGTTCGATGTCGGAGATTGTCCGCAGGGGAGGGGCGGGGTTCATGCCGCCGCACCTCGGAGTTTTTTTAGGAGCGGAACAGGCCGGCGACGCCGCCCTGCAGGCGCGACGAGCCCTGGCGGGCGACGGTGTTGCCGTTGTCGATGGACAAAGCCCGGGTGTAGCTCTCGAGCGCCTGGCTCCGGTCGCCCTTGCGCTCCATGGCCACGCCGCGCCATGCCCAGGAATTGGCGTCCTTGGGATCGACGTTGAGGGCAGCGTTGAAGTCCTCGATGGCCTTGTCGTACTGGTTCGTCGCCACGAAGCTCTGGCCGCGGGCGGCATAAGGTGCGCCCACAAAGGGATTGCGGTCGATGGTGGCATCGAAGTCGAGGATCGCCTGGGGGTGCATGTTCTGGCGCTGGTAGAGCAGCCCGCGGGAATGCAGCGCTTCGGCCGATTCGGGCAGGAGGCGGGTGGCCGTGTTCAGGTCGCTGAGGGCTTCCTGGAACTGGTTCTGGGCGCGGTAGAGATTGGCGCGGCCGATATAGGCCGGGCCGTAATTCGGATCGGCCTGGATCGCCCGGGTGAAGTCGGCGAGCGCCTGGTCGTTGCGGTTCGTCTGGCGCAGAGCCAGCGCCCGGTTGGTATAGGCTGGCGCGTAGTTGGGATCGAGCTGCACCGCCTTGGTGAAGTCGGTCATGGCGCTGCTGTAATTGCCGACGCGCGCATAGGCTGCGCCACGGGTGTTGTAGGCGCTCGGATCGTTCGGATTGCGCTGAATCACGTCCGAGAGGGACGAGATGTTGACCGTGCTCGTTCCTTGAGTGTCCTCTTCCACCACGGCGATGCGCTGGGCAGGGCCGCTGCTCGTCGTGCCGCAGGCGGATAGGCCAAGGGCAACAAGGGTCAGGCTCAAGGGGGCAAAACGGCGGATCGATGGGGCGAACACGTTCGTCTCCAGCTTCTTACTCGGTACCAGGAGGCGGCACTCTGGCGGGAAATCCTTAACAGCCGTGAAACAAGGCATCAAAAAGGCGTTCTGAGAGGGAATTGGCCGTTCAGGGGGAGCATCGCGTCGCAGGAGGGCGGCCAGACATGCAAACAGCGCCCCGCTTGCGCGTCGGGCGCTGTTTCACAACCGATAGTCCAGCCGATGGCTCGATTGAGAGCTTAGCGGCCGCCCGTCGTCGGACGCGGCTTCGAAGGCAGCAGGCCTTCGCGCTGCATGCGCTTGCGGATCAGCTTGCGGGCGCGGCGAACGGCCTCAGCCTTCTCGCGGGCCTTCTTCTCAGACGGCTTCTCGTAGTGACCGCGAAGCTTCATCTCGCGGAAGATACCCTCACGCTGCATCTTCTTCTTGAGAGCGCGGAGCGCCTGATCGACGTTGTTATCCCGGACAAGAACCTGCACGCGAATTCCTCGTATTTGAACCGTTTCGATTGTGATAAAAAACAAAGGAGGCGCGTCAGGCGCACCTCTATCTGGCCGGCGTCAGTATCAGAAGAAGCCTTGCCTGTCCAGGGTTGCCTCTCAAGAAAAGCGCCGGGCCAGAAAGGCAATCGACGGGCCTGAAACAGGTTCAATCCCGCTCCGGAAACACCCGCGTCACATGCCCCATCTTGCGGCCGGCCCGCGCCTCGGCCTTGCCGTAGAGGTGCAGATGCGCCCCCGGCTGGCCTAGGATCTCCTCCCAGGCATCCGCGTCGTGCCCGATCAGGTTCTTCATCTCGACCCGGCCGAGGCGGGCGGTATCGCCGAGCGGCCAGCCGCAGACGGCGCGCACATGCTGCTCGAACTGCGACGTTACAGCGCCGCCCAGGGTCCAATGCCCGGAATTGTGCACCCGCGGGGCGATCTCGTTCACCACGAGGCGCTCGCGCCCGCCTTCGGTGACCAGGAACATCTCGACCGCCAGCACGCCCACGTAGTCCAGGGCATCCGCGATGGAGCGGGCGATGCAGACGGCCTGCTCCTCCGTCTCCCGGGAGACGCTGGCCGGGACCCGCGTGGTGTCGAGGATGTGGTGACTGTGCTCGTTGGCGCAGAGATCGTAAGCCGCGAACGCCCCGGAGGCGGTGCGGGCGGCCACCACCGAAACCTCCCGCTCGAAGGGCACGAAGCCCTCGACGATGGAGGAGGCGCGGCCGATCTCGGCCCAGGCAGCCACGGGATCCACATCGGGACGGATCATCACCTGACCCTTTCCGTCATAGCCGAAGCGCCTGGTCTTGAGCACGGCGGGCCGGCCGATGCGCTCCAGCGCCTCGACGAGCTCGGCCTCGTCCGAGAAGGTTGCGAAGGGGGCGACGTCGATGCCGAGCCCAGAGATGAAGCTCTTTTCCAGGAAGCGGTCCTGCGACACGGCCAAAGCCTGGGCGTTGGGCGCCAACAGGGTATGGGCGCTCAAGGTCGCGGCGGTCTCGCTCGGCACGTTCTCGAATTCGTACGTCACTGCGTCCACGGCCTTGGCGAAGCGCACCAGGTTCGCCTCGTCCTCATAAGCCGCGATGGTGCACTCGGCCGCCACCTCGAAGGCCGGGCTGTTCTCGTCCGGCGCATAGACATGGGTTCTCAGGCCCAGCTGCGCCGCCGCCATGGCGATCATGCGGCCGAGCTGGCCGCCGCCGAGAATGCCGAGGGTGCAGCCGGGACGGATCATGGGCGTGTCAGCTTTCATCGGAGGGGCGCTCGGCCACGCCCTCGCTCTGGCGCGTGCGCCATGCGTCGAGGCGTTCGGCAAGCGCCGGATCGTGGAGGGCGAGCACGGCGGCGGCGAGGAGCGCCGCATTGACGGCGCCCGCCCGGCCGATGGCCAGCGTCCCGACCGGAATGCCGGCCGGCATCTGCACGATGGAGAGGAGGCTGTCCTGGCCCGAGAGAGCCTTGGATTCCACCGGCACGCCGAAAACCGGCAGGGGCGTCATGGCGGCGGTCATGCCGGGAAGGTGCGCTGCCCCTCCGGCGCCCGCGATGATCACCTGGAAGCCATCGGCCTTGGCCTTCTTGGCGAAGGCATAAAGCCGGTCCGGGGTGCGATGGGCGGAGACGATGCGGGCGTCATAGGGAATGCCCAGCGCCTCCAGCGTTTCGGCGGCATGGCGCATGGTAGCCCAGTCGGACTGGCTGCCCATGATGATGGCGATGGGGGTTCCGGCCATGGCGTCGCTCCGGCTTCAGGGCCTTTGGTGTTCAGCCCGAATAGCGAAGGCGCCCCTGGCAGGCAAGGGAGATACGGATCTCCGTACCGGAATTCTCAGGCGATGATGTCGGGGGTGAGCTGGTCTTCCAGCCGGATGATCTGGTCCTTGAGGGCGAGCTTGCGCTTCTTCAGGCGCTGGACCTGCAGCTGGTCGCCGGCGACCATGCTCTCCAGGGCGTCGATGGCCATGTCGAGATCGCGGTGTTCCTGCTTGAGGCGGGCCAATTCCGCTTCCAGTTCAGCCAATTCGGTCATTGAAAATATCCAGAACGCCAAGCCTTCTCGAGTGCCGGGCCAAGAGGGGCGGAAGTATGCTCTGCGGGTTTGTGGAGAGCAAGATCGCCCAAGCATCTTCTACTCTCGATTTTGCAAATTTTGCCTTCGACTCGCCACACTCTGGCTGCCACAATATCCGGGTCAGAGATCACATAGGAGGAACTGACATGCCGCTGCAGAATCACCTGACGGAACTGGAACGGAAGCATCGGGCTCTCGAGCGCGAAATCCAGGATACTCTCAACCGACCCTCCGCAGATGACATGAGGCTGGCAGAACTCAAGCGAAGGAAGCTTCAGCTCAAGGACGAGATCTCAAGACTGAGAAGCTCCGAATCGGCGGTGCACTAGCCGCGCATTTCCTCAATATTTTCAACCACAAGAAGCCGTCGCTTCACCTCGGAGTGGCGGCTTTTGCTTGCCTGCTTCAGAGAAGTGCGCTCGCCCCGTCATAGGCGAGCTTGGCCCCCACGAAGACCAGCAGCACATAGACGGCCGTATAGAAGAGCTGACCGGAGACGCGCCGCACCAGGATCACCCCGGCCCAGGTGGAGGCGATCGCCACCGGGAACAGGGCGCCGGCCGTGGCCATGTTCTCGGCCGTGAACTGGCCCAGAGCCATGTAAGGCGGCACCTTGATCCAGTTGATGAACGCGAAAACGACCGCACCCGTGCCGACGAAGACGTCCCGCGGCAGGCGCTGCGGCATCACATAGATCTGGAACGGTGGTCCGCCCGCATGGGCGATCATGCTGGTGAAGCCCGTGACCCAGCCCCAGAACATCCCGCGCGGCACGTCGGCGGTTGTTGCCTTCGGCTCCCGTCCGCCCCGCTCCAGCACCAGGCGGCGGATCGCGAAGGCGATAGAGATCAGGCCCACGGCGAGCTTGATCGCCGCGTCCGACACTTGGGCCGCCAGCAAGTAGCCGGTGAGAATGCCCGAGATGGCGCCCAAGACCAGGATCGCCACGTTGCGCCGGTCCCAGGTGTAGCGATACGCCCAGACCGAGACCACGTCCTGCACGATCAGGATCGGCAGGGTGATGGCCGCCGCCTGAACCGGCGAGACGACGAGCGCCATGAGCGGCAGGGAGAGCATCCCGAGGCCCGAAAAGCCGCCTTTGGCGAGGCCCAGCAGCGTCACGGCGGGAATGGCCGCGGCATAGAAGAGAGGATCGGTAATCAAGCAGGAACTCGCCGAAAGCAGGACTCGCCGAAAGTCTCCGCTGACCACGACGGTAACGCCTGCTACCACACTGGCCATTCGAAGTCTCATGCCGTGAACGCAACGGGGAAACGCCATGTCATCGACCCAAAGCCGTTATCATGAGGTCTATGCCGACTGGAAAGCCGACCCGGAAAGGTTCTGGGCCCAGGCTGCGCGCGAGATCGACTGGATCAAGCCCGCCGACAAGATCTTCGACGCCGCTCTGGGCGCCTACGGCACATGGTTCACGGGAGCCGTCTGCAACACCTGCTACAATGCCGTCGACCGGCATGCGGGGACCCGCGGCGATCAGGCGGCGATCATCTACGACAGCCCGGTCACGAATTCGAAGCGCTGCATCTCCTATGCCGAGCTGCGCGACGAGGTGGCGACGCTTGCCGCCGTGCTGCAGGACATGGGCGTCGAGAAGGGTGACCGCGTCGTCATCTACATGCCGATGATCCCGGAAGCCGCCTTCGCCATGCTGGCCTGCGCCCGCATCGGGGCCATCCACTCGGTGGTGTTCGGGGGCTTCGCGGCCAAGGAGCTTGCCACCCGCATCGACGATGCCAAGCCCAAGGCGATCCTCTCCGCCTCCTGCGGCATCGAGGGCACCCGCACCATCCCCTACAAGCCGCTCCTGGACGAGGCGATCACGCTCTCCGCCTCGAAGCCCGATGCCTGCCTTGTCTACCAGCGGCCGCAATGCGAGGCCTCCCTGGTCGAAGGCCGCGACACGGACTGGCAGAAGGCGGTTTCAGATGCCCGCCGGGCCGGAAAGCAGGCCGGGTGCGTGCCGGTCGCCTCCACCGATCCGCTTTACGTGCTCTACACCTCCGGCACCACCGGGAGACCCAAGGGCGTCGTGCGCGACAACGGCGGCCACATGGTTGCGCTGAAATGGTCCATGGAGAACTTCTTCGGCGTCGCGCCGGGAGAGGTGTTCTGGGCCGCGTCCGACGTGGGCTGGGTGGTGGGCCATTCCTACATCGTCTACGGCCCGCTGCTCCACGGCTGCACGGCCATCCTCTACGAGGGCAAGCCCGTGGGCACGCCCGATGCCGGCGCCTATTGGCGGGTGATTGCCGACCATGGGGTCGTGACCCTGTTCACGGCGCCGACCGCCTTCCGGGCGATCAAGAAGGAGGATCCCGGTGCGGAGCTCCTGAAAAACTATGAACTCTCGGCCTTCCGCGCCCTGTTCCTCGCCGGCGAGCGGGCGGATCCCGACACGGTGAAATGGGCCGAGGACATCCTGCAGGTTCCGGTGATCGACCATTGGTGGCAGACGGAGACCGGCTGGCCGGTGGTGGGCAACCCGCTGGGCCTCGGCGCGCTGCCGGTCAAGCACGGCTCGCCCACGGTGCCGCTGCCGGGCTACATGGTGCAGGTGCTGGACGAGGGCGGCAAGCAGGTCCCTCCCAGCACCATGGGGGCCATCGTCATCAAGCTGCCGCTTCCGCCAGGCGCCCTGCCGACCCTCTGGCAGGCGGAGGAGCGGTTCAGGCAAGCCTATCTTTCCGTCTATCCCGGCTACTACAACACCTCGGATGCGGGCTATATCGACGAGGACGGCTATGTCTGGGTGATGGGCCGCACGGACGACATCATCAACGTGGCGGGCCACCGCCTCTCGACCGGCGGCATGGAGGAGGTTCTGGCCTCCCATCCGGCGGTTGCCGAATGCGCCGTCATCGGCGTGAAGGACGCCCTCAAGGGCGAGGTGCCCTGCGGCTTCGTGGTGCTGAAATCCGGTGTGCAGAAGACCCCTGAGGAGATCGAGCGGGATCTCATCGGCCTCGTGCGCGAGAAGATCGGCCCCGTGGCAGCCTTCAAGCTCGCCATCACCGTGCCGCGCCTGCCCAAGACCCGCTCCGGCAAGATCCTGCGCGGCACCATGAAGAAGATCGCCGACGGCGATCCCTGGACCACGCCGGCAACCATCGACGATCCGATCATTCTCGAGGAGATCGGGGATGTGCTGAGGGCGAGGGGTTTGGCGGGATAATGCCATCAAATGCATCCCGGACGCCGCAGGCGATCCGGGATCGTGTGCAGGACGGAGCGCCGGAAGCTCAACACTGTCACCCCCGCGCAGGCGGGGATCCATAACCGCTGACGGTGCCAACTAAAATACTGTCGTGTTTATGGATCTCGGGCTCTGCTGCGCAGCCCCGGGATGACAGTGCAAGGCTGGTTTGCGCGATCCCGGATCTGCGCTGCGCTTCGTCCGGGATGATGGCTTGGTAGAAACAAAAAAGGCCCGGATCGCTCCGGGCCTTTTGCTTGAACCTTATTCCTCGTCTTCGTCGTCGCGCTTGAGCGTCTTGAGCTTGGCGAAGACCGAGTTGACGTCGATCGCCTCTTCCTGAACCGGCTTCGGGCGGCTCATGTCCGTGAAGGGGTCGACGGGCCGCTCGGGGGCCGTGGAGACTTCCGCCGGCATCAGGGTGCCGCCGTGGTCCTGGGCTTCCACCTGCGGGCGGTCCTTGGCGGCGCGCTGCACCTCGAAATCAAGGTCGATCTGCGAGCACAGGCCAAGCGTCACCGGATCCATGGGGGTGAGGCTCGCCGAGTTCCAGTGGGTGCGCTCGCGGACCTGCTGGATCGTGGTCTTGGTGGTGCCCACCAGCCGCATGATCTGCGCGTCCTTGAGCTCCGGATGGTTGCGCACGAGCCAGAGGATCGCGTTCGGGCGGTCGTGACGGCGCGACACGGGGGTGTAGCGCGGGCCCTTCTTGATCTTCTTCTGCTCCGGCAGCTTCACGCGCGACTCGGCAAGCCGCAGGCGGTGGTTCGTGTCGCCTTGCGCCTTCTCGATCTCCTCGCGGGTCAGCTGGCCCATGGAGATGGGGTCGGCGCCCTTGATGCCCGCGGCCACTTCGCCGTCGGCAATGCCCTTCACCTCAAGCGGGTGGAGCTTGCAGAAGTCGGCGATCTGGTCGAACGACAGCGATGTATTCTCGACGAGCCAAACGGCCGTCGCCTTCGGCATCAGCGGTCCCTGGGACATGTAAGCGAACCTCCTTCAGGCCGGGCGCCGGACATTTCGGCGCCGCACGGCAAAACTCTCTTGCGCTCCGAACCGGTGCGGACCGGAGCATCTCGTCTCACGATGTGAGGGAAACGGGATGATTATAGGGATCGTGCCGCGATGTTGCAAATTTTTGAGCATCGGACCCAAAAGTGGAAGGCACTTTTGGGATTGATCCAATGCTCAATCCTTTAAGTGGCGCATCAACGATGCGCTAGAGGGTAAGGATGATCTTCCCGATATGCTCGCCCCCGTCCATGCGGGCATGGGCCTTGGCCACATCCTCGAAGGCGAAGGTTGAATCCATCACGGGCCGGCAGCGCCCCTGGGCGAGAAGCGGCCAGACCTTGTCTTCGAGCGCGCGGGCGATGACTGCCTTTTCGGCCGGCGAACGGGGCCGCAGGGTCGAACCCGTGTGGGTGAGCCGCTTGACCATGAGGCGGCGGAAATCGACCTCGACCTTCGGGCTTTGCAGGAAGGCGATCTGCACGATCCGCCCGTCCTGGGCCGCCGCGTCGTAGTTGCGCGGGATGTAGTCGCCGCCCACCATGTCGAGGATCAGGTCCGCCCCCCGGCCGCCGGTGGCCTCCTTTGTGGCCGCCACGAAATCCTGGCTCCGGTAGTTGACCGCCACGTCGGCGCCGAGCCGCAGGCAGGCGTCGCATTTGTCCTGGGATCCGGCCGTGGCAATAACGGTGGCCCCAAAGGCCTTGGCGAGCTGGATCGCCGTGGTGCCGATGCCCGAGGTGCCGCCATGGACCAGGAAGGTCTCGCCGCCCTGGAGGCGCCCTCGGTCGAACACATTGGTCCAGACGGTGAAATAGGTTTCCGGAATCGCCCCGGCCTCCTCGAAGGACAGGCCTGGAGGAACCGGCAGGGCGTTGCTCTCGTGCACGACCGCGTAGTCCGCATAGCCCCCGCCCGGTACCAAGGCCATGACGGGTTCCCCGATGGAGAAGCGCCCTGCGCTGGGGCCTGCACCAACGACTTCGCCGGCGATTTCGAGCCCGAGGATATCCGGCGCTCCGGGCGGCGGCGGATAGCCGCCCTGGCGTTGAATCACGTCGGGGCGGTTTATGCCCGCCGCCTTCACACGCACCAGGATTTCACCGTCTCCGGGCCGGGGAACAGGGCGCTGCACGACCTTGAGAACCTCGGGTCCGCCGCTTCCGTCCGCTACGACGGCGCGCATCATGTCCGGTGTCTGCCCCATTTTTCCCTCCTTTGGTCAACACTCTCCTGGGATATAGGCCCCGTTGGCAAGGAAAGCACGCCGAACTAACCTCACGACCAACCTTGAAGAGGAGAATGCCATGGCCCTCGATCCCTTCGCCGATGAACCGCGGCGCATCGTCAGCGCACATGAAATCGGCCAAGACCTGTCGATGCTCTCCGTCGATGAGCTTGAGGAGCGCGTCGAGATGCTTGAGCGGGAGGTCGCCCGCCTCAGGGAGGCGAAGGCCAAGAAGGAAAGTTCCCTTGCTGCTGCGAGCGCCTTCTTCAAGCTCGGGCAGGCCTAAAGAGCTTAAGGGTGCATTAACCATTCTCAAGCATGAATAGGGCATCCAGGTCTCTCCCTGGATGCTGAGTGGCTTAGAGGCTCACTCTGTTTGACGCTTCCCTGTTAGACTTCAAGAGCCGCCACGAGCGGCTCAATTTTTTGGCGCATCGGACCCGAAAAGTGGATTTGCACTTTTGGGATTGATCCGATGCTTTTTTATTTTGCGCATCTTTGAAGCGAAAAACCGGAACCACTTTTTCGCCCGATGCGCCGGCTTAACCTTAAGAAGAGGTTACCGAGGCAAGTCTCCGCGGACCGTCCTATAATCCCTTCATGAGTTGCAGCCCTCCGCTCCGGCGGGGGACAGGTCTTTGGGAGAGACGCGTGAACGAGCCCGACGTGATCCAGCTTGGTGTCGATCCTGTCCGGTTCGGGCAGAGCTTCGTGGGGTCGGATGCCTTCAGGGCCCTGTTTCAGGAGGGCATGGAGCTGATCGAGGAAACGGCCGCCTATCTGGACGGTCCTGGTCGGGAGGAATCCCGTCACCTGGAGCGTCAGACGAGCCTCGTCTATGCCAGCGAGAGCATGCGGCTCACCACCCGGCTGATGCAGGTCGCCTCCTGGCTCCTGCTGCAGCGGGCGGTGGCTGAAGGGGAGATCTCCCCCGATCAGGCTCAGACCGAGAAGAACAGGGTCCGGTTGAACTCGTCGGATACCAAAACAAGCATCGAGGACTATGAGGCCCTCCCGGAGCGGCTGCGGGATCTTATCGGCCTCGCGACCCGCCTCCACGCCCGGATTCTCCATCTGGAACGGCTGATGGCCGAGGCCGGACCCGCTCCCCGCCAGGCAGCACCCAATCCGATTGCGGCCCAGCTCGGCATGCTGGAAAAGGCGTTCGGGCCAGCCGAGTAGGTCCAACGAAAAAGCCCCGCTTGAGCGGGGCTTTTCATATTCCGGGTTGAAACAACCGGCGTGGGGCGCCGGGTTACTTCTTGCCGCCGATACCCAGGCCGCCGAAGCGCGAGTTGAAGCGCGACACGCGGCCGCCGCGGTCGAGCAGCTGCTGCGAACCGCCGGTCCAGGCCGGATGGGTGCTCGGGTCGATGTCGAGGTTGAGGGTGTCGCCCTCTTTGCCGTAGGTCGACCGGGTCTGATACTCGGTGCCGTTGGTCATGACCACCTTGATGAAGTGGTAGTCGGGATGTTCGGTTGCTTTGCGCGCCATTGCCATAGTCCTTCTCGCGGCCAGCCAAGTCTGGTCAGCCCGCAATGTGAAATCGAGCCTGAATTGATGAATGCGCGCCTATACCTCACTTAAGTGGTTGAAACAAGCCGGGGCAAAGGTGCTAAACCGTCCCAGAGCACTTTTCAGCGGGGTGAAACTGGTTCGCTCCCGAAAATTGAGACAGCTCAAGAGAAAAGGTCTGCTTCCATGCCAATGGAACAGCTCCGATCCGTGATTTTCGTCAACGAAGGCTGACATGGCCGATTTGCCCTCCGACCCATCCCGCTCCAAGGCCGCGCTCAGCGCTCTGAAACCACTGATCCCCTACGGCCTCGCTTACAAGGGCAGGATCGCAGCAGCCCTGGCAGCCCTCGCCATCGCCTCCGCGACCACGCTTGTCGTTCCCATTGCGGTGCGCCGGGTGATCGATTTCGGCTTCTCCGACCAGGGCCGCGACTACATCAATGCCTATTTCGTCCTCCTGCTCGGCGTCGTCGGCGTGCTCGCCTTGGCCAGCGCGTTTCGCTATTACTGCGTCATCACGCTGGGCGAGCGGGTGGTGGCGGACCTGCGCTCCGCCGTGTTCCGGCACCTGACCTCCCTCGATCCCGCCTTCTTCGACCAGACCAAGAGCGGTGAGATCGTCTCGCGGCTCACCGCCGACACCACCCAGGTCAAGGCCGCCTTCGGCGTCAGCATCTCGATTGCCCTGCGCAACCTGTTCCTGTTCCTGGGCGCGACGGTGCTCATGATCATCACGAGCCCGAAGCTCTCGGCCCTCGTGCTGCTCGCCATTCCGGTCATCGTCCTGCCGCTGGTGTTCTCGGGCCGCGCCGTGCGGCGGCGGTCGCGGGCGGCGCAGGATCGTCTGGCCGATGCCTCGGCCTATGCGGCGGAGGCCGTCGGCGCCGTGCGCACCATGCAGGCCTTCGGCATGGAACGGGCCACCGCGTCGCACTTTGCCGCCGCCGCCGAGGAGGCGTTCACTGCGGCCCGGCTTTCCACCACCATGCGGGCCTTTCTCACGGGCGCCGGCCTCTTCCTGGTTTCGGCGAGCGTGGTGGCCGTGCTCTGGTACGGCGCGCAGGACGTGCTCGCCGGCACCATGACGGGCGGGCGGCTGTCGCAGTTCGTGCTCTACGCGGTCTTCGCCGCAAGTTCGCTGGGCCAACTCTCGGAGGTCTACGGCGAACTCGCGCAAGCCGCCGGCGCGGCGGAGCGGTTGGGGGAGATCCTCGCCGCCAAGCCCGCCATCGAAGCGCCGCGCAACCCGAAGCCCCTGCCGAACCCGCCGCTGGGCACGGTGGCGTTCAAGGACGTGCATTTCGCCTATCCGACCCGCTCCGAACAGCGGGCTCTCCATGGCCTGAATCTCACCGTGAGCTCCGGCGAAAGGGTTGCCATCGTCGGGCCGTCAGGCGCCGGCAAGAGCACGATCCTGCAGCTGCTCCTGCGCTTCTACGATCCGCAGGGCGGTACGATTTGGGTCGATGGTGTTCCCATCAACGAGGCCGATCCCGTGGGCTTGCGCGCCCGCATGGCCCTCGTGCCGCAGGAGCCGACGATCTTTGCCACGAGCGTCCTCGACAACATCCGCTATGGCAAGCCCGAGGCCACGGAGGACGATGTGCGCCGCGCCGCCGAACTCGCCTCCGCCGATGGTTTCATTCGAGCCCTGCCGCAGGGCTATCAGACCCTGATCGGCGAGCGCGGAGTCACGCTCTCCGGTGGCCAGCGTCAGCGCCTCGCCATCGCCCGCGCCATCCTGAAGGATGCGCCGATCCTGCTCCTCGACGAGGCGACCTCGGCCCTGGATGCGGAGAGCGAGCGCAAGGTTCAGGGCGCCTTCGACCGGCTGATGGACGGCCGCACCACCCTCGTCATCGCCCACCGCCTTGCCACCGTGCGCTCCGCCGACCGGATCCTCGTCATGGATCAAGGCCGGATCGTCGAGGAGGGCACCCACGAGGCGTTGCTGGCGCAAGGCGGCTTGTATGCGCGGCTCGCGCGGCTGCAGTTTACGGGAGAGCAGGGGCACAGCGAGGCGGCGGAGTAGCTCTGGAGGCTTTCTTCCTATTCGCTTCGGGAGGCCAATGGGGTGAGACCTTCCCGTCATGGCCGGGCTCGCCCCGGCCATCCCGATCAGAAGGGCGCCGCTTCTCAGAAGCGAGATCACCGGCACAAGGCCGGCGATGACAGGAAGAGGCCATCGAGGGGAGTTCAGGCGATGCCCGAGACCTTTCGCATAAACATCCGCAGCAATCCGATCCCACCTAATAGAAGGGTCAACCCGGCCCCCAGTATCATCGGCCCAAAAGGCGGAGCCATGATCATAATAATCCCTGAGGTGGTGACGATCAGGCCGCCTAGACACATCAGGGCACTGACGAGGACCGCCAATCCCAGGAACACGGATCGAAGCGCCGAGCGTCCAGGAGGCCTTGAACCCTCCGGCAGCGTCGAGGGCCTATCAGGATCCCGTGCCAATCACCGCTCCGTCAGCTTCAGCTCGATGCGCCGGTTGCGGGCATAGGCCTCTTCCGTGGTGCCGTTGTCCAGCGGCTGGAACTCGCCGAAGCCTGTGGCGGCGAGGTGCTTGGGCTGGACACCTCGGGCGACGAGGGCCTGCACCATCGCGATGGCGCGGGAGGACGACAGAGCCCAGTTGGAGGGAAATTGCGGTGTGTTGATCGGGCGCTGGTCGGTGTGGCCGTCCACCCGGATCACCCATGGAATGTCGGGCGGAACCTGTTTTTCAAGTTCGATCAGGGCGCTGGCGATGCGGTCGATCTCGCCGGAGGCCTCGGGGCGCAGGAAGGACTGGCCGGCCGGGAAGAGAACCTCCGACTGGAACACGAAGCGGTCACCGACAATGCGCACGTCCGGGCGGTTGCCGAGGATTTGGCGCAGGCGGCCGAAGAAGTCGGAGCGATAGCGGGCGAGTTCCTGAACCCGCTGAGCCAGCGCCACATTGAGGCGGCTGCCGAGGTCGGCGATGCGGGCCTGGCTCTCCTTGTCCCGGTTCTCCGAAGCCGCAAGCGCATCCTCGAGGGCCGCAAGCTGGCGGCGCATGGCGGCGATCTGCTGGTTGAGGATCTCGACCTGGCTCAGGGCACGGCCCGTGGCCTGGCGTTCGCTCTCAAGCTGCGTGTTGAGCTGATCGGCCTGAACCTGCGCCGCACCGCCGCTGGCGAGAAGGCTTTGAAGGCGCGCCCGCTCGGCCTCGTTGGCCTGCAGGGTTGTCTGCAGCGACGTGACCGTCTCCTCGATGCTGCGCCGGCTCGAGCGTTCGAGGGAGAGAAGGTCGGTGAGCTCGGCGATCTGACGATTGAGCCGGTCGAGCACCGTGTCGCGCCCTGAGAGTTCACGGGACAGGAAGAACTGCCCGACGGTGAAGACCGAGATCAGGAAGATGATCGCGAGCAGCAGCGTGGACAGGGCGTCCACGAAGCCCGGCCAGTAGTTGAGCTGACCGCCGCGCCCGCGTCGCCGCCCGCCTGCGCTCGAGACCGGCATCACGGCAGCCTTTCACGGGAGAGGCGGTCGAGCACCTGCTTCAGCTCCTTCTCGCGGGCGGCCTGCGCTTCCACCCAGTCACGGATCATCTGCTGTTCGGCCCGCATGTGCTGCACGAGGCCCTGCACGCCCTCGGCGAGGTTCGCCATGGCCTGCGTGGCCGCCCGTCCGCCTCCGCCATCGTTGACGGCAGCGGTCAGCCGGTTGAGGGCGAGCGCCAGGTCCGGCGTGGTGCCGGTGCGCAAGGTAGGCTCGGCCGGGGTATCCATGGTGGAGGTGGCAAGCCAATCCTCCAGCTCCGTGTAGAACCGGTTCTGCGCCTGACCGGCCTGAAGATCGAGGAAGCCGAGGACCAGGGAACCCGCGAGGCCGAACAGGGAGGCCGAGAAGGACAGGCCCATGCCCTGGAGCGGGCCGGCGAGCGAGTTCTTGAGCTCGTCAAAAAGAACCGCCGAATCTTGGCCCGTGCGCAGCGACGAAATGATGCGGCCGACCGAGCCCACCGTGTCGATGAGGCCCCAGAAGGTGCCGAGCAGGCCGAGGAAGACCAGGAGACCGGCGAGATAGCGCACGATCTCGCGGCTCTCATCAAGGCGGGCGCCGATGGAGTCGAGGACCGAGCGGGTCGCGGCGACGGAGAAGCCCGATTGACCGGGCCGATTGCCCAGGAGGGCCGCCAGTGGGGCAAGAAGCGCCGGCTGCTCGGGAGCGACCAACCCTTCCTCGGTTCGCTGGAGCGTATTGACCCAGCGCACCTCGGGGCGCAGGCGCCAGACCTGGCGGATTGCCAGTCCGATGCCGATGAACATAACGCCCAGGATCAGGGCGTTGAGGCCTGGATTGGCCTGGAAGGCCTCCCAGATCTGCCGATAGAGGATGAAGGCGACAAACCCTGACAGAACAAGGAAGACCACCATGCGGATGAAGTAAATCCGCGGGGAGGTAAGGGGTTGGTCCGCCATCGTTATCCTGTGCATTCGTGCTTCGGGACGAACCCAATGTGACCGCGCCGGACCTAAGGATCAAGCGCGACCGTCATCTCGCAGGCTTGCACGAACAGAAATATCAGCCGCAGAACTAGCCCTTGGCCTTCTTCAGGAGCTTGAGGAGTTCCCGCTGCATGATCTCGTTGCCGCAGGCGATCGAGCCCTTGGCGATCGGGTCGCTGCCGCCGTCGGCGTCGGACACGAAGCCGCCCGCCTCGCGGATCATGAGGATGCCGGCGGCCATGTCCCAGGAGTTCAGGCCGCGCTCCCAATAGGCATCGAAGCGCCCGCAGGCCACGTAGGCGAGGTCGAGGGCAGCCGCGCCCCAGCGGCGCATGCCGCCCACATTGGCCATGACGGAAGCGCATTCGCGCAGGAACAGGCCGTGGTCGCCCTTGCCGATGTGAGGCAGGCCGCAGGCCACCACTGCATCGGCGAGGTCGCCGCGGGCCGCCACGCGGATGCGGCGGTTGTTGAGGTAGGCGCCCTTGCCGCGCTCGGCGATGAAGAGCTCGTCCTTGGCCGGATCGTAGATCACCCCGGCGACGATCTGGCCGTCGCGCTCAAGGCCGACCGAGATGGCGAACTGGGGCAGGCCGTGCAGGAAGTTCGTGGTGCCGTCGAGCGGGTCGATGTGCCAGCGGTGGCTGGTGTCGGTGCCAACGATGACGCCTTCCTCCTCCATGACGAAGCCGTAGCCGGGGCGGGACTTTTCGAGGGACTCGCGCAGGATCTTTTCCGCCTTGCGGTCGGCGGCGGACACGAAGTCGCCCGGACCCTTGCGCGAGACCTGCAGGTTCTCGACCTCGCCGAAATCGCGCTTGAGCGAGCGTGACGCCTTCATCACGGCATCGGTCATAACGGTCATGAGGGGCGAACGGATCATCGTGCAGGTCCTGACAAAGAGCGGTTTTCAAAGAGAAGGTGGTCGATGGACCACCCAGGGAGCGGCGTCAAGCGGTGGATAACCGGGCGGGCAGCCCAATTGATCCAGCGCCTTGGTATTTTGTGCTGGTGTCATCCCCGGCGGCCGTAGGCCGGGAAGGGGATCCACTTACACGCTCAGTGCCATGGATTCCCTTCCCCTCCGCTACGCTCCGGCCGGGAATGACACCGGGGCGATTACCGCATCCCCAAGCGCTCGGCCGCCAGCTTCTCGGATCGGGTGCGTTCGTCGGCCGTGAGATCCTTGAGGGCATTGTCGAGCCAGGGGTCCGCAAGACCCTGGGCGGCCGCCAGAATATGCCAGGCCGCCGCGTCGACCTTGTTGGCCGGCACGCCCCGGCCCGCCGCGAGAAGGCGGGCGAGCCGGTTCTGGGCGATGGCGTTGCCCTTGGCGGCCGCGCGGCGGAAAAAGCGGGCAGCCTGGGACTCGCTCGCCGGAACGCCGTCGCCGTTGAAGAGCAGGATCGCGTATTCCACCTCGCCGACCGAGCTGCCGTTGCGGGCGGCCCGCTCGAACAGGCGCGCGGCCTCGGTGGGGTTGCGCTCGACGCCGCGTCCCTTGAGGGTGAGCACGCCCAGCGCATGCTGCGCATCCGGGATCTCCGCCTCGGAGGCTCTTTTCAGGAGTGCAACCGCCTTCTGAAGGTCGGCGTTCGACTCGCTCGTGAGCAGGAGCAGGGCGAGGTTGTGGCTGGCGAGCGGGTTGCCCTTGGCGGCCGCTTCTTCGAGCCAGGCGCGGCCCTGTACGGCGTTCTTCGGCATGCCGCGCCCATCGAGGGCCATGAGGCCCAGGGCCGCCAGCGCATGGGCATCGCCCCGCTGCGCCGCGAGCCGGTACCATTCGGACGCCTTCTTGGGATCCACCGTGACGCCGAGACCCTGGTTGTAGAGTTCGCCCAGCAGGGTCATGGCGGCGGCGTCGTTGTTCTTCTCCAGCCGCAGGGTCGCCTCGCGGAAAGCCGTCTGATAGAGGCCGCGCTGATAAGCGCCGTAAGCCGCATCGGGCTGGGCCGCCGCGCCTGGGGTGGCCGATGCCAGCAGAAGCGAGCCGCCGATGATCCAGGAGAGACGCATCAGCGCGACGCCTCCTGGCGGTCGAGGATTTCGGCTGCCGCCTTCACCGCGGCGGCGGGGCCGTTCGGATGAGACCAAACGGCATCGCCCAGCGCCACGAACTCGGCGTTGGTCGCAGCGAGCGTCTCGACCGCGTCAAGGCTCGGAGCATAGGCCGCACAGGGCGTCTCGAAAATCTCCGCCCACCAGGAAGCCCGCTCCACCACGCTCTCCAGGGACGGGAGGGACCCGTCCGGGCGCGGCTCGCCGAACAGCAGGTAATCGACGCCAGCCTCGCCGAAGGTCATGGCATCGTCCTTGGTGCGGATCGCCCCGACCCCGAGGGCGCGCTCGAATTTCAGACGGTCGCGCATTTCCCTGACAAGGGCAGGGCCTGCGCCGTTCACGTGAACCCCATCGGCCCCGCCGCGGGCCGCAATGGTGGCTAGATCCGCCTTGGCCTCCGTTGTGACGATCACGGCCGCTCCATGCTCCTGGGCGGCGGGAGCCAGGGCCTTCACCTGGTTGGTCAGGGTGCGCTCGTCGGCGGGCGCCAGCCGCAGCAGCACGGCCGCGATAGTGCCGGTCGCGCAGGCCTCGGAAAGCTGCGGCGCGAAGGAGGCATCCTCCAGGACGGGGGTGATGAGGTAGAAGCGGGCGGCGGTATCGGCCATGGGTCACTAGGATTGAGAAAACAAAAGACACCGTTCCCATAACGAAAACGGGGCCATCTTGCGAGGCCCCGCTTGTCGATCATGATTAAGGCGAATGTTGAGCGCTTCCGCTTTCCCCTCCCCCTTGCGGGGAGGGGCAGGGGTGGGGGTGGCTCGACCGGGTGAGCGACCCATTCAGTCAGGCGCTGTATTGACCGGTCACTCAATGGAGCAGACACAGCGCTCCGACTTTGCAACCCCCACCCTCGATCCCTCCCCGCAAGGGGGAGGGAAGAGGCGTGGTGCCTGATCGCCTATTCCGCTGCCTGACGGGTCGCGCCGAAGGTCGGGTCGAGCTCGCCGGAGGCGTAGCGCTTGGCCATCTCGACGAGCGTGTAGACCCGCTTGATCTTCGAGGCCTGACCAGCGGTGTTGAACTCCTGCAGGCGCTGCTTGCAGAGCTTGGTCATCGCGTCCATGGCGGGCTTCAGGTACTTGCGCGGATCGAACTCGCCCGGATTCTCCTGGAGAACCTTGCGGATCTGGCCGGTCATGGCCATGCGGTTGTCGGTGTCGATGTTGATCTTGCGCACGCCGTGCTTGATGCCGCGCTGGATCTCCTCCACCGGCACGCCCCAGGTCGGCTTCATCTGGCCGCCATACTGGTTGATGATGTCCTGCAGGTCCTGCGGCACCGAGGAGGAGCCGTGCATCACCAAGTGCATGTTCGGGAGCTTCTTGTGGATCTCCTCGATGATGTGCATGGCCAGGATCGCGCCGTCGGGCTTGCGGGTGAACTTGTAGGCGCCATGCGAGGTGCCCATGGCGATGGCGAGCGCGTCGACCTTGGTCTCGGCCACGAACTTCACAGCCTCGTCGGGGTTCGTCAGAAGTTGGTCGTGCGAGAGCTTGCCCTCGGCGCCGTGGCCGTCCTCGGCCTCGCCTTCACCGGTTTCGAGAGAGCCGAGCACGCCGAGCTCGCCTTCCACCGAGATGCCGCCGAGATGGGCCATCTCGACCACCTTCCGGGTGACGCCCACATTGTAGTCCCAGTCGCCCGGGGTCTTGCCGTCGGCCTTCAGGGAGCCGTCCATCATCACCGAGGTGAAGCCGGCCTGGATCGCCGTCATGCAGGTGGCGGGCTCGTTGCCGTGGTCGAGATGCACGCAGACCGGAATCTGCGGATAGATCTCCGTGACCGCGTCCATCATGTGCTTGAGCATGACGTCGTTGGCATAGGAGCGCGCACCGCGGGACGCCTGGATGATCACCGGGGCATCGACCTCGCTGGCCGCCGCCATGATCGCCAGCGCCTGCTCCATGTTGTTGATGTTGAAGGCAGGCACGCCGTAGCCGTGCTCGGCTGCGTGATCCAGAAGCTGCCTCATCGTGATGCGGGCCATTTGGTCCTCCGTATTGGTTTTGCTTTTAAACAGCGCAGAAGCTGAACCTCAGCTTAAGCATCTTGCTAAGCCATCTAGGCCACGATTCCTCTTGGCAAAGTGGGTTAACCACTTTGCCAGCATGGACTTAAGCCCGCAGGGCTTCCACGCCGGGCAGGGACTTGCCCTCGAGCCATTCGAGGAAGGCGCCGCCGGCCGTCGACACATAGGTGAAGCTGTCCGCGACGCCGGCATGGTTGAGGGCCGCCACCGTATCGCCGCCGCCGGCAACCGACACGAGCTTTCCGTCCTTGGTGCGCTGAGCCGCGTGGCGGGCCGCCGCCACCGTGCCCTGATCGAACGGGGCGATCTCGAAGGCGCCGAGCGGACCGTTCCACACCACCGTCGCGGCGTCGTTGATCGCCGCCTGGATGCGCTCGATGGATTGCGAGCCCACATCCAGGATCATCTGATCCTCTGGGATCGCGTCGATGCCGTAGGTATGGTTGTGGGCGCCCGCCTTAAACTCGTAGGCGCAGACACCGTCGACGGGCAGGATGATGGCGCAGTTGGCGTCCCGCGCCTTCTCGATGATGCGCATGGCAGTGGCGGCCAGATCCTTCTCGGCCAGCGACTTGCCGATGCCGAGGCCTGTCGCGTGCACGAAGGTGTTGGCCATGCCGCCGCCGATCACCAGCGCATCGACCCTGGTGACGAGGTTTTCGAGCAGGTCGATCTTGGTCGACACCTTGGCGCCACCCACGATGGCAACCACCGGGCGCTTGGGCGCCTCAAGACCCTTGGTCAGGGCGTCGAGCTCCGCCTGCATGGAGCGCCCGGCGTAACCGGGCAGCGCACGGGCCAAGCCCTCGGTGGAGGCATGAGCCCGGTGAGCGGCCGAGAAGGCGTCGTTGACATAGAGGTCGCCGAGCTTCGCCAGCTCCTGGACGAAGGCCGGATCGTTCTTCTCCTCGCCCGCATGGAAGCGGGTGTTTTCGAGGAGAAGCACGTCGCCGTCCTTCAGGGCGTTGACGGCGCTGCTGGCGGCCTCGCCGATGCAGTCGTCGGCGAAGGTGACAGACTTGCCAAGGTGCTGCGAGACCGCTTCCGCAACCGGCTTCAGGGACTCCTTCGGGTCGCGTCCCTTCGGGCGTCCGAAATGGGCGAGGAGGATCACCTTCCCTCCCTTGTCGGCGATTTCCCGGATGGTGGGCAGGACGCGCTCGATGCGCGTCGCGTCCGTGATCCGGCCGTTCTCCATGGGGACGTTGAGGTCCACCCGGACGAGAACGCGTTGTCCCTTGACGTCGGCCTGGTCGAGTGTGCGGAAGGCGGTCATCGGCAGCCTCCCTTAGATGAGCTTCGCCATGGCGATGGCGGTGTCCGCCATGCGGTTCGAGAAGCCCCACTCGTTGTCGTACCAGGACAGCACGCGCACGAAGTTACCCTCCATGACCTTGGTCTGGTCCATGTGGAACACGGAGGAGTGCGGGTCGTGGTTGAAGTCGGAGGAGACGTTCGGGGCGTTCGTGTAGCCGAGGATGCCCTTGAGCGGGCCGTCGGCGGCAGCCTTGATCGCCTGGTTGATCTCTTCCTTCGTGGTGTTCCTCTTCGCCACGAACTTGAAGTCAACCACCGACACGTTCGGGGTCGGCACGCGGATCGACGAGCCGTCGAGCTTGCCGTTGAGATCGGGCAGCACGAGACCCACGGCCTTGGCGGCGCCGGTGGAGGTCGGGATCATGTTCAGGGCCGCCGCGCGGGCGCGGTAGAGGTCCTTGTGCATCTGATCGAGGGTGGGCTGGTCGTTCGTGTACGAGTGGATCGTGGTCATGAAGCCCTTCTCGATCCCGACCGCATCATGAAGCACCTTCGCCACGGGGGCGAGGCAGTTCGTGGTGCAGGAGGCGTTCGAGATGACCACGTGGTCCTTGGTCAGCTTGTCGTGGTTGACGCCGTAGACGACCGTCAGGTCGGCACCGTCGGCGGGAGCCGACACGATGACGCGCTTGGCGCCGGCAGTCAGGTGCGCCGAGGCCTTCTCCTTCGAGGTGAAGATGCCGGTGCATTCCATGGCGATGTCGACGCCGAGCTCCCGGTGCGGCAGGGTCGCCGGGTCCTTGATCGCCGTGACGCGGATCTTCTGGCCGTTGATGACGAGGAACTCGCCGTCGACCTGCACGTCCGCCGGGAAGCGGCCATGGACGGAGTCGAAGCGGAGAAGGTGAGCGTTCGTCTCGACCGGGCCGAGATCGTTGATGGCAACCACCTCGATGTCCTTGCGACCGCTCTCCACGATGCCACGGAGGATGTTGCGTCCGATGCGACCGAATCCGTTGATCGCGACCTTCACCGTCATAGCTTTAGCTCCCTTGCGTAACGAGGCCTCGGTTCTTGTCGAGCCTCAGAGATTGTGTGTCCGGAGAACCTTCTCCGCGATGGCCTCGGCGGTGATGCCGAAGTGCTTGTAAAGGTCCTTGTAGGGCGCGCTGGCGCCAAACCCATGCATGCCGACGAAAATTCCGTCCGGGCCGATGACCGAATCCCAGCCGAAGCGCACCGCCGCCTCCACCGCAACCTTGATCGGCGCATCGCCGATGATCTCGTGGCGGACCTTCTCAGGCTGTGCCAGGAACAGGTCGAGCGAGGGCACCGACACAACCCGAACGGCGAAGCTTTGTTCATCCAGAAGCTTCTGGGCTGCAAGCGCGATCTCCACCTCGGAGCCCGAGGCGAAGAGGGTGGCGCGGGCCTTGGCCGAAGCGGGCGACAGCTCGTAGGCGCCGGTGGCCGAGAGATTCTCGGCCCCGCCTGCTTTCCGAACCTGCGGCAGGTTCTGGCGGGTCAGCGCCAGGGTCGACGGGCCGTCGGTGCGCTCGAGGGCCATCTGCCAGCACTCGGCGGTCTCGACCGCGTCGGCCGGGCGGAACACCCGCATCTTCGGCATGGAGCGAAGCGCCGCCAGATGCTCCACCGGCTGGTGGGTCGGGCCGTCCTCGCCGAGGCCTATGGAATCGTGGGTCATCACATAAACGGCCGGAATGCCGGCGAGCGCCGCGATGCGCATGGCGGGCCGGGCATAGTCGGTGAAGACCAGGAAGGTCGCGCCCGCCGGCACGTAGCCGCCATGGAGCGCGATTCCGTTCATGGCCGCCGCCATGCCGTGCTCGCGGATGCCGTAATGGATGTAGCGGCCGGCATAGTTGCCCGGCGAGATGGCGGTGAGGTTCTTGGTCTTGGTGTTGTTGGAGGGCGTGAGATCCGCCGAGCCCAGCACCAGCTCCGGCACCGCCTCGGTGATGACCTCAAGGGCGATCTCGCTCGCCTTGCGGGTGGCGACATTCTGCGGCTCGGCGATGAGCCGGTCCTTCAGCCTGGCGACGGCGTCAGCGAGCCCCTGCGGGCGCACGCCCTTCACACGGCGCTCGAACTCGGCGCGCTTCTCGGCGGGCAGAGCCTTCAGGCGCTCGGCCCATGCCTTGCGCTGGCGGCTGCCCTTCTTGCCGGCCTTGGCCCAGGCGGTGCGGATGTTGTCGGGGATCTCAAAGGGCGCATGGCTCCAGCGCAGCGCCGCCTTGGCGCCGGCCAGTTCCTCGGCACCGAGCGGCTCGCCGTGGGCCTTGGAGGTGCCGGCCTTCTTCGGGGCGCCGTAGCCGATGACGGTCTTGCAGGCGATGAGGGTCGGGCGGTCCGACTTCTGGGCACGGGAGATGGCGCGCTGGATCGCCTTCTCGTCATGGCCGTCGACGCGCACGGCGTTCCAGCCGCAGGCCTGGAAGCGCTTCACCTGATCGACGGAGTCGGAGAGGGAGAGGGGGCCGTCGATGGAGATCTCGTTGTCGTCCCACAGGACGATCATGCGGTTGAGCTTCAGGTGGCCGGCGAACGCAATGGCCTCGTGGCTGATGCCTTCCATCAGGTCGCCGTCGGAGGCGAGCACGTAGGTGTAATGGTCGACGAGGTCGCTGCCGTATTCGGCGTTGAGCATGCGCTCAGCAAGCGCGAAGCCTACCGCCGTGGCGATGCCCTGGCCGAGCGGCCCGGTGGTGGTCTCGACGCCCGGCGTCATGAAGTTTTCCGGGTGGCCGGGGGTCTTGGAATCGAGCTTGCGGAAGTTCTTCAGCTCCTCGACCGTCATGCCCTTCACGCCGGTGAGGTGCAGGAGGGAATAGAGCAGCATCGAGCCGTGGCCGGCCGACAGGATGAACCGGTCGCGGTCGGGCCAGGTCGGGTCGGCGGCATCGTATTTCAGGAACTTGGTGAACAGCACCGTGGCGATATCGGCGGCGCCCATGGGGAGGCCCGGATGGCCGGATTTGGCTGTTTCGACGGCGTCCATGGCGAGGACGCGCACGGCGTTCGCCAGATCGGAATGGGTGACGCGATCGGCGGAGACGATATCTTGCACGGCAGGATCCACAAATCTTGAGGGCCCCGCAACGGGGCGGTCTGTCTGGGAAAGGTGCGGGCTCCTTAACACGGGGCAGGGGGGAGTCAAAGGCTCGAAGGGGCGTAATCCCCTTCCGGAGAACTGCTCCTCACTCCAATGAGCCCATGGCTTTTCGCCGAACTGGAGGGCCGCGCCGGCGAATACCGGGTCCACTTTTCCGCACGATGCGCTAGTCTCATGCCCGAATCCCGGAGGCATGATGGCGCCCACACTCGACGAAGCGATGAAGCGGCTGGACATGGCCCTGGGCCTGCTCGAAGCGTCCGTATCCCGGCGCCTCGAGGCCGACAGGAGGCGCGGCGGCCTGGAGACAGAACTCCAGCTCATGCAGGACGATCGCTCTCGCTTGGCGGTGGAACTCGACGGGGCGCTCACCCGCCTGCACCGCTTCGAGGCCGCCACCGACGACGTGAGCCGGCGGGTTCGCCAGGCCATCGGGGCTGTCGAGACCGTGCTGGCCCAGGCCGGCCAACTGGCTCCGGCCGGGCAATTCGAACCTGAGGAAGGCTGAAGCCATGTCCCAGGTGACGGTGACCATTGCCGGCAGAACCTACCGGATCGCCTGCGCGGAGGGCGAAGAGCAACACCTCGAAGGGCTGGCGGCCTCCTACAATGCCCGCGTGGAGGAGATGCGCGCCACTTTCGGTCAGGTCGACGACCTGCGCCTTCATGTGATGGCGGCCGTCTCCCAGGCCGACGAGCTGCACGAAGCGAGAAAGCAGATCACGGCTCTCACCGAGGAAGTGGCGATGCTCAACAGCGTCCATATCTATCGGGACGAGCGCCTCGGCCAAATCGAGGCGAGGCTCGCCGAAGGCATTCAGCGGGCAGCCGAGCGCATCGAGGAGCTGGCCCGCAGCCTCAACGGGGCAGGGCAGGTTGAGGCGGGCCCCAGGTGATAATCCAGATGATCCTGTTGCGAGTGCACGGGTGTTCTGCTCTCATCCGAGAATGAATTCCCTCTCAGATGCTCACTTGGCCAAGCACGTCGAAGAGGCCTGCCTGAACGGCTGGCCGGCTTTGCGTGAAGTGGTTTTCGACGGCTGGCTGATCCGCCTGGCGGACGGCTACACCCGGCGGACGAACTCCGTGAATTTGCTCTCGGCCGGCACCTTGCCGCTCGATCACAAGATCCGGTACTGCGAGACTGTCTACGCCGCCCAGGGGCAGGCGCCGATCTTCTGCATTCCCACCCACGCCGATCCTTCCATAAGCCGGGCTCTCGACCGCAAGGGCTACGGTCCGCCGGAGGATGAAAGCTGCGTCCTGTTCCTGGATTTCGCCGAGGCCCCGCCTGAACCGGTCGGTGATGTCGTGCTGGAGGAAGGATTTCCCTGGGAGTTCTGGCTGAACACTTTGGCGCGCCTCCACGGACAGAGCCAGGATGTGCAGGGCATCCATCGCATGATCCTGGAGAGCCTGTCGGTTCCGGCCGTCTTCGCAGCCGTTCGCAGCAACGATGGACGCCTGGGCGCTCTGGCCTATGGGGCGGTTCACGACGGGCTGGTCTGCGTGAACTCCGTCGTGACCGATCCCGCTTGCCGGCGGCAGGGCCTGGGGCGAAAGGTCGTGTCCGCCGTGCTCGCCTGGGCCAAGGAGCGTTTACCGGCGTCGGGATGTCTGATATTGCCGGTCGTTCCCTGCCGATTTTCCGAACTTTCCCCTTTCCCCGGCGCGCCCCAATCCCTACATAGGAAAGGCGGGGCTGCGGGGCGCGTTAGGAGTTCATATTCCCCGGGGCCTTATCGATCCCAACGGGAGCTGTCCCTGCCCGGTCCGTGGACCGGAACATACGGCGCCCACCTACTTTGTAGGTTCCCGGGATCGCTTCTCCGACGGTTTCTGTGGCTCCGCACCTGATGCATTCTCTCTCCCCTCCCGAGTTGAAAGAGCGGCTTCGCAGCGAGGGGTTTGCCCGGCGCGACGGGCTCGACAAGGACTTTCGCCACGATGCCGCGCAGCGCATCATGGCCCAGGCCCTCGACCTCCCCGATCTCCAAGGCGTGACGCCGGTGGGCGGCTACTGGCCGATCCGCACCGAGGTCGATCCGCGTCCGCTCATGGAAGCGCTGCTCGAACGCGGGCAGGACGTGGCCCTCTCCCAGATCCTCCATCCCTATCTGAGCTGGCGCCTCTGGCAGCCCGGCGACGTGCTGATCAAAGGCGGCTTCGGCGTGCGCGAGCCCGGCCCCGACGCGCCCGAGGTGTTCCCGAAAGCGCTGCTCGTGCCGCTGGTTGCCTTCGACCGCCGGGGAGGGCGCATCGGCTACGGGAAAGGGCATTTCGACCGTGCCATCGCGGCGCTGGAGGAGCAGCATTCCGTCTTGACCATCGGCTTGGCTTATGCGGTTCAGGAGATCGACGAGGTTCCGGTCGAGCCCCATGACCGTCTCCTCGACGTTATCATCACGGAAGCCGAACTCATTCGGACGAAATCCGCTTAAAGGTCCATCATGCGTCTTCTCTTTCTCGGCGACATCGTCGGGCGGCCCGGCCGCAACGCGGTGATCGAGCGCCTGCCCGCTCTTCGCGACCGCTGGCAGCTCGATTGCGTGGTCATCAACGGCGAGAATTCTGCCGGTGGATTCGGCATCAACGAGGCGATCTGCGACGAGATTCTGGCCGCGGGCGCCGATGCGATCACGCTGGGCAACCACTCCTGGGACCAGCGCGAGACGCTTGTCTTCATCGAGCGCCAGCCGCGGCTTCTGCGGCCCGTGAACTTCCCGCAGGGCACGCCGGGACGCGGCGCCAACCTCATCGACACCCGCTCCGGCCACCGGGTCCTCGTGGTCAACGTCATGGGCCGCCTCTACATGGACCCGCTCGACGATCCGTTCGCGGCCGTCGACCGGGAGCTGGAGACCTGCCCCATGGGTCAGGTGGCCGATGCGGTCATCATCGACGTGCACGCGGAGGCCACCAGCGAGAAGGAGGCCATGGGCCATTACTTCGACGGGCGGGCGAGCCTCGTGGTCGGCACCCACACCCATGTGCCCACGGCCGATCACCGGGTCCTGGCCGGCGGCACGGCCTACATGTCGGACGCGGGCATGTGCGGCGACTACGATTCCGTCCTCGGCATGCAGAAGGAAGAATCGATCCGCCGCTTCATCCAGAAGACCCCCGGTGCCCGCATGGAGCCGGCCCTGGGCGAGGGCACGCTTTCGGGCATCGCGGTCGAGACCGACGACCGCACCGGCCTCGCTAGGCGCGTGGCTGCGGTTCGCCTCGGGCCGAACCTGGAAGAGACCTGGCCCCGCTTCTGGGATTGAGCGCGGGATCTCCCTCTCCCCTCTGCGGGAGAGGGCAATGGTCCATTACCATCCCTTGGCGTGGAGCGTCGCCGTTCCCATCTGTCCCGTCACGGAGGTGATCGGTGGACGCAGACGCGAAGACAACCAGGACCGGCAGGATCAACGTCTATCGGCAGACGAGCGAGTTCCATCAGGCACACGAGCACCAGAGCGCCTCGGCCGTCCTGCGCGCCGTGATCGACGAGGCCAAGGGCGAGACGATCTCGATCCGTGAGATCATCGAGGCCTTCGGCGAACGCGCCTTCGGCTTCGTCTTGATCCTGTTCTCCCTGCCGAACTGCGTCCCCAACGTGCCGGGCATCGCCGGCATCGTCGGCACACCCGTGCTCATTTTCGGTATCCAGATGATGCTGGGCCACAAGCGTCCCTGGCTGCCGGGCTTCATCCTGCGCCAGACGGTTTCCGTCGCGAAGTTCAAGCGCCTCATCGACATCGCGGAGCCCAAGCTCCAGAAGTTGGAGAGCTACTGCAAGCCCCGGCTGCTCCAGCTCTTCGGCCCCATTGGCGACCGGGTGGTCGGGCTCTTCGCCTTCCTGGTTGCCGTGTCGGTCCTGATCCCGTTCCCAGGTACCAACTTCCCCCCCTCCATCGCCCTCGTCATCGCGTCCATCGCCGTGATGGAGGAGGACGGCTACCTCCTGCTCGTCGGCTACCTCATCGGCTTGGCCGGGCTTGCCTATACGGTGACGATCCTGGGCGCCTCCTACCACCTGATCGTGGCGGCCTTCCAGAACCTGCCGGGCTGGCTCGGCTTCTAGGCACGATCTCTTAAGCGCTTCGGGCCTAATCTTCCCTTAGGGAAGAGGGGGCTACGGGTGGGCGTACAATCACGGGAATGGATGGGGGATCTGGCGGATTCTCCAAAGGCCATCCGTCTGTCGGAGGTGCTGGGGGCGCTGAGTCATGCCTTGGACCTGACCGAGGGCCAGCCCGCCGGCCATTGCGTACGGGCGTGCTGGATCGGGGTCCATGTGGGGCGGGAGCTGGGCCTCAGCGAGACTGCGCTGTGGGAGCTCTACTACACGCTTCTCCTGAAGGACCTTGGCTGCAGCAGCAACGCGGCCCGCATCTGCCAGCTCTACCTCACCGACGACCTCTCCTTCAAACGGGACTTCAAGACGGTCGGCGACCGGCTCCCGCAGGTCTTGAGGTTCGTGCTGTCCCACACCGGACTGAAATCCGGGCTGGCGGAGCGTTTCCGTGCGGTCGTCAACATCGTCCAGAACGGCGGCGAGATCGCCCGTGAGCTCATCGAGACCCGATGTCAGCGGGGCGCCGAGATCGCCCGCCAGCTGCGCTTTCCGGAGGGCGTGGCGCACGGGATCCAATCGCTTGACGAGCACTGGAACGGCGGCGGCAAGCCGCTCAGCATTGCCGGAGCCAGCATCCCTGTCTATTCCCGCATCGCGCTTCTCGCCCAGGTGGTGGACGTCTTCCACACCAGCTCCGGAGAGGCGGCGGCCCGGCATGAGGTGGGAGCCCGGTCGGGAACGTGGTTCGATCCCCAGGTTGTCGAAGCCTTCGAGCGCGTCGCTGAGAGCCGTGCGTTCTGGGAGGTTCTGCGCTCCGACGATGTGGAGACCGCGATCTTCGCCCTGGAGCCGGCCCAACATATCGAGATCGCCGACGAGGCTTATCTCGACGACATCGCGGCAGCCTTCGCACGGGTGGTCGACTCCAAAAGCCCCTATACCAGCGGCCACAGCGACCGGGTCGCGTTCTTCGCCGATCTGATCGCAGGCGAAATGGGCTTCGACGAGGCGGGGCGGCGGCGCCTGAGGCGGGCAGCCCTGCTCCACGACATCGGCAAGCTGGGGGTCAGCAACGAAATTCTCGACAAGCCGGGCAAGCTGGACGAGGCGGAGTTTGCCGCGATGCGCCATCACGCCCTCTACAGCGAGACCATCCTGTCCCGGATCGGGGCCTTCGAGGAGCTGGCCCGCATCGGTGGCGCCCATCACGAGCGCCTCGACGGCAAGGGCTACCCCAGGGGGCTCACGGGAGAGGAGATCGGCCTGGAGACCCGGATCATCTCGGTCGCCGATGTGTTCGACGCCCTGACGGCCGATCGCCCTTACCGCGCCGCCATGCCGGTCTCGAAGGCCATGGGAATCCTGGAGGCCGAGACCGGCACAGCCTTCGACCCAGCCTGCGTGGAGGCGCTCCGGCGGGCTCTGGACCGGATCGAGGGCAGGCAGGACCAAAGGGGCTTTGCCTGAAGCCCTTCGCCGCCTTATAAGCGGGCCATCGTCAACTTCTCAGGCCTGACGGGCGCCTCCCCATGAGGCGGCTCTCGGCCGATATTCCGGAGGCCCCCATGGCCGGGCATTCACAGTTCAAGAATATCATGCACCGCAAGGGCAAGGTGGACGCGGTGCGGTCCAAGGTGTTTTCCAAGCTCGCCCGCGAAATCACCGTGGCGGCCAAGATGGGCCTGCCCGATCCCGCCATGAACCCGCGCCTGCGCGCCGCGATCCTCGCCGCCCGCGCCGAGAACATGCCCAAGGACAACATCCAGCGCGCCATCAACAAGGCCTCGGGCGGCGACGCGGAGAACTACGACGAGATCCGCTACGAGGGCTACGGGCCCGGGGGCGCTGCCATCATCGTCGAGGCGATGACCGACAACCGCAACCGCACCGCTTCGGACATCCGCTCCTACTTCACCAAGAGCGGCGGCAATCTCGCTGAGACCGGCGCCGTCTCCTTCATGTTCGACCGGGTCGGCTACATCGAGTTCGGCCCGGACGTGGCCGATGCCGACGCCATGCTGGAGGCCGCCATCGATGCCGGCGCCGATGACGTGTCGTCCTCCGAGAATGGCCATGAGGTCTATTGCGACCAGGGTAATCTCAACGAGGTGACCAAGGCGCTTGAGGACAAGTTCGGCGAGCCCAAGGCGTCGAAGCTTGTCTGGAAGCCGCAGACCCCGGTGGCCGTCGACGATGAGACCGGCGAGAAGCTGATGAAGCTGATGGAATCCCTCGAGGAGCACGACGACGTCCAGAACGTCTACGGCAACTTCGAGCTCTCCGACGCCCTCATGCAGAAGATGGCGGGCTGATTTTGGCTGTGCGTCATGCCGGGGCTCGTCCCGGGCATCCACGTCATCTTAACCGTTGATGGCGTGGATGGCCGTAGAGCAATTCGGCCATGACGGTGGAGAACAACAGTGACTGAGCGCGTCCGCATCCTCGGCCTCGACCCCGGCCTGCGCAACACGGGCTGGGGCGTCATCACCGTCGAGGGGACGAAGCTCTCGTATGTCGCCTGCGGGGTCGTGACCTCGGACGGCGATCTCGATCTGGCGCTTCGCCTCAAGCAGCTCTACGACCGGCTGACGGAGGTGATCCGGACCTGGACGCCCGACGAGGTGTCGGTCGAAGAGACCTTCGTCAACAAGGACGCCCAGGCGACCCTCAAGCTCGGCCAGGCCCGCGCCATGTCCCTGCTGGTGCCAGCCCTTCACGGCCTGCCGGTGGCGGAATACGGGGCCAACCAGGTGAAGAAGACCGTGGTGGGCGTCGGTCATGCCGACAAGAACCAGGTGCAGGCCATGATCAGGATCCTCCTGCCCAAGGCCGACTTCAAGAAGGCCGACGCCGCTGACGCGCTCGCCATCGCCATCGCCCATGCTCACCAGCGGAAAGCGCGTGCTTTGGCGGCGAGCTATTAGTTTGATACAGAGGCACAAAGCGTCATCCCGGACGGCGTGAGCCGATCCGGGATCGTTTAACAAGTGAAGCGCGGGTGTCCCCTCCCTCCTTGTGGGGGAGGGCTAGGGAGGGGGGTGTCGGCGCTGAGCTGGACCAGCGTAGCGCTCGCACCCCCACCTCCAACTCCTCCCCACAAGGGGGAGGAGAGTTCTCGGGAGCAAAGACTGACGTGATCGGCAAACTCAAAGGCGTGGTGGATTCCTACGGCGAGGACTTCGTGATCCTCGACGTGCACGGAGTCGGCTATGTGGTCCATTGCTCCTCCCGCACCCTCCAGAACCTGCCGTCCACCGGCGAGGCGGCGGTTTTGTCCATCGAAACCCATGTGCGCGAGGACATGATCCGCCTCTTCGGCTTCCGGTCGGATGCCGAGCGCGAATGGTTCCGCCTGCTCCAGAGCGTCCAGGGCGTGGGCTCCAAGGTGGCGCTTGGCATCCTGTCGGTGCTCGACCCGGGCACCCTCGCGACCGCCATCGCCACCGGCGACAAGGCGTCTGTCGCCCGCGGCCCCGGCGTCGGCCCCAAGCTCGCCCAGCGCATCGTGTCGGAACTCAAGGACAAGGCTCCGGCCTTCGCTTCCGTCGATCCGGCCCTGATCCGCCTCACCGGCGCGGTCGAGGACAACTCCGCTCCGCGCCCCGTGACGGATGCCATCTCGGCGCTGGTCAATCTCGGCTATCCCCAGGTCCAGGCCTCCGCCGCCGTCGCTGCCGCTATGAAGCAGGCCGGTGAGGAGGCCGAGGCGAAGACGCTGATCCGGTTGGGCTTGAGGGAGCTGGCGCGGTGATGCAGTGGCTGCGGGTGGTCCTGATCTTTACCCTGCTTGGGCCACTTATTGCGGTCCTGACGTTGTCCACGGCCGGCTTTATGCTGAACCTCTACAAAGATCTCTCAAGAGGTAATGTGCTATCTTTCGCCTCATTGGAATGGGGACAGGTCTTCGGCGTCTACTTGTTCAGCTTGCCCTCGTCTTTCCTGCTCGGCCTTGCCGTAAGCATGCTCCCCCGTATGAGAGCGTCCTTAGAAGCGCTATCTGTCTTGGTGCTGGGCCTTATGATCAGTTTCTTTCTGCCCCTGCTTGGATTGCTTCATCCTGTCCTATTCGCCGTCCCGCTGGGACATAGATCGACGATGACCTTGGCGGTTTTGAACGCTGTTATTCTGACCTCGGCTTGCTGGTATCTCAGCAAGTACCTCAACAGACCTGCTGGAGCCTTGGCCCTGCCACCTGCTCAACCACGAAAAGCGCGAGGCTAAGACCTTGATAAGGTTCGGCCTGCGAAGACTTGGCGCATTGAGCCGTAAACGGGTGAGAATGCTCCTCGTCTTCATCGTTGTAGGGCCGATCACTGGGGTTGTCCTGTTGTCGGTTGCTGCCATGGTCGTGAAGCTGTCCGGCTATCGACCAGGAGGGGATGTTCTGGCCGCCAGTACATTCGGTTGGGAGAACATAGTCCCGATCTATCTGTTCGGTTTTCTGCCATCTGCGCTGATAGGTCTTGGCGTGGCAGCGCTGCCCAGGATGAGCGCTTGGGCCGGTGCCATATGTACGCTCGCAACCGGCTTGGCCATCGGCATTTCACCCGGTGGATGGTGGATTGCGTCAATGTCGGTGCCGCCAGGTGGCAACGGCCTCATGAATTATCTGCTTGTTGCGACGAGCGCCCTCGCGACCTTGGCATGTTGGTATGTAGCCCAGGGGCTTGATAAAGCCTCTGAGTCAAACACCCTGTAACCTCTCGACGTTCCTGTTTTGATCTTGTTAAAGATGGCGTATTACACCGGAAATGCCTATATGAAGCCTTTGGAAGGTAAGCCTCTTTGACCGATTCCCGCCGCCTGATCAGCCCCGAAAAGCGCGAGGACGATGTCGATGCATCGATCCGGCCGCTGTCGCTCGACGATTTCACGGGCCAGAAGGCCGCGCGGGCCAATCTCCAGATCTTCATCAATGCCGCCAAGGCGCGCGGCGATGCCCTCGACCACGTGCTGTTCGTCGGCCCGCCAGGTCTCGGCAAGACCACGCTGGCCCAGATCGTCGCCCGCGAGCTCGGGGTCAATTTCCGCTCGACCTCCGGCCCGGTGATCGCCAAGGCGGGCGATCTGGCGGCTCAGCTCACCAATCTCGAGGAGCGCGATGTGCTCTTCATCGATGAGATCCACCGCCTCAGCCCGGCCGTGGAGGAAATCCTCTATCCGGCCATGGAGGATTACCAGCTCGACCTGATCATCGGCGAAGGCCCGGCCGCCCGCTCGGTGAAGATCGAGCTGCCGAAATTCACGCTTGTCGGCGCCACCACCCGGGCGGGCCTGCTCACCACGCCGTTGCGCGACCGCTTCGGCATCCCGATCCGGCTTGAATTCTACACGGTCGACGAGCTGGAGCTGATTGTCCGGCGCGGCGCCCGGGTGCTGGGCTTAGGCATGAGCGAGGAGGGCGCCAACGAGATTGCGCGGCGCTCCCGCGGCACGCCGCGCATCGCCGGGCGCCTCCTGCGCCGCGTGCGCGACTTTGCCATCGTCGAAGGCGTGCAGACCGTCAGCCGCGACCTCGCCGACAAGTCCCTGCGCCTCCTCGACGTGGACCCCATCGGCCTCGATCTCATGGACCGCAAGTACCTGACCCTGGTGGCCAATTCCTTCGGCGGCGGCCCGGTGGGCATCGAGACGATTGCCGCGGCCCTGTCCGAGCCGCGCGACGCCATCGAGGACATCATCGAGCCCTACCTGATCCAGAAGGGCTTCGTGCAGCGCACCCCGCGCGGGCGTGTGCTGACGCCCCACGCCTTCAAGCACCTCGGCATTCCGGAGCCCACCCGCGAGACCGCGGCACAGTTCGGGCTGTTCGGCGGGGATGCGGATGAGTGAGCGGCGCGGTGCCAACACCTCCCCCTTGAGGGGGGAGGTCGCGCCGGAGGCGCGGGAGGGGGTGGGTAGCGCGACATCTCCGAACGCTGCGCTGCCACCCCACCCCGGATCGCTGACGCGCTCCGACCCTCCCCCACCCAAGTCGGATGTTTCCGAATTGGGCAGGCAAGAACAGATCTCGGGAACACCCGAGATCCGAGGGGAGGGTGGTTCTTGGCCCCACCTCTCCGGCTTCATGCAGGATGGCGCCCATATCCTGCCGATCCGCGTCTATTACGAAGACACGGATTTCTCGGCCCGCGTCTATCACGCGAGCTATCTCCGCTTCATGGAGCGTGGCCGCACAGAGCTGTTGCGGGCGGTCGAGGTGGCGCAGTCCGACCTTCACGCGGATATGGACGGCCTAGCCTTCGTGGTTCGCAAGATGAGCATCGATTTTTTGGGCGGCGCCGTCATGGACGACGTGCTTACCATCGTGACCCGCCCCAAGGAGATGCGCGGCGCGTCGATGACGCTGGCCCAGGAAGTCCGGCGCGGCGACGAGGTCCTGGTCACGGCCGATGTCATGGTCGCGGCCGTCCGGGGAGGGCGGGCCGTGCGGATCCCGGACGAGTTGCGGACGGCGCTGACGACCCCTTAGCGCGATGACGCGGTGTCGAGCACCGGCGGGCCTACCTTGAACCAGGCTTTCGAAATCGTCCCACCATCGACTTCGTAGATCGCAATCACATCGACGCGCCCTGGGCCCTCCGGGAAAGTGCGGGTCACCACCTCCCTGTCGACCACCAGATTGCCGACGCTCATGCGACTGATGAGATGCCCGAAGAGGTTGGGCTCCTTGAAGCGGGCCACATGGCGCTTGCGGATCTGCTCCGCGCCCTCAGCCAGGAGCTCCGACGGGAAGGCGAAGAATTGCGCATCCTCGGCCCAGAAGCTCATGAAGGCATCGATGTCCTTCGCATTGTAAGCCTCAAGCTGCTTCCGCACGACCTCGGCCGGTTCAATCTGATGCTCCACAACACGACCTCTCTCTGATCGGTCAGGATGGTATTACGCTCGTGCGTCGCCGCAAGGCGGGTTGATGGATTGGCACTGAATTGATGGTGCCGTATCGGCACGATCTCGGCGAGGTTTGCCCTCGAAGTATACCAGCTAAGATTTCCCATCAACTTCAGGCGATTCCGCCTTGTGGCAGCCGCACTTAAACCAGACCTTAACCTTACTCTGTGCCTAACAGGTGACGGTCAGGGATGATCTGCGTCTTATCCGCCGCCGCCCTTATTTTCGACAGATTCGGGGGCGAACCAGCTGTGATACAGAAACAGATTTTCCTAAGATCAATCTGCGGTGAGCCTTGGGAACACTCAAGGCTGCTCGAAGAGCGAGGACGAGATTCATGAATCCGGCTGATGTGGCCCAGGCCGCTCCTGTGGCCCACGACCTGTCCTTCTTTGGCCTGTTCTGGCAGGCCCATTTCATCGTCAAGCTCGTGATGATCGGCCTGCTGGCGGCCTCCGTCTGGTGCTGGGCCATCATCGTCAACAAGACGCTGCTCTACAGCCGCACCAAGCGCGCGATGGACCGGTTCGAGGACGTGTTCTGGTCAGGCCAGTCCCTGGAGGAGCTCTACCGCAATCTGCAGAGCCGTCCGGCCACGGGTCTGGCTGCCGTGTTCGTCGCCGCCATGCGCGAGTGGAAGCGCTCCTTCGAGGGCTCAGGACGCTCGTTCCAGAGCCTGCCGCAGCGCATCGACAAGGTGCTCGACGTGACCATCCAGCGCGAGGTGGAGCGGCTCAACGCGCGCCTGACGGTGCTGGCCTCCATCGGCTCGGCTGGTCCCTATATCGGCCTCTTCGGCACGGTGGTGGGCATCATGAATTCCTTCACGTCGATCGCCGCCTCCAAGAACACGAGCCTTGCGGTCGTGGCTCCCGGCATCGCCGAGGCGCTGTTTGCCACCGCCATCGGCCTGTTCGCGGCCATTCCGGCGGTGCTGGCCTACAACAAGCTGAACTCGGAAGTGGGCAAGCTGCAGTCGCGGCTCGAGGGCTTCGCCGACGAGTTCTCGGCCATCCTGTCCCGTCAGGTGGACGAGCGCATCGGCCACGCCGGCCGCTCCCCCGCCAACGCGGCTTAAGGGGGATTCGGCATGGCCATGATGGCAGGATCGGCAGGAGGCGGGCGCCGCCGCAGGCGCTCCCGGCAGGCGGGCGTGATCAACGAGATCAACATGACGCCGTTCATCGACGTCATGCTGGTGCTGCTCATCATCTTCATGGTGGCGGCACCGATGATGACGGCGGGCGTGCCGCTCGACCTGCCGCAGACCAAGGCCGCGCCGCTCAATTCCGACTCGACGCCCGTGACCCTGTCGATCAAGGCCAACGGCCAGGTCTTCCTCGGAGAGGCGGAGCTGACGGACGAGGCCATCGTCGGCAAGCTCGCCGAGGTGTCCAAGGCGGGCTTCGACGAGCGGGTCTTCGTGCGCGGCGACAAGAAGGTGGATTACGGACGCGTCGCCCAGGTGATGTCGATCGTGACCACGGCCGGCTACAAGCGCGTCGCTCTCGTGACCGAGATCGACCAGCGCTGAGCCGATTGAGAGCAAGGGGCAAACACACGTGGCGTTGAAGCTGAAATTCAGCACTTCCGAGCCGGGCTTCTGGGTCTCGGGCGTCGCGCATGCGGCGCTGCTGACGGCTGCCATGATCGGCCTGTCGTCCGTGGCCGAATTTCCCGAAGCGCAGGAAGGCATCCCGGTCGAGGTCATCACCGATGCCCAGCTCTCGCAGATCACCAAGGGCGAGACCAACGCCAAGACGCCACAGCCGAAGCCCCGCGCCGAGCGCGTCGCCGACAAGACCGAACTGAAGGATCCCGGCGAGGACAAGCGCGATGCGCCCGCCCCGCCGAAGCGTCCGGCCGAGATGAAGGTCGCCGACAAGGAAGAGCCGGTCGCCGCTCAGTCTCCGCCGCCCGCGCCGCCGACCCGCTCGCAGGAAGACAAAGCCGCCGAGGCCAAGGCCGCGGAGGAAAAGCAGCTGCGCGAGAAGGCCGAAGCCGAGGCCATCGAGAAGGCCAAGGCGGCCGAGCTAGCCAAGGTCGAGGCGGAGGCCAAGGCAAAGGCGCAAGCCGAGGCGAAAGCCAAAGCCGAGGCCGAAGCCAGGAAGGTCGCCGAGGCCAAAGCGAAGGCCGAGGCGGACGCGAAGGCAAAGGCGGAAGCCGAGGCGAAGAAGCTTGCGGAAGCCAAGGCCAAGGAAGAGGCCGAATCCAAGGCGCGCAAGGAGGCGCAGGTTGCCAAGAAGCTCGATATGGGCGACCTGAAGCAGTTCCTCGACAGCAAGGACAAGAGCCAGTCCACCGGCGCGACCGGCGCGGAGGTCCAGAAGACCGCCTCGCTCGGAACGGCGACAGGATCGGCCGCGAAGCTCTCGCCCAGTCTCCGTGATGCCCTCATCGGCATTCTCGTGTCGCAGATCGAACGCTGCTACAGCGCGCCGATTGCGGCCTCAGGCGGACAGGTCACGGCGCCGGTTCTCGATATCCGCCTGAATCAGGACGGTTCGCTCAGCACCGACCCGCGGGTCCTTCAAGCCGGAAGCTCATCGACCGATCGCGCGGTGGCGGATGCAGCCGTCAGGGCCATCCGCAAGTGCCGCCAGTTCGAGATCCCGGCGAAATTCGCGCCCTATTACACCGACTGGAAAGTGTTGAACGTCCAGTTCGATCCTCCCCTCTCTTAAAGCCCATCAAAGCTTGAGACAGCATCCCATGATCACTCGCCTCATCTCCCGTCTTCTCGTCGCGCTGGCCGTTGTCCTGCCGATGGCGGCAATTACCCCATCGGCTCAGGCGCAGCTCTCGTTCCGCGTTGGACCGGGCGGGCAGTTTCAGCCCATGCCCATCGCCGTTGCCGACTTCTCCGGCGAAGGCGACATGGGGCAGCGCGTGTCTGGCATCATCGGCAACAACCTGCAGCGCTCAGGGTACTTCGCGCCGCTCGACAAGTCGCGCTTTCCCGAGCGCCCGTCCTTCGATGCAGCGCCCCGCTTCGATGCCTGGAAGATGGCCGGCGCCCAGGCGCTCGTAACGGGCCGAGTCTCCCGCGATCCTGCGGGCCGCCTGCGCACCGAGTTCCGCCTGTGGGACATCGAGACGGGCCAGCAGCTTACGGGCCAGCAATATGTGACGGATGCCAATTTCTGGCGCCGCATCGGCCACATCATCTCGGACGCGGTCTACACCAAGGTCACGGGCTTCGGCGGCTTCTTCGACACGCGCATCGTGTTCGTCGATGAATCGGGCCCGAAGGAGAACCGCCGCAAGCGCCTCGCCATCATGGATCAGGACGGTGCGAACGTGCGCTACCTGACTCAAGGAGACACCTCCGTGGTGGCGCCGCGCTATTCGCCGGCCACGCAGGACATCACCTACATGTCCCAGGTCGAGGGCCAGCAGCCGCGCGTTCAGGTGATCAACCTCGAATCCGGTTCGCGCCAGGTGCTCGGAAACTTCCCAGACATGGCGTCTTCGCCGCGCTTCGGACCTGAGGGCAATCGCATCGTCATGAGCCTGCAGCAGGGCGGCAATGCCAACATCTTCATGATGAATCTCGGCTCGCAGGCCACCACGCGCCTGACTTCGACGCCCGCCATCGACACCTCGCCGTCCTTCTCGCCGGACGGCAAGCAGATCGTGTTCGAGAGCGACCGCGGCGGCAAGCAGCAGATCTACGTGATGAACGTGGACGGCTCCGACCAGCGCCGCATCTCCTTCGGCGACGGCTCCTACTCGCAGCCGGCCTGGTCGCCGCGCGGCGACTACATCGCCTTCACGAAGCAGCGCGCCGGGGGCTTTGCCATCGGCATCATGAAGCCCGACGGCTCGGGGGAGCGCATCCTCACGGAAGGCTTCCACAACGAGAGCCCGACCTGGGCGCCCAATGGCCAGTACATCCTGTTCTTCCGCGATCCCGGCGGGCAGGCCGGCGGCAAGCTCTACATGGTCGATATCACCGGCCGCGTGGAGCAGCCCGTCCCGACGCCGTCCTTCGCGTCCGACCCGACCTGGTCGCCGCTGCTGAGCGAGAGCCGGCAGAGCAACTGATAAAGGAAAAGGGCGCTTCTAGAGCATCGTGCGGAAAAGTGGACCCGGTTTTCCGCACAAACGATGCTCTCATTCAAGAAGGAAGCATCGGACCCAAAAGTGGACTCCACTTTTGGGTCCGATGCTTTAGCGCCCTTTTACATTCAGGCCCGCAGCGAGGCTGAGCCACTGCTGTTGTCTCTGCGGCCTTTCAGCTTGAAGGCGAGCACCAGAAGGCCGATGCCGAAGACGAGCGCATAGGCGCCGAGCCACCAGGTCAGCACCACGGCGCCCACAAGCGGAGCGACCAGGAGCGCGATCCCGAACAACACCGACACGATGCCGCTGAAGATGAGCCAGCCGCGCCCGTATTCGGGGTTGAGCTTGAAGGCGGCGACGATCATCAGAACGCCCGTGATCAGCGACCACACGGCCACCAGGGTGACGAAGAACAGAACCGTCAGGCCCGGCATGGCGAAAGCGACGATGCCGACCAGGATGTTGAGGACGCCCTCCAGGATCAGCAGGCCCCAGCGCTGGTGGTTGGACGCGGCCCTGATCCCGGACACGATGCCGAAGACCCCGTCGACCAGCATGTAGGCCGAGAAGAACAGCACGAGGGACAGGATCGTCGCGCCTGGTGAGAACAACGCAATGAGCGCGAACACGATGGCAAAGACCCCGCGCAGGGCCACGGCCCACCAGTTCTGCGCCAGGAGCGAACTCATGGCCTGGATGCGATCTAAGGAATGGGTCGAACCGGAGGGGCCTGATGCCATGGGGATCTCCTCGTCAATCGGGATGCGGCTGCCCTGCGTGACGTCAACGCCAAGCTTAGGCGCCGGTTTCCTTTTATTCCCCGAGGGAAGTTTCCGGCGAGGCTTCCCTCTCCTTGATCTTGGTCAACCTTCGCCTCAGGGCGAGCTTGCGGCGCCTCAGGCGCACGCGCCGCTTCAGACGAAAGGCCCGAATGAGGAGAGCAAGGCTCAGCCACACGAGGCCGATGACCACCGGCGATATGATCAGGACCGGAAAGAAGGTGATGAGCGCGGCGAGCGCCAGCAGGGCGAAGCCGATGATGGCGACACTGCTCGCCTCGGTGGCGGTGAGCGATCGCGAATAGACCGACTTGCCGAGGGTGGTGGACAGGGCCAGGGCACCGGCCGCAAGTCTTCGCACGCCACCCTTCGTATAGCGATGCCCACGACGGGAGCGCATCTTCTTCGCCTGACGGCGGCGCGACTGCCAGCCGGGAACGATCTCCGTCGCGTTGGCGAGGTCCTCGAGATACATCGCCTCCATGGCCTCGGCAAACTGCGTATCCTCGACGACGACATCGAGCTCCCAGTTGGTGGCCCAGCTCGCGAGATTCAGGTTGGTGGAGCCGACACGGGACCATCGCCCGTCTGCGACGGCGGTCTTGGCGTGGAGCATCGAACCGTTCCATTCGTAGACGCGGATCCCCGCCTCGATGAGGGAACGGTAGCCGGCCCGGACCACGGGCTGGAGCGCAGGAACGTCGCTTGATCCCGGCACCAGGATGCGCACGTCCACCCCGTCCCGCGCGGCTTCGCCCAAAGCTTGCACATAGGAGGTGGTTGCGACGAAATAGGCGTCGGTCAGCCACAGGTTACGCTGTGCGGTGGCCGCGATGAACTGATCGACCCGGTACGTGCGCAGCATCCCCGGCTCGCCGCTGATGACACGAGCGGCCATCGTGCCCGCCGGCGGGGTCAGGTCGGGGTGGGGCAGTTCGGATTTCGGGATCGGCCGCATGCCGGCGAGCCGCCAGGTCTCCGCGAAGGCTGCATCGAGATCGGCCACCACAGGGCCTTCCAGGCATATCCCGGTGTCGCGCCAGGGGGCATGACCGTCCCGGCCGACCCAGTTATCCGAAATGCACAGGCCCGACACGAAACCGATGCGCCCGTCGACGGTGATCACCTTGCGGTGATCGCGCCGAACCCAAAACGGGTCCGTCAACCGCGGCGGGTTGAAGACCTTGGCTTCAACGCCGGCCCCGCGCAGGCGCTTCCAATAGCCGGGAAGGGCCCGGAACGATGAGCCGAGCCAGTCGTAGAGCACCCGCACCTTCACGCCGGCTCGGGCCCTCTCCATGAGCGCATCGGCAAATGCGCGCCCGCTCTCGTCGTCGGCGATGATGAAGTTCTCGAAATGGATGACGTCTTTCGCCGAGCGGATGGCTTCAAGCCAGGCCGGATAGTTTTCCCGCGAGTCCCTGAGCAGCGACACCGCATTGCCGTGCCGCAGGTCGCTGTCGGCGATGCGCGCGAAAGCGCGCTCCAGACGCAGGTCGTCGAGGGCCTTGCGGTAGGGCTGTCCAAGGGTGCCGGGCGGGGTCGTCACGATATTCATGACCTCTCAACGCGTGAGACAGGCAATCGGCAGCAGCCTAGCTTCCGTCCGCTTTCCTAACGACAGATATATGGTCTCCGGCCGGAATTCATTCACGGTTGATTTACCCTAATCCCAACTTCCACAACTTGGCCATAATTCACCTTAATCCCCGGGTCTCTCTCCTCGGTTGACGGAACCCTCCCTTAACCATCCTCCCGATATGAAAGACACAACGTTCGGCAAACGTATGTGTAAGGAGTATTGCCAATGATGACGCTGCGCGCCGTCAAGTTCGCCGCTGCACTCGTCCTCGCCCTCGGGGCGGCGGCGTGTTCGTCCAACAAAGATGAGATGGCCGGCGGAGCCGGTGGCTTCGGAGCCGGCGGTGCCGCCACCCCCGGCAGCGCCCAGGATTTCGTCGTCAACGTGGGTGACCGCGTGTTCTTCGAGACCGACTCGACGGACCTGACCCCCACGGCTGTGTCGACCCTCGACAAGCAGGCCCAGTGGCTGCAGCGCTACCCGCAATACACCTTCATCCTTGAAGGTCATGCGGACGAGCGCGGCACCCGCGAGTACAACTTCTCGCTCTCCGCCCGCCGCTCCCAGGTTGTCCGCGACTACCTGATCTCCCGCGGCATCCCGGGCAATCGCTTCCGCACCGTGTCCTACGGCAAGGAGCGCCCGGTGGCGGTCTGCAACGACATCTCCTGCTGGTCGCAGAACCGGCGCGCGGTGACGGTGCTCGGCAACGGCGCCGGGGCATAAGGCCTCACCGGCTTAAAGTCTCGTGAAACAGCAGAGCGCCGCCACATTCTCGCCGTGGCGGCGCTTTTGTGTTATCGGCCCCTCCGCCCTGGATCCTTACGGTATTCCCAGCATGTTGCGACGCCTGTTTGTCTTTTTCGCCTTTGCCCTGGCTCTGGCCGCCACTTCGGTTCTCCCTGCCGCTGCGCAGGATGCTGCCGATGCAATCGTGCGCCTGAACCGGCTCGAGAGCCAGTTCCGGCAGATCTCCGGCCAGATGGAGCAGCTCCAGTACGAGAACCGTCAGCTGAAGGAACAGCTGCGCAAGTTCCAGGAGGATGTGGAGTTCCGGTTCCAGGAGGGACGTGGCGGCAGCAGCTCCAAGCCCGCTCCCGCGCCGTCCACCACAACCCCGTCGCGTCCTACCCCGCCTCCGGCGCAGCCGGCGCCAGCCCAGCCGCAGCGCCGCAGCGACGTGTTCGATCCGTCTGAGGCGCCGAGCGCCCCCGGCGCACCCCGGCCCCTCGGCTCGACCCCGCCGTCGGCGCCGCTCGCTCAAGCCGATGCGGGCCGTCCGCTGCCGCTTCCGGGTGGGCAGCTGGCCGGGATCGGCGAGCTGATCGAGCAGGATGACCCTGAGGGCGCCCCGCTCGACCAGCATGCCGACGACCAGCCGGCCCTGCCTCAGGGCGCCATCACCGAGCGCGCCAATCCCAGCGTGGCGGCGACAAGTGTCGGCAATCCCCGGTCGGACTTCGACACCGCCTATACCTCCTTCACGCAGAAGCAATATGATCAGGCGGAGATGAGCTTCCGCCGCTTCCTGCAATCCAACCCCCGCGACAAGCTCGTGCCGGAAGCCACCTTCTGGCTCGGCGAGACCTATCTCGTCCGCAACCGGTATCGCGAGGCCGCCGAGCAGTTCCTGAACGTCTCGGCCGAGCATCCGGATACGCCCAAGGCGCCCGATGCCCTGCTGCGGCTCGGCATCTCCCTGAATGGCCTCGGGGCCAAGGATCGCGCCTGTGCGGTGTTCTCCGAACTCGACCGCAAATATCCGCAGGCCTCCGCTCCCGTCCGCCAGGCCTCCGAGCGCGAGCAGAAGCGGATCAAGTGCAGCTGATCCGCTGACCTAGCAGGCCCTTACCCCGTGGCCCCTATCTCGCCCCCCGATGATCCGCTCTCGGATGAAGGGCTTGAGCGTCTCTTTTCTTCTTTGAATCCGGCCTCCGGTATCCTCATCGCCGTTTCGGGCGGTCCGGACTCCATAGCCCTCATGTACGGCCTCGCCCGCTGGGCCTCCCTCGGAGACCGTCCCACAATCTCCGTCGCAACCGTCGATCATGGTCTGCGGCCCGAAGCCGCCGACGAGGCTGCCTTCGTGGCGCGCGAGGCCGCTCAACTAGGTCTGCCACACCGGACGCTCGTGTGGAGCGGACAAAAGCCCGCGACCGGAATCCAGGAGGCCGCCCGCGAGGCGCGCTATCACCTCTTGGTCGAGCATGCCCGCGAGATGGCAGCCTCCCATCTCGTCACGGGTCATACCCTCGACGACCAGGCCGAAACGGTGATGATGCGCCTTTCGCGCGGCTCGGGCCTGCAGGGCCTTGCCGGTATGCGCCGGGAAACGGACCGGCAGGGCATCCAGCATGTGCGGCCGCTCCTCGGCATTTCGAAATCACATCTTCTCGATCATTGCCGGCAGCACGACTGGCGCTTCGTCACCGATCCGTCGAACCAGGATGAGCGCTATGCCCGCGTGCGCTGGCGCAGGCTGATGCCGCTCCTTGCTGCGGAGGGGCTCACCGCCGAGCGGCTGGCTCGCCTGGCGGAGAGGGCTGCCCAGGCCGATGAGGCCCTCGACATCAAAGCCAGGGAAGCCTTCGACCGGGGCGAACCGCGTCTCGAAGCCGGGACCCTGTCGTTTCAGGCGCGGATCCTGACGAGCGAGCCCTTCGACATTGCCTTGCGTGTGCTGGAGCTGGCCTTGATGCAGGCGGGCCTGAAACTCGACAACAGCCGTCTTCACCGGCTCGAGGCCTGCACGGAGCGCCTGCGGCAGGCGGCCGGGGCCGGGGAGGCGCTGAGCCTCACCATCGCGGGCGCTCATCTGCGTCTGACCCAGGCCGGACAGGTCTCTGTGGGGCCGGAACCGCCACGCCAGCGAGGCCGTTAGCCGAATCTCCTGGCTCAGGCTATCGGATGATGCGGCATGCACGTCGCATTCCCTTGGCAAGGCGGGACGGTATGCCTACATTGAGTTTAGCCGCGCGGGGAGTCTCCTCTCGCTTTCTCTCCCTCTGGGGCAGAACCTGATCAAATGAATTCAAATTTCCGCAACTTCGCCCTCTGGGTGGTGATCTTCCTCCTTGTGCTGGCGCTCGTGACCCTGTTCCAGAGCCCCGGTCAGCGGGGCGGCGGCAGCGACATCGCCTATAGCCAGCTCCTCAGCGAGGCCGATGCCGGGCGCATCACCAGCGTGGTCATCTCCGGCCCCGAGATCAGCGGCACCTATACGGACGGCCGCACCTTCACGACCTACGCGCCGAGCGACCCCATGCTGGTCACGAAGCTGCAACAGAAGGGCGTCTCGATCACGGCCCGTCCGCAGTCGGATTCCACCCCCTGGTTTATCGCAGTGCTCATGAACATCCTGCCCATCGCGCTCTTCATCGGCGCCTGGGTGTTCCTGTCGCGCCAGATGCAGAGCGGCGCCGGCCGGGCCATGGGCTTCGGCAAGTCCAAGGCGAAGCTCCTCACCGAAGCGCATGGCCGCGTCACCTTCGACGACGTTGCGGGCATCGACGAGGCCAAGGAAGACCTGCAGGAGGTTGTGGAGTTCCTGCGCGATCCCCAGAAGTTCCAGCGCCTCGG
>NZ_JACXAB010000010.1 GCF_014699075.1 Microvirga sp. | reverse complement strand
GCCAGAGGCGCCAGCGCCACAACCCACATCAGGGGCGAGCCATACAGGGTCGCGCCGAACTGGGTCAGGCCAACACCACCCATCCGGGCAACCGCTTGCGACGGATCGCTCGTGGTGGCCAGCATGTTGATGCCGAGCGCGACCAGGGCCGAGATGGCAAGGCCCAGGACCATGTTGTTGTAGACGCCGAGCATGAAGGCGCGCAGGCCTTGGTCGACCTGAGCCGCCGTCCGGGCAAAGCCGGTGCCATAGGCGTGTTGGTTTTGCTCATACGGTTGCATCGAAGTCCTTTCCTCGCGGTATCCCGTTGTTCCCTCGAAAGGCCGGTTACCAGCCTTCGGCCGCCGCGTTTGTCGGCGACATGCAAAATATGAGGGGGAGCCCCCTTTTCCGCAAGGGGCAAGGTCAAGCTTCAAATCTTCGTGAAGCAAGAAAAGTGAAGAGCAGAGTTGATGCTGCTCCTCATTAACCTTTTCGCGCTCCTTTATAACGCCGCCGTGCCCGCGCGGCTTAAAGGTTTCTCAAATACTGCGCCGGCTTTTGACTTAAGATCCGCCAGGTTCCCAGCAGGCCTAATCCGACACTCACGAGAACCGCCAAGGCCGAGGCCAGGATGGCGCCCGACAAATCTAAGGTAAAGCTTAGGTTCATGACACGGTCGACGATGAAATAAGCGGCAAGCGAGCCTGCCAGCAGACCGAAGACTGCCGTCGCCAACCCTAAGAGCCCGTATTCGAGCGCATAGGCCGAGAGCAGCCGGGCGCGGGTGGCGCCGAGGGTCTTGAGCACCACCGCATCGTAGAGCCGCGCCCGGTGGCCGGCCGCCAGGGCGCCTGCCAGCACCAGGAGGCTCGCGATGAGCGCAATGGAGCTTGCGCCGCGAATCGCCATGACGAGCTGCGAGACCACATCGTTGACAGCCTCAAGGGCATCCTTCACCCGCACGCTCGTGACCATGGGATAGGTTTGGGCTGAGCTGCGCAGGATGCGGGCGTCGAGCGCCTCATCCGATCCGTTCGGGAAGGTGACGGTGGCGAGATGCGTGTGCGGCGCGCCGGCAAAGGCATTGGGCGAGAACACCATGACGAAGTTGATGCCCATGGAGCGCCATTCAACCTCGCGCAGGTTGGAGATCGTGGCGCTGATGTTGCGCCCGAGCACGTTGACGGTGATCTCGTCGCCGATCTTCAACCCAAGACCCTCGGCGATCTTCCGGTCGAAGGAGACCAGCGGCTTGCCACGATAATCCTCCGGCCACCACTCACCTTGCACGATCTTCGATCCCTCCGGGGGCGCTTTGGCATAGGTGATGCCGCGGTCGCCCGAGAGCACCCAGGAGATGTCCTCGCTGGCCTTGATCTCGGCCACAGGCCGGCCGCCCAGGGTGACGAGACGGCCGCGCATCATGGGCACGCGCTCGATCTGGGCATCGGACGCCTGCTGTTTGAGGAAGCCCTCGAAGGCGTCGGCCTGCTGGTTCGGGATGTCGAGGAAGAAGAAGCTCGGCGCCCGCTGCGGCAGGCTTTGCGTCAGCTGGCGCGTCAGGTTGGTGTCGATTAGCGCGAGCGTCACCAGGAGCGTGATGCCGAGGCCCAGCGAGAGCACGAGCGAGGGCGTGAGCGCGCCGGGGCGGTGGATGTTGGCAAGGGCCAGCCGCGGCGAGGTGCTCCGCGGGCGCGGCAGGCGGCGGGCCAGCGCCATGATCCCGAAGGCGACGACGCGCAGGAGCGCGAAGGAGCCTGCGGCCGCGGCCACGAACATCAGGGCGACACGCCGGTCATAGGCCGCGAGCACCGACAGGCCCACGAGCGCCGTAACGGACAGAATGAGCGCCGTCACATAGCGCTTGCGCGGCCAGCGCCGTTCCGGGTCGATCTGGTCGCGGAACAACCCTGAGACCGGCACGTCATGGGCACGGCCCAACGGCGCGATGGCGAAGACGAGCGCGGTCAGCACCCCATAGAGCAGCGCAATGCCGAGCTCGCTCCAGGCGAGCGTCGGCTGGATCGGGATCGGCAGGAGATGGCCGAACAATCCGGTGATCACGAACGGCAGGGCGGCCCCGAAGGCCAGCCCGATGCCGATGCCCACGATGGCGATCAGCATCACCTGGGTGAGGTAGAGCATCACCACCTGGCCGCCGGGCGCGCCGAGGCTCTTGAGGGTGGCAATGGAGGCCCGCTTGCGGTCGATGAAGCCGCGCACCGCATTGGCGACGCCGACGCCGCCCACGAGCAGCGCCGTGAGGCCGACGAGCGTGAGGAACTGGGTGAAACGCTCGATGTTGCGGGCGAAGCGCGGATCGGCATTCAGGCGCGTTCGGATGTTCCAGCCCGCCTCGGGCAGGACGCGGCCCGCCTCCGCCTCGATCCGGGTCAGCCCCTCCTCGGTTGACACCTCCGGCGGCAGGATGAGCCGGTAGGTCCAGCGCACGAGGCTGCCGGGCTGCACGAGGCCCGTGGCATCCAAGGCCTCCCGTGAGAGCAGCAGCCGCGGCCCGAAGCCGATGCCGTCGGCGATCTTGTCGGGCTCGGAGACAAGCCGCGCCCGCAGCTCCACGTTGGCGCCGCCCACCGTGACACGGTCGCCGACCTTGAGGTCGAGCCGCGCCAGCAGCGCCGAATCGACCGCCGTCCCGAAGGCGCCGTCGCGCTCGGCAAAGAGCTCGGCGGGGGGCAACTGCGGATCGGTCTCGAGCGCACCGACGGTGGGATAGCCGCCATCGACCGCCTTCATCTCGACGAGGCCGGAGCCCTTGTCGCCGGCAACGGCCATGGCCCGCATGGAGGCGATCACGTTGACCCGGCCCTGCGATTCCAGGAAGGCGCGCTCGGGTGCGGCTGCCTCGCGCTGGATCAGGGAAAAGGCCATGTCGCCGCCGAGGATCCGGCGCCCCTCGCGGGAGATACCCTCGGTGAGCGACCGCGACAGGGACGAGACGCTGGCAATCGCCGCAACGCCCAGCGCGATGCAAGCCAGGAAAATGCCGAAGCCTTTGAGCCCCGCGCGCAGCTCTCGGAAAGCGAGGCGCAGCAGGAGCGGCAGGCGGGACGACGAAGAGCGCCTCTGCGGCGTGGCCGGAAGGGTGCCGTGCATGGGGTTTGTCCTTAGGCCACGGCGGAGGCGGCATCGGCCTCCAGCTGCCCGGAGCGCAGGCGCACCATGCGGTCGCACAGGCGGGCGAGGTTGAGGTCGTGGGTCACGAGCACCAGGGTCGCGCCCCGGTCGCGCTTGAGGGCGAAGAGCAGGTCGATGATGGACCCGCCGGTGTTCTCGTCGAGGTTGCCGGTGGGCTCGTCGGCCACAAGAATCGCCGGATTCGGCACGATGGCGCGGGCGATCGCCACGCGCTGCTGCTCGCCGCCGGAGAGCTGCGCCGGATAATGGTGCAAGCGAGACCCGAGGCCCACGGCCTGCAGCTCGGCTTCCGCCCGCTCGAAGGCGTCGTCCTCGCCGGCAAGCTCCAGGGGAAGCGCCACGTTCTCCAGCGCCGTCATGGTGGGCACGAGGTGGAAGGACTGGAACACGATGCCGATGCGCCGGCCGCGAAAGCGCGCCAGCGCGTCCTCGTCGAGGCCCGATAGGTCGGTGCCGTCGACGATCACTTTTCCGGAATCGGGGCGCTCCAACCCGGCCATGGTCATGAGCAGGGTCGACTTGCCCGAACCCGAGGGGCCGACGAGCCCCACCGCCTCGCCTTTGGGGATATCCAGGGAAATTCCCTTGAGGATATGCACCCGTGCGGCCCCGCGCCCGAGGCTCAAATCGACATCGTGCAGCGCGATGGCCTTGTCCTGCATGCCCATTCACCCGATCTGTTGGAAACTTGAATTTAACCCGGTTCTAGTCCGGCATAGATGGGAAGCCTATCGATGAAGCGCCAATCCGGCCCATTCATGACGATCATTTTTGCGTGTGCGGCGGCCCTTGCCGCCATGATCGCCCCCCTTCCGGAGTCTCAAGCGCAAGGCCAGCCGATCCGCCTCGTGGCCTTGGGCGACAGCCTGAGCGCGGGCTATGGCCTGCCGCAGGAGGCCGCCTTCCCGGTGGCGCTGGAGCGGGCGCTCAAGGCCAAGGGCTACAGGGTCGAGGTCGCGAATGCGGGCGTCTCCGGCGACACCTCCTCCGGCGGCCTCGACCGGCTCGACTGGTCGGTGCCCGACGGCACCCACGGGGTGATCCTGGAGCTCGGCGCCAACGACATGCTGCGCGGGCTCGATCCGGCGCTCACCCGCAAGAACATCGACACCATCGTCGAGCGGTTGAAGGCCCGCAACATCCCGGTGATGCTCGCGGGCATGTATGCCTCGCGCAATCTTGGGCCCGATTACGTGCAGAAATTCGACAGCCTCTATCCGGACATTGCGAAGAAGCACGACCTTGTGCTCTATCCCTTCTTCCTGGACGGAGTCGCCGGCGAGCGGTCCCTCAACCTGCCCGACGGCCTGCACCCGACGGCCAAGGGGATCGAGATCATCGTCGCGCGCATCCTGCCCACCGTCGAGAGCTTTCTCGCCCGCATCGCCCAGCGCTGAACCTGTTTAGCGCCTCATTCTCGCCTGAACGCGGCGGACCCTATCGCCGCGAGGAGCCTGTACCTATGGAACATCGCCGCCTCGGCCGCACGGACCTCAATGTCAGCCTCATCTGCCTCGGCACCATGACCTGGGGCCAGCAGAACACGGAGGCCGAGGGCCACGAGCAGATGGATTATGCCCTCGACCAGGGCGTCAACTTCTTCGACACCGCCGAACTCTACTCGATTCCGCCCAAGCCGGAGACGCAAGGGTCCACGGAACGGATCATCGGCTCCTGGTTCAAGTCCCGCGGCTCCCGCAACAAGGTGATTCTCGCCACCAAGGTGGTCGGCCGCTCCGACAGCACCTGGTACCGGGATGACGGCTCGAAGGCCGAACTGTCGCGCAAGCAGATCGAGGAGGCGGTGAACAAGAGCCTGAAGCGGCTCCAGACTGATTACATCGACCTCTACCAGATCCACTGGCCCGACCGCCCCATGCCCTGGGGGTCGAACCCAACGATCTTCCGCCACCAGGAAGGCCAGTCCCACCCCATCGCCGAGACGGTCGAGATCATGACCGACCTGGTGAAGGCCGGAAAGATCCGCCATTTCGGCCTCTCCAACGAGAGCGCCTGGGGCACCATGACCTTCCTCAAGCATGCGGACGCCAAGGGCCTGGCGCGGGTGCAGTCGATCCAGAACGCCTACAACCTCCTCAACCGCACCTACGAGGTGGCGCTGGCCGAGGTGACGATGCAGGAGAACGTGAGCCTGCTCGCCTATTCGCCGCTGGCGCAAGGCTATCTCACGGGCAAGTATCTCGACGGCGCCCGCCCGCCGGGAACCCGCACCACCCTGTTCGGCCGCGGTCAGCGCTACGAGAATGCCACCGCCGAGGCGGCGATCCGCAAATACGTGGCGTTGGCGCGTGAGTTCGATCTCGACCCGGCCCAGATGGCGCTGGCCTTCGTCAACTCGCGCCCCTTCGTGACGTCCAACATCATCGGCGCCACGTCCATGGAGCAGCTGAAGACGGACATCGCCTCGACCACCGTGACGATCACGCCGGAGCTGGAGAAGCGCATCGACGCCATCCATGTCGAGCACTGCAATCCCTGCCCGTAACGTTGAAAGCGTCATCCCGGACGGCGCAAGCCGATCCGGGATCGCTTGTAGAATGGGGCGCTGGTCTCCCTCTCCCTGAGGGAGAGGGTTGGGGTGAGGGGTTAGTGTCCTGTCCGGATAGACCTGTAACCCCTCACCCGCGCCTGAAGGCGCGACCTCTCCCACCGGGAGAGGTGACTTGAGCCATCCTCGTCCAACGATCCCGGACCGCCTGCGGCGTCCGGGATGACCTACGAGCAGTGATCGGAACAAACCCGGCCACCAATCGTCTGAGTTGGCATCAGCAAGCCCTGGGAGGTGCCGCATGCCACGCCTGTTCACCGGCATCGAGATCCCGGCCGAGATCGCCCTGGCGTTGTCGGGCTTTCGTGGCGGGCTTCCCGGCGCCCGCTGGGTCGAGCCTGAGAATTACCACATCACCCTGCGCTTCATCGGCGACATCGACGAGCGCATGGCCGATGACGTGTGCTCCGTTCTCGGCGAGAGGCGCCAGCGCGCTCCGTTCACCCTCACCATCGACGGGCTCGACAGCTTCGGCGGCTCAAAGCCCCGGGCGGTCTTTGCCCGCACATCCGGCAATGGCGAGTTGAACGAGCTGCATGCGGAGCAGGAGCGTCTCCTGCGCCAAGTGGGCCTGCCACCCGAGACCCGCAAGTTCACGCCGCACATCACATTAGCGCGCCTGAAGCAGGTCTCTCCGGTCGACGTCGCGCATTACATCGCCACCCACGGGCACTTTCGGAAGCTCACCTTCTCGGCGCACCGCTTCGTGCTCTACTCGTCACGCGCCTCCGTGGGCGGCGGTCCCTATGTGATCGAGGCAGCCTACCCCTTGAGCTAGGCTCGACGCTCCCAGGCAGGACTGTTACAGCCACGGTCATGGCTTCGCTCATTTTTCTGACGCATCCCGAAGTGGTCATCGACCCGGACCAGCCGATCACCGAATGGCCGCTCAATTCCACCGGTCGTGCCCGCATGGAGCGGTTCGTGGATCTGCTCGCAGACCGCACCATCACGGCCGTTCATGCGAGCACCGAGCGGAAAGCGCGGGATGGCGCCGCGATCGTGGCGGAGCGGCTCAACCTGCCTTACGCAACGCATGAGGGTCTCGGCGAGAACGACCGCTCGTCCACGGGCTTCATCGCGCCGCCGGAATTCTGGGCGGTGGTGCGCGACTTCTTCGGCCGCCCGCACGAGAGCATCCGCGGCTGGGAGCGCGCCATCGACGCGCAGGCACGCATCGTGACGGCCGTGAGCCGCATTCTGCGCGAAGATCAGACCTCCGGCGACATCGTCATCGTGTCCCACGGCGCCGTGGGCTGCCTGCTCACGGCTCATCTGCAGACAGTGGAGATCGGCCGCGAAAGCCGTCCGCAGCATCCGGGCGGCGGCTGCTTCATCGTCATCGACCGGGACACGGTTACGCTGACGCAGAACTGGCGCGCGATTGAGGATGGGTTTGGGGACTAGCGTTTACTTAGCCACTGTCATTCCGGGGCCGCGCAGCGGAGCCCGACCCGAAGGGCCGCGCCGAAGGCGTGGAAATTCATAACCGCTAACGATGCAGACAGAAGCGCAACACTGCTCGCCCTAACCTGGAGATGTCGTGTTTATGGATTCCGGGCTCGCCTGCGGCGCCCCGGAATGACCCCCGATCCGATTGCGCTTGCATCCTGTCAACCTTGCGAATAGCCCGTCCTAACGACACGCAGGACTGAACCGATCCAATGATCCGCATTCCTCTCGCGCAACTGGCGCCGGGCACCGCCCTTTGCGCAGCGATTGCGTTTGCCGCCATGGGCCTTCAACGGATCGAGGAGCACTGGACCGGCCGACCGTGGCTCGAGGCGCTCGTCATCGCGATCCTGCTCGGCACTCTCCTGCGCACCCTGTGGACGCCCAGCCGGCGCTGGGCCCCGGGCATCGGCTTTTCCGCCAAGACCCTGCTCGAGATCGCCGTGATGCTGCTCGGCGCCTCGATCAGCTTTCAGGCAGTGCTCGATGCAGGCTTCGCCCTCATCATCGGCATCGCGGTCGTGGTGGCCGTGGCGCTCGGTGCAAGCTACGCCCTCGGCCGGATGCTCGGCCTGCCGAAGCGCATGGCGGTGCTGGTGGCCTGCGGCAACGCGATCTGCGGCAACTCGGCGATCGCGGCGGTTGCGCCGGTGATCGGCGCGAGACCTGCGGATGTAGCCTCGTCCATCGCCTTCACGGCCATCCTCGGCGTGATCGTCGTGCTCGCCCTGCCCCTGCTGGTGCCGCTCATCGGCCTGTCGATGACGCAGTACGGCGTGCTGGCGGGCCTCACGGTCTATGCGGTGCCGCAGGTGCTGGCCGCCACCATGCCGGTCGGTCTCGTGAGCACACAGCTCGGCACCCTCGTGAAGCTCGTGCGCGTGCTGATGCTCGGTCCGGTGGTCATCGGGCTGTCACTCTTCGCGAGCCAACAGGCAGAAGGCCCAAGAGCGAGACTTGCCCTCAACCGGCTCGTACCCTGGTTCATCGTCGGCTTCTTAGGCCTCGCCCTGCTGCGTTCCCTCGGCGCCATTCCCGAAGCGCTCCTGCAGATCGTGATGCCGACTGCGACGCTCCTCACGGTTATCTCGATGGCGGCACTTGGACTCGGTGTTGACCTCAAAGTGTTGGGCAAGGTCGGCGGGCGGGTGACGCTCGCCGTGACGGTTTCTCTCCTGGTGCTGATTGCGGTCAGCCTGGGGCTCATTCGCGTGCTCGCTATTCCATAAGCCATCATTGTCGTCCCCGGCGCACGAAGTGCGGGTAGAGGATCCATCGTGCAGAGCGTGTGGGTGGATTCCCTTCCCCTCCGCTGCGCGTCCTTCCGGGAATGACATGAGGGCATGAGCCCTTGAAACCGCGCCACGCCGCTTCATGACTAGAGACATCGTTTCTAAAAAGTGAAGCCTGCTCATGCCCCGACTGTCCGATTCTGAGCGCCAGGAACTCCTCCCCGCCCTCGACGGCTGGGCGATGGTCGAAGGCCGCGATGCGATCACCAAGCGTTTCGTCTTCGACGATTTCAGCCAGGCTTTCGGCTGGATGACCCGCGTGGCGCTCGCAGCCGAGGCCATGAACCACCATCCCGAATGGTCCAACACCTACAACAGGGTCGAGGTCACGCTGGCGACCCACGATGCCAAGGGCCTCACGCGCCGCGACGTCGAACTCGCGCAGCGCATGGACCAGATGGCTGCCGGACTGACCAAGAGGTAGGCCATGGCCAAACCCCGCACCCTGACGGGCGGCTGCGCCTGCGGCCAGCTGACGTTCAAGACCACGGGCGAGCCGAAGCGCGTGGGCCTGTGCCATTGCATGACATGCCGCAAGATCAGCGGCGCGCCCTTCAATGCCTTCGTGATCTACCCCGTCGATCAGGTGACGATCACAGGACAAATCCGAACCTGGTCCGCCACGCCGGAATCCGAGCGCTGCTTTTGCCCCGTCTGCGGCTCGCAGGTGTTCGACCGGGATGCAGGCGACGAGATCGAGATCAAGCTCGGCGCCTTTGACGAGCCAAACCTCTTCACGCCGACCTACGAGGCCTGGATCAAGCGCCGCGAGACCTGGCTCTGCACCCCGGATCTCAAGAGCTTTCCCGAAAACCGGGGCGAAGTTCCTTGAAAGCTCTGCCCACTAGGATCAGAACTGTCTATTAAAAGAGTATTCCATGGTCCTTTATAGCTGATTTCAATGTTCACCCCTCCAATCGGAGGGTTTAACATAAGATTTTATTCTAATTCTTTCTTACAAATTAAGTATAGTTCTTATGTAAACTGATTTTATTGGTAAAATCGACTTGACTAAGCTGCTCATTGAATGGCCAAGGTACCTTTATTGCACATCATGCAATATTTCAGACCTTAATGAGCAGACCTATGGCAAAATTGAATCAGAGAATCCTCAAGACAAAGCCGACCCAAACGCCGCCGGAATCCGAGAAGTTCAGCATTGTGGTGGATGGTACCGACGGAAAGGACGTGCTGTTTGCAACCCGTGGCCATGACACGATCAATGGCGGCGCAGACAACGATCTTCTGTTCGGTCTCGGCAACCGCGGCGGAGCAGACGGTCACGACAGGCTCTACGGCGGAGCTGGCGATGACACCCTCGTCGGCGGCCCGGGCGATGACCTCCTCGATGGCGGTGAGGGCGTTGACACTGCCGTTCTTTCCACGGACGTCGTCATGTGGATTCCGAAAGTGGGCGCCCGCGTGGATCTTGCCCTTTCCGGCGCTCAGAACACGCGCGTCGGAACGAAGACCTTCGTGTCAATCGAGAACCTGATCGGCACCCTCAAGGCCGATACGTTGAAAGGCAACGATTCCGACAACAGCTTTTTCGGTGACGTTGGCCACGATGCCCTCTGGGGCCGGGCTGGCCATGACGTGCTGGATGGCGGCATCGGCAACGACCGCCTCCATGGCGGCGATGGCGACGATCTCCTGATCGGCGGTCTCGGTCAGGATCGGCTCACCGGCGGCAGCGGCAATGACACCTTCGCGTTCACGCTCAAGGCAGCGAAGGGCGGAAACGTCGATGTCGTCACCGACTTCAAGTCAGGAGAGGACAAGATCAAGCTGTCGGGTCCCGATCTCAGCAGCTTCAAAGAGGGCGATTTCCTGGCCGAGAAGGCTTTCCATGTCGGAGCGCAAGCCCGGGATGGGGAGACCCGTGTGTTCTACAATGAGGACAACGGAACGCTCTTTTTCGATGCAGATGGCACAGGTGCCCAGGCCGCCGTGCAGATCGCGAAACTCAGCAAGAGCCTTGGTCTGACCCACACTGACCTCGTACTCTGACAAGCACAGTTTAAGAGAGCGGGCTGTCGCCATGGCGACAGCCCGCTGATGTTGTTCAAACCTACTTCGGCTGCATGCGCAGCGCGCCGTCGAGGCGGATGCCTTCGCCGTTGAGCATGTCGTTCTCGATGATGGCCTTGACGAGATTCGCATATTCCTCGGGCCGGCCAAGGCGGGACGGGAACGGCACGTTGGCTTCTAGCGCCTTGCGGTAATCCTCCGCGATGCCCTCGAAGAGCGGCGTGTGGAACAGGCCCGGCATGATGGTCATCACCCGGATGCCGAATCCCGAAAGATCGCGCGCGACGGGAAGCGTCAGGCCCAGCACGCCGCCCTTGGAGGCGGCATAGGCGGCCTGCCCGATCTGACCGTCTTGGGCTGCCACCGACGAGGTGTTGACGATGACGCCGCGCCCGCCGTCCAGCGTGACCGGGTCCAGGCCCGCCATGGCGGCCGCGCATTTCGAGATCATCGCGTAGGTGCCGATGAGGTTGATCTCCACCGCGCGGCGGAAGCTCGCCAGATCATGGGGGATCAGTTCGCCGGTGTCGCGCTTCTTCGCCACCGTGCGCTTGCCCGGCGCAATGCCGGCGCAGTTCACCAGAACGCGCTCGATGCCGTTCGCCGCGCGCGCTTCGGCCAGCGCCGAATCGATCGAGGCCTCGTCCGTGACGTCGGCTCGGCAGAAGACGGCGCCGATGTCGCGGGCAACCTCGCCGCCGCGCTCGGCGTTCATATCGAGAATGGCCACCTTTGCGCCGCTGGCCGCGAGCATGCGGGCCGTGGCCTCGCCGAGGCCCGAAGCGCCTCCGGTGACGATGGCTGCCATCAATTTGTCGAGCTTCATCGCTTTTCTCCCTGTGTGGGGACACCTCTTACGGTATCCTCGACGGAACGGGAACGCAGACCATGGAAGGAACAGACCGGATGAGCGAACCCTTCGTGAAGCCTTTCACCAAGGCCGAGATGGAGGCCATGCGCCAGGCGACCCGAGACGAGGAAGGCCTCAAGCGCCGCTTCTGGGAAAAACTCAAGCGTGTTGCCGGCAAGATCCCCTTCGCCGAGGATCTCGTGGCCGCCTATTTCTGCGCCACCGACCCCTCGAGTCCGAGCCGCGTGAAGCTGATTCTCATCGGGGCCATTGCATATTTCGTGTTCCCGACCGATGCGATCGCCGACCTCCTGCCGCTCATCGGCTTTGCCGACGACGCAGCCGTGCTTGCAGCAGCCATCACCCAGGTGGCCGGGTCCATCACCGAAGATCACCGGGAGAAGGCCCGCAAGACCTTGGCCGAGACGCAAGGTGAAGCTCAGCAATAGTCCAGGCAGGCCGCACCCAATAAGAATATGTACTTATTGAAATGTTATTGCTTGTCGTTATAAGTGATTCTATTAGCAACGAAGTGATTTCAACTCCTCCGACGATTTCAAAAACGAACAAGCTTTGAAGGATACTGGACGGGTCGCGCAAGCGGCCCTTTTTATTGGGCACAAGCATCGGACCCAAACGTGGACTTGCACGTTTGGGATCCAATCCGATGCTTCTTCATAGATGAGAGCATCGTTTGGAGCGGACCCGGAGGGCCACGCGATGCTTCCTTCTTGGAAGAGAGCATCGTACCGGGCGGAAAACCGGATCCACTTTTCCGCGCAATGCTTTAGCGTTCAGCTCGAACCGGCATCCTTGAAGCAACCGCCACGTTTCGACGCATCGCCAATCTCCCGGCGCGGCCTTAACGGAGGTGGTGAAAAGTTCTTAACCATCGGCTTGTATCGTCCCGCCCATGACCTCTGCATCTCTCCAGCGCGGCATCGCCGCGGGCATTCTATCCGCCCTCGTCGCCATCGGAACCGGACCTGCAGCCCTGGCTCAGGCCCAGCGTTCGACGCAGCCATCCACCCGCTCGGCGCCCGCCAAGCCTGCAGCTAAGCCGGCTGCCGCAGCGAAGCCCTCTGCTGCCAAGACCACGCCGGCCAAGCCCGCAGCAGCAGCGGGCGCAGCCGCCGGAGCGGCGGCCGCTGCCAGCACGGCCAAGCCTGCCCGGGCCGCGAGCCCCGGCGGCTCGCTCGTGACGTCCTACGGCGACTGGGAGGTCTACATGGCCCAGAGCGGGCGCTCGAAGATCTGCTATGCGCTCAGCCGCCCGAAGGACACGTCGCCCAAGACGGCCAGCCGCGACCCAGCCTATCTCTTCGTTTCCTTCCGCCCGGCGGAGAACGTGAGGAACGAGGTGGCGTTCGAATTCGGCTTCACGGCCAAGGAGAACGGTCCCGCCGAGGTTTCCGTCGGCAACACGTCCTATGCTCTCCTGGCCAAGGCCAGCAATGCCTGGCTGAAGAACCCGGCCGAGGAAGGCCAAGCCATCGCCACCATGGCGAAGAGCGGCACCATGACGGTGAAGACGCAATCGGCCCGCGGTTCGAGCCTGACCGACCGTTATTCCCTCAACGGCTTCAACAAGGCCCTGGAGCACGCCCGCAAGGAATGCGCTTCGTAGAACGCGCCCCTAAGCCCTCATCCTGAGGAGGTCACGCAGTGACCGTCTCGAAGGATCAGGGCGTCTCCAGTGCTCTCTGGACCCTCCCTCGAGACGCAGCTGCGCTGCTCCTCAGGATGAGGCGAGAGGTTGATCACGAGGTCTAGGGACGAATATGGCCGGAACGGTTGAAAACCAGCATTCCAATGAGCATCTTCCGGGCCTGAGGCCCGGATTTTGCGTTTAGGCGCTCACTTTTCCGGCGCAATCGTGTTATAAGCCCGCCGAACTCCCAACAACGAAGGCATGATCTCCCATGGCGACGGTGCTCGACATCGCCAAGCGCAACCCCAATGCGGCTCCCGTGGCCGTGAGCGATGCCGCGCGCGCGGCCGGGTTCATCGAAAAGACCGCGGAGCTGAACGTGATGGCGGGCGCTGCCCCCGGCGGCGCTTCGCTCGTCGGCCTCACCCGCGATCAGCTGAAGGACTCGCTGGCAGCCATCGGCGTGCCGGAGCGCGAGCTCAAGATGCGCGTAGCCCAGCTTTGGCACTGGATCTATTTCCGGGGCGCCAAGGACTTCGCCGAGATGACCAATATGGGCAAGCAGCTGCGCGCCAAGCTGGCAGCCGCCTATACGCTCGGCCGCCCGCAGGTGGTCTCTGAGCAGGTCTCGAAGGACGGCACCCGCAAGTGGCTGATCCGCATGGCCTCGACCGGTCCGCTGGACAAGGGCGCGGAGATCGAGTGCGTGTACATTCCGGAGGTCGACCGCGGCACGCTGTGCGTGTCGAGCCAAGTCGGCTGCACGCTCACCTGCTCCTTCTGTCACACGGGCACCCAGCGCCTCGTGCGCAACCTGACCTCGGCCGAGATCGTGGCGCAGCTCATCGTCGCCCGCGATGCCATCGGCGACTGGCCCGGCGCCACCCCGCCGGAAGGCGCCTTCGTGCCCAACGATGGCGGGCGCTTCGTGTCCAACATCGTGTTCATGGGCATGGGCGAGCCGCTCTACAACACCGACAACGTGGTGGCCGCCATCGAGGTGATGTCGGACGGCGAGGGGCTGACCCTGTCGCGCCGGCGCATCACGGTCTCCACCTCCGGCGTCGTGCCGCAGATGGAGCGCTTAGGCAGCGAGGCCAACACCATGCTGGCGATCTCGCTCCATGCCGTGCGCGATGAACTCCGCGACGAGCTAGTGCCGATCAACCGCAAATACGACATCCAGCAGCTGCTCGATGCCTGCCGGGCCTATCCGGGCCTGTCGAATGCGCGCCGCATCACGTTTGAGTACGTGATGCTCAAGGGCGTGAACGATTCGGATGCGGACGCGCGCAAGCTCGTCCAGCTGCTGAAGGGCATTCCGGCGAAGATCAACCTGATCCCGTTCAACCCCTGGCCTGGCTCGAAATACGAGTGCTCGGACTGGGAGCGGATCGAGCGCTTCTCCGAGATCGTCTACCGCGCCGGCTACGCCTCTCCCGTGCGTACCCCGCGCGGCCGCGATATCCTGGCCGCTTGCGGCCAGCTCAAGAGCGAGACCGAAAAGCTGCGCGCCCGCGCCCGCATGATGGCCGAACAGGGCATCGGGGCCGAGGGCGTGTATGCGGTGAGGGATGGCGAGTAGAACCTGAAAGGCATCGCGCTGACCTTGAGAGCGGTGCTTTCTTCACAGCCTGACTGGCGCATGCTCTGAGGCTCCCTTAGTTATGGGCCATGATCCGCTGGCTCATCCTCATCCCTTTTGCGCTCCTCATCGCCATCGGCGCGAGCGGCACGTTCTTCCTCATCGCCTCCATAGTCGACCCGGTGATGGCTCTGCTGACCGGCGATACGCTGTTCGTCGGCTTCTGGTCGTTGATCGATGCGGTGTTTGCAGCAGAAGATCCCGGCCCGATCGTGGAGGATGCGTTCCTGGCGGTTGGCCGGATCATGTTCACGCTGCTGATCTTCCCACCGCTGCTAGTCGCCATCGTCAGCGAGGTGCTGGGGATGCGCAGCCTTCTGTGGCACGTGCTGGCGACCGCGGTCCTGACCGCGGCGGTGCCGTGGATCCTGCGCGGACAGGCGCGGATCGCCAGCCCCGAGGAGCTGCATGTGAGCCTCATTCTGGGACTGACCGGCGCGGTGGCCGGCCTCGTCTATTGGGCGATCATCGGCGGACGCGAGCCGCGGCGGCGAAACCCTACCGCGCCGTTGTCAGAATCTTGACGGCAAAGACCGAGAAGAGGCCGGCGAAGGAATAGTCGATTCCCCGCATGAGCTTCGGGCGGCCGCGCAGGAGAGAAATCAGCTTGTCGGCGCCCAGGATCATGAGCACACCCATCGGGGTGTTCAGCGCGACGAAGTAGAAGCCGAGGAACAACAGCTTGTCGGCCGCATGCGGATCGCTGGCATCCACGAATTGCGGCAGGAACGTCACGAAGAACAGCACCACCTTGGGGTTCGTGAGATTGATGCCCACACCCATGAAGAAGGTCTTCCAGAACGAGATTTCCGTCCGGCCTTCCTCCTTCACGCTCAGGGCGGAGCCATGGCGCACAGCATCGAACGCCATCCAGAGCAGGTAGAGCGCACCAACGATCTTCAGCACCGTGAAGGCAGTGACGGAGGCCGCCAGGAGTGCCGAGAGCCCCAGCGCCGCGAGCAGCGTATGGACGCAGCACCCCGCCGTCGCACCCAGCATTGAGGCCATGCCGGCCTTGCGCCCCCCTGACATGGTTTTTGCCAGGAACAGGCTCATGTCGGGACCCGGCGTGATGAAGAGCAGGATCGCGGCCAGAGTGTAGGTGAGCAGGGTACCGACGTCAGGCAGGAAGGTCATGGGTCGAATCTTGTCGCTAAGGCCGTGGGATCATGCCTCAATCCCGTGTGCACGGCCACCCCAAAGCCGCTTGTTGAAATGCCGCCCCTGCTCCATGTGTTGATCCGGGCGGGGTAAGAAGAACCAAAAACCGCGAAAAGGACACACATGACCGCATTGCTCTCAACCGCCCGGATCCGCTTAGGCCTGATGGGCCTGATCCTGGCGTTCGGATTGTCGGCCTGCGGCATCAACAACGTCCCGACCCTGGAGGAGCAGGCCAAGGCCGCCTGGAGCGAGGTGCAGAACCAGTATCAGCGCCGGGCCGATCTCATCCCGAACCTCGTCGAGACGGTCAAAGGCTTCGCCCAGCAGGAGCGCGAGGTGCTGACCCAGGTGACGGAAGCCCGCGCCCGCGCCACGCAGGTGCAGGTCGACGCCTCCACCGTGACCGACCCGGACAAATTCCGCCAGTTCCAGGAGGCGCAGAACCAGCTCTCCGGCGCGCTCGGCCGGCTGCTCGCCACCGTCGAGCGCTACCCAGAGCTGAAATCCAACGCCAACTTCCTGGCCCTGCAATCGCAGCTCGAGGGCACCGAGAACCGCATAGCCGTCGCCCGGCGCGACTACATCTCCACCGTTCAGGCCTACAACACGGAGCTGCGCACGATCCCCGGACGCTGGATCGCCGGCATTCTCTATCCGGAGGCCAAGCCCATGGAGACGTTCACCGCAACAGCCGGATCGGACCGCCCGCCGCCGGTGAAGTTCTAGTCCATGACGCAAGCTGCCGGTCTTCCCTCCCCCTTGCGGGGAGGGATTGAGGGTGGGGGTCGGACAGTCGGAGCGCTGCCTTTCATGGTCAAAGCACGCAGTCGCTACAGAGCCGACTTACCCAGGCACTCACCCGTTCGGACCACCCCCACCCCTGCCCCTCCCCGCAAGGGGTGGGGAAGGATGGTGGCGCTCATCATCGCTCTCCTGACCTTCCTTTTCTCCCTCCCCGCCCTCGCCCAGGCCTTCCCACCGCTCACCGGCCGCGTGGTCGATGCAGCGAACCTTCTGAAGCCCGAGGAGCGGTCAGCACTTGAAGCGAGGCTCAAGGCTCATGAGGACAAGACCACCGACCAGGTGGTGGTCGCGACCCTGCGCTCGCTGGAGGGCTATGAGATCGAGGACTACGCCAACCGCCTGTTCCGGCACTGGCAGCTCGGCCAGAAGGGCAAGGACAACGGCGCCCTGCTCCTCGTGGCGCCGCAGGAGCGCAAGGTGCGCATCGAGGTGGGCTATGGGCTGGAGGGGGCTCTCACCGATGCCCTGTCGAAGGTCATCATCAGCACGGCCATTGCACCGCAGTTCCAGAAGGGAAACTTCGCGGGCGGCATCGATGCGGGCGCCGATGCCATGCTGTCGATTCTCACCGGCGATGCGGAGGAGTGGCAGCGCCGCGCTGAAGTACGCGAGGACAGCACCACCGCCATCGATCCTGTCATCGCCTTCATCATCCTGCTGATCCTCTTCTTCCTGATCTCGCGCCTGATGGGTGCGGGCCGACGGCAGGGCATCCGGCGCGGCCGCCATGGTCCATGGATCGTCACCACGGGCGGGTGGGGCGGCGGGGGTGGGTGGTCCGGCGGGAGCGGCGGGTTCTCGGGAGGAGGCGGCTCGTCGGGCGGCGGCGGCGCTTCGGGGAGCTGGTAGATGATCTCAAGCGACGAACAGGCCCGTCTGGCCAGCGTGATCGGCGATGTGGAGGACGACACCTCCGGCGAGATCATTCTTGTGATCGCGGAGCAGGCCGGGCACTACCGCGCCGTTCCGCTGCTCTGGGCCATGCTCATGGCGCTCGTCACGCCCTGGCCGCTGATCTGGCTCACAGACATCAGCACCTCGCGCATTGTCCTGATTCAACTCGCGGTCGCGCTCGCATTGAGCCTCGTGCTCTCCTGGCCGAAGCTGCGCTTCGCCTTGGTGCCGCGTTCCATCAAGCACGCTCAGGCGCACGAGGCAGCCTCGCGCGAGTTCCTGCGGCGCGGGATGACCCGCACCGGGGAGAAGACCGGCGTGCTGATCTATCTGGCGCTCGCCGAGCACCACGCCGAGATCCTGGCCGACACGGGCGTTGCCGACCGGGTGGATCCGGGAATCTGGGCCGACATCATTGCTGACCTGACGGCGGCGATCCGTGCCGGCCGGATGATCGACGGCCTGGAGGAGGCCATTCGGCGCACGGGCGCGATCTTGGCTGAGCACGCCCCTCCCCGCCTCGACGACGTGGACGAGCTGCCCAACAAGGTCATTCTGCTGGATTAGAGCATCTTTCCACGCAAAAGTGGGCACCGGTTTTGCGTGGAAAGATGCTCAGAGCCCGGGGCCTTTCGCAGCGCCGAGAATGAGGCCGGGCCGGGCGGCATCGGTGCCTTGCAGGAGCACCACATAGGCGTCGCCGCCCTTGCGTGCCATGTCGAGCGGCACATCGAAGCGGGCGGAGCCGCCGCGCCATTCGCCGACCCGGTTCAGGCCGCGCACCACATTGGCGTAGGTGATGGTCTTGCCGCGGTTCTCGCCGCGCTCGATCGGCACTGTCTGCGATCTCAGCACGGGCAGGATCCAGATCTCGGCCTCGCGCTGTGTGGTGTCGGGGGTCTCCTCGACCGTGATGGTGACCGTGTCGTTGTGCTCATTGACGACGACATTCACCGGCAGGGTCCTGCGCCCCTTCGTGGTGACCTGGATCGCCTTTTCGACCTGAGCCCGGTCGGACCCGATGGAGGACTTCTTGCCGTTGACGATCATCTGCGGCGTGAAGACCTGCCGGTCGCTGCGGGAATGGGCATAGGCCTTCTGGCGCTCGGTGAAGGCCACATGGGCCAGCGTGTCCTTCCAGCCGAGATAATCCCAGTAATTGACCGGCAGCGACAGCGCCACGATGTCCGGCTGGCGGGAAAACTCCACCAGAAGCTCGTCCGCCGGCGGGCAGGAGGAGCAGCCCTGGCTGGTGAAGAGCTCGACCACTGCGCGCGGCGGCTCTGCCCACGCGGGCTGCAGGAACGCGGCCAATCCAAGAGCCGCCAGCGTCAATCTCAATCGGAACACCATGATACCGCCATCGAACACGAATTCCGGTTCAAGGTGAACTCACTTTACCTTGAGCGCCAGCGCATCGTGCGAAAAAGTGGATCCGGTTTTTCGCACTCAACGATACGCTCTTCAACGATTGGAGCATCGGATCAGATCCCAAAAGTGGAATCCACTTTTGGGTCCGATACTTTGGCAGGCACCCGCCAGCGGCGATGCATCCACAGCCATTGCTCGGGATATTCCCGCACCCATTCCTCCACCACGGAGGTCATGGCCTGCATGGCGCCCTGCACGTTGATCTGCCCGTCAGGATCGCGCGGCAGATCGAGAGGCGGCGTGAGCTGGAGGCGGAAGCGGTGATTGGGCAAACGGATCACCCGCACCCCATGGACAGGGCAGTCGAACCGGCGGGCGAATTTTCCCAGGATCGGGTTCACCAGGGCCGGACGACCCATGAAGCTGACGATCACCCCGCGGGTGAAATGCTGGTCGATGAGCATGCCGAGATGCCCGCCCTTTTCCAGCGCTCCCTGCATGGCGAAGGCGGCGCCCTGGCGGGCCGCCTCCAAGTTGCCCATGGTCTCGCTGCGGATCTCATGCAGCACGCGGGCGATGGCCGGATCGTTGGGCGCGCGGAACACCGCCGTGGTGTCGAGCCCGAAGCGGGCCGCGCAGATCGCCGGCAATTCCCAATTGGCCAGATGGGCCGAGAAGATGAGGCCCGGCTTGCCGTCATCGCGAAGCTCAAGGAAGTGGTCGATCCCGTCGACCTCGGTGCGGCCGGGAACATCGCTCTCGGGATCGAAGTCGAACAGACGGCCGAGATGGGGGTATTCGCCGGCCGTGCGGCCGAGATTGTCCCAGGCGGCCATGGCGAGCCCCTTGACCTCGGCGTCCGATTTCTCCGGATAGACCGCGCGGATGTTCGCGAGGGCCGTCTTGTGGGCGCGAAGCAGCGGACCGAAGGTGCGGGTCAGCGCCGCGCCCACGGCACCGGAGCGCTCGGGGCCGAGTGCCCGCGCCAGGCCGAAGACGCCGCGCACGACGCCGACCATGACCGTCTCGGTCAGGCGCGAGACGAGGCTGCGGGGGCGGTGGGGCTGCTGCACGTTGTCGGGATCCTGGCCTGAAAAGAAGCTCCCTGGGTCTTTCCGCGGGGAGACGGTTTCGTCAAGGTCTTCCGTCGCCGCTCATTGTTCCAGCGGCCGGCTTCCGGCTCAGAACGTCACGAGCACCTTGCCGAAGACCTTGCGGCCCTCGAGCCGCTCCAGTCCCTGCTGGAACTCGTCGAGCGGGAAGACCGCATCGATCACCGGGCTCATCCCTTGGGCCATCTTGTCGAGCGACTGGCTGATGTTCTCGATCCGGCAGCCGAAGGAGCCGAAGATGCGGTACTGCTGCTGGAAGAGCTGCATCAGGTTCATGGTGGTGGAGACGCCCGAGGTGGAGCCGCAGGTGACGAGCCTTCCGCCGCGCTTGAGGCAGAGAAGCGAACCGTTCCAGGTCTCGGCGCCCACATGCTCGAACACCACGTCGACGCCCTTGCGCTTGGTGAGGCGTCTCACCTCGCCCTCGAAGCGCTCGGTGCGGTAGTTGACCACGTAATCGGCGCCCAGGGCCTTCGCCTTCTCGCCCTTCTCGTCGTCGCCCACCGTCGTGTAGACCGTGCAACCGATGGCCTTGGCCATCTTGATCGCCGCCGTGCCGATGCCGGAGCCCCCGGCATGGACGAGGATCGACTCACCCGGCTCGAGCTTGGCGTTGTCGAACAGCATGTGCTGCACGGTGCCGAAGCCGATGGGCGCGCAGGCCGCCTGCTCGAAGGACACTCCGTTCGGCACCGGGATCACGAGACGCTCCGGCCGGTTGATCAGTTCGCGAGCAAAGCCGTCGATGTGAAAGCCCATGATGCCGGCGACGTTTTCGCAGAGATTGTCCCAGCCTTTGCGGCAGGCCGCACAATGGCCGCAGGTCTCGGCCCCGTACATGGTGACCGGATCGCCCGCCTTGAACCGCGTGACGCCCTCGCCCACGGCCGCAATCTCGCCCGAGGCCTCGACACCCACCGCCTGGGGCATCTTGCGCTTGGCAAACGCCATGCCGCGAAAGCCCCAGACATCGAGGAAGTTCAGCGCCAGCGCCTTCACCCGCACCTGCACCTCGCCGGGAGCGGGCGGCGGTGGCGCGTCGATCTCGGTGATGCGAAGGTCACGGTCGCCGAAGAGCTGGAGGGAGCGCATGGGTAAAATCCTGTTCGGCGTCAACCCCAGACCTGTTCCAGGGATCAGCGTCTTGCTGGGCAAAACGTGGATGGCCGGGACAAGCCCGGCCATGACGTGGAGAAACTGTTTGCGGGGGCTTAAAGCGCGTTGGGGCGGATGGCAAGGTCCGTGACCTCGGCGCCATAGCGACCTGCTCAGTCACGGATCGCAGTCAAGTATCGTTCGATGGAGCGGGCCACCGCCGCCTTTCCGTCCTGCGAGATATGCCGCTGTGCAGAGGTCCCGAAGATCCGCTCGAACGGGTAAGGAGCCACGGCCGCACCGATCCGCTCCACGGCGGGGCGATTGAGCGGAATGGCGTTGGGATAGCTGCGCATGAAGCTGACGTGGCGGCGATCCTGGAGAACCGAGAGGCTGTCCCCCACGAACAGATCGCCCCGGCCATCCGCGCCGGCTGCATGATGCAGCACCGTGCTGCCCTCGAAATGCCCGCCGGTGCGGATCAGTGTAAAGCCTGATGCGATCTCAAGGGCTTCGCCCGACCAGAACCGGATTGCCCGGTGTGGGTTCATCACCCATAGGCGGTCATCCTCGTGCAGATAAACCGGCACACCCCCGAACGCTTCGCTCCATTCCGCATGTGCTGAGTAGAAATGCGGATGCGAGATCGCAATGGCCTTGAGGCCGCCCATGCTGCGGATGCGCTCGACCGCCTCGCCCGTCACCAGGGGCACACAATCCCACAGAATCACGCCATCTCCCGAAGGTATTGCGAGCGCACGCTGCCCAATGGCAAAATCAGGATCGATCCCGATACCGATGGGGCCACCTTCCTCGGTGAAGACGTTGCGATGCCTCGCACGCAATTCCTCGCAGGTCGTCCATTCCTGTCCGGACCAGCGCACATACTGGCGCTCGTCCTCGCAGATCGGACAAGCGGGAGGCTGTGCTGACGTCTCTGCAAACTGGGTGCCGCACTGAACGCACACGAACCGGGTCATGAGGGCTCCTGCCAGGGCATGAAGCGGATCAGCGATGCACACCGAGCATCGAGGTCAGCCCGCCGTCGATGGGCAGAACCGTGCCGGTGATGTAGGCGGCGGGCTCGCTCAGGAGGAAGGCGGCGAGGCCGGCGATCTCCTCAGGCTTCGCGAAGCGTCCGGCCGGGATCTGCTTTTCCATGTTGTCGCGATAGGCCGCATACGGCGCCATCATGTCCGTATCGATGAAGCCCGGGGCGATCACGTTGACGGTGACGCCGCGCTTGGCCGTCTCGACAGACAACGTGCGGCAATAGGAGATCAGCGCCCCCTTGGACGCGGCATAGGCCGCGTTGCCGGGGTTGCCCTGGAGCGCCGCCACCGACCCGATAGCGACGATGCGGCCCTGCTTGGCGCGGATCATGCCGCGCATGAGCGCCTTGGCGATGCGGGTCAGCGACCAGAAGTTCACCTGCATGGCCGCTTCGGCCTTGTCCTGCTGCATCATGGCGGCGAGCGCATCGTAGGGCTGACCCGCATTGTGGATGAGCCCGAAGAAGCTCTCGCCCTCGATGGTCTCGCAGAAGGCTTCCAGCGCCGCCTTGTCGGCGAGATCAACCTCATGGGCCTTGATGATACGGCCGGCATCCGCCTGCATCAGCTCCTGGCTAAGCGCCTTCGCGGCGTCACCGGACGAGCGATAGGTGAAGTCGACATCGTGGCCGGCCGCCACGAGCGCCCGCACGATGGCGGCACCGACGCCCTTGCCGCCGCCCGTCACCAGAACCCGAGTCATGATCAAGCCCCTTTCGGCTCGGCCCCGAAGACCAGGCAGGTGTTCTGGCCGCCGAAGCCGAAGGAGTTCGAGAGCACGTAATTCACCTGCGCGTCGCGGGCGACGTTGGGCACCACGTCGAGCGGGATAGCCGGGTCCGGCACCTGATAATTGATTGTCGGGGCGATGCGGCCGGTGCCGATGGTCATGAGCGACATCACCGCCTCGACCGCACCGGCGGCCGTGAGCGTATGGCCGATCATCGACTTGTTGGATGAGATCGGAACGCTTGCCATGCGCTCGCCGAACACGGCGGTGCAGCTCATGGCCTCCATCTTGTCGTTCTCCGGCGTCGAGGTGCCGTGGGCGTTCACATAATCGATGTCGTCGGGTGCGAGGCCCGCATCCTCCAGCGCCTGCCGGATCGCCGTGATGGCCGGCATGCCGTCCGGGGACGAGCGGGTGCGGTGAAATCCGTCGCCCTTCTCGCCGCAGCCGAGCACATAGCCAAGAATCTTGGCACCGCGCGCCTTCGCCTTCTCGGCGTCCTCCAGCACGAGCGCCGCGCCGCCTTCGCCCATGACGAAGCCGTCGCGGTTCTTGGAGAAGGGTTTTGACGCCCCTTCCGGGTTGTCGTTCTGGGTCGAGAGCGCCGAGAGCAGGGAGAAGCGGATCAGCGATTCCGGGTTCACGGAGCCGTCGGTGCCGATGCACAGCGCGGCATCGGTCTCGCCCCGGCGGATCGCCTCGACGCCGAGCTGGATCGCCGTGGCGCCGGACGAGCAGGCGGTCGAGAGTGAGATCGGCGAGCCCCTGGTGCCGAAGCGATCGGCCACCCGGTCGGCCACCGTGCCGAAGATGAAGAGATCGTGCCACGGCTTGAAGCGGCCCGTGGCCGCGGCCTTGAGAAGATCCTTGTAAGTCACCTCATCGCTTTGGCCCGCAGCCTCAGCCAGGGCTTGGCGCTGCGGCCATTCCATCTCGACGGGCGGCACGGCGATGAACAGCGCGCCCGGGAAATCGCTGGACGCCAGCCCCGACTGCCCCACCGCCTCTTCGGCCGCCAGCATGGCGAGTCGCTCGGACAGCATGGGGGCGCAGAAGGGCTCCACATCGACCGAGTCGATGGTGCCGGCGATCGTGGTGCGCAGCCGTTCCGTGGGGAAGCGCTCGATGCGGTGGATGCCGGACTGGCCGGCCGTCAGCGCGGCCCAGGTGTCGTCCTTGCCCTGGCCGAGGGACGTGACCACGCCCATGCCGGTGACGGCAACGAGCGGGCGGCCCTGTTTGTCGCGAAGCGCCATAGCCTTCTCCTCAAGCCTTGGTGAGCCGGATGGCGCCTTCGCCGCGCCAATGTCCGATGGAGGTGACGAGCGCCTCGCTCGGCCCGCCTCCGGCAATCAGGTCGGCGGCCAGCGCGACGCCGATGGGCGCCTGGGCTTCCATGGTGTGGCCGACGAGATCGCCGGTCGCGTGGATGGCGGCGCCTGGCGCGATGTCCTTGAGCGCCGCCCGTTCCTCGTCCGTGATGCCCTTGATGCCCGTGGCGCCGGAGATCACCAGTTCGGGCTTGGCCCCGAGCTGCCGCGACAGGCCATGAAGCGCGCCTTCGACGCTGCCGGGCTGGCGGCGGGAACGGTCGGAGGCGACGCCCGCGATGGCCGCAAGGGGCTTTGCGCCGCGAGCGGCGGCGTGCTCGCGGGATTCGAGCACCAGGAAGCAGCCCCCGCTGCCGAGGATCATACCGCCGCCATCGGCGGAACGCTCCCAGACGGGTGCGTAGGGCTTCTTCCAGAGGAAGCCGCCCATCTCGTAGATGAGGAGCACGTCGGGCCGCTCGGCATTGTACGAGCCGCCGACGAGGAAGATCTCGTCCTGGCCCGAGGCGATGCGCTCGCGGGCGATGCGGATGGCATCGACGCCGCTCGATTCCTCGCCCATGAAGGTGCGGGACGCGCCGGTCACCCCGTGGACGATGGAGATGTTGCCGGCGAGCAGGTTGGAGAGCTGCGCGAGAAAGAGGGTCGGGCGCAGGTCGCCCATCAGGCGCTCGTTGAGGATGACGCCGGGGTTGTCGGCCTGGCGCAATCCCGTGAGGATCTGCCCGTCGACCGCGTAATCCCGCTCGCCGCCGCCGGCCGAGACGATAAGCTGCATGCGGCCTTTTAGAGCCGCATCGTCCTTGGCGCCGGCCGCGTCGAGGGCGAGGCCCGCCGCATAGCAGCCGAGCTTCTGCCACGGCTCCATCTGGCGCTGATCGGATTTCTTCGGGATCTGCCGGTCCCATTCGAGGGGAACAGCCGGGTGGACCGGGAAGGGCTCGAAACTGGCCGCGTCCGTGTTCGGGCTGCCGCCGGCCAGCGCCGTCAGGTGCGCCTCAAGGCCTTCTCCCGCCGAGGAGGCGAGGCCCACTCCCGTAATGACGACATCGCGCATCAGACACTCTCCTCCAGGAGGCCGATGCGCCTGGCTTGCGCGCGCATCAGGCCGTCCATGCCGTCAGGAAAGGGCATGATCCGGAACCGCAGCTCCGCATCGCAGATCGGCTTGCCCTCGGCCGTGATCCTGGCCTTGGTCACCGCATAGCCCGAGCCTTCATGCTCCAGCGAAGCCGTGACGGTGAGCACCGTACCCGGTCCGACGAAGGTGCGAAAGCGCGCCTTGTCGACGCCCATCAGGAACGGCATGTGGGTGAAGCCCATGAGGCCGAGCACGAGATAGCCGGAGGCCTGGGCCATGGTCTCGGTGAGGAGAACGCCGGGCACAAGAGGGTGGCCGGGGAAATGCCCTTCGAAGACAGGGCTTTCCTGGGGGACCACGGAGGTCACCTCGATCCGCTTGGTCTCGCGGTCGAGGCTCGTCACCTGGTCGATCATTTCAAAATATTCGAGGCGCATGGTTTTGCAGAACCTGTCCCCCTCCCCCTTGTGGGGAGGGGCTAGGGGCGGGGGTGCCAGCGATGAACTGGACCAGCGTGACGCTTACACCCCCACCTCCAACTCCTCCCCTCAAGGGGGAGGAGGGCTGCGTCGCGCCTTGCATCCCGGCAAACCTCTTAGGGCTTAACCGCCGGGATGGTTGTCTTGTCTTCAGGCCTGCTTGGCGGCCACCAGCGCGTCGATGCGCGCCACGAGGTTCTTCAGCACGAAGTATTCCTCGGCCGGAGCCTTGCCCTCGTTCACTTCCTGGGTCCACTGCTCCAAAGGCAGCTTGATGCCGAAAGCCTTGTCGATCGCGAACGCGATGTCGAGGAAGGCGAGCGAGTCGATGCCCAGGTCCTCGATGGCGTGGCTCTCGGGCGTAATCTGCTCGCGCGGGATATCGGCGGTCTCTGAAATGATGCCGGCGACGGTCTCGAAGGTGGACGACATGACGCCGCTCTCCTGAAATGCATGTTGGTCTCAACGATGCGGCGCCGGCAAGCTTGGGAAGGCCGGTGTCCAGACGCTCTTGTCGTTGACGAGGGTTGTTTCGAAGCGCTCCCCTTACACGACAGGCGCCGGACCGGCAACCGATTGGTTGTATCGGGACGAATCAGCCTGCCGGGAGAGCGGGAACTTTGCCTGCGGCAACGGCATAGGAAGCAGCCGATTGATTATTCGGCCTCTATCGTCGATAAGGGCCGCCTTCGGGCTTGAACCGAATGATCTTACATAAAAAGAGATTGCTGGATCAACGTGCTCAACAGGTTCCTCAAGCCTGAAGTCCGCTATGCCCGCCGCATGGCCCGGATCGCCCGATGGGACAGACCCGTCGAGGGTCTGTCGGGACGCCTGCGCGCCTGGGCCCACATGCTCATCGCCGATCACGGCGTCTTCCGCCTTTTCTACCTGAACAAGCACCCGGTCACGGACCGGCTCTGGCGCTCGGCCCAGCCGGCTCCGCACCAGATCGCCGCCCTGAAGGCCGAAGGCATCAAGACCATCATCAACCTGCGCGGCGGCCGGGAGCACGGCTCGTGGCAGCTCCAGAAGGAAGCCTGCGACCGGCTCGGCATTGATCTGGTGGAGTTCGTGGTGCGCTCCCGCGGCGCACCGGACCGGGAGACCCTGCTCTCCGCCAAGGAATTCTTCGACACGATCGAATACCCTGCAGTGCTGCACTGCAAGTCGGGGGCGGACCGGGCGGGCTTCGTGGCCGCTCTCTATCTCGTGGTCTATGAAGGCAAGTCCATCGACGAGGCCCAGCGGCAATTGTCCATGCGCTATGGGCATTTCCGCTTCTCGAAGACAGGCATCCTGGACGCGTTCTTCGACCTCTACCGCCGCGACGGCGAAGCCAAGGGCATTCCGTTCCTCACCTGGATCGAAACCCGTTACGACGCGGACGATCTGGAGCGAAATTTCCGCTACGGTTTCTGGTCCCATCTCCTCGTCGACCGTATCATGCGGCGCGAGTAGGCCGCACGCGGCAGCCTCGTTGCCTCAGCCAGCCCCCTTCAGTCCTCATCCTGAGGAGGTCGCGGAGCGACCGTCTCGAAGGAGGATCCAGTGCTCTCTGGAGACGCCTCGCGCCCGGACAAAGTCCGGGACCTCAAGACGCTGCGCTCCTCAGGGTGAGGCTTCGTTGTATTTTGTTTTGTACAGACTTCAGGAGACCGCCAGGCTGGTCTCGCTGTCGTCGGACAGCTGCAGGCGGTGCAGGCGGGCATAGGCTCCCGCCTTGGCGATGAGAGCCTCGTGCGATCCTGTTTCCGCAACCCGGCCCTTCTCCATCACGACGATCTTCTCCGCGTTGCGGACCGTAGAGAGGCGGTGGGCGATCACCAGGGTGGTGCGGCCCTTCATGAGCTTGCGGATGGCATCCTGCACCAGCCGCTCCGATTCGGAGTCCAGCGCGCTCGTCGCCTCGTCGAGGAGCAGGATCGGCGCGTCCTTCAGGAAGGCGCGGGCCAGCGAAATGCGCTGACGCTCGCCGCCCGACATGCGCCCGCCGCCTGGCCCGACCACCGTGTCGTAGCCCTCCGGCATTCTCATGATGAAGTCGTGGGCCGCCGCCGCCTTGGCGGCATTCACGATCTCCTCGTCGGAGGCGTCGGACCGTCCGAAGGCAATGTTGGCCCGGATCGTGTCGTCGAAGAGGATCACGTCCTGGCTCACCACCGCAACAGCCTGCCTCAGGCTCGCCAGGGAGACGTCCCGCACGTCCTGCCCGTCGACCAGGACGGCGCCCCGGGTTGCATCGTAGAGGCGCGGCACGAGGGATAGGAGCGTCGACTTGCCCGAGCCGGAGCGGCCGACGAGTGCCGTCGTCTGCCCGGCCTCGGCCACGAGGGTGACGTGGTCGAGGGCCGCCGCCTCCCCGTCATAGGAGAAGGACAGGTCCGCAAACCGGATCTCGCCGCCCGCCAGCCGCAGGGGCTCGGCACCCGGCTTGTCCTGGATCCGGGGCGCCTGATCCATCACATCGAAGGTGCGATGCAGGGCTGCCGCCGCCTCCTGGACGATGGCATTGAGGTTGCCGAGCGCCCGAACCGGGTGTGCTGCCATGACAAGGGCGCTGACGAAGCCGGTGAAATCGCCCACGGTGCTGGCGCCGGAGAGAATGCGCTGGCCGATCAGCATCAACACGATGGCCACGGCGAGGCCGCCGCCCGTCTCCAGCACCGGATCCATCCGCCCGCGGGCGTTGGCCGCCTTCATCTTGAGGCTGCGGACATCGTCGAAGGTCTTAGCGGCCTTGGCCTTCAGGTAGCGCTCGAGCCCATAGGTCTTGGCGATGCGGGTGCCGGCGAGGCTCTCGGTGATGAGGCTCGCCATCACGCCGGTCTGCTCCTGGGTCGAGGCGGCCACCTGGCGCAGCCTGCGGCCGATCTTGTTGACCGGGTAGGCGAAGAACGGCGCGATCACGGCCGCCACGATGGTCAGCACCGGGTCGATCCAGAGCATGGCGGCGATCAACGCCATGAGGGTCGTCGACTCGCGCAGGAACACCGTCGACAGGCGGGTCAGCGCCTCCCGGATGAAGGAAAAGTCCGTGGTGAAACGCTGGGTGAGGGCGGCCGGGCTCTCCCGGTCGATCTGGGAGAGATCGGCCTCGATCATGTGGCCGTAGAGCGCCGTCTGCATGTCGGCCTCGATCCGGGTCACCACCTTGTTGGTGAGCACGGTGAGCGCAAGCAGCGAGAAGCCTTTGACGGAGGTCACGGCGATCACGAAGAGCGGGGCCAGCATGATGGCCCGGGCATCCTTCATGTCGAAGGCGTCGAAAGCCGCCTTGATCAGGACCGGGTAGAGCCCCGTCGCGCCCGACACCAATGCGACGAGCACGAGCACCACGGCCAGCGTCTTCCGGTGCGGACGCATCCAGTCCCGCCACAGACGGCTGATCAAGGGAAGGGTGTCGCCCCGAAGGTGGCTCTTGGACGCCATGGACTCTGTGAAATTCCCGATTGAAGGCTCGCGGTTAGCATGTGAACCGTTCTGCCGCAAATCTTTCGAAATGCTTACAGGGCCTCAGCGGTGCTTTGCCGCTTGCAGGCCTGCCTCCCCCTGCGCACCCGTGAGCGCGCAGGCGGTTCGCGACCGGCACAAGTTGCCGATCCGCGAGAGCCGATCCGTCCTGACCCTATTCCCGCTACACCGCCCGCAGGTGGCGCATGGGCCGGCCCGGCGCGATCATCTCGGCGGCCGCGATGATGCCCTGCGCGTCGATGCCGAAATGGCGGTAGAGGTCCTTGACCGTGCCGGTCTGGCCGAAATGCTCCACGCCGAGCGAGCGGGTGCGGTGGCCCATGACGGAACCCATCCAGGCGAGCGTCGCCGGATGGCCGTCGATCACCGTCACCAGACCGCAATGGGGCGGCACGTCGCCGAGCAGGCGCTCCACGTGGGAGCGGGCATGAACGAGGCCGCGCTCGCGGGCGCGCTGCGCCGCCGTCCAGCCCGCATTGAGCCGGTCGGCCGAGGTGATGGCCAAGAGCCCGATGTCGCGCCGGTCCTCGGCCATGAGGCCCACCGCCTCAATGGCCTCCGGCGCCACCGCGCCCGTATAGGCAACGACCACTTGAGCGTTCGGCCCGGGCTTGCGCAGCCAATAGGCGCCGGCCCTGATGTCGTCGGCGAGCTCCGGTGTCATCTCGCGCTGCGGCTGCTCCAAGTTGCGGGTGGACAGGCGCAGATAAACCGAGCCGCCGGTCTCGTCGCGCAGCCAGGTCCGCTCGTCGGGCTCGCCGCCCTCGCGCTGCATGTAGTCGAAGGCCCAGCGCATGATGACGGCCAACTCGTCCACGAAGGCCGGCTCGAAGGAGGCCAGCCCATCCTGCGCCATGCCGACCAGCGGCGTGCCGATGGACTGGTGCGCACCGCCCTCCGGGGCCAGCGTCACGCCGGACGGCGTGGCGACGATCATGAAGCGGGCATCCTGGTAGCAGGCATAGTTCAGGGCGTCGGCACCGCGATAGATGAACGGGTCGTAGAGGGTGCCGATGGGCAGGATGCGCTCGCCGAAGAGGGAGTGCGAGAGGCCCAAGGCCGAGAGCACGATGAACAGGTTCATCTCGGCGATGCCGAGTTCGATATGCTGGCCGGATGGCGAGAATTCCCAGTTATAGGTGGAGGGAATCCGCTCCTTCTTGAAGGTGTCGACCAGGCTCTCGCGGGCATAGAGCCCGCGCCGGTTCACCCAGGCGCCGAGATTGGTCGAGACCGTCACGTCCGGCGCCGTGGTGACGATGCGCGAGGCGAGCGGATTGTCCGAGCGCGCCAGCTCGTTGAGGATGAACCCGAATCCCTGCTGGGTCGACATGGCCGGATTGGCCGGGAAGGCGAGCTTTTCCGGCACCGGCACCTGGGGCGCCGTATAGCAGCGGGTGCCCTTCTGGATGAACGGGACCGCGCTCAGGAAGCGCTCGACCTCGGCCTGCGGCACCTTTAGCCCCTCGAACTTGTCCCATTCATGGCCGGGGCGAACCCCTTGCGTCTTCTGCCAAGCCTCCATCTGGGAGGGCGTCAGCATGCCGGAATGGTTGTCCTTGTGGCCGGCGAGCGGCAGCCCGAAACCCTTGATGGTGTACGCCAGGAAGCAGACCGGCCGGTCGTGCTGCCGAGCCTTCTCGAACGCGTCGAGCAGGCTCGGCAGGTCATGGCCGCCGAGATTGGCCATGAGTTCGGCGAGTTCCTCGTCCGAACGCTTCTCGATGAGGCGGGTCACCGGCCCCTGGTCGCCCAGATCGTCGAGCAGGCGCTTGCGCCACGCGGCACCGCCTTGATACGTCAGAGCCGAATAGAGCTGGTTCGGGCAGGAATCGATCCAATCGCGCAGTTTCTCGCCGCCGGGCTCCTTGAAGGCCGCCTGCATGAGGGAGCCGTGCTTGAGCACCACCACGTCCCAGCCGAAATTGCGGAACAGCGCCTCGAAGCGCTGCCACAGGCCCTCGCGAATCACCGCGTCCAGGCTCTGGCGGTTGTAGTCGATGATCCACCACGTGTTGCGGATGCCGTGTTTCCAGCCCTCGAGCAGGGCCTCGAAGATGTTGCCCTCGTCCATCTCCGCATCGCCCACCAGCGAGATCATGCGGCCCTCAGGAGCATCCTTCATCCAGCCATGGGCCTTCACGTAATCCTGCACGAGGCTGGCAAACAGCGTCTGGGCGACCCCTAAGCCCACCGAGCCGGTGGAGAAATCCACGTCGTCGATGTCCTTGGTGCGGGAGGGATAGGACTGCGCGCCCTTGTAGCCGCGGAAGTTTTCGAGCTTCTCGCGGGTCTGCCGGCCGAAGAGATACTGGATCGCGTGGTAGACTGGGCTGGCATGGGGCTTCACCGCCACCCGGTCCTCGGGGCGCAGCACCGAGAAGTAGAGCGCCGCCAGGATGGTTGAGAGGGACGCGGAGGAGGCCTGATGCCCGCCGATCTTCATCCCGTCCTCGTTGGCGCGCAGGTGATTGGCGTTGTGGATCGTCCAGGTGGAGAGCCAGAGCACCTTGCGCTCGAGTTCCTTCAAGATGCTCAGGTGCCGTGCGTCAGCCATGGGGTCCCTCCCTTTTCTTGGGACAAGTCTAATGCGGTCCGTTTGGCTGGCGAGATCAAATTGGCACTATGGCGATGAATGTTTTAACTCGATTCACCAATCATGTGCCGCTTCTTGGTGAATCATGGCAGATCGCAAGCTTGACGATATTGACCGCCGCATCCTCGCTGCGTTGCAGGCGGACGGCCGCATGACCGCCCAGGAGATCGCAGACCGGGTTGGCTTGTCCCCCTCCCCCTGCGCGCGGCGCGTGCGCCTCCTGGAGGAGGCCGGAGTCGTGAAGGGCTATGTGGCGGTGATCGACCAAGCCAAGGTCGGGCTGCCGATCAGCGTCTTCGCCTCGGTGAAGCTGGAGCGGCAACGGGAGGACGATCTCGACCGCTTCTCGCAGGCGGTTGCCCGCTGGCCCGAGGTGGTCGATTGCTACCTGATGACCGGGCAGCGGGATTATCTGCTGCGGATCGTGGTGAGCGATCTCGAATCCTACGAGCGCTTTCTCAAGGACAAGCTGACGCGCCTGGACGGCGTGGCGTCGATCGAATCGAGCTTCGCCCTGGGTCAGGTGAAGCGGTCCCATGCGCTGCCGATTTCTCTGCCCCTGTCGAAACGGACGGATTGAGCAAGTCTCGATCAGGCAACAAAAAACCGCCCGAAGGCGGTTCTTGTGGTTCCGGTGGGTTTCCGGAAATTGGAGCGGGCGAAGGGATTCGAACCCTCGACCCCAACCTTGGCAAGGTTGTGCTCTACCCCTGAGCTACACCCGCGCTCCGCGATGCGTGAGGCATCGTTGCGAGGCCGTTGATGTGCCCCAAAACGAGGCGCATTGCAAGAGGGTCTTGGCGATCTTTTCGGACGAGCCCTTGAGCCTGCTTCATCCGGTCGCTAGAAGCGCAGCAGGTTTTCGGAGAACTGCCTTGGTCCATCTCTCCCCGCAAGAACTCTTGGAGCGCCTTCAGGAACTCGGCATCCAGGCCGAGACGACGGAGCATGAGCCCGTGTTCACGGTGGCCGAGTCGGCTTCCGTCAAGGAACGCATTCCGGGAGCCCACTCCAAGAACCTGTTCGTGAAGGACAAGAAGGGGCGGTTCTTCCTGATCTCCGCCAAGCACGACACGGCCATCGACCTCAAGCGCACCCACGAGGTTCTCGGCGCCTCCGGCCGCCTGTCCTTCGGCTCCGCCGAGCAGCTGCGCGCTCTGCTCGGGGTGGAGCCCGGCTCCGTCACGGCCTTCGCGGTGGTGAACGACACAGACGGCAAGGTCACCATGGTGCTCGACGCCAACCTCATGGAGCACGAGCGGGTGAACTTCCATCCGCTCATCAATTCCATGACCACCGGGGTGTCGCGGGAGGATCTGGTCGCGTTCCTGCGCGCCACGGGACATGACCCCCTCATTCTCCGCCTGCCGGAGCCGCCGGCGGAATTGCCAGACAACGCTTAAGCTCCCATCTAAGGCCATCTAAGGGAAGTTCTTCTCTCGATTCGAGGATCGCATGCTCTCCGACAACCCCGCCCCCTCCGATGATCTGGTGAAGGACACCACCACGGCGGCATTCCGCCAGGACGTGCTAGCCGAGTCCATGCAGCAGCCGGTGCTGGTGGATTTCTGGGCGCCCTGGTGCGGCCCCTGCAAGCAGCTGACGCCGATCCTGGAAAAGGCCGTGCGCGCCGCCGGCGGCAAAGTGAAGCTCGTGAAGATGAACATCGACGAGCATCCGCAGATCGCCGGCCAGCTCGGCGTGCAATCGATTCCCGCGGTCTTCGCCTTCCAGCGCGGCCAGCCGGTGGACGGCTTCATGGGCGCCCTGCCGGAAAGCCAGATCAAGGGCTTCATCGAGCGCCTGGTGGGCCCGCTCGGCCCCAGCGCCGTTGAGGAGATCCTGGCCGAGGCCGACCAGCTGGCGGCCGCCGGCGACATGGGTGGAGCCGCCGAGCTCTACGCTGCCGTGCTCTCGCAGGATCCCGAGAATGTCGCGGCGCTCGCCGCCCTCGTGAAGCTTCATGTGGAGGTGGGCGATCTCGAAGGCGCCAAGCGCTTCCTCGCCATGGCGCCTCAGGCGAAGGCGGGCGACCCGGCCATCGCCGGCGCCCGCGCGGCCATCGAACTCGCCGAGCAGGCAGGCTCGCTCGGCGATCTCGCGGATCTCCAGCGCCAAGTCGAGACCGATCCCAGCGACCATCAGGCGCGGTTCGATCTCGCCATCGGGTTGAACGGCCGCGGGCGGCGTGGAGAAGCTGTCGATCACCTCCTTGAAATCGTCCGGCGCGACCGCAATTGGAACGAGGACGGCGCGCGCAAGCAGCTCGTTCAGTTCTTCGAGGCCTGGGGCCCGATGGACGAGATGACGCTGGCAGGGCGGCGGAGGCTCTCCTCGCTCCTGTTCTCCTGACGCGCCCAAGTTTGGGGAGATCGGAATGGGAATGAACGCGGTATACCGAGGGCCGGAGGATTGCCCGTCGGTCATCCCGGTCTTTCCCCTTCCCGGCGCGCTTCTTCTTCCGCGCGGGCAGATGCCGCTCAACATCTTCGAGCCGCGCTATCTCGCGATGGTGGATGAGGCGCTGAAAACCGATCGCATCATCGGCATGGTCCAGCCCGACGCGGACAATGACCCCAACGCGACGGCGCCGAAGCTCTACAAGGTCGGCTGCGCCGGCCGCATCACCCAATTCGCTGAGACCGGCGACGGACGCTATCTGATCACGCTGATCGGCGTCGCGCGCTTCCGCATCGAGGAGGAGCTGCCGCCGATCGATCTCTTCCGCCGCTGCCGCGTGAGTTTCGAGCCCTTCACGCCCGACTTCACGGCCCGTGCCGGCGAGACCGAGGTCGACCGCGCCGGCGTGGTGAAGGCTCTGCGCGACTTCGTCGACGCCGTGCATGTGAAGGTCGATTGGCGCGGCATCGAGGAGGCGCCCAACGAGGCTCTCGTGAACGCGCTGTGCATGATGAGCCCGTTCGGGATCCGCGAGAAGCAGGCGCTGCTGGAAGCGCCCGATCTCAAGTCACGGGCGGAGGTGCTCATCGCCCTCACCGAGATCGAGCTGGCCCGCAGCAGCGCCGGCTCCGACTCGACCCTGCAATAGGAATTTCGACGATGGTTCCCGATACACCCGAGACGCCCCAGGCCGTGGAGGCGACGCGGATCGACCCCAAGCTCCTGGAGCTGCTCGTCTGCCCGCTCACCAAGGAAACGCTGGAATACGATGCGGCCCGCCAGGAGCTGATCAGCCGCCGCGCCAAGCTCGCCTACCCGATCCGCGACGGCATCCCGATCATGCTGCCGGAAGAGGCGCGGCCGCTGGGGGATTAGTCTCTTCATGAAGTGTCATCCCGGACGGCGTAGCCGATCCGGGATCGGGTGCAGGATAGAGCGCGTATTTTCCCTCCCCCTTGTGGGGAGGGCCAAGGTGGGGGTGTGAGCGCCAAGATGTCAGAACGTGGCGCCGGCACCCCCACCTCCAACTCCTCCCCAAAAGGGGGAGGAGGGCTAGTAGTGCCACACTCGTCCAACGATCCCGGATCTACGCTGCGCTTCGTCCGGGATGACGCTTAAGTGCGTTCCGCTATCACCTGCGCCAATGCCAGCACGCGCCGCGCCATCTCCGCATGCAGCCGCTCGACCATGCGACCGTTGAGATTGATTGCGCCCTTGCCTGCATTCTCCGGCTGGTCGAAGGCCGCCACGATGGCGCGGGCGCTCTCCACCTCCTCCGTTGACGGCGCGAAAATCTCGTTGGCGGCGGCGATCTGATCCGGGTGGATCAGCGTCTTGCCGTCGAAGCCGCCATCGCGGCCCTGCTCGCACTCGGTGCGGAAGCCCTCCGCATCGGAGAGATTGTTGTAGACCCCGTCGAGAATGTCGATGCCATGGGCGCGTGCGGCGGCAAGCGCCGTCATGAGCCAGGGCAGCATCGCGGCCCGTCCCGGCAGCAGCCGTGTGCGGGTGTCCTTGGCGAGATCGTTCGTGCCCATCACAAGGCAGTCGAGCCGCGTGTCCACATCGCGGGCTGCACTGGCAATCGATTCCGCATTCAGGATCGCAAGCGGCGTCTCGATCATGGCCCAGACCCGGGTGCGCTCCGCGCCACCTAAGCGGCGCAGGCGCAGGCCCACAGCCGCGAGCGTCTCCGCCGCCGACACCTTCGGCACAAGGATCGCGTCGGGCGCCGCCGCCACGGCCGCCGCGAGATCCGCCTCGCCCCAGGGTGTCTCAAGGGCGTTGATGCGAATCACCAGCTCGCGTCTCCCGTAGCCGCCGGCCTGCACCGCCGCGCAGACCTGCTCGCGCGCTACAGCCTTCACGTCCGGCGCCACCGCGTCCTCGAGGTCGAAGATCACAACATCCGTGGGCAGCGTCTTCGCCTTCTCGATGGCTCTGGCGTTGGAGCCCGGCATGTAGAGCGCGCTGCGGCGCGGGCGGATGGCGGTCATGGCTTTTCCTTAAAACGGCAGACTGGTTTTAATCGTGGCCGAGGTTGAAGAACAGTGTCATTCCCGGCCGGAGCGTCAGCGGAGGGGAAGGGAATCCGTAGCGCTAAGCGTGCGGGTGGATCCCCTTCCCTCGCCTGCGGCTCGCCGGGGATGACAGGTGGAGGAGACACGAATGTGGGTTGCAGGAGTCGATGGCTGCCGGGCCGGGTGGATCGCGGTGCTGATGCGTGTGGACGATCCGCACACCCACCGCATCATGACGGCTCCGGCGTTTGCCGCCATCGCGGATGCCCCGGAGCAGCCCGCCGTCATCGCCGTCGACATGCCCATCGGCCTGCCCGAGACAACCCAAGGCTCGGGGCGGTTGCCGGAGCAGCTGATCCGTCCGCTCCTCGGGCAGCGGCAATCCTCCGTCTTCGCCATTCCCTCGCGCCGCGCCGTGGAGGCAGAGGATTATGGGGACGCCTGCGCAATCGCAGCCGCCACCTCCGAGCCGCCCCGGAAAGTCTCGCGCCAGGGCTTTGCGATCTTTCCCAAGATCCGCGAGATCGACGCCCTGCTGCGCGCCCGGCCCGACCTGACGACGCGCGTCTACGAAGTGCATCCGGAACTCGCGTTCTGGGCGCTGAACGGCCGTCAGGCTCTCGAACAGCCGAAGAAGGTCAAGGGCACGCCCTATGGGCCGGGGATGGCCCTGCGGCGCGGGCTTCTCAGCCGGTCCGGTCTCCTGCCCGAGGGCTTGATCCACGCATCGCCGCCGCGCGGAGCGGCGCAGGACGATCTGCTCGATGCGCTCGCGGGGTTGACCGTGGCGCTGGATATCGCGAGAGGTGGAGGACAACCCTTTCCCGACCCGCTCGGCCGCGACGCCCAAGGCCTGCCGGTCGCCATCTGGACGCTGCGCAGCTCATGACCATCACCCGCGCCGAGATCGAAACCGCCCATGCCCGCATCGCCCCGTACGTGCGCCGCACCCCGGTCCTGCACTTGGGAAATGCCTTCGGCCATGACGGGCCGGTGAGCCTGAAGCTCGAGTTCCTGCAGCACGCCGGCTCGTTTAAGACGCGCGGCGCCTTCAACGCTCTCCTGTCGCAGGAGGTGCCGTCCGCCGGCGTGGCGGCAGCCTCCGGCGGAAACCATGGAGCCGCTGTGGCCTATGCGGCGAGCCGGCTCGGCGTGAAGGCCCGCATCTTCGTGCCGGAGATCTCGAGCCCCGCGAAGATCGCGGTCATCCGCTCGCACGGCGCCGAGGTGGTGATCGGCGGCGCACGCTACGCCGACGCCCAGGAAGCCTGCGACCGCTTCGTTGCGGAATCGGGCGCCCTGCGCATCCATCCTTTTGCTGCGGAAAGCACCATGATCGGCCAGGGCACGGCGGCGCTGGAATGGGAGCAGGACGGCCCTGCCCTCGACACGGTGCTCATCGCGGTGGGCGGCGGCGGCCTCATCAGCGGTGTCGCGAGCTGGTGGGCCGGCCGCGTGAAGGTGGTGGGCGTGGAGCCGGAAGGCTCGCGGGCGCTCCATGCAGCGCTTGAAGCCGGCGGCCCGGTCGACGTGGAGATCGATTCGGTGGCGGCCGATTCGCTCGGCGCCAAGAACACCGGCGATCTGGTCTACGAGGTCTGCCGTGAGAGCGTCGATCACGTGGCGCTGGTCACCGATGCGGCCATCCGCGACGCGCAAAGGCTGCTCTGGCGCGACTACCGCATCGCGTCCGAGCCCGGCGGCGCGGCGGCGCTGGCCGCGCTGATGTCAGGTGCCTACACGCCCCAGCCGGGTGAGCGCGTCGGCGTGCTGCTCTGCGGGGCCAATGTGGAGCTCGTGCGCCTGGCGGAACTGACGGCATGATGCCAGAGGCTTCTCTGTCCTAATCCCTCTCTCCGCACATACGGGTTTGTTGCCGTGAGTCTTGTCAACCTCGCCGCCCAAAATCTGCTGTCGCCCATGGTGCTGTTCTTCGCCCTGGGATTGGCCGCAGCGCTCGCACGCTCGGACCTCACGGTGCCCGAGGCGGTGGCCAAGACGCTCGCGCTCTACCTGATGCTCTCCATCGGCTTCAAGGGCGGGGTGGAGGTGGCGGCCAACGGCATCACCCTTCGCATGATCGGCGTGATGGGAGTGGGAATCGCCCTGTCCTTCGCCCTGCCGGTCATCGGCTTCATGATCCTGCGTGCGGTCTCCGGCCTCTCCACGATGGATGCGGCCGCGGTGGCGGCCCATTACGGCTCGATCTCCATCGTCACCTTCATTGCCGCGACCGAGATCGTGCGCGGGCAGAACCTGCCCTTCGAGGGCTACATCGTCGCCGTGGCGGCCGTGATGGAAACACCCGCCATTCTCTCCGCGCTGCTGCTCGCCCGCAGTAGACAGCCGACGAGGAACGGAAACGAGGGGCTTGGGCCTCTTCTGCATGAGGTCGGCCTCAACGGCTCGGTGGTGATGCTGGTGGGCTCATTCCTCATCGGCTGGGCCACCGGTCCCAAGGGCCTAGGGATGATTGCACCCTTCATCGTCGATCCGTTCCGCGGCGTGCTGTGCCTGTTCCTGCTCGACATGGGCCTCGTGGCGGGGCGCGGCATGCGCGAGGGCGCGCGCCATCTCTCGGCGCCGGTGCTGGGCTTCGGCATCGTCATGCCGCTGATCAGCGCAGCGCTCGCCACCCTCGCCATCTGGCCGCTGGGGCTCTCCTTAGGGGGAGCTGCCCTGTTCGTGACGCTCGCAGCTTCGGCTTCCTACATCGCAGTTCCGGCCGCCATGCGTCTCGCCTTGCCGGAGGCGAAGCCCGCCATCTATCTCACCCTCTCGCTCGGGGTGACTTTTCCGTTCAATCTGTCCCTTGGGATCCCCCTCTATCTGGCCCTGGCCGGTCTCGTGGCAGAGTAGCGCTCTCGCGGAGGAAACGATCATGCAGACCCATCCGAAGAAGCGCATCGAGATCGTCGTCGAATATCCGGCTCTCCGGCGGCTCCTGGATCGTCTCGACCGCGCCCAGGTGACGGGCTACACGGTGGTGCCCGCCCTCGCCGGCCGCGGCCATGACGGCCTCTGGAGCAGCGAAGGGCTCGCGGGCGATGCGGGCCGCATGATGATGGTGATCTGCATCACCGACCCGGCCCGGCTCGATCCCGTTCTCGACGAGGTCTATGCGGTGGTGGCCCGTCATATCGGCATCGTCACCATCTCCGACGTGCAGGTCATCCGCTCCGACCACTTTTGACCGCCTCGACCCCGTTGAGGCTTGCGGACCGGCGACCTATAAGTCCCTGACGATAGGAGTGACCCCATGTTCCCAGTTCGCCTGACCGACGGCTATCGCGCGTTTCTCGACGAGCGCTTCCCGCGCGAGAAGAACCGCTTCGAGGCGCTTGCGGAAAAAGGCCAGTCGCCGGAGGTGATGGTGATCGGCTGCTGCGACAGCCGCGTGTCGCCCGAAGTCATCTTCGACGCGAGCCCCGGCGAGCTGTTCGTGGTGCGCAACGTGGCGAACCTCGTGCCGCCCTACGAGACCGGCGGCGATTATCACGGCACCTCCGCGGCCCTCGAATTCGCCGTGCAGGCGCTGCGCGTGAAGCACATCGTGGTGCTGGGCCATGCCCGCTGCGGCGGCGTGCGCGCCTTTGCCGACGAGACCGCCCCGCTCTCCCCGGGCGATTTCATCGGCCGCTGGATGAACCTGATCAAGCCCGCCGGCGAGCGGCTGGGGCCCCATGACGGCAACCTGGAAGAATATCTGCCGCGGCTGGAGCTCGCCGCCATCGAGAACAGCCTGAAAAACCTGATGACGTTCCCGTGCGTGCGTATCCTGGTGGAGCGCGGCAAGCTGCAGCTCCACGGCGCTTATTTCGGCGTCGCCAGCGGCGTGCTGATGGTGCGCGATCCCGAGACCGGCGAGTTCAGGCCAGCCGTGGAAGACATGCCGGAACGCGTGTCGATGTTTTCCGCCCGCGAGGTCAAAGGCTAGGATCTCTCGGCCGCTCACACGGTTTCTCGCCCTTCCGTTGGTTCCCCGGAAAGATCCATGGCCATCATTCGCAACCCCATCCTGCCGGGCTTCAACCCGGACCCGGCCTTCTGCCGGGTCGGCGACGATTACTACATCGCAACCTCGACCTTCGAATGGTATCCGGGCGTGCAGATCCACCACTCGCGCGATCTGGTGAACTGGCGACTGGCTGGCCGTCCGCTGAACCGCCAATCCCAGCTCGACATGCGGGGCAACCCGGACAGCTGCGGCGTCTGGGCGCCGGCGCTCACCTATGCGGATGGCCTGTTCTGGCTGATCTACACCGACGTGAAGCGGCGCCTCGGCAACTTCAAGGACACGCACAATTATCTGGTCACCGCACCGTCCATCGAGGGTCCGTGGTCCGACCCCAGCTATATGAATTCCTCGGGCTTCGACCCGTCGCTGTTCCACGACGATGACGGCCGCAAGTGGTTCGTCAATATGGTGTGGGATCATCGCCGCCGCCGCAGCTCCTTCGACGGCATCCTGCTGCAGGAGTACTCGCCGACGGAGCAGCGCCTCGTCGGCCCGATCAAGAACATCTTCAAGGGCTCTCCGCTCGGTCTCGTCGAAGGGCCGCATCTCTGGAAGCGCAACGGCTGGTATTACCTGACCGTGGCCGAAGGCGGCACCGCCTACAACCATGCGGTCACGATGGCGCGCTCAAAAACCATCGACGGACCTTACGAGCTTCACCCCAACACCCATCTCATCACCAGCAAGGACGCGCCGGACGCGCCGCTCCAGCGCGCAGGCCACGGCTTCTATGTGGAGACGTCCACCGGGGAGGTGTTCCACACCCATCTGTGCAGCCGCCCCCTGCTGGGAACTCGGCGCTCGCCTCTGGGCCGCGAGACGGCCATCCAGCGGGTGGTCTGGGGCGAGGACGGCTGGCTCCACCTAGCCCATGGCGGGCAGGTGCCCGCGCTCCAGATCGAAGGGCCGGATCTTCCGCCGCATCCGTTCCCGCCGGAGCCCGAGCGCCACGATTTCGACGAGGCCGAACTGCCCTCCCCGTTCCAGTGGCTGCGGACGCCGGAGCCGGGGCGGATCTTCTCGCTCTCGGCGCGCCCGGGCTTTTTGCGCCTCTATGGACGCGAGTCGATCGGCAGCTGGTTCGAGCAGGCCCTGGTGGCCCGCCGCCAGACCTCCTGGGTCTACTCGGCCGAAACATCGCTGGAGTTCCAGCCTGAAACCTACCAGCAGCTGGCAGGCCTGATCTGCTACTACGACCGCGCCCGCTTCCATTACCTGGCAGTGTCCGCCGATGACGACGGACGGCGCGTGCTGCAGGTCATCTCATGCCTCGGGGATCATCCCGACGCGTTGATGACCTATGCCCTGGAGAGCGACCTGCTCCTGCCGGAGGGTCCGATTCATCTCGGCGTCGATGTGCGCCTGGCGGAGCTGCAATTCCGCTGGTCCAAGGACGGCGTAACCTGGAATCCGGTCGGCCCGGTTCTCGATGCCAGCATCCTGTCCGACGAGGCGGGACCAGGCGCCCACGGTTCCTTCACGGGAGCCTTCGTGGGCATGGCCGCGCACGACATGACCGGGCGCGCATTCCCGGCGGATTTCGACTTCTTCAGCTATCGCGAAGCCTTGTCCGGGACCGCTTGACCGCCATCTGATGCTGGAAGCAAAAAGGCCGCCCGGAGGCGGCCTTTTCATTGTGATGAGTGAGCTGCTTACGCCGCCTGCTTCTTCGGCTTCAGCAGGCCACGATTGACCATGGACTCTGCAATCTGAATCGCGTTGAGCGCCGCGCCCTTGCGTAGGTTGTCGGACACGCACCAGAACGACAGGCCGTTCTCCACCGTAATGTCCTCGCGGATGCGGGAGATGTAGGTGGCGTCTTCGCCGGCGGCCTCGTGCGGGGTGATGTAGCCGCCGGGCTCGCGCTTATCGACAACCATGACACCGGGCGACGACCGCAGGATGTCGCGGGCCTCGTCGGCGGAGATCGGGTTCTCGAACTCCACGTTCACGGCTTCCGAGTGGCTGATGAAGACCGGCACGCGCACGCAGGTGGCGGTGAGCTTGATTTTCGGGTCGAGAATCTTCTTTGTCTCGACCATCATCTTCCACTCTTCCTTCGTGTACCCGTCCTCCATGAACGTGTCGATGTGCGGGATCAGGTTGAAGGCGATGCGCTTGGGGAACTTCTTCTCCTGCACGTCCTGCAGCGAATAGAGCGCCTTGGTCTGGCGGTCGAGCTCGTCCATGCCGTCCTTGCCGGCGCCGGAAACGGACTGGTAGGTAGCCACCACCACGCGCTTGATGGTGGCGCGGTCATGGAGCGGCTTGAGGGCCACCACGAGCTGCGCCGTCGAGCAGTTCGGGTTGGCGATGATGCCCTTCTTCATGTCGCGCAGGGCCTCGGCATTCACCTCGGGCACCACGAGCGGCACGTCCTGGTCGTAACGCCACGCGGAGGAGTTGTCGATCACGACGGCGCCCTGGGCTGCGATCTTCGGCGACCATTCCTTGGAGACCTCGCCGCCGGCGGACATGAGGCAGATATCGACGTCGGAGAAGTCATAGGTGTCGAGGGTCTTTGTCTTGAGCGTCCGGTCGCCGAAGGAGACTTCCGACCCCTGGCTGCGGCGGGAGGCCAGCGCCACCACCTCATCGGCCGGGAAGGCCCGCTCGGCAAGGATGCTCAGCATCTCGCGGCCCACATTGCCGGTCGCACCGACGACGGCGATCTTGAAACCCATATGACTTCTCCTATTGTGGCTCTCCCCGGAGATCTTGAAAACCCTGCTCGGGTGCTGCCTCTCGCCCCGTGGGAGAGAGGACCGGGGACGACGAGGCTTATTCGGCTGTTTTCACAGCCGTCGTGGCGGTTTTCGTTTTGCTCGTCGTGTGGGTGAGCAGCGCCATTGCCATCGTCCATCCAAAGCCTGGTTGCGGCTTTGATCCCGCCACAAACACACCAAAGACACGCTTTCGTCAAGCGTTTCCTTGGGCTCGCGCGGTCAATCGCCCGTCAGCACATCGGTCGAGAGATTGAAGCGGTAGAAGACCTTGTTCATTCGCTCGGCCCCGAGGCGCTCGTAGAACGCCTGAGCGCCCGTGTTGGTGCCATCCGTGGTGAGGTCGATGCGGGTGAGGCCCTGCGCCCGGGCATGATCCGCCAGCCAGCGCATCAGCACCAGCCCCACCGCCTGGCCCCGGACCTCCCTCTCGACGAAGAGTTCCTTGACGAAGAGAAGCCCCGACAGCTTGAAGCCGGGCCGCAGCACGGCGAAGCAGGCGAGGCCCACCGGGCGCCCATCCCGGTAGGCAAGGGCATAGCGGGTGCCCTCCTGTTCGCGCATCGAACGCTCGACCATGACCAGCGTAGGCTCAAGGGGCTGCGCGACCTCAGGGCCGACATAGTGCAGATCCAAGGCGCGGATCAGCGCCGCGATATCGGCCGCGTCTTCGAAATTGGCAAGGCGGACAGCAGTCTCGGGCATCGGAGCTCAGCGCTTCAAGCTTTGGTTTACCTTGCTTAGCAAAACCTTTCGAACCCTGGCCAGTGTCACGGTAGAACATGGTGATGACGTGATCCGTCGACGTGAGTGGTGGCGCGATGCCGAGGGCAGGCTATGCCGAATGGGACGAGGATGATCTCGCCGACTGGGTCGAGGAGCGCCCGGCCCGTCGCCTGAGGCGTAAGGGGCCATCCTGGCTGCGGGTGATCCTGATGTCCGTCTGCAGTATCGCAGGGCTTGCCTATCTGGCCCTGCAGCTGGAGCCGGCCCGCCGCCCGACCGAGCGCGAGAAGACGGTGCCCTCTTCCGTCCTGGTCGCGCCCGCACCGGCCTGGAAACCGGTCCCGGCCGCCCCGGCTCCCTATGCTCTTACGGGCGCTCCGGGTCCCGTCACCACGGAGGCGCGCCAGCACACGAACGGCGCGCGGGAGGATACCCTCGTCCTCGGTCGCTTCGGCGACTTCCGTTACGCCCAGGTCTCCCTCGTGCAGGGTGCGCCTGAGACGGCGGGCAGCTTCTACATCGACATCGTGCGCCGGGCCGCCCGTGCGGGCCTGGCCGTGGCGCATCAGGGCCAGGGCCGGTCGGTGGCGACGAAGTTCGGCACCCTCGAGGCCGCTCCCCTGACTCTTGCGGCCAAGGGCGAGCAGGCCTGTCAGGCCTTCCGGTTTGCGGATGCGGAGACAGAATTCAGCTTCCAGGGCTGGCTCTGCGGATCTTCCACGCCCGACGATGCGCAGCTGGCGTGCTTCATCGACGGGATGACACTGGCCGGCGGCTCAAGCCCATCCCTCAAGGCGGTCTTCGCCAAGGCCGAACGCAGCCGGACCGAGGCTTGCGGCCCTGTTGCCCGCACGGCCTCCGTCTCCGTCAAACCTCCGGCCCGACCGTAACCGCCACCCGGTGCATGACGTTGCAGCCATAGCCGTTCGGATTCCAGTTCGCGGCGCGGAAGGGCTGCGCCCGCCCTGTCGAGTCTGTGGCACGGGCAAAGATCTCGTAAAATCCATCCTCAGGCAGGGCGAGTGACACCTGCCAGCGTGTCCAGTCGTAGCGGTTGCGCGGCGGCGTCATCGCGGCCTCGGTCCAGGTCGCGCCGCCGTCGAGGGTCACCTCGACCCGCGCCACCGCGTCGTCTCCCGCCCAGGCCGCGCCGCGAATGGCGAGACTGCGTGTGCCCGCCGGATAACGGCTGCCATCGGCCGGTGCCGTGACGATGCTGCGCACCGGCATCGATTCGATGATGCGGTTCTCCACGTCCCTGCCGTCCGAGCCCGGCGCCAGGGGGCGGACCGGCAGGCGATAGGACAAGCCTGTCATACCCGGCCCGTCATGCTCCCGGTCGCGAACCCAGATGCGCTTGAGCCATTTCTGGCTCAACGATCCGGGCCACCCCGGCACGACGAGGCGCAAGGGACCGCCATGGATGAAGGGCAGCGGCTCGCCGTTCATGCCCCAGACCAGAAGCGTGTGCTCCTCCAGGGCCTTGGCGATGGGCACGCCGCGGGACATGGCCTGATGCTCGCGGCTACCATGCTTGTCGGGATCGGCACCGAAATGGCCGGTGAAGAGTGCGCTCTCCTTCAGACCCGCCTCGCGCAGCACGTCGGCCAGGGACACGCCCGTCCATTCCGCGCAGCCGACGCCGCCGTTGGTCCAGGGATTGCCTTCGGCCTTCGGCTCGAAGAACGAGCGGCCATTGCCGCCGCATTCGAGCACCATGCGGAAGGTTTTGTGCGGGAAGCGGCTCTTGAGATCCGCGAGCGACAGACTCAGCGGGTGCTCCACCTCGCCGTCAACCGTGAAGGTCCAGCCGTCCGCATCCATCACCGGCTCCGGCAGCAGGCCGTTGTTGCGCACGAAGAAACGCGCGATCGGCGTCGTCTCATCATCGAGAAGCTCCTCGGGCGTCTCGGCCACGAGGGGCACATCGCCCAGCAGGCTTAAGCCGTCCTTGCCTTCAAGGCCTTCCCGCTCTTCGCGCTTGTGCTCCATCGCACGCTGTCCTTCTCACCTTGCAGTGAACACCATGACCTCACGGAACCATTTAAGCGAGGCTGGCTTGTTCTGACAGTCTTCACACGTATCGACGGCGCCCGGCCCATCAAGCCGGCGTCACCCCTGGAGGTTTACCCATGCGCCGCTTCGCCCTTCTGGGTCTGGCTTCCCTGGCTGCGCTCACGACCGTCTCGATGGTGGCGGACGCGCAGGCTCAGGACCGTCCCCTCGTTCTTCGCGTGCAGCCCCGCAGCTTCCTCGATCCCGGTCCCGTGGCCCAGCCGGGCACGCTCAACCGCTACGTCACGGCGCCGATGATCTCGTCCGTGGCGAACCCGCCCTGGAGCCATCAGCGCGACCGCTTCGGCGAGGGCTCCCTGCCCGATCCGATCGGCGGGCCATTCGTGGGCGCGCGCAACCCGTTCTCGGACATCGATTCGACCGGGTCGATTCGCTAAGGCCTCTGAGTAAAAAAGCCCCGGAGCAATCCGGGCTTTTGTCATTTTACGCGAGAGCTTCCAGTTCCTTGACGATGGCATCGCCCACATCCTGCGTGCCCACTGCGTTCATGCCGGGGCCGGCGATGTCCTTGGTGCGGGTGCCGGAGGCCAGCACGTTGGCGATGGCCTTGTCGAGACGATCCGCCTCGTCGAGAAGACCGAAGGAATAGCGCAGCGCCATGCCGAAGGAGCCGATCATCGCGATCGGATTAGCCAATCCCTTGCCGGCGATATCCGGCGCCGAGCCGTGGACCGGTTCGTAAAGCGCCTTGCGCTGGCCGGTGGCCGGATCCTCGGCACCGAGCGATGCGGAGGGCAGCATGCCGAGCGAGCCGGTGAGCATCGCCGCAATATCCGACAGGATATCGCCAAAGAGGTTGTCGGTGACGATCACGTCGAACTGCTTGGGATAGCGCACGAGCTGCATGGCGCAGTTGTCGGCGAGCACATGCTCGAGTTCGACGTCGGAGAACTCCGCCTTGTGGACGCGCGTGACCACCTGGCGCCAGAACACGCCGGTCTTCATCACATTGAATTTTTCCGCCGACGAGACCTTGTTGCGGCGCTTCTTGGCAAGATCGAAGGCGACACGCGTGATGCGCTCCACCTCATGGGTGTGATAGATCTGGGTGTCGACGGCACGCTGGGAGCCGTCCTCCAGGGTCACGATCTCCTTCGGCTCGCCGAAATAGACGCCGCCGGTGAGCTCGCGCACGATCATGATGTCGAGGCCTTCCACCACCTCGCGCTTGAGCGAGGAGGCATCGGCCAGCGCCGGGTAGCAGATCGCCGGGCGAAGATTCGCGAACAGGCCGAGATCCTTGCGCAGGCGCAGCAGGCCCGCCTCGGGGCGCACCGCGTAAGGCACGCTGTCCCATTTCGCGCCGCCGACCGCGCCGAAAAGCACCGCATCGGCCGCTTGAGCCAGCTTCATGGCATCTTCCGAGATCGCCGCTCCATGAGCGTCATAGGCCGAGCCGCCGACGAGATCGGTCTCGGTCTCGAACCCCACGCCGCGCTTGCGGAACCAGCCTACAATCTTCTCGACCTCGCGCATGACCTCCGGGCCGATGCCGTCGCCGGGGAGAAGGAGAAGCTTGTGCGTTGCCATGGGAAGACCCCTGTTCTGCTGTGATCGGATGCAGGGTTCTTAAAATGCCGAACAGGCCGCTTGGCAAGCTTTCATCGCGTTGATCGTTAGGCGGAGCCCTTCAAAGCCGTGACCTCGATCTCGATTTTCATCTCGGGGAGGAAAAGCGATTTGACGACCAGGAAGGACGTTGCCGGACGGATATCGCGCAGGACCTCCCCGCAGATTGCGAGAATGGCCTCGGCATCGTCCGTCTCGGTCGCATAATAGGTCACGCGAACGATATCCTTGAGGCTGGACCCTGCCTCCTTGAGGAAGCGCTCGATCGTCCGCCAGCAGTTGCGCGTCTGCTGCACCACGTCGTCCGGGATCTGCATGGTCTCATAGTCATACCCGGTCGTGCCTGCCATGAAGACCCAGGGATCCTGCACAACCGCGCGCGAATATCCGTAAGCCTTCTCCATGGGAGAACCGGAGGAAAGAAGCTGGCGCATCATGAAAGATCCCTTGATGTCGCCGCAAGCGTAGCAACGGATTTCCATGGCCTGCAAGCCTCCGCCGCCCCGAGCGGACAGAAAAGCCGGTCAGCCGTTCTGCGCGCGCCGGTCCTTGGGTGTCCGCACCACCGTCACCGAGCACGGCGCCTCCGCGACCACCTGGGACGAGACGCTCCCGAGGTAGCGCCGGAGCGCCGAGGACGCTCGCGCGCCGATCACGATGTGGTCCACATTGTTGTGGCGGGCGTAATCCACGAGCGCCGCCGCCGGATCGGGGGCCTCCAGCACGCTGTAGGAGATCCGCTCCTCCGGAACTCCCAAGGACGAGCCCCAGTGCTTGAGCTGCACGAGGCGCTGAACGTGGAGGCTGTTGCCCTCCGCATCCTCCAGGATGTCGACGGCGATGCGCGAGGTCTTCAGGATGTTGACGCAGGCGATGCGCGCCTCGGTCTCGAGCGACAGGATGCGCTGGACCATCAGGCGTAAGGCTTCGGCCAGATCCTCGCTGCCGGGGGAGAGATCGACGGCGGCAAGCACGATGGGCGCTCGGGAGAGCTGCCCGACGATGTTCGGCGTCTCGAGCGGCTGCGCTTTCCTTGCCTTGAGCCAGCGTCGGAAGGTCTTCATCCCGCTGTCCCGGGCCAGCCGATCGGCTCGCTCGGTGAGCTTCACCTGGTCGGGGTTGTCCAGGTCCAGCGCCAGCTGGGCAGCCGTCGCATAACGGTCCTGCGGGTGAACCTCCAGGCAGCGCAGGATGATCTCCTGCAGCCAGGGCGGGCAATCGGGGTTGAGCGCCCGCGGCGGCACCGGATCGCGCCACAGGCGCTTGCGAATCTGTCCGCCGCGCGGGTTGCCGAAGGGGCGCTCGCCGGTGACGAAAAAATACAGCATCACGCCGAGCGCGAAGAGGTCGCTGCGCGGATCGGCTCGGTCCTGCAGCACCTGCTCGGGGGCCATGTAGGGCGTGGTGCCGAAGGGCTCACGGAACTCCTCGGCCAGAAGATCGGGCAATTGCTCGTGCCGGGCGAACCCGTAATCGATGAGCACGATCTCGCCCGTCTCGCGGATCATCACGTTGCTTGGCTTGATGTCGAGATGGATGACCTTCTGCAGATGCAGGTCGTGCAGTGCCTTGGCCACCTTCGCGCCGATCGCCACCACCTCAGCCCAGGGCAAAGGCACCTCGTCGAGGCGGCTTTTGAGGGACTCGCCCGGAATCCGCTCCATGACGATATAGGGCATGGGATCGAGGGGCCCGGCCGCCACGAAACGCGGCACATGCGGCCCGGTGAGGCGCGGCATGATCATCTGCTCGGTCTCGAAACAGACGATGGGGAGAGGATCGTCGCTGTCGAGGAGCAGCGGGATCTTCATGATCAGTGGTGTCGCATCATCCTCGCGGGTCACCGTCCAGACCAGCGCCATGCCGCCGGTGCTGATGTGCTCCTGCAGCGTGAAACCATTGATCACCATGCCGGGCTCAAGACGCCAACGCATGCGTCAGCGGCCCTGTTCGAGACGAACCGCGAGCTTTTCAGGCAAGCCCGCCTCCCGCACCTTGCGGGCGGCCGTCGCCGTGTCATAGGGCACGCGCAGATAGCGCAGGGTCTGGCGGGCCGTGTCGAAGACCGCGTAGTTCGCCGCCGCCACCCCGTCCCGCGGCTGCCCGACGGCGCCGATGACGGCAAGCCATGTGCGGGTCGGCAGCAGCGGGATGTCGTTGTCGGCCACCGGCGAGAAGCTGCCCACCTTCGCGGTGGTGCTCATGTGGTAGAGCATGGGCACATGCACATGGCCGCAGAAGGTGATGTGCGCCTCGACCCGGGAGAAGTGGCGGATGGCCTCCATGGGTCCGTCCATGTAGTCCCAGTTGCGCGGGGCATAGCCGTTGGCATGGACGTAGAGGACGTTGCCGTCCTCATGGATGAGCGGAAGATCGGCCAGGAACCGGCGCTGCTCGGGCCCGAGCTGGCCGCGGGTCCACTGGATCGCCTGCCGGGCCGTGCTGTTCATGTCCTCGTCAGGGCCATCGATGGCCGCATCGTGGTTGCCCAGCAGCGCGACGGCGCCTTGGTCCACCATGGTCCTGATCGTATCCACGACCCAGGCCGGATCGGCCCCATAGCCCACATAATCGCCGAGGAAGACGAAGCGGTCGACCTTGAGCAGGCGCGCGTGGGCGAGGCAGGCGGAGAGCGCTTCGCGGTTGCCGTGGATGTCGGTGAGGATGGCGATGAGCATGGGAGCAGTTCAACTCCAAACGCATCGCCACCGCAACCAGCGAATGGCTGGCAGAGCCTTAGCCTCTCAAGGCCTGCAGCACCTTGCCGCCGGGCCGGCCGCGCGGCTCGAGGCCGATGCGGCGCTCCACGTCCTTGATGGCCTCGCGGGTCTTGGAGCCGATCTTGCCGTCCGGCTCGCCCACATCGTAGCCGCGGGCGGTGAGGAGGGTCTGCAGCTCGCGGCGCTGGGCGCGCGACAGCGGCGGATCGTCCGTGGGCCAGGCGGTCTGGATGCCGGGCAGGCCTTTCATGCGGTCGCCGAGCAGCGCGATGGCGAGCCCATAGGACTCGGCGGCGTTGTAGGAATAGACCGCATCAAAATTCTTGGTGACGATGAAGGCCGGGCCGTTCGCGCCCGCCGGGATGATGATGCCGGCAGCATAACCACCCTCGAGCGGACGCCCATCGACGCGGCGCACGCCCATGGCGGCCCAGGTGCTCAGCGGCTTCTTGTTCTTGCGTCCGGCAAGGCCAGCGTTGAAGTTTGCGGGCAGGCGTACCTCGTAGCCCCAGGGCAACCCATTCACCCAGCCGGCTTTTTTGAGGAAGTTGGCCGTGGAATGCACCGCATCCGGCACGGAGGCCATGATGTCGCGCCGCCCGTCGCCGTCGCCGTCGACGGCGAGGCGCTGGAACGTGGAGGGCATGAACTGGGTGTGGCCGAAGGCGCCGGCCCAGGAGCCGCGCAAGGCTGCCGGGTTGATGTCCCCGTCCTGCACGATCTTGAGCGTCGCCATCAGCTCGCCCTTGAAATAATCATTGCGGCGGGGCGCATAGCAGACCAGCGTCGAGAGCGACTGCACGAGCGGCCGGCCGCCGATATCCTTGCCGAAATTCGACTCCACGCCCCAGACGCCGGCAATCGCGTGGCGGTCGACGCCGAAGCGGGCCTCCGCCGAGGCCAGGGCCTGGCCCCATTGCCGCATGGCCGTGCGGCCGTCCTGCACCCGCTCTTCGTCGACGAGGGCCGCGAGGTAGTCCCAGATCGGCGTCTTGAACTCCGGCTGGTTGCTCATGAGGTCAAGGATGGTCAGATCCGGGGTGACGCCGCGGGTCGCGACATCGAAAGCCTGGCCGGAAATGCCCTTGGCGGCGGCCTGGGATCTCAGGCCGGCAAGGCATGAGCCGAAATCGGCCTGGGCCATGGCTGGGGTGGCAAGGCCAAGGCCTGCGAGAACGAACAGAGTGGGGGCAAGGAGATTCTTCATGCGCCGCACCTTGCAGGGAATTTGGTTAATCTTGTGAAAACGGAGCCGCACCTCACGCTTTCGTCATAAGGCATCCTCGGCTCAGCCGGCCTCGATCTCCGGATCGGGCAGATTGCACTGGATCCAGCGGTCGCTCACATGAACGTCGGTGGTCTCCAGCCGCCCTGGGCCGAGGTTGACGAACTTATGCGGAACATGGGCCGGGCCGAAAACCACCTGACCCTTTTCGCATTCGAAGCGCTCGTCGCCCACGGTGAAAAGCGCCCGCCCCTCACGGATGATGAAGATCTCGTCGTAGGGATGGACGTGCCATTTGGGCCCGCCGCCGACTTCTTCCGTGGAATAGAAGAGCACGGTCGCGCCGGTGCCGAGGGCGTGGCCCTCGACATGGCCTTTCCAGAAAAGGTCGGGGTGAGTCGCCCAATCGGCACGGCTGAGGACCTTAGGCTTGGCTTTCGTCATCGGTCATCCCCTGTCACTGAGGATGATATCTTAAGCCCAGGCGCGTTCCGAGAGCTTCTTCTCGAAGGTGTCGATGGCGGAGGCCTTTTCCATAGTCAGGCCGATGCCGTCGAGGCCGTTGAGCATGCAGTGCTTCTTGAACGGGTCGATGTCGAAGGTGATGGAGCCGCCGTCAGGGCCGCGGATTTCCTGCTTTTCCAGGTCGACGGTGAGCGTCGCGTTGGCCCCGCGGCTGGCATCGTCGAAGAGCTTCTCCAGGTCTTCCGGCGACACCTTGATCGGCAGGATGCCGTTCTGGAAGCAGTTGTTGTAGAAAATGTCGGCGAAGCTCGTGGAGATCACGCAGCGGATGCCGAAATCGAGCAGCGCCCAGGGAGCATGCTCGCGGGACGAGCCGCAGCCGAAATTGTCGCCCGCCACCAGGATCTTGGCATTGCGGTAGGCCGGCTGGTTGAGGACGAAATCCGGGTTCTCCGAGCCGTCCTCGCGGTAGCGCATTTCCGAGAACAGGCCGGTGCCGAGCCCCGTGCGCTTGATCGTCTTCAGGTACTGCTTGGGGATGATCATATCGGTGTCGATATTGATGATCCGCAGCGGCGCCGCGACGCTTTCCAGCACGGTGAACTTGTCCATGGTCCTCAATCCTTCAGGCGGCGCCTGAGCCGCTTTTCAGGTGCCTCATACCAAAGGGTTCCTAGATCGGCTAGGGCAACGATAGCCGCATGATGACTTAGTGTCTTACAGAATGGCTGGCCAAGCTGTTCTCCAATTGCGCATAGGCTGCTTCGATGGGTTCAGGAATGTCCACATGCGCAATGAAGCCCTTGCCTTTGGGGCCATAGCCGTGAGGGGCGTCGCGCAAACGGGGGATCTCTCCCATGACGAGGGCCAGGAAGCGGTCCATCGACCACAATCCGGCAATCCCATTCAGGTCGAATTGAAGCTCCTCTTTGGCCAGGCGAACGCGAGGGGTGAATGTCGGCCAGTTGAGGACCGTCAGGTCAGCGCGATTGCTCCAGACGTGACGGAATGTGGCATCGGCCCGCCTTTGCATGGTCGGGTCCTGGATGAGCAGGATCGTTCTCACCGGCAGGCCGGCATTCTCCAGAACCTTAAGCGAGAGCCGGGCGTTCTCGCCGCTGTTGGTGGAATCCGGCTCGATGAGAATGCTTGAGCGGTCAATGCTCCAGAACCGCTCGGCGATGTCTGCAAGAATGTGAGCCTCAGTTCGTGCCTCCGTGACCACGGCTCGATAGGCCGGATGCCTTGCAACCTTCCGGCGCAGAACCTCCGTTGCGTGACCGATGCCGCCCGTGATCAAGAGTTTGGGGCTGACACCGCCCTTCATGGCACGAAACGCACCCTCGGCTGTCTCGAGAACGCAATTGCCTGCCAGGATGACGCAATCGACGGATCCAGGTGCCATATTCTCCGGCAAACCGTCAGATCCCTTGGGACCGAAATCGTCCAAAGCCAGGAATGCAGCCACTTCGTTGAGGGCCGCTACACTCTGCGGAGTGAGCCGAACGGCGTTCTGATCCATGCGTGAGCTTCACAGGTAGGAGGTTGCGGCAGGGGATTAGCCAGCCGCCGCCTCGATGGCTTCCATGTCCTCGTCGGAGAGGCCGAAATGGTGGCCGATCTCGTGGACCAGCACGTGGGTGACGATGGATCCTAAGGTTTCTTCGTGCTCGGCCCAGTAATCGAGGATCGGGCGGCGGTAGAGCCAGACCATGTTTGGAAATTGCCCCGTCTGCATCATGGCGCCGCCCTGAGCGAGGCCGATGCCGCGAAAGAGGCCTAAAAGATCGAAGGGCGTTTCGCAGCCCATCTCACGCATGGTCTCGTCATCGGGAAAATCCTCGACCCGGATCACCACGCCCTCGCACAGGGCGCGAAACGCCTCCGGCAGGCGGGCATAGGCGTCCTGCGCCAGGGCTTCCATGTCGTCGAGGGAGGGGGCCTGAAGGGCGGCGAGATCGGTCATGGTCTTACAGAATGTCGAGCTGAACGAGGAGCCAGAAGCCGAGGACCACGACGCCGATCAGGGACAGGATGCGCCCGATGCGCCGGCCCCAGAGCTCGATCGGGTCCGTGCCGCCCTCCGGATCCATGGCGTCCTTGGCGCCGAAATGATCGCCCGCCCGCCGGCCCATGCGGGCAAGCGCCGAGGAGCCCAGGGTTTCCGTATCCCGCTGTACGCGCTCCAGCGCCTCACGGGCCTCGGAGGCTTCGCGATTCTCGCGCTCCCGGTCGTTCATTGGTCCCCTCCCGGCTTAACATTGGCTTCACCATGGCGTCTGGTGAATGGCTTCGCAACGGAACGCCTCCGAGGCTCAGCCGTTAACTGCCCCGGATAACCAATTCTTGAAGAGGCAACAATGCGTACGATTCTCGGTGTCCTGGCTGTGGCCGGGCTGACTTTCCTCGGCACCGGCACGGCGTCCGCCCAGGGCGTTGACGTGCGGATCGGTCCGAACGGCGTTCGCCTGGAGCAGAACCGCCCGGCCTATCGCGAGCGCATCATCGAGCGCCGCGTGGTGCGTCCCGCCCGCACCCGCACGGTGTGCCGCACGGTGGTCGAGGAGCGCGTCCGCCGGAACGGCGTCGTCGTCCGTCGTCCCGTCGAGCGCTGCCGCCAGGTGGTGGCCGGCCGCCGGGTTTATGTCGACTAGGCTCTAAAGCTTCCTTTGTAAAAAAGGCCGTGGCTCACCCGAGCCACGGCCTTTTCTTTTGTTTTGACGCTGTGGATCAGCCGAAGGTACGGATGTCCACGAAGCGGCCCGCGATCGCCGCCGCCGCCGCCATGGCGGGCGAGACGAGGTGGGTGCGGCCCTTGAAGCCTTGACGGCCTTCGAAGTTGCGGTTCGAGGTCGAGGCGCAGCGCTCGCCCGGAGCGAGGCGATCCGCGTTCATGGCCAGGCACATGGAGCAGCCGGGCTCACGCCAGTCGAAGCCGGCGGCCTTGAAGATCTTGTCCAGACCTTCGGCCTCGGCCTGCATCTTCACGATGCCGGAGCCGGGCACGATCATGGCGCTGACGGTCTCGGCCACGCGCTTGCCTTCGACCACCTTGGCCACCTCCCGCAGGTCCTCGATGCGCCCGTTGGTGCAGGAGCCGATGAACACGCGGTCGAGCGCGATGTCGGTGATCTTCGTGCCGGGGGTGAGGCCCATATATTCCAGGGCGCGCCACTTGGAGCGACGCTTGTTCTCGTCCTGGATGTCGTCCGGGTTCGGCACCACGCCGGCCACCGAGATCACGTCCTCAGGAGACGTGCCCCAGGTGACGATGGGCGGCAGGCTTGCGGCATCGAGGCGGATCTCGGAGTCGAAGAACGCGCCCTCGTCGGTGCGAAGGCTGTCCCAATAGCGTACGGCCGCATCCCAGGCCTCGCCCTTGGGAGCCTTGGGGCGGTCTTTCAGATAGGCATAGGTCTTCTCGTCGGGCGCCACCATGCCGGCACGGGCGCCGCCCTCGATGGCCATGTTGCAGACCGTCATGCGGCCTTCCATCGACAGGGACCGGATGGCCTCGCCCGCATATTCGATCACGTGGCCGGTGCCGCCGGCGGTGCCGATCTCGCCGATGATGGCCAGGATGATGTCCTTGGCGGTGACGCCGGCGGGCAGCTGCCCGTCCACGGTCACGCGCATGTTCTTGGCCTTCTTCTGGATCAGTGTCTGCGTGGCGAGCACGTGCTCCACCTCGGACGTGCCGATGCCGTGGGCGAGCGAGCCGAAGGCACCGTGGGTCGAGGTGTGGCTGTCGCCGCACACGATGGTCATGCCCGGCAGCGTGAAGCCCTGCTCGGGGCCGACCACGTGGACGATGCCCTGGCGGGTGTCGAGCTCATTAAAGTACTCGACGCCGAAATCCTTGGCGTTCTGGGCCAGAGCCGCCACCTGGGTGGCGGCTTCGGGATCCTCGATGCCGTGCGAGCGGTCGGAGGTCGGCACGTTGTGATCGACCACAGCGAGCGTCTTGTGCGGCTGGCGCACCTGACGGCCGGTCAGGCGCAGGCCCTCGAAGGCCTGGGGGCTGGTCACCTCATGGACGAGGTGGCGGTCGATGTAGAGAAGGCACGTCCCGTCATCCTGCTGATCGACGACGTGATCGTCCCAGATCTTGTCATAGAGGGTGCGGGCTTTGGCCATGGTTCTCTTCCAACGGTCTCAACAATGGTGATTTCAGCGTGTTTAACGGGTTCGCACTCTCGGGAGAAGATGCTCTGAGCGCACACCGCCTTGAAACGATCGCATAGCAGAGATGATAAAACGCGCAATTATATTTTTGTCGCGCCGGCTTTGCGCAAAGCTTCGTCCATCAGCAAAAAAGCGCGGTTTGCACCGCGCTTTTGCAAAACTTTGCCGGAAAAGGCGTGCCTTACTCGGCTGCAGCCTGGGGCTTCTTCTCGACGCGCTCGGTGATACGGGCCGACTTACCGCGACGGTCACGCAGGTAGTACAGCTTGGCGCGGCGAACGGCACCGCGGCGCACGACCTTGATCGAGTCGACGTTGGGCGAATAGATCGGGAACACGCGCTCGACGCCTTCGCCGTAGGAGATCTTGCGAACCGTGAAGCTCTCCTGGAGGCCGCCACCCGAACGGGCGATGCAGACGCCCTCGTAGGCCTGGATACGCGAGCGCTCGCCTTCCTTCACCTTCACGTTGACGATGACGGTGTCGCCGGGCTGGAAATCGGGAATGGTCTTGGCGAGCTTGGCGATCTGCTCTTGCTCGAGCTGCTGAATGAGGTTCATGGTCTTAACTCCTGCCGTTGCGTGGCCTCAGGGCAAGCCCCGGACCCGCTGGATTTCGGCGTCCTGTTTTAAGTTGAGGCCGCGCCTATACAGGAGTTCAGGGGGGTTGTCGAGCCTATCCACCTCCCGTCATCCCGGACGAAGCGCAGCGTAGATCCGGGATCGCGTGTAGGATTGGCCTCTGATCTCCCTCTCCCTGAGGGAGAGGGTTGGGGTGAGGGGTTACTGTCCTGTCCGGATAAACCTGTAACCCCTCACCCAGACCTGTGGTCCGACCTCTCCCACCGGGAGAGGTGAAAGGAGCCACACTCGTCTTGCGATCCCGGATCGGCTGCGCCGTCCGGGATGACCGGCCTTTAAGTCTTCGCCGCAGGCCCGACCTCCGCAAACAGATACCGCTCGAACCAGTCCGGAAACGCCTTTGCGAAATCTCGCGGCCCTTCCACCGTCAGCCCCATCCTTTGCGCCTCGGCAAAGCTCACTTCGCCGCGCCACCAGGCGACCAGCGCCGGCAGGCGGGCGCGGACGCGGAGCGGCTCAGGAAAGCCGGGGTTCTGGGTGCAGAGCGAGACCTCAGCCTCCTTCAGCAGCAGGAAGCGTGGCTGGCGCTGCCCCTCGATTTCGAAGCGGACGACAAGCGGCTCCTTTGGCAGGGCCTCCACGCGCACCCGCCGCTGCATGTCGACCAAAACAGGCTCAAGATCGAGGTCTTCGTCCTCAGCATTGCGCGGCATCCAGCGCTGGCCCCAGGTGCCGAGCGCGCCGACGATGCCCATCAACTCCTGGCCGGCTTCCGTGAGCGCATATTCGGGGCCATGCTCGCCCTCGATGCGCAGCACGACGCCTGTCTGCACCAGCGCCTGCAGGCGCTCGGACAGCATGGTGCGGGAGATGCGCGGGATGCCGCGGCGGATGTCGTTGAAGCGGCGGCTGCCGCAGAGAAGCTCGCGCACCACGAGAAGGGTCCAGCGCCCGCCGATGGCTTCATGAGCGCGGGCCACGGAACAGAACTGACCGTAATCTGCCATGGGCCAAGCGCTACCATGGCGGCCAAGGGCCGGGAAGTCCGGATTCCGGACCTGACAGGCCAGCGGCCTCGGCTTAACGAAGTCAGAGTTCTTGGAGCGAAGCCATGACCGCACAGCCCCGCAGCATTCTCGACCGCATCGGCAGCACCTCTCTGATCGCCCTGCGCCACATCGTACCGAGCAACGGCGCGTGCATTCTGCTGAAACTCGAGAACGAGAACCCCACCGGCAGCATGAAGGACCGCATGGCGCTCGCCATGATCGAGGCGGCAGAAGCGGATGGAGGCCTCAAACCCGGCGGCTCGGTCGTGGAATATACCGGCGGCAGCACCGGGGTGTCGCTGGCGCTTGTCTGCGCCGTGAAGGGATATCCGCTCGACGTGGTGACGTCGGACGCGTTCGCTCAGGAAAAGCTCGATCACATGCGGCTGCTCGGGGCGACGCTCCATATCGTGGAGAGCGACGGCGGGCGCATGACGGAAAAGCTCACCAAGGACATGATCGAGCAGGCCCGCATCATCGCGGAGGCGAAAGGCTCGTTCTGGACCGACCAGATGAAGAACCGGGACCAGCTCGCCGCCTACCATCGGATGGCGGACGAGATCTGGGAGCAGACGGGCGGTCGCATCGACGGCTTCGTGCAGAGCGTCGGCACCGCGGCTTCGTTGCGCGGCATTGCCGAGGGGTTGCGCGGCCGTCGCGACGACATTCGGATCGTCGCCGTGGAGCCTGCCGAGTCGGCGGTCCTCTCCGGCGGCCTATCCGGCGCGCACAAGATCGACGGCATCGGGGCAGGCTACGTGGTGCCGCTCTGGCAGCCAGCGATGACCGATGCAATTGAACGCGTTTCGACCGAGGAAGCCATGGCGATGGCGTTCCGCCTCGCCCGCGAGGAAGGCCTGTTCGCCGGCACGTCCACGGGCGCCAACGTCGTCGCAGCCCTGCGGCTCGCCGAACGGCTGGGGCCGGAAGCCACTGTCGTGACGGTCATGTGCGACACGGGCATGAAATACCTGAAGACCTTCGGGGCAAGGCTGGCAGCCAACGCCCACCCCTGACGCCGAAGCCGCGTCAAGGAACGGGCGGCAGCCGGCGCTTGACCGGGGAAGCCTTGACGATGGAGGTGCTGGTCTGGGCGCGTTGCGCAATGCGCTCCAGGATCGGGTCGAGCTCGTCGATGGAGCGCAGGAGATAGCGCGCCACGAAGCAATCGTCCCCGGTCACCTTATCGCACTCGATGACCTCGGGACTCTCGATCAGGAGTTTCTCCACGTGGTGCAGCTGTCCCGGCAGGGGCCTGATGCGCACGATGGCCGTGAGGGTGTAGCCCAGGGCCTTCGGGTCGAGTTCGACGGTATAGGCACTGACCACGCCGTCCTCCTCTAGCCGCCGCAGCCGTTCCGCGACGCTCGGAGGCGACAGGCCGACGCTGCGGGCGAGCTCCGCGTGGGAGAGCCTGGCATTGTCGCTCAGGAGCGCGATCAGCGCTTGATCGATCTCGTCCAGAACCGAGTTTCTGCTTTTAAGGTTCCTTGCGGAAACTGCCATTGCTTCGAAGGCCGATCGTTCAAGCTGCTTTCGATCCTGAAAGTACGCCGATCCCGGCAAAAGATAAAGTTCTGCCCTCATGACAGGAGGCGCAGCCATGAGATCGCAAGTTAGGTTGTCGGGACGGCTTGAGATGATCGCCGCGATGGCGCTCTCGGGCACCATTGGGTACTTCGTCGTCGAATCGGGCCAGAGCGTCTGGAACGTGGTGTTCTTCCGCTGCCTGTTCGGGGCCTTGAGCCTGTTTGCTTATTGCTGGGCGAAGGGGCTTCTCGCGCCTTGGCCGTTCTCCGCCCGGACGCTGATGCTCGCCATTGTGAGCGGTGCGGCCATCGTGCTCAACTGGGTGCTGCTGTTCTCGTCCTACGGGCATGCGTCGATCTCGGTTGCGACGGCCGTCTACAACACGCAGCCCTTCTTCCTGATCCTGCTCGGGATGATCCTGTTCGGCGAGCGGCCGACCGGAGACGCGCTCGGTTTCATTGCGCTTGCCTTCGTGGGCCTTCTGATGGTCACCCAGGTCGAGGCCGGCGGCCTCTCCTGGAGCAGCGGCTATGGAATCGGGCTTCTGCAGGCGCTGGGCGCTGCCTTCCTCTATGCGGTGGCGTCCGTCATTGTGAAACAGCTCAAAGGAATCCCGCCGCATGTGATCGCCCTCATGCAAGCCATGCTCGGCACCGTGATGCTCCTGCCGTTGGCCAACTTCTCCAACCTGCCGACAAATTTCCTGCCATGGGGATATCTGGCAGTGCTCGGCGTGGTGCACACCGGCATCATGTACATCCTGCTCTATGCGGCGCTCCAGAAGCTGCCGACGCCGATCATCGCCGTGCTCTCGTTCACCTATCCGGCCGTCGCCATTCTCGTGGACTACGTCGCCTATGGCCGCGACCTGACGCTCGGCCAATGGAGCGGCATCGGGCTGATCCTGCTCGGCAGCGCCGGGGTGAATCTCAAGTGGCGCCTGAGTATGAACCGCTCCGGCATGGGGCAGCATGCACGGCCCGCCAAGACGTGAGGGCGTTCGAAGCCGACAGTCCGCGATGCTGCCATGCCTCACCGGTTCACGGCAGCATCGATGACGAGTAAACCTGCTGCTTACTTGATAGCTGGCGGCGCCAGGGCCTGAGCCCTGCCGGCCATGTCCATGCACTCGGCTTCCTTGCCCTGCTGGTCGAGCTGCTTCGCCTGCTGGATCATCTGCATGGCCTGGTTGTGGCCCTGGTTCTGAGCCGTGACATTCACACCTTGGCCTGACGCAGAGGGCGAGCTCGGATTTGCAGAGCCTGTGGTCGCGGGCGCATCGATCGCAGGGCCGGCTCCCTCCTGCCGCGCAGAGATGGATTTCTCCAGTTCAGCGAGCCGTTGCGTGCAGGGTCCGGCCAAGCCGGGGCTGACGGAAATGAGAGTGAGGATTGTCCCAAGGATGATGCGGCTGACCATGTCGATCTCCCATGATCGGGTGCCCCGCCTCATTAATCCACGGACCGCATGCGACGTTCCGCAGGCAGAGCCGCTTCACCTCTCCAGCAAGTCCGGCCGCCGCTCACGCGTGATGCGCTCGGATTCCTCATGGCGCCAGCGCTCGATCATGGCGTGGTTGCCGGAGAGCAGCACGTCGGGAATGGGCCGCCCCTCCCACTCGCGGGGGCGCGTGTAATGCGGGTATTCGAGGCGGTTCGACTCGAAGCTCTCCTCCGTGCCCGAGGCTTCCTTGCCCATGACGCCGGGCAGAAGCCGCACGCATGAGTCGAGCACGATCATGGCGGCCATCTCGCCGCCGGAGAGCACATAGTCGCCGATGGACACCTCTTGCAGGCCGCGCGCCTCGATCACGCGCTCGTCCACGCCCTCGAACCGGCCGCACACGATGACCACACCGGGACCGGCGGCCAGCTCGCGCACGTAGCCTTGCGTGAGCGGTTTTCCGCGCGGGCTCATGAGGAGCTTCGGGCGCGGATCGTCGGCTGCTACATTCGCATCGATGGCAGAGGCTAGCACGTCGCAGCGGATCACCATGCCGGGACCGCCGCCCGCCGGCGTGTCGTCGACGGTGCGGTGACGGCCGAGGCCGTGGTCGCGGATGTTCTTCGCTTCCAACGACCACACGCCGCGCGCCAGCGCATCGCCGGAGAGCGACATCCCGAGCGGGCCTGGGAACATGTCCGGATAAAGGGTGAGGATGGTGGCGGAAAAGCTCACGCCTCGTCCTCGGGCTGAGGCTTGGCCGGCTCGAACAGATCGTCGGGTGCTGCTGCCACGATGCGCTTTGCCGCGATGTCGACCACCGGCACGAAGGCTTTGGTAAACGGCAGGAGCGCCGTGGGCCCCTTTTGCACGGGGGCAATTTCAAGAAGGTCGCCGCCGCCGTAATTGGGCACCGCCACAACAGTGCCGATGATGTCGCCGGCTTCCGTCTGAACGGATAAGCCGATCAGGTCGGCCAACAGAAATTCGTCGTCCTCGTCGGGCGGCGGGAGCTTGTCGCGCTCGACGTGGAGCTGCACGCGGTTGAGGGCTTCCGCAGCCTCGCGCGTGGTGACGCCGTCGACGATGGCGATGAGCAGATCAGGTGCGTCGCCGGGAGCGGCCCGCACGCTCTTGAGGGAATAGATTTTGCCGTTGCTGGCAATCAGCGGCCGATAATCGGCAATCGCTCGCGGATCGCCCGTATGGGATTTCAGCCGCACTTCACCTTTCAGGCCATGGGCACGACCGAACTCGCCGACAAGGACGAGCTCGTCTCGGAGAGCCGCCGCACCCCCTCCCCCCTGTGCGGGGGAGGGGGGCGAGCGGAGCGAGCCGGGAGAGGGGGCGTTCTTCACCTGAGTACGGCCCCTCTCCCGACCCTCGCTGACGCGAGGGCCACCCTCTCCCGCTGCGGGGAGAGGGCGAAGGTCCTGCTTGTTCGAACGCCCCCGCTTCATCGGGATGCTTACGCAGCCTCGCCTTCACCGGCAGGAGCGGCAGCCGCGGCGGCCTTGGCGTCGGCGCGCTCCTGGGACTTCTTGCCCGGGACGGCCTTCTCAGGGTTGTTGCGGGCCGGGCGCTTCATGAGGCCGGCGGCATCGAGGAAGCGCAGGACGCGGTCGGTCGGCTGGGCGCCCTTGGCGAGCCAGGCCTGGATCTTCTCGGTCTCGAGAACGACGCGGCCGGCATCATCCTTCGGCTTCATCGGGTCGTAGGTGCCGACCTTCTCGATGAAGCGGCCATCGCGCGGGGAGCGCGAGTCGGCGACGACGATGCGGTAGTAGGGACGCTTCTTCGCACCACCACGGGTGAGACGGATTTTCAGGGACATTCTATTCTCCTAGTGCTTCAGTTTTTAAACCGCCAACCGTGCCAGTGGCCTCATGATGGCGGATGACTTCCTTGACGATGAAGGCCAAGAACTTTTCAGCGAAGTCGGGATCGAGCTTCGCGGTTTCAGCGAGGGAGCGCAGTCGTTTGATCTGGGCTTCCTCACGGATCGGATCAGCGGGAGGCAGGCTGTAGCGAGCCTTATACTCTCCCACCTTCTGTGTGCACTTGAAGCGCTCAGCCAACGTGTGAACGAGCACCGCATCGAGATTGTCGATGGAGTCACGCAGGCGCTGCAGCTCAGCGCCCGCTTCACTCTTCTGGTGCGTCACAGCCGACATCATCGCTTACTTCTTCTTCCCGAACGGGAAGCCGCCGATGCCGGGAAGACCCGGGATCTTGCCGCTGCCCAAACCTGGGAGACCAGGCACACCCTTCGGCATCGACGGAAGACCGCCGGCGCCAGCGGGGAAGTCGGGCAGCTTGCCGCCCATCTGCTTCTGCAGGGCCTCCATCTGTTCCGGCGTCGGCTGGGGCATGCCGCCCATGCCGCCCCCGCCGATGCCGAACATCTTGCCGAGCTGGCCGGCCATGCCTTTGCCCTTGCCGCCGCCCATCATCTTCATCATGTCGGCCATCTGGCGGTGCATCTTGAGGAGCTTGTTGATGTCCTCGACCTTCATGCCGGCACCGGCCGCGATGCGCTTCTTCCGCGAGGCCTTGAGGATGTCGGGGTTGCGGCGCTCGGCTGGCGTCATGGAATCGATGATGGCGCGCTGGCGCTTGATGACCTTGTCGTCGAGATTGGCGTTCTCGAGCTGCGACTTCATCTTGGCGATGCCGGGCAGCATGCCGAGCATCCCGCCGATGCCGCCGATCTTCTCCATCTGGGCGAGCTGGTCGCGCAGGTCGTCCAGGTCGAACTTGCCCTTGCGCATCTTGTCGGCCATGCGCTGGGCTTTTTCGGCGTCGAAATTCTCGGCGGCCTTTTCCACGAGCGAGACGATGTCGCCCATGCCGAGGATGCGATTGGCGACGCGCGACGGATGAAACTCCTCAAGCGCATCCACCTTCTCGCCCGTGCCGATGAGTTTGATCGGCTTACCGGTCACGGCGCGCATCGACAGGGCCGCACCGCCGCGGGCGTCACCGTCCATTCGCGTCAGCACGATGCCGGTGACGCCGAGGCGCTGATCGAAGGCGCGCGCGGTGTTGACCGCGTCCTGGCCGGTGAGCGCATCGGCGACGAGCAGAACCTCGTGCGGGCCGGTGGCGGTGCGCACTTCGGCCGCCTCCACCATCAGGGCCTCGTCCACGGTGACGCGGCCGGCGGTGTCGAGCATGACCACGTCGTAGCCGCCAAGACGAGCGGCTTCCATGGCACGCCGGGCGATCTGCACCGCCGACTGGCCGGCGACGATCGGCAACGTGTCGACGCCCACCTGCTTGCCCAGCACCGCGAGCTGCTCCATCGCGGCGGGGCGGCGGGTGTCGAGGGAGGCCATGAGCACCTTGCGGCTCTCGCGATCCTTCAGGCGCCGGGCGATCTTGGCCGTGGTCGTCGTCTTGCCCGAGCCCTGGAGACCGACCATGAGGATGCCCACGGGGGGCACCGCGTTGAGGCTGATGACCTCCGCGTCCGCGCCCAGCATCTCCACGAGCTGGTCGTGGACGATTTTGACCACCTGCTGGCCGGGCGAGACGGACTTCACCACCTCGGCGCCGACCGCACGGGCGCGCACCTTGTCGGTGAACGAGCGCACCACCTCCAGCGCCACGTCCGCCTCGAGCAGGGCGCGGCGGACCTCACGCAGGGCCGCGTTGACGTCTTCCTCGGTGAGCGCGCCGCGGCGCGTCAGCCCGTTGAGGATACTGGAAAGCTTATCGGACAGGCCTTCGAACATGATCACTCAATTCCTCTTGCGATGAGAGGTACATCGCGATCCTCAAGGGCTTTTTCAAAGTGGCTTATGGCCGCCTCGAACTTGTCGCGGCAGCCGGGATTGCAGAAGCCGACCACTTCGCCGCGATAGAGGGTGAGCGAATCCGCCGCGATCGGTTGTCCCGACCACGGGCAGGTCTCGTTGATCGCGTCCTCGATACGCAAGGCCTTGTCCGACATCCGTTCATCCCTTGGCACCTTCGCAGCCTCATCCTGAGGAGGATTGCGTGGGCAATCCGTCTCGAAGGACGAGGCGTCTCCAGCGCCCGCTGGACCCTCCTTCGAGACGCCTGCTCCGCAGGCTCCTCAGGACGAGGGTCTGTGTTGTGGAGAAACCCAAATGAAAGCGCGCCCGAGGGCGCATCGCGCTGTCGGACGTTGACCTCCAGCCTCTCGGGCTGGTCGGCGGCTCAAAAGGGCTCGCTCTACAGATTTGCGGCCAGCAATTAAGGGCAAACGGCACGAGAGTCAAGGAAAAGCCCGACGATGGAAAGTATTGGAGCTTTCAACCCCAGTCATCCCGGACGAAGCGCAGCGCAGATCCGGGATCGTGCAAACCAGCCTAGTACTGTCATCCCGGGGCCGCGCAGCGGAGCCCGGGATCCATAACCGGCAACGATGCAGAATGAAGCGTGACGCTGTTCGCTCTGTTCTGAAACGTCGTGGTTATGGATCCCCGCCTGCGGGGGGATGACAGTGTCGAGGTTCACAGCCACATCCTGCACGCGATCCCAGATTGGTTTCACCGTCCGAGATGACGCCAAGGTGATGTCAGCTGAACCCTTGCCGATCCGCTCCCGCATCCCCACGCTTAAAGCTTCGCCGAGGATCCCTGCTCCGATGAACCGCCGCACCCTGCTCAAAGCGCTAGGCCTTCCCGTCATCGCCGCCACCGGGGCGCTGGGCTGGGTGACCGCCGCGCGCTCGAAGAACCGCTACTATGACGGCCCGGTCAGCGATCATTTCGATGGGGTGCGGTTCTTCACGCCCGGGCAGCCGCAGGACAAGGGTCTGCTCGAATTGGCACGCTGGCGCCTTGGCGGCGGGCGCAAGGACTGGCCGGAGAGCTTTCCGAGCCCCTTCCGGGACAAGCCCCCGGCCCAAGTGCCGGGCCTGCGCTCGGCGCTCATCGGTCACGCGTCGTTCCTGATCCAGGTGGCGGGCCTCAACATCCTCACCGATCCGGTCTTTTCCGAGCGGGCGAGCCCGGTCTCCTTTGCCGGCCCCACGCGGGTCAATCCGCCCGGCATCGCCTTCGAGGACCTGCCGCCCATCCACGTGGTGCTGATCACCCACAACCACTACGACCATCTCGACACCGACACCTTGGGCCGTCTGTGGCAGCGAAACCGCCCGAAATTCGTGGCGCCGCTCGGGAACGATGCGGTGATCCGGGCCGAGCATCCGGAGATCCCGGTCGAAACACGCGACTGGGGCGGCGCCATTGACTTGGGCAACGGCGTCACGGCCCATTTCGAGCCCGCCTATCACTGGTCGGCGCGGGGCATCAACGACCGGCGCATGGCGCTGTGGTGCGCCTATGTGCTCACGACCCCGGCGGGTACGATCTACCACATCGGCGACACGGGCTTCGGCGACGGCAGGATCTTCCATGCGGTGCGCGAGCGTTTCGGCAAGCCTCGCCTCGCGCACCTGCCCATCGGTGCTTATGAGCCGCGCTGGTTCATGCAGCCGCAGCACATGAACCCGGACGATGCCGTGAAGGTGCTGCGCATCGTCGAGGCCGAGCAGGCCCTCGGCCACCATTGGGGCACCTTCCGGCTCACGGATGAGGGCGTTGAGGAACCGCTGCAGGAGCTGGCCGTCGCTTTGCAGACGGCCGAGATTCCGGGGGAACGTTTCAGGGCGTTGCGGCCCGGCGAGGCATGGTCGCCGTCCGTGTGACGACCGGCTCCACGAGATCCTTCGGAGCGTCCACGAGGCAGGAGACGCCGGCATCCAGCAACTCCTGCCGCGAACCGTAGCCCCAGGTTACGCCGATGGACGAAAGTTCATTGGCCTTCGCCCCGATAACGTCATGCTTCCGGTCGCCGATCATGACGGCTGCTGACGGGTCGAAGCGCTCCTGCTCGAGGATATGCCGGATGAGATCGCGCTTGTCCGCGTTCCGGTTGTCGAGCTCCGAGCCATAGATATCGATGAAGAATCGTGACAGCTCGAAATGATCGAGGATCCGGCGCGCGAAGACCTGGAGCTTCGATGTCGCCACATAGAGGCGGACACCCTTCTCCTGCAGATGCTGAAGCAGGGCCGGAATGCCCGCATAGACTTCGTTTTCGAACAGGCCGGTGCGACTTTCTTGTTAGACGGAAAATCACGAAAGCGTTTACTGTGGTCGCATGAGGTCAGCCGTTCTGCGCCTGTTGCTTCGCGAGGCGTGCGACCTGCGTCGCGGCAGTTGGTCAGCAAGGAAGAAGCGATTGCCGCCCACGAAAACGACATAGAGGGCGTTGAGGAAGAAATCGCGCAGCTTCAGGCCGAGCTCAAGGAGAGAGGGAATTGCTCTGGATCGCCCGCTAAAGAAAAAGGCGGGCCGAGAAGCCCGCCTTTTCATGATTGTTCACCTGCGGATGGCTTCAGGCCAGCACATCAACGACCATCTTGGTGCTAGCAAGGTACTTGCCATTGTCCTTGTCGAAGGCTTGCAGTTCGAAATCGAACTGGCCTGCGCCGTAGTTGTAAGCCTGAATGCCGTCCGTGGTCGGGTCGATGTCGATCTGGTTCTTGATCGCCGCGAATCCATAGTTGAGTGAAAGCTGGCCGTTGGCAACGAAGGTCGGATACTCGACCATCTTCGTTCCAGCCGTGGCGTCCACATCGATCAGTAACTTGAACGTGAACGCGTCGTCCTCACCGGCTGCAAGGATCGTAGCGGCCACGTCCACGCTCCAGTCAGCGCGATCCGCGTTGTCCGGGGAAGCGCCAGCGCTTACGGCGTAATGAGCCACGCCATCCACAAAGGTCGGAGCATTCAGCGTGTCGCCGCCATTCGGGCCGAACTCCTTGGCCTTGATAGCAAGCTCAATGCCTGCCCCTTCATGGCGTGTGATCACCATCTTGGCAGCGCTGTTGCCGGTGCCGATGATCAGATCGTCCGTGCCAGCCTTCTGAGCCCGCTCGTCAGCCATGCCGAAGTAGCTGTCGGTCCAGTCGGGACGTTCCCAGCCCTGATCGTAGTCGTAGGCGCGCACCTTGTCGTGCGACGCGCCGCCCACATCTCCGCTGTTGCCGCTGAACACGCCGCGCTGGAAGATGCCGCTGTTGCCCGTGGCTTCGATGCGGGCGAGCAGGTCCGCGCGTTCCTGTGTGCCCACAGGGAATCGGCTGTCGAAATCAACCGGATTGAAGTTGCCGAGAAGGTTGTCGTGAATCGACTGATCACGGGTTGCGTTCGACTTGCCAGTGAACTCCGTCAGGGGCTCACCACCGGCCTTCAGGTACTCCAGATATTCGACACCAAGCTTGATGAAGGCGACGTTGATCTGCGTGTTGTAATAGGAGCCGGTCGAATAGACTTCGTCATAGGCGTCCCACATCAGCTTGAAGTAGTCAGCCTTGGAGCCGTTGACAGTGTCGAGCACGCCGCCGAAGTTGATGCCGTCGAGGTTGACGTTCTGGCTTACCCCCGTGCCCGGTACAGCCTCGGAGATCGTAACACCGGTCACGTTAAGATCGCCAGCACCCTTGAAGACATAGGACTTGCCGTCGAGGTACGACGCCGCCATCGTCACGTTGGCGCCAGCATCCTTGATATCGAAAGTGGTGACGGAAGCCCACTCGTCCTTGGTCAGGACACTGGTTGCCCCATCCACGAAGTAGATTTTAACCCTGCCGTTAGCGAGGGTTTCGAAGCTGTAGTCACCGCTGTTGTTGAAGGTCAGAACGCCGTTTGCCAGCGTCACTGGCTTAATGCTCGCCATTTATGTCCCCTTATGTCGTCGTTCGACGTGTGAGGTTTATAAGGCAAGAATTGGAGGAAGTATCTAATCCATAGGTGTTGAGGAAATCCATTCGAAGAGGGCCTTAGTGGCTATCGCACATTTAACGAATCATGATCGAACAGGCGGATAGTGCCATAGCGTTCGCGATAAAGGCGCACGGCGTCCCGCACCTCGTCCGATTCGCCCAGAAGTTCTGTAAAGCCTGCGAATATCGGCGGCCCTATCATCCAGGTGAGTTCATCTGGTTCCCGAGCAGGACGTCCCAGTTTGTCCAGGGCGTATTGGACCGAGCGGGTGATGCCTGTTTTCGGATTGGTCAGGGTCCCGTCGAGGTCGAAGAGCGCGATCATTCTTTGGGCTGAACGTAGATGTTAACCTCGAAGTTGGTGTCCTGCGCATCCGTGAAGTCGCTTACGTATTCCTCGATGAACGCGTCCTTGGCCACGATCTCCTTGATGTCGAGATAGGCCGTGATCGTCTCGTAGGTGCCGTCGATCTCGTCATAGGCATCCTTGTGCACGAAGCGGAAGGACTTGCCCTCCGGCGTGCGGCCGAACTTGATCTCAGGCGTCAGTTCCGTCTTGCCCTCCGGCACCTTGGCGACCGGCACCATGGCCTCGTACTTGAAGCCGTTGTCGTCGGTGTCGACGAAGATCGTGAGCGGCCGGCCCGCGGGCGCGATCCCGGCCTTTTTCATCTCGCCGTCGATCTTGGCGAAAGCGTTTTTTAGGTTGTCGTAAGCCTCATCCCAGGTACTGGTGCCGGCGAGCATCACCGTATCCTTGGACACGAGTACGCCCTCCTCCACCCCGGTCGGATCGCTCGGGTTCGGGAACAGGGTCGCGCGAGCCGCCTCCTGCACCGGGGCCGGGCTGGCGGGAGGCGGGGACGTCGGGGTGGCGGGCGCAGGCTGAGCCGTCGCGGGAGCCTGGGGCTGGGCTGTTGGTGCCTGCGGGGGTGTGACCGGCGGTGCCGCAGGAGCGGGCGCAGGCGTCTCGATTGCGGCCGGCGGCGGGCTCGCCGGCGGGGGTGTCTGCGCCAGCGCCACGCCGGAGCAGAGGGCCAGGATCAGGACAGGAAGAGAGAAGCGCAGCCGCATGAGAAGAACGCCTTACCCGCGAATCAAGAAGGGATACCTTGCTGCACCATAAGGGGCTTTGAACAAGGCTGCGAGAGGATCACCAAGCCGCTGTGGAGAGACGGATTGCAGCAGGGCTGCACAACAATTGGTCTGATTGACAGCATGATGCTCTCCCACAAGCCGGAACCGATGCCATATGCTCGTGCTTCGTGTCCTTACCCATGGGCTCACCCATGACGGAAGAGTTTCTGATCTTTGCGCTGATCGGCTTCGGGGCCCAGCTCGTCGACGGGGCGCTCGGCATGGCGTTCGGGGTGCTTTCCACCACGAGCCTGCTCGCCTTCGGGGTGCCGCCGGCGACCGCCAGCGCCGTCACCCACGTGACCGAGATCTTCACCACGGCCGCCTCGGGCACGTCCCATGTGGTCCACCGCAACGTGAACTGGCGCCTCGTCGCCCGGCTGGCGCCGGCCGGCATGATCGGCGGCGGAGTCGGGGCCTTCATCCTGGCCAATATCGACGCCAAGACCATCCAGCCGGTGGTATCGGCCTATCTCCTGGCGATCGGCCTCTACATCCTGTTCAAGGCCTTCCAGCCCCTCTGGCCCAGGGAGGTGCGCGACTGGATGGTGCCCTGGATTGGGGCGGGCGGCGGTCTGCTCGACGCCATGGGGGGCGGCGGATGGGGCCCCATCGTCACCAGCTCCCTGATCGGCCGGGGCCATGCGCCCCGGCAGGTGATCGGCTCGACGAACCTCACCGAGTTCCTGGTCACCACCGTGATCTCCGCCACCTTCATCGTGACGCTGGGCTGGTCGGAGCTGCGTTCGGCCGCGGGCCTCATCGTCGGCGGCGTCTTGGCCGCACCGCTCGGCGGCTTCCTGGTCAGCCGCCTGCCGACCCGCCCCCTGATGGTCGCCGTCGGCCTCATCATCATCGCCACCAGCATTCCGCGGATCCTCGCGGCTTTTTAAACGATATTGCCGCAGGGCTTTTCGACCCCTCTCGCGATTTCCGGGATTTTAAGCCATATACGGCCGCATGAATGCTCTTTCGAACAGCCGCTTCCTGAAAATGAACGGTCTCGGCAACGAGATCACCGTGCTGGACCTGCGCGGCTCAAGCCATCGGGTGAGCCCGGGGGAGGCGCGTGCCATTGCGGCGGACCCGCGCTCGCGCTTCGACCAGCTGATGGTGCTGCACGATCCCGCGACGCCGGGCACGGACGCCTTCATGCGGATCTACAACACGGACGGCTCGGAATCCGGCGCCTGCGGCAACGGCACCCGCTGCGTCGCCTGGGCGATGACCGCCGATCCCATCATGAGCCGACCGATGGACCACGACCTCGTGCTCGAGACCAGGGCCGGACTCCTGCCCGTCGAGCGCGTCTCGGATCGGGTTTTCACGGTCGATATGGGCCCGCCGCGGCTCGCCTGGAACGAGATCCCCCTGCGCGATCCCTATCCGGACACCCGCACCATCGCGCTCGACACCCGGCTCCCCGACGCTCCCGAGCTGCAGGGGCCGTCAGCGGTGAGCATGGGCAATCCGCATGTGATCTTCTGGGTCGAAGATGCGCTCGCCTATGATCTCGCGGCCATAGGCCCGGTCTTCGAGCACGATCCGGCCCTGCCGGAGCGCGCCAACATCTCGTTGGCCCAGGTGACCGGCCCCGAGCACATCATCCTACGGGTCTGGGAGCGCGGCGCCGGAGCCACCCGCGCGTGCGGTTCGGCCGCCTGCGCCACTCTCGTGGCCGCCGCCCGCAAGGGGCTCACCGGCCGGAAAGCGCTCGTGGCCCTGCCCGGCGGCGATCTCGTCATTGAATGGCGCGAGACCGACGACCACGTGCTCATGACCGGCCCGACCGAGCTGGAGCACGAGGGCACCCTCCCGGCTGCCCTCTTCACCGAGGTGGCCTGATGGCCGTCGAGGTCGTCACCTTCGGCTGCCGGCTCAACATCTACGAGTCGGAGACCATGCAGCGCCACGCGGAAGGCGCGGGTCTCGGCGAGGTGGTGATCGTCAACACCTGCGCCGTGACGGGCGAGGCGACGCGCCAAGCCCGCCAGACGATCCGCAGGATCGCCCGCGAGAAGCCCGGTGCCCGCATCATCGTGACGGGCTGCGCGGCTCAAGTGGAGCCGGAAACGTTTGCCGCCATGCCGGAGGTGTCTCAAATTCTCGGCAACCACGAAAAGATGAAGGCCGAGACCTGGGCCGGCATGCGCGATTTCGGCATCGGCGCATCAGAGAGGATCCTCGTCAACGACATCATGGCGGTGAGGGAAACCGCCATGCACCTCATCGACGGCCTACGCGGGCACACCCGTGCCTTCGTGCAGGTGCAGAACGGCTGCGACCACCGCTGCACCTTCTGCATCATCCCTTACGGCCGCGGCAACTCCCGCTCCGTGCCCATGGGCGCGGTGGTGGATCAGGTGCGCACCCTCGTGGAGCACGGCTCCCGCGAGGTGGTGCTCACCGGCGTCGACATCACGAGCTACGGCCGGGACCTGCCGGGCGAGCCCAAGCTCGGCACCCTGGTGAAGGGCATCCTCCGGCACGTGCCGGAATTGGAGCGACTGCGCATCTCGTCCATCGATTCGGTCGAAGCCGACGACGACCTTTTGGACGTAATCGCCAATGAGCACCGCCTCATGCCGCACTTGCACCTCTCGTTGCAGGCCGGCGACGACATGATCCTCAAGCGCATGAAGCGCCGACACCTGCGGGAAGATGCCATCGCGTTCTGCGAGCAGGTGAAGCGGCTTCGCCCCAACATGATTTTTGGCGCCGACATCATCGCAGGCTTCCCAACGGAAACGGAAGAGATGTTCGCCCGCTCCCTCGACATCGTCGAGGAATGCGAGCTGACGCATCTCCACGTCTTCCCCTTCTCGCCCCGTCCCGGCACCCCGGCTGCGAAGATGCCCCAGGTGGCGCGCGACATCGTGAAGGACCGGGCGCGCAGGCTTCGCGAAAAGGGGCAAACCGCTTTGCTCAAGCATCTCACCGCAGAGGTCGGCACGCGCCGCAACGTGCTGATTGAGTTGAACCAGCTCGGCCGCACGGAAGGGTTTACGCCGGTGCGGTTCACCAGACCGGTGACGCGGGGCGAGATCATGTCGGTCACCATCGACGGGCACGACGGCAACGAGTTGCTGGCAGCATAACCGCATCGTCATCCCAGACGGAGCGTCAGCGGAGATCCGGGATCGGGTGCAGGAAATCGCGATTGAACCTCAACGTTGTCATTCCCGCGCAGGCGGGAATCCATAACCGCTGACGGCGCCGAACTGATCTCAAGTCGTGGTTATGGCTTCCGGGCTCGGGCCATGGCTGCCCCGGAATGACAGTGTCCTATTCTACCGACGATCCCGGATCGGCGGTGCCGTCCGGGATGACGCCGCATATCCTCACCCGCTCGTGCATATGCGCCGGCACCGGAGCCTCGACCGTGATTGGCGGCTTCTTCGGATATAGCGGCACCGTAACGCTGCGGGCGTGGAGATGCAGGCCCGGCCCCCCGAAGCGTGGCGCCGTGCCGTAGATCGGATCGCCGAGGATCGGAAATCCCGAGGCCTGGCAATGGACGCGCAGCTGATGGGTGCGGCCGGTGATGGGGCGCAGTTCGAGCAGGGTGAGACCCTTTCCATCCTCCCCTCGGATCTCGGGTGTTCCCGAGATGCGTTCTTGCCTGCCCAAGTCGGAAACATCCGACTTGGGTGGGGGAGGGTCGGAGCGCGTCAGTGCTCCGGGGTGGGGTGGCAGCGCGACATTCGCAGATGTGGAGTTTCCCACCCCCTCCCGCGCCTCCGGCGCGACCTCCCCCCTCAAGGGGGAGGTGTGCGTGCGCCCCAGCACACGCCACTGCGTCAGCGACGGCTGGCCCTTCGGGTCCACCTTCATCCACCAGCCGCGATCCGGCGATTTCGGCGCAAGGGCCAAATCGATTTGGCCCTCGTCGGCCTCGGGGCCGCCCTCGACCACGGCCCAATAGACCTTGTCTATCTCGCCCTTCTTGAACATCTCGTTCATCCGGGCGATGGCCTTCGGGTGACGACCCAGGATGAGGCAGCCGGAGGTGTCCTTGTCCAGGCGATGTGCGGCCTCCGGCCGACGAGGCAGGCCGAAGCGCAAGGCGTCGAGATGATGAAACAGGGTCTCGCCGCCCTTGGGGCCCGGATGCACCGGCAAACCGGCGGGCTTGTCGATCACGAGCATCAGGGCATCGCGATACAGCAATCGGCTTACTATCTCTTCCGCATTCATAGCGCCTCGGCTATCGAGGCGAACGCGCTAAATCAAGCACAAGAATGAAAAGGCACAGCGAGACCCATGGCGGATACAAAGCCCGATAAGCCCGGATTCCTTTCCCGTCTGTTCGGGCGCAAGGCTGACACGCCTGCGGCTCCCGCACCGGCTCCGGGTACGCCACAGGCCGGCGGCGAGCCCGAGGCGATGCCCTCCCCGCCCACCACGGGCGCGGACGATCTCGCGGCCGCTCCCTCCACCGTGACCACCGCCTCCCCCGATACGCCTGCGGAGAACAAGACGCCGCCGGAGCTGGCCGGCGCCGATCTCCAGCCCATCGAGGGGCTGGACCCGGAGGGCACCAACCCGCAGGAGCCGCTGCCGCGCATCGTCACCGAGCACGGCCCCGAGCTGCGCCCGGACATCACGGCGGCGGACTTAGGAACTCCCGAGCCCGCTCCCGCCGAAGTCGTGCCTGAGCTCCAGCCTGCCGCGGCTCGCGGCTGGTGGCAGCGCCTGACGGACGGCATGCGCCGCACCTCCTCGTCGCTCTCCGACAGCGTCACCGGTCTCTTCACCAAGCGCCGGCTCGATGCGGCGACCCTCGAGGAGCTGGAGGACGCGCTGGTCCAGGCCGATCTCGGCGTACCCACCGCCATGCGGATCACCGAGGCGATTTCCGCCGGCCGCTACAACAAGGAGATCTCGCCCCAGGAGGTAAAGACCATTCTGGCCGGCGAGGTGGAGAAGACGCTGCAGCCCGTGGCCCAGCCACTCATCGTCGACCGTTCGCAAAAACCCTTCGTCATCCTGATGATCGGCGTGAACGGCGCCGGCAAGACCACCACCGTCGGCAAGCTCTCCCAGAAATTCCGCAGCCAAGGTCTGAAAGTCATGCTCGCGGCCGGCGACACCTTCCGGGCCGCCGCCATCGAGCAGCTCAAAGTCTGGGGCGAGCGCGTCGGCGCGCCGGTGCTCTCCCGCGAGCAAGGGGCGGATGCGGCGGGTCTTGCCTTCGATGCGCTCCAGGAGGCCAAGGCCAACGGCAGCGACGTGCTGCTCATCGACACGGCGGGCCGCCTGCAGAACAAGGCCGGACTCATGGCCGAGCTCGAAAAGATCGTGCGCGTGGTCAAGAAGTTCGACCCGTCGGCACCCCACGCCACCCTCCTCGTGCTCGACGCGACAGTCGGCCAGAACGCCATGAGCCAGGTGGAGCTGTTCCAGAAGGCGGCGGGCGTGACGGGCCTCGTGATGACCAAGCTCGACGGCACGGCCCGGGGCGGCATCCTGGTGGCGCTGGCGGAGAAATTCCGCATCCCTGTGCATTTCATCGGCGTCGGCGAAGGGGTGGAGGACCTGGAGCCTTTCACCGCACGGGATTTCGCCAAAGCCATCGCCGGAATCGAGGGATGACACCGGTGTTCCTTCGCATGAAAATCCACTAGAAGAACCTCATGACCGACGAAAAACGCCTCCCTCCCCTCCTCAAGCTCGCCCTCGAACTCGGGCCGCTGGCCCTGTTCTTCATCGGCAATGCCTATGGCGACCGCTTCGGCTTCGCGGAAGACCAGCGCATCTTCGCCGCCACGGGAGTCTTCATCGTGGCGACGGTGATCGCCCTCGGCATCAGCTACGGGCTCACCCGCAAGCTGCCGATCATGCCGGTGGTGTCGGCCATCGTCGTGGTGGTGTTCGGCGGGCTGACGCTCTTCCTGCAGGACGATTTTTTCATCAAGCTCAAGCCCACCATCGTGAACACCCTGTTCGGGCTCGTGCTGCTGGGCGGCCTCTATTTCCGCAAGCCGCTGCTCCAGATCGTGCTCGACAGCGTGTTCGACCTGACCGAGGAGGGCTGGCGCAAGCTCACCTTGCGCTGGGCGCTGTTCTTCTTCGCGCTCGCGGCGATCAATGAGATCGTCTGGCGCACGCAGACCACGGATTTCTGGGTGAGCTTCAAGGTCTTCGGCATCATGCCGCTCACCATTGCCTTTGCATTGGCCCAGACACCGCTGCTGCTCAAGCACGAGATCAAGAAGGCGGAAGAGGTTTAAAACAACCTCGACACTGTCATTCCGGGGCGGCTCATAGAGCTGAGCCCGGAATCCATAATCGCTGACAGTCCAAGGCAAAGCGCACGGATAGGTGTTCCATCCTGAGATGCTGGTGTTTATGGATTCCGGGCCCCGCTACGCGGCCCCGGAATGACAGCGAAGCGAAACCCTCACCCCACCGGCTTCATCAGGACCATCCTGCGCGTGACGCCCGGCAGCGGATCGCACTCCACCTCCGTCCAGAGATCCTCCTCGCCCGCCGCCACGATGGTTTCCTGCGAGGCGAGAAGCTCGCAATCCGTGGCTTTCGTCGCCTGCTCGATCCGCGACGCGATGTTGACGGTCTCGCCCACAACGGTGAATTCGAGCCGGCTCTCGTCGCCCACCACGCCGCAGAACACGTCGCCCGTATGAATCCCGATGCCGAGGCGCACCGGCGGGGTAAAGCCCCGCTTGGCGTTCCAGCGTTCGATCAGGGTGAGCAGGGTGCGTCCGCACGCAAGCGCGCGCCTCGCGTCGCCGTCCTGCGCGCCCGGAACCCCGAAGAGGATGAGCGCTCCGTCGCCGGTGAACTTGTCGATGACGCCGCCGTGCCGGGAGGCTGCGCGCAGCACGCGCCGGCGGAAGGACGTGATGAACACCGCGAGCTGCGCCGGCTCCATGGTCTCGCCGAAGGTGGTCGAGGCGCGGATGTCCACGAACATCACCGTCACCGGAATGCGCCGTCCCTGGCGCAACGAGGCAAATGCCTGGTCGGTGAGGATGGGTGCGAGCTCGCGCGGCAGGTAGCGGGTGAGATTGGCCCGCAGCGTCGTCTCCCGCACGGCCCGTTCCAGCATCAGCCGCCCCTGGCGCGCCACGAGGATCAGGATCAGGCCGGCGGCAAAGACCATCACGATGCGAACCATGTTGGTCTGCATCGAGAACAGGCCCGCGATCGCAGCGAGATCCTGCTGTCGCTCCTCAAGGCTCATGAACCCGCCGCTGAAGGCGATGAGCGTGAGGCCGACCACATAGATGGCGGCCACGAAAGCCTGGAGCCGCGGCTGATAGTGAATCGCCGCCGCCGCCATGGTGATCGGCACCACCCAGGACACCGGAAACGCCGCGAAGAGGCTGCCGGGAATGCCTAAGCCCCAGTGGCTGTAGGCGAGGTTGCCGAGAACCAGGAGGGCATCGGTCACGGCCGTGATCACCGGCAGTTGCGCAATGGCGATCCGCTTCGAGGCGAGCCAGGCGCCGAACCACCCCGAGGCCCCGAACAGGACGAGGGTGAGTTCCGCCGCGCTGATCTGCTTGCGCGCCATGGGAGTGTCGAGTTCGACCCCGGCCGTGGCGAACACAACGGCCAGCAGCAGAAGCCCCCCTGTGACCATGCGGGCCATGCCGGCCCGCTGCAGCGCTCCGGTATCGGCCTCGCGAATCAGCAGATGGGTGGCATCGCTCAAGACCGGCGTCGTTCTCAGCGAGTTGATGAGGCCCAGGGCGGCACGGGTGCGGGATCGTGGGGTCACGGGCTTCCTTTTGCTCGCCGGCAGGTTCATGCACTATGTCACTGGACTGCCCCAGTGCCCATTACGGATCCGTTACGCCACCATGAAGGGCCGTTTAACCTTGGCAGCACCCCCGCACCTCACAGGAATATATGGTTCATGAGCGAAGCCAGCCAAGCGATCACGGTCTATGTGGATGCGGATGCCTGCCCGGTGAAGGCCGAGATCTACAAGGTCGCCGGGCGCCACCGGGTGAAGGTGTTCGTGGTGTCGAATTCCTTCCTGCAGGTGCCACCCGATCCGCTGATCGAGCGCGTGGTGGTGAGTTCAGGGTTCGACGCGGCTGACGACTGGATCGCCGAACGTGCCCGGCGCGGCGCCATCGTGATCACCGCCGACATCCCGCTCGCCCATCGCTGCGTGACGGCGGGCGCCGACGTGATCGGGCCGACGGGCAAGCCCTTCACGCAAGCCTCCATCGGCATGGCGCTCGCCACCCGCAACCTGATGGAGGACCTGCGCGCCATGGGCGACGTGACCGGCGGGCCGAAGCCGTTTTCGGCCAAGGACCGCTCGGCCTTCCTGTCGGCGCTGGATGTCGCGATCAACCGGCTCAAGCGCGCGGGATTTGACATTTAAGAAATGGAGGAATGCTGCTCGATAGTAAGGTCTGGACGGTAATATCGGACGACACTCAGCACCTCCTCCCTTTCACCACTAAAAAACTTCGAGTCAAATTCGATCAAAATGCCTTTTCGCCGGGAGCCAGACGCTCTTTGGCCTCCAAACACAATTTTCTTCTCCTGAACCCTTACAAGTTGAAGCTCAGTCCAAGATATCGTTCGAAACCGAAAGAGCACATTTCTGCTGATACCATCAGGCCCAATCGTAAAGTCGGGCTTCCTATCGATGGAATGAAACAGAATTCCTAAGGAGATCGATAGTAGAATTAGCGCTAAACTCGCAATGATTGCTATACGTCCCCATGGTGGCAGAGAAAATAGAAACTCACTGAAAAGTTTGTTTCGCGCCCGTTTGCTCGTGGGGTACCAGTTGGGATCAGAAAGATCATACGCCATAAAGAGAAACAGAAACGCAAGGGCGATCCCAAGAGTGGCAAAGCCTAGTGCCTTAAATCTGCGAAAGAAGTACCGCCGGTTGGGACTTCCAGAATACTTTAGCTCAGCCGACATCCTAAAACTCTCTGACACACCTGCCAGAGATATAATATTATTTCGACGTCACCACTCGCAACTTCTGCTTAAACCCTGAAATATTCTGCGGGGTCAGGGGCCCGATATGCTTGTGGCGGATGGTGCCGTCGGGGCCGACGATGAAGGTCTCGGGCACGCCGTAGACGCCCCAGTCAATGGAGGCGCGCCCGTTGGAGTCGACACCGACGGCGGCATAGGGATTGCCGAGCGCGCCGAGGAAGCGGCGGGCGTTGTCCGGGTTGTCGCGCTGGTTGATGCCCACCACGCGGATCGACGGGTCCCGGGCGAGATCGACGAGCAGCGGATGCTCCTGGCGGCAGGGGCCGCACCAGGAGGCCCACACATTCACCACCGTGACACGGCCCTTCAGGTCCTCGTTGGAGAAGCCCGGCACGGGCTTGCCGGCAGCTGTGAGGCCTTCGAGCGGCGCAAGGCTGAAGGTGGGAACGGGCTTGTTGATGAGAACCGAGGGCAGCTCGGCCGGGTTGCGGCCGGAGAACAGCTGCACGGCGAAAAGCCCCACCAGAGCCACAAAGACGAGGCCCGGCAGGATGAAGATCAGGCGCGACCGGGAGCGCTCGACAGCCTCAGCCACGGCGGGACCTCCGGCCGATGCCGCGGGATTCGAGGTCGGCCAGCGCGCGCAGCTGGATGCGGTGGTCGATCACGGCGCGCAGGATCAGGCCCGCGACCACCAGGGCGGTCACGATGTAGGAAAACGCGATGAAGAACGTGTGCGACATGGGCGTCAGGCCGCCTGTGCGTCGAGGCGCTCGGCCTCGAGGATCGTGAGGGTGCGCACCCGGCGGCGCAGGATCTCGGTGCGCATGCCGGACAGGTGCAGCGCGACGCCGAGAAGCGAGAAGGCGACGGCCATGATCAGGAGCGGCACGAGCATGGAGGGATGGATCGTCGGCCCGTCGATGCGGAACACGGAGGCCGGCTGGTGCAGGGTATTCCACCAGTCGACGGAGAACTTCACGATCGGCACGTTCACCGCGCCGACAAGCGTGAGGATCGACACGGCCCTGGCGGCGCGGTTCGGCTCCTCGATGGCGCGCCAGAGCGCGAGGATGCCGAGATAGATCAGCAGCATCACCAGCATGGAGGTGAGCCTGGCATCCCACTGCCAATAGGTGCCCCACATCGGCTTGCCCCAGAGTGATCCGGTGAAGAGGCAGATCAGCGTGAACGCCGCGCCGATGGGAGCGGCCGCCTTCTGCGACACGTCCGCGAGAGGGTGGCGCCAGACAAGGGTGCCGAGCGCCGAGGTGGCCATGATCATGTAGAAGAACAGGGACAGCCAGGCCGCCGGCACGTGGAGATACATGATCCTGACCGTCTCGCCCTGCTGGTAATCGGCGGGCGATGCAAACCAGACCAGGTAGAGGCCGACACCCATCAGGATCGCGCTCAGCCCCCCCACCCACGGCAGCAGCGTGCCGCTGAGGCTCATGAAGCGGGTCGGGTTGGCAAGCTCTCGGATCATGGGTTCGATGTAGCGGTCTTGGGGTGTGCCTGCAACGTGGAGATCGCCGCACGCCGCATAACGTTTTCGCCAGAGATGGGGTTTGTATGGGGTTCAGACGCTGTTGGGCATTCCGGGAATGTGCGTAGGATCTTGGCTTTATTTTTCGCCGACTGGTCCCCACGTCATCACCGGCCTTGTGCCGGTGCTCCCGATCCGAAAAGCGCCGCACCTTTCAAATCGAGATGGCCGGGACGATCCCGGCCATGACGTGGCGGGTGTCGTTCCCGGCGAGCGCAGCGAGGGAAGGGAATCCACGATCGCGCTCAGTGCTATGGATTCCCTTCCCCTCCGCTGCGCGTCCTTCCGGGAATGACACGAGGCCCCTGAAACCTCCCGCCTTTCATTCGCCATCCGGACCGGCCTATAGTTTCGCATCTCTGTTGCGGAGCGATCATGCGCCTTGGATTGTACAGCCTGTTCGGCCTCACCCTGCTGGCGCTTCCAGCTTTTGCGCAGGACATCAGCTTACGCCTGCCGGTCGCCTGCGAGATTGGGCGCACCTGCTTCATCCAAAATTATCTGGACCGTGACCCCTCCCCGGCGGTGAGCGATCACCAATGCGGCACCCTGACCTACGAGGATCACGACGGCACCGACATCCGCATCCCGAACATGCTGGCGCAGCAGGCCGGCGTGGATGTGGTTGCCGCTGCCGATGGCAAAGTCGCGAGCACGCGCGAAGGCGTTCCTGACACTGCCGTCACCGAGCAGACGCGCGAAAAGATCAGCCAGATCGGCTGCGGCAATGCCGTGGTGATCGATCACGGCCAGGGCTGGCGCACGGCTTATTGCCATATGGCGAAGGGCAGCGTCGCCGTGCGGTCCGGCCGCGAGGTGAAGGCTGGCGAGAAGATAGGCCAGATCGGATTGTCGGGCCTGACCGAATACCCCCATCTGCACTTCACCGTGATCAAGGATGGCAAGCCTGTCGATCCCTTCGCCTATGGGGCGCCGGAAAAATCCTGCGGCGGCGGCAAGTCCCTGTGGGAGGCATCCTTGCAGCGGGCGCTCGCCTATCAGGCGGGCGCCGTGCTCAACAAGGGTTTTGCGAGCGGCCCCGTCACCATGGAGGCTATCGAATCGGGCGCGGCCGAGCGGGAGACGCCGACCACGAAGTCTCCTGCCCTCGTGGCTTTCGTGCGCGCCATCGGCCTCAAAGGCGGCGATGTGCAGACCCTCACTCTGTTCGATCCGGACGGCAAGCCGCTCGCCCAGAACAAGGCGCCGCCGCTTGATCGCGCCAAGGCGCAGTGGATGGCCTTTTCCGGCGTCAAACAGCCAGAGGGCGGCTTCCGTCCCGGCCTTTACCGGGCGATCTACCGGGTCGAGCGGAACGGGAGGCCTGCCATCGAGCAGGCCTTCGGCATCAGCCTTCGCCCGTGATGCCCTCATGCGCCGTGCGGCTGTCCGCCGGCGCCTCATCGCGTTCGTTCAGCCCGTAGTCGCGGATCACGCTCGCCACGCGCAGGCGGTAATCGCGAAACACGCCGTCACGGCCCGCTCCTTGCGTGGTGCGGTGGGAGGGCAGGTTGCGCCAGGCCCGCACCGCCTCCTCGTCGCGCCAGAACGATAGGGACAAGAGTTTTCCAGGCTCGGAGAGGCTCTGGAAACGCTCGACGGAGATGAATCCGTCCATCGCCATGAGGTCGGAGCGGAGCGCCGCCGCGAGACCGAGATAATCCCGCTTGCCGGCATCCCCGTCCGGCCAGACCTCGAAGATCACCGCGATCATGGCTTGATCAACTCCCCATGAGGACCTGAGGCGAGGCGCAGGAAGACCCGGTCCTCCCGGCGGATGAACTGCTCCCGCTTGGCGAACTCGTAATTGGCGCGGCCCTGCGGGTCGTTGCGCAGGCGCTCGCGATACGCTTCGTATTCGGACAGGTTTTTGATGTTGTACACGCCGTAAGCAACCGTGCTGGAGCCCTCGTGGGGAGCATAATAGCCGATCAAGTCGGCGCCGCAGCGGGGAATCGCCTGGCCCCAGGTGCGGGCATATTCGGTGAAGGCGTCCACCTTGAAGGGATCGATCTCGTAGCGGATGAAGCAGGTGATCATAGGTAAGCATCCTTTGACTAAGACAGTTCGGTCTTAGCCGATGGATCGGCGCTGATGCTTCGGCTATGATCGAACTATGAAAGAAGGTCCCGTCATCGCATCCGTTGCCGCGCTCCTGGGCGATCCGGCCCGCGCCAACATCCTCACCGCCCTCATGGACGGGCGGGCGCTCACAGTGAGCGAACTCGCCGAGGCTGCGGGCGTCACGCTCCAGACGGCGAGCGGGCACTTGGCCAAACTCGACGCAGCGAACCTGCTGACGGCCGAAAAGCAGGGCCGCCACCGCTATTTCCGGCTCTCAGGTCCCGACGTGGCCCAGGTGCTGGAGGCCCTGATGGGCCTTGCCCAGCGCACCGGCGCCACCCGGGTGCGCACCGGCCCGAAGGATGCGGCGCTTAGATCCGCCCGTATCTGCTACGACCATCTTGCCGGCGAGCGGGGTGTCGCGTTGCTCAAAGGCGCGCAGCGGCAGGGCCTCATCAAGGGTGAGAAGGACATGATCCTCACGGAAAAGGGCCGCGCCTTCTTCGCCGGTTTTGGCATCGATCTCGCTCAGCTGGAGAAAGGTCGTCGCCCCGTCTGCCGCGCCTGCCTTGACTGGAGCGAGCGCCACAGCCATCTCGGGGGCGGCTTAGGCGCCGCTCTCCTGTCCCGCATGATGGACCGAGGCTGGGTCCGACGCGAGGCCGGCCGCGTGTTGGCCTTTACCTGCGAAGGCACAGAGGGTTTTGAGGCCGCGTTCATGCTGCCGGCGGTGAAGGGCTCGCAGGCCGCCTGAGGCGAAGGACGCGCTACTCCCCCGACCTAAGGGCGGCAGCGGCCCCCACTGTGCCGACCACCGCGGCGATCAGCGACAGGGCCATGAGCACGAGGAAGGGGGTCATGAAGGGAATGGTCCCGCCCACAGCCGCGTTGGCGGCCGAAACCCCGAAGATCAGGGTCGGGATCATGAAGGGCAGGACCAGGATCGCCAGGATCAGGCCGCCGCGCCGCAGCGACGATGTCAGCGCAGCACCCACCGCGCCGATGAAGGTGAGCGCCGGCGTTCCCACCAGAAGGGTCGCCACCATGGCGAGCATGGCCTCGGGCGAGAGCGCCACGAGGAAGCCCAGGAAGGGCGCCGCAAGGGCCAGCGGCAGGCCCGTCACGAGCCAGTAGGCAATCACCTTGGCCAGAACCACGATCTCCATCGGCGCGTGCGACAGGCGCAGGAGATCGAGCGATCCGTCCTCCTGGTCGGCCTGGAACAGCCGGTCGAGGCCGATGAGCGTGGCGAGCAGGGCCGCGATCCAGAGGATCGCCGGGCCGATGCGCGCGAGCAGGTTCAGGTCGGGACCGAGCGCGAAAGGAATGAGCGTCACGATCATCAGGAAGAAGATGAGCCCCATAACCCCCGAGCCGCCGACGCGGGCGGCGAGCTTCAGGTCGCGGACGAGGAGGGCGTTGAAGGAGCGGATCATGAGACCTCTCCAGTTTTTCCCTCTCCCCCATCAGGATCGGGTGTTCCCGATCCTGACTTCCTTGATGTCCAAGTCGGGAACACCCGACTTGAATTGGGGAGAGGGTGGCCCTCGCGTGAGCGAGGGTCGGGAGAGGGGCCGTGCTCAATCGAACTCGCCCCCTCTCCCGGCTCACTCCGTTCGCCACCCTCCCCCGCGGAGGGGGGAGGGACAAGACGCTCGATCCTGATCTCCTTGGCGTCCTTCAGGAACAAGGGAGAGTGGGTCGAGGCCGCGATCATGCCGCCGCTGTCCCGGTGGCCTTCGAGAATCAACCGCAGGGTTTCCTGGGAGGCGGTGTCGAGGGCGGAGGTCGGCTCATCCAGAAGCCAGAGCGGTCGGTGCGCCACCAAGAGCCGGGCGAGCGCCACCCGACGGCGCTGGCCGGCCGAGAGGTAGGCGACCGGCAGGCGGGCGGCGTGAGCCAGCCCCACCGCATCGAGCGCCTCGCGAGGTTTCAGGGCCGGATTGCCGAGGAAGTCGCGGGCGAAGGTGAGGTTTTCCTCGGCGGTCAGCGCCGCCTTGAGGGCATCGCGATGGCCCACATAGTGCAGGCACTCGGACAGGGTGCGCTCGCCGGCATCGTCGAGGAGAATCGCCCCGCCTGCCGGGTGCAGGCGTCCGGCCAGGATGTCCAGCAGGGAGGACTTGCCGGCCCCGTTGCGGCCGGTGATCACCAGGGCCTCACCGGGCTTCAGCGTGAAGGAGACGCCCTCGAAGATCCGCCGCTCCCCCCGCTCGCAGGCCAAATTGTTAACGCTCAGACGCAAACCCTGCACCCCTGCCCTCTTTGCACCCCAGAACCGTTCTAAACCGTGTAGCGGGATGGTTGGAAATGATCTATAGCACCCGTGGCTGCGCCGCGCGCCAAGGCGTCCAATCCGCCTCGCGCGCTTCTCCCCTGTCCGGGCACCCCCGGAGCGGCGCGCGCATATCGCGCTTTCGGCCGAACACAATGTTCGTAACCCAAATGCACGCGAGGATTCGCCGTGACGCTCAACAATAGCTTCAATGCCCGCCAGACCCTCCAAGTCGGCGACAAATCCTACACCTACTACTCCCTCGTCGAGGCCGAGAAGAACGGCCTCAAGGGCGCCTCGAAGCTGCCCTTCTCCATGAAGGTGCTGCTCGAGAACCTGCTGCGCTACGAGGATGGCCGCACGGTCACCAAGGCCGATATCGAGGCCGTGGCCGCCTGGCTCGACAACAAGGGCAAGGCAGAGAAGGAAATCGCCTACCGGCCCGCCCGCGTCCTGATGCAGGACTTCACCGGCGTTCCGGCCGTGGTGGATCTGGCCGCTATGCGCGACGCCATGAAGAACCTCGGTGGCGACCCGCGCAAGATCAACCCGCTGGTGCCCGTCGACCTCGTCATCGACCACTCGGTGATCGTGGACGAGTTCGGCACGCCCAAGGCCTTCGACCGCAACGTGGAGCTGGAATACCAGCGCAACGGCGAGCGCTACCGCTTCCTCAAGTGGGGCCAGACCGCCTTCGAGAACTTCTCCGTCGTGCCCCCGGGCACCGGCATCTGCCACCAGGTGAACCTGGAATTCCTCTCCCAGACCGTCTGGACCCGCAAGGACACGGCGACCGGCGAGGAAGTGGCCTATCCGGACACCCTGGTCGGCACCGATTCGCACACCACCATGGTCAACGGCCTTGCCGTTCTCGGCTGGGGCGTGGGCGGCATCGAGGCGGAGGCCGCCATGCTCGGCCAGCCGGTCTCCATGCTCATTCCCGAGGTGATCGGCTTCAAGCTCACCGGCAAGCTGAAGGAAGGCGTGACCGCCACCGACCTCGTGCTCACCGTCACCCAGATGCTGCGCAAGAAGGGTGTGGTCGGCAAGTTCGTGGAGTTCTACGGCCCCGGCCTCACCGACATGTCGGTGGCCGACCGCTCAACCATCGGCAACATGGCTCCCGAATACGGCGCCACCTGCGGGTTCTTCCCCATCGACGTGAAGACCATCGATTACCTGCGCACCACGAGCCGCACGGACGAGCGCGTGGCTCTCGTCGAGGCCTATGCCAAGGCGCAGGGCATGTGGCTCACCCCCGATATGGCGGACCCGGTCTTCACCGACAGCCTCGAACTCGACCTGGGCGACGTGGTTCCCTCGCTGGCCGGCCCCAAGCGCCCGCAGGACCGCGTGACGCTGGACACCTCCAAGACCGAGTTCCTCGGCGCCATGGAGAAGGAGTTCCGCAAGGCCGGCGAAATCGGCAAGCGCGTGAAGGTGGACGACGCCAACTACGATCTCGGCCACGGCGACGTGGTGATCGCGGCGATCACCTCCTGCACCAACACCTCGAACCCGAGCGTGATGATCGGCGCAGGCCTGCTCGCCCGCAATGCGGTGAAGAAGGGCCTCACCTCCAAGCCGTGGGTGAAGACCTCGCTGGCGCCCGGATCGCAGATCGTCGAGGAGTACTTCAAGAAGGCCGGCCTCCAGGGCGACCTGGATGCACTCGGCTTCAACATCGTCGGCTTCGGCTGCACCACCTGCATCGGCAACTCGGGCCCGCTGCCGGAGAACGTCTCGAAGGCGATCAACGACAACGATCTCGTGGCCGTGTCGGTGCTCTCCGGCAACCGCAACTTCGAGGGCCGCGTGAACCCGGACGTGCGGGCGAACTACCTCGCCTCGCCTCCTCTGGTGGTGGCCTATGCGCTCGCCGGCTCGATGCTAGTGGACCTCGCCAAGGATCCGCTCGGCACGGGCTCCGACGGCAAGCCGGTGTACCTGAAGGACATCTGGCCCTCGTCGGCGGAAGTGCAGGACTTCATCGACCGCACGATCACCAGCGAGCTGTTCAAGAGCCGCTACTCGGACGTGTTCTCGGGCGACGAGAACTGGAAGAAGGTCACCTTCGAGCCGGGCCTGACATACGAGTGGGACATGGGCTCGACCTATGTGCAGAACCCGCCCTACTTCGAGGGCATGACCAAGGAGCCGAAGCCCGTCACGGACATCCTGAACGCGCGCATCCTCGGCCTCTTCCAGGACTCGATCACCACCGACCATATCTCGCCCGCAGGCAACATCCGCGCGGCGTCGCCGGCCGGTGAATACCTGCAGTCGCATCAGGTGCGGGTGGCCGACTTCAACCAGTACGGCACCCGGCGCGGCAACCACGAGGTCATGATGCGCGGCACCTTCGCCAATATCCGCATCAAGAACCAGATGGTTCGGGACGAGAGCGGCCACGTGGTCGAGGGCGGCTACACCATCCATCACCCGTCGGGCGAGCGGATGTTCATCTACGACGCCGCCATGCGCTACAAGGACGAGGGCGTTCCGCTCATTGTGCTCGCCGGCAAGGAATACGGCACCGGCTCGTCCCGCGACTGGGCGGCCAAGGGCACGAACCTGCTCGGCGTGCGCGCGGTGATCGCCGAGAGCTTCGAGCGCATCCACCGCTCGAACCTGGTCGGCATGGGCGTGGCCCCCTTCGTGTTCGAGCAGGGCACGTCCTGGGAGACGCTGGGTCTCAAGGGCGACGAGACCATCACCATCAAGGGCCTCGCCGGCGACCTGAAGCCGCGCATGCGCATGGAGATGGAAGTCGCCTCCGCTGACGGCTCGGTGAATCGCGTTCCCGTGCATTGCCGCATCGATACGCTGGAGGAAGTCGAGTACTTCCGCAACGGCGGCATCCTGCACTACGTCCTGCGCCAGCTCGCGGCGTAAGGCATACAACGAACGAAGCGCCCGCTCTTCATGTGAGAGCGGGCTTACTAAAGAAAAGAGGGGCGCTTCAGGAATGGAGCGCTCCTTTTTTATGTGTGGATTCGCCCGACCAATGCGGTAGAGCGAAGCCAGATCCTCACTCCTGATCGTAAGGGGCTTCGGCACCTTGCGGCCGTGGAAACACTATGTGAGCGACGCGTCGAAGAGGCTGCAGGGCTCTGGCTAGGACAGAATTTCCGGTGGCAAGCCTTATATAAGCGTCCGCCAATGCATGCGCTCGCGACGCTGCCAGAGCTGCATGTGTTCTCCGAAACTCCTCCAATTCGATCCTGGCCTTGTTCAGATCGTTCTGTAATTGGAAAGAAGCCGTCTTACTTCCTCTCCTGGCAGCAAATTTTTCGAGCTGCTCCCGCTCGAGGGCCGCGATCCGACGGATATCCCGTGCCCGCTGTTCTGCAAGGCGTGCAAGCAATTTGTAGTATTCAAGATCTTCGGAGCCGCAAGGCGACGGCTGGATATCGCTCTTCTTAAGCATGCTGCAACTGCCTCTGGCGAAGGCCGAAAAGATCGGCGACCCGCGCCCTGTAGGCGCCGGGCGAATGGACTCTGCGGACAAAAGCGTGGGCTTTTTCAGCAACCGAGCGGATGAGGTCGGGATCGTTCACAAGCGTGCGAATGGCCTGTACATAGGAATCCGCCATGTCGCGGTCATCGGCCAGCGAGGGCAGCAGAATCCCGGTTTTACCGTCAACAACCTCTGCAATGCTGCCGACATCCGGGGCGATGACCGCGAGGCCGTAGCTCATGGCCTCAAGAATGACGTTGGGAATGCCGTCATGCAGGCTCGTGTAGAGAAAGATCGCAGACTGGGAAAGCGGCAGGGAGCCGAAGCCGTCATAAGGTCCGTGGTATCGAAGGTTGGGCAGGCGTTCCAGCATACGGGGATTGAATCCCTTGGCTACGGAGCCGCCGAACACATCCATGTGGATATCGGGTGCGCTGCGGCTGAGATGCGAGGCGATTAGCGGAAGCAGAGAAGGTCTCTTCTCCATGTCCGTCCGCGAAGCCCAGAGAATGCGCTGGCTAGCAGCGGCATCTCGGGACGGCAGCACCGCCGGTGCCTCAACGGCGGGATGGAGGCAATGCCATTTATGATTCTGAAGGCCGATCCGATGATGATCCTTCTGGATCGTCGTCATGCTGTCGCAAACGATCTTGGAGAGATGATCGAGGTTGTCGGCGATGAGGTCGACCGATGAATGAACGATTGAGCGCTGACCGTTTATGATGCGCTCTATGTCGGCAAAGTGGTAATAGATGGCCTCCCGATCCTTCAAGACCACGCCATACAGCTCCAGGAATTTGTCGCCGAATGCGGAATTGCGTATGTGAATCCGCGTCTCGGGTGGACACGTCTCGATGATTTTCAAGGTGAGCAGACAGCGCTGATCCAGCGACATCAAATGGCAGTGAAGCGCCATGTCGACCACCACCGCATTCGGCGGCAGGCGGTCCATCCATTGCGACCTGTCGATATGCTCCCCCAGAATGACGAGAAAGTTCTTGAAAGGGTCGAGCTCGTACATGGTCTCCATGAGGTTGAGGAAGTATTTCTCCGCTCCACCGCGCGGCATGAAGGGCAACAGAAACACGTCGCTGAAGTTTCGGTCCCTGACGAGAGAGCATAGATCCAGATAAGCCGTACCCAGGGGGTAATCCTGCTTGAAATTCCGGGAGATTGGGCAGGCAATATATTTCTCGACCGAGATGGACGGCTCGATCGCATTGGCCTGCACAATGAAGTCCCTGATGCTGGGATCGTGGACCGACCAGCGTCTTGTCGCAGAGACAGCGGATCTGGATTGTGCGGCTCCCGCCGGACAATCCTGCTCGTAACGGCGTGAGAGCTTCAGGAAGGTTTCTGGCTCGAAGAGCCGGGTCGGCGGAATTTGCCGGACCGACATTGCATCCGCCGCCTTCAACAGACTTCCGGGCCTTTGGCGGTAGAACAGAACGGTTCCGGGAACCGTATGGACCTCCACGCCCAAGGCCACCGCTTCTGCATTGAAGTGCCAATCCTCATAGGCATACCCCTTCTGGAGACGGACATCCCAGTAAGGAATGCTGAGGAATATGTCCTTGTGAGCACAGACCCGAGAGATATAGGGCTGCCCATCAACGAACGCTCGGGGAGGCACAGCCTCCGATCCCTGATAGAGCGTAATCCAAGGCGGATTCCCGAAGCTCAGAACGGCCTCGGGAAAGTACAGGGAGTTCTTTCCCTTGCTCTGGGCTTCTCTCAAAATGGCATGAAAGTAGTTGTAGGATACGAGATCGTCTGCATCGGCCGTGAAGATGAACTCTCCTGACGCGTGATTGATGCCGTCGTTGCGGGACAATCCAAGGGAGCCGTTGTCGACTTCAATGATCTTGGTGCTCTGGTAGGGACTCAGATCAAAGGATGTGAGGACTTGACGGGTCTGGTCGTCCGTTCGGTCAAGGACAGCGACAAGCTCGAGGCGGGTTCCATTCGAATGGGCAAACTTCGCTGCTTCGGCCAGAGAAAGGAGCGTACGCCGCAAGAAAACGGCTTCTCGATGTATATTGAGGACGAGCGATGCGTGAAAAGGAAGGTCTGCCATCAATGTATTACCAACTTCGAGCGTTCCTTGAGCAGGTACGCCACGCATCTGATCCAGAATCAGCTGCTATCAATGCAGGTAATATGATTGTATTTCAATGCGAAAAGCCAACGACCCTGCCGGTCTGAGATCACTAGCCGCAGGAGCCAATCAACCTAACATAGGTTAACCCTCTGCTGCCTTTGCTCGAATTTTATGCTTGTCCAGCTGTTGTCTTCCTGCACCCGTTCGTTTGACGAGAGCGGGCGCTGTTCCTGAACAGTATAGGCATCTCCGGAGATGGAGCGATCTTCTCGATTAGCTTAGATCACGAAAAGTCGTGATAGTAGAGCTCGGTTTCAGTGGATGTTCATGAACAGCTCTCGATCCATTGTGACGTTTTGACATGCTTCCCATCTCATAAGTTGTGCTTAGGACGCCACACTTTCATCAGCCGGCTCCAGCTCCGTTAAGCCCCCGTTAACCGTCCCGGCATGACACTGAATTCATTGCTTCTCTCACCCGTTTTGCCAAAGCCATGAGCGACCTCCTCGTCAGTATCCGTCATGCGAAGCCCGACGATGCGGCTTTCCTGTCGAAGGTGTTCGACACGGCTTGGCGGGAGGCATATTCCGGCATCATTCCGGGCGTGACCCTCGAAAAGATGTTTTCCCGGCGCAGCGAGCACTGGTGGCGCTCCACCGTGTCGCGCGGGCGTCCGCTTGTGGTGCTGGATCTCGGCCAGGGCGCGGTGGGCTATGCCTCCTATGGCCGCTGTCGCGACCGGTCGCTGCCGGCGAACGGCGAGATTGACGAGCTCTACCTGCTGCCGGAATATCAGGGCATCGGCTTCGGACGCCGCCTGTTCAAGGCGGTGCGCAACGACCTGCGGCACCGGGAGCTCGACAGGACCGTGGTCTGGGCCCTGGAGGACAACACCCGCGCCTGTGCCTTCTACGAGAGCATGGGCGGGCAGAGCGTCGCCCGCGTCGAGGAGCGCATCGGCGGAACGCCGCTGGCCAAGGTAGCCTATCTCTTCCGCTGACGCCGGTTCTCCCCGGATGAGGCCGCCTTTCGGCTAAAACCCTCAAAAATTCAACCCTCGGTCCTTGTTGCCGAAGCCTGCTCCGGCTAGTGAAGCGTCCAGCTTCGGGAGCGGCCGTCCGGCGTTCGGGCTCACGCCGCTCCCAAACCCAGCTTCTGCCGCATTTTCACCGGTGTCGCGGTGTCCTGTTCAACACGGGAACGCCGCGCCCGCAAAGATGCTCAAGCCTTGTTCCGGAGAACAGCTCTATGCGCCTTGACGCGTTAAAGATTGGAAAGAACCCGCCGGACGACGTGAATGTCGTGATCGAAGTGCCGATCGGCGGCGAGCCCATCAAGTACGAAATGGACAAGGAATCCGGCGCCCTCGTGGTGGACCGCTTCCTTTATACCGCCATGCGGTATCCCGGAAACTACGGCTTCATTCCCCATACCCTGTCGGGCGACGGCGACCCCTGCGACGTGCTCATCGCCAACACCCGGGCGATCATCCCCGGCGCCGTCATGAACGTGCGCCCTGTGGGCGTTCTGGTGATGGAGGACGATGGCGGCCAGGACGAGAAGATCATCGCGGTGCCGTCGAGCAAGCTGACCCAGCGCTATGACCGGGTGGCGAACTACACCGACCTGCCCGAGATCACCATCAAGCAGATCGAGCACTTCTTCGAGCACTACAAGGATCTCGAGCCCGGCAAATGGGCCAAGATCATCCGCTGGGGCGACGCCGAGGAAGCCCGGCGCCTGATCCTCGAGGCGGTCGAGCGCGCCAAGAAGTAAGCTTCGCTCCCACCGGAGACGATAAAGGCCGGGCAAATGCCTGGCCTTTTCTTTGCCCGCTACTCGGCCGGGACCGGTGAGGTCGGGCCGGTGCTGCAATACTCGGCCCAAGCCTGCCGCAGGATCTGCACCGCCGAGGACAGGAACAGCCCGGCCATGAGGCCCGCCACGATCAGGTCCGGCCAGGCGCTCGCGGTCCACCAGACGGCCCCCGCCGCCCCGGTGACGACAATGTTGCCGATGGCGTCGTTGCGCGAGCACAGCCACACTGAGCGCACATTGGCGTCGCCGTCCTTGTAGCGCATCAGCAGGAGCACGCTGGTGACGTTGGCGGCCAGCGCCAGAAGCCCGATCACGCCCATGATTTCAGCCCGCGGCAGGCCGAGGATCAGCACGTGATAGAGGGTCGAGCCCAGCACCCAGGCGCCCATCAGCGACAGGCTCACGCCCTTGAACAGGGCCGCGGTGGCGCGGGTGCGAAGCGATGCGCCGATCACCGCAAGGCTCAACCCGTAGGTCACCGTGTCGCCGAGGAAGTCGAGGGCGTCCGCCTGGAGGGCCTGTGAGCGGGCCAGATGCCCGGCCACGATCTCGGTCACGAACATGGCGGCATTGATCAGGATCACCGTCCAGAGCACCCGCTTGTAGCGCGGATCGACCCCGTCGAAGACCGGCACGCCGCCGTGGCAGCCGCAGGCCTCCTCGGCATGAGCATGCCCCTTCGCCGGATGGGCCTCATGCGCAGGGTGGTCGTGGGACGAACAGCATGCCCCGTGCTGGTGACCGCAGGCCTCACCCATCCGAATCTCCTTTTCGTCATCGGATGCCATCTATACAATCTCTAGCGACTAGAGGTTCAAGAGGAAAAATCGTGGATCTGTCGATTGGGGACCTGTCGCGCCGGGTGGCCGTAAAAGTACCGACCATCCGCTATTACGAGCAGATCGGTCTTCTGCCCGCACCGCCGCGCACCGAAGGGCGCCAGCGCCGGTATGGGGCTGAGCACGTGTCCCGCCTCAGCTTCATCCGGCATGCGCGGGATCTCGGCTTCGACGTGGAGGCGATCCGCGAGCTTTTAAGCCTGGCGGCACAGCCGGATCAGTCCTGCGAGCCGGCGGACCAGATCGTGCTGCGGCACTTGGAGAGCGTGGAGCGCCGCATCGCGCAGCTGACCCTCCTGCGCTCCGAGCTGCGGCACATGCTGGAGGATTGCCGGCATGGGCCCGTGCGGGAGTGCCGGATCATCCAGGTGCTGGCCGATCACGACCAATGCCGGCATGAGCATGGAAAGGTGAGTTAGAGCGTCCGACCGGCGTCAGATCACGAAGAAGTCCTTGTGGCTGATCTTGAGGTTCTTCGAGATGGTGGCGAACTGGATCGCCTTGGCCGATCCGGATCCGTCGGGATCGTAGAACAGGGCGCCGCCCTGCTTGTAGTAGAGGATCCGGTCGCCCTCGTCCTTGAACTGGTTGCCGGTGACGAAGGCCTTGCTCGACAGGGCACCTTTCGCGATTTTGGTAAAGATTGTCCGGGACAGGTGAATGACGTCGTCCGTCGGGTTGAAATCCTGGATGTAATCGAGGTTGGATTTCGCGTTTGGCTTCTGATCGAACACGAAAACGTCCTTGCCCGTCCCGCCGACCAGAGTGTCGCTGCCTGCCCCGCCGGTGAGCGTATCGTGGCCGATCTGGCCGAAGAGCGCATCGTTGCCGCCCAGGCCGAGGAGCCGGTCGTTGCCTGACTCGCCGACCAGCTGATCCCCCTTTGCGGTGCCGGAGCGGATCAGCGGGTTCGTTTCGACGACATTCCGCACACTGATGATAAACGTCTCGGTATAGGCGCCACCGTACTTGTCCTCGGCCTTGATCGTGATCGTGTGCTGCGCGGCCGACTCGTAATCGAGGGCTTTCAGCAGGACGAGCCCGCCGCTGCTATTGAGGCCGAAGATGCCGTTCGGGTTCGACGACAGGCTGAAGGTCAGGTCGTCGTCATTCGGGTCGGTGCCACGGGGAGTTCCCAGAACAGAACCCACGGCTTTGTCCTCGGACACCGATGTTCCCGACAGGAAGATGTCGGTTGGATTCGCGTTGGTGAGGGCGATGGTGGTGTCGGAGAATTTCACCAGACGCAGATCTTTGAGCGTATCGGTGCCGTCCGCCTGGGTTCCTCGCGCATGGGTGATCGTGAAGGTGCCGTCGGCGTTCTTGACCCGGTCGTAGTCACTGCTCCTGCCCGAGAACACAGCCATGGTCTCCCCGGACCCGCCGGTGAGCGTGTCGTTGCCCTTGCCGCCTTCAAGCGTGTTGTTTCCGCCCCCGCCCTGCAGCCGGTTGTCCGCGTCGTTGCCGATGAAATGGTCGGCGCTGGAGCCGCCTTCGAGATTCACGATTCCGGTCAGAGTGTCGGAGCCGTAGCTGCCGGTGTTCTGAGCGACCGCAATCCGAAGATCGACCTTGGCTCCGGAAGAGCCGGTGTAGCGGGCCGTATTGGTGCCGGCGCCCCCATCGAGCCTGTCGTTGCCCTGTCCGCCGTCGAGCGTGTCGTTGCCGTCTCCGCCCTTGAGCGTGTCGTTGCCCGACCCGCCCTGCAGCGTATCGAGGCCGTTGCCGCCTTCGAGAACATTCTGGCCCGTGTCGCCGATGAGCGCATCGTTACCGGAACCTCCGACGACATTCTCGATGTCGATGAGGGTATCGGTGCCTTGGTCGCCGTGGATGGCCTGAGCGGTCGTCCTGCTGAGATCGACGGTCACGCCACCGCCGGTCGCCTCCGAATAATCGGCCGTGTCGTTGCCGCCTCCGCCAAAGAGAACGTCGTCGCCAGCCCCGCCGGCGAAGATCTCCGATCCTGCGCCTCCGAAGGCGGTATCGTTGCCGAGTCCGAGCTTGATGGCCCCGCCCGCCACGGTGCCGAGAATGCCGTCATAAACGTCGTTGCCTGCCCCGAGATCCAGAAGAACGGCATTGGCTGCAGCAGATGTCGTCTTCAGTTCACCTGTGTTGACGATCCGGTCGACGCCGGCACTGCCCTGGATGGCGCGACCTACGGACACAATCGTTCCCGAATTGACGACGGAATAGGTCGTCGTCCCTGTGAGCCGAATGGCAGCTCCAGTCTCTGATAAGGCCTGTATGCTACCCTCGTTGGTGACGGTACTGCCGTGTCCCGTCAGTGCGATGCCGTCGATCTCTCCACGGATCGTGCTGCTTTTCCGGATCAGGATGTGGTCGATTTCGTTGGCTTTGATCGCCGCTGGGGTGTTGCTGATGATGTCGAGATCGATCACGACCATGTCGAAACCGGCGAGTTCGAGCCTTGCCTCGGTGCCGGGATCAGGGAGCGGGTTGGAGTCGTCGTAGATCACGTTGGGCATGGCGCATCCGCAGCTTGACGGGACTAAGGGCGCACCGAGACTACATTATCACATACCTAAAAGGAATTACTTCAAGGTCTGAATTTGGAAGTACTCCTAAAGGGCCTCGCCCCTGAGCAGTCGCGGCGCTTGCTGTCTCGTCAGTCCCGCCGCCTCGCGGATGAAGAAGCGCTTGAGGCCCGGCATGCGGTCGACGAGGCCTAGCCCCAGATCGCGGATCAGGCGCACGGGCAGCACGTCGTTGGAGAACAGCCGGTTGAGCCCGTCCGTCACCACTCCCATGGTGGTGATGTCGGTGCGCCGTGCCCGCTCATAGCCGTCGAGCACGTCTGCCGCGCCAGGGTCCATTCCCAGACGCATGGCGTCCGTGATGATCTCGGCGAGCGCCGCCGCGTCGTGCAGGCCGAGATTGAGCCCCTGGCCGGCGATCGGGTGGATCACGTGGGCGGCATCGCCCAGGAGCGCCAGACGCTCGGCCACGAAGGACCGCGCCACCCCGAAGGACAGGGGGAAGGCCTGCGGCTTCGTTTCGAAGGAGAGTTGGCCGAGTTGCAGCCCGAAGCGGCGTTCGAGTTCGATCAGCAGATCCTCGGGATGCGATTCGAGCAGGGCCGGCACGTTCTCGGCCCGCTCGGTCCAGACGATGGAGGAGCGGTGCTTGGTGGAGCCGTCGCCCTGCGGCTCGGCCTTCAGCGGCAGGATCGCGAAGGGGCCGGAGGGGAGGAAATGCTCCACTGCCCTGCCCTCGTGGTCACGCTCATGAGCGATGGTGGCGACGATGCCCGACTGCCGGTAGGGCCAGGAGATCCAGCCGATGCCTGCCTGCTCGCGCAGGCGCGAGCGCCCGCCATCGGCGGCAACCAGCAGGGCGGCGCTCAGGGTTTCGCCGTCAGTCAGGGTCACGTCGGTGCGGCTGCCCTGGACGGCAAAGCCCTTCACGCCCTCAGGTCTTAAGCTCACGCCGGCCGTGCGGCAGGCCTCATACAGCGTCGCCGTCAGGTCGCCGGCCGTGATCATGTGGGCGAAGGGCTCGTTGCCGTCCACCTCGCCCGCGAAGGTCAGGAAGGTCGGACGCACCGGATCCTGCAGACGGCTGTCGGTGATCACCATGTCGAGGATGGGCTGGGCGCGCTCCGCCACCTGGTCCCAGACGCCGAGCGCCGTCAGCATCCGGCGCGCCGCCGCCGCGATGGCATAGGAACGCTTGTCGCCATGCGGATCGCGCTTGAGCGCCGGATCGCACATGACCACGTCGATGCCGTCGGACAACGCGGTCTTCAGCGCCAGTGCCAGGGACAATCCGGCGAGGCCACCACCCGCGATGACGATGCGCGGTTGCGCCGAACCTGTTGCTGCGCTCATCGTGTGTTCTCCCAGGCCATCTGAGCGAAGAGCCCTTGGCGGCCGAAATCGCATGCGTCAGAGAAACTCTCCGACCCAGACGTTATAGGTGGGTGTCAGCCAATCATCGACCAGCGTCAAGCTTGACGTGTCGAGGCCGCTCCGTGATGGATGACCTTTCGTGATCACAGGATTTTTGAGGCCCATGTCCCGCGCCGTCACCGATCTTCTTGCCATCCTCGACCTCGAACAGCTCGAGGTGAACCTGTTTCGCGGCCAGAGCCCCAAGAGCGGCTGGCAGCGGGTGTTCGGCGGGCAGGTGATCGGGCAGGCGCTGGTGGCCGCCACCCGCACCGTGGAGGGACGCCATCCCCATTCGCTCCACTGCTATTTCATGCTGCCGGGGGATCCCAAGGTTCCGATCATCTACGAGGTCGACCGCATCCGCGACGGCAAGAGCTTCACCACGCGCCGGGTGCTGGCGATCCAGCACGGGCAGGCGATCTTCTCCATGTCGGCGTCCTTCCATGTGGAGGAGGACGGCTTCGCCCATCAGGCCGATATGCCGAAGGTGCCGGGCCCGGACGAACTCCCCAGCGAGGAGGAGGTGAAGGGCGGCCTGATCCTCAAGATGCCGGAGCCCATGCGCACCTATTACGAGCGCGAGCGCCCGCTGGAGATCCGCCCCGTGGAGCTCAACCGTTACATGTCCCGCGATCCGGGCGAGCCGCGCTTCCATGTGTGGATCAAGACCACCGGCCGGCTGCCGGACGATCCGGCGATCCACCAGAGCGTGCTGGCCTACGCGTCCGACATGACGCTCCTCGACACCTCGCTCATCCCCCATGGCCGGACGGTGTTCGAGCCCGAGATCCAGCCGGCGAGCCTCGACCACGCCATGTGGTTCCACCGGCCGTTCCGGGCCGACGAATGGCTGCTCTATGCGCAGGATACGCCCAATGCCGGCGGCGCCCGCGGCCTGTCGCGCGGCCTCATCTTCCGACAGGACGGCACCCTGATCGCCTCGGTGGCCCAGGAAGGCCTCATCCGCGAGCGCCGGCGCTGAACTAATTAAGGTTGCGACACTCCCAGCCCTCCTCCCCCTTGTGGGGAGGAGTTGGAGGTGAGGGTGTAAACGAGTGCCTATCCGCGTGTGGCGCCAGCACCCCACCCTGCCCCTCCCCACAAGGGGGAGGGAAAGAGAGCCTGGGCTAACTAAGAGAGCCGGCTCTCAACTGCTCAAAGATTCATCAAACGGGCTACTTTCCAGCCAAATCCCCACTGCCTTGAAAAGAGGCAGCAGCCTCTCGCCATAGCCGGCAAGGTTTGGCACGTTCCTTGCATAAAGCCCCCCGACACCCGCGCCTGGAGCCGGGTTCGCGTTGGAACCGTCACCCGGAGTTTTCGGGCAGACGCAAGCAAGGGGGCCTGACCCATGAAGATTGTGATGGCGGTCATCAAGCCGTTCAAGCTCGAGGAAGTGCGCGATGCGCTCACCACCCTCGGCGTGCACGGCCTCACTGTGACCGAGGTGAAGGGATATGGACGGCAGAAGGGCCATACCGAGATCTATCGCGGCGCCGAATATGCCGTGAGCTTCCTGCCGAAGCTCAAGATCGAGGTGGCCGTGCCGAGCGAGCTGGTCGACCCGGTGATCGACGCGATCACGGCCTCCGCGCGCACGGGCCAGATCGGCGACGGCAAAATCTTCGTCACCTCGCTCGAAAAGGCGGTTCGCATCCGCACCGGCGAGACCGACGGCGACGCCCTTTAATCCTCTTTTTTGCTGATTTTTCGAGGTTCGATCCGATGACCTTCTGTCCTCTTCTCCTGCCGGCGCTCGGTGCGCTGGGTATAAGTCTCGTGGCTCTCGATCCTGCCCTGGCGCAGGACGCCGCCGCTCCAACCGTCAACAAGGGCGACACCGCCTGGATGCTCGTCTCGACGATCCTGGTGATCCTCATGACGATCCCGGGGCTCGCCCTGTTCTATGGCGGCCTCGTGCGCACCAAGAACATGCTCTCCGTGCTCATGCAGGTCTTCGCAGTGTTCTCCCTCGTGTCGATCCTGTGGGTGTTCTACGGCTACTCAGTGGCCTTCACGTCCGGCGGCGAAGGCATGCTCGGCGCCATCGTCGGCGGATTCGGGAAGGCGTTTCTCGCCGGCGTGACGACGGATTCCACCGCCGACACCTTCACCAAGGGCGTGGCGATCCCGGAATTCACCTTCATCGCCTTCCAGCTCACCTTCGCGTGCATCACGCCGGCTCTGATCGTCGGCGCTTTCGCGGAGCGCATCAAGTTCTCGGCCGTGATGCTCTTCACGGGCCTGTGGCTGACCTTCGTCTACCTGCCCATCGCCCATATGGTGTGGTTCTCGGAAGGCTATCTGTTCGGTCTCGGAGCGCTCGACTTCGCGGGCGGCACGGTGGTGCACATCAACTCGGGCGTCGCCGGCCTCATCGGGGCGCTGCTCATCGGCAAGCGCATCGGCTACGGCCGCGACCTGCTCGCGCCGCATTCGCTGACGCTCACTTTTGTGGGCGCCTGCCTGCTGTGGGTCGGCTGGTTCGGCTTCAACGCCGGCTCCAACCTCGAGGCCACCGGCGGCGCGGCGCTTGCGCTCCTGAACACCATCGTGGCCCCGGCCGCGGCCGGTCTCGCCTGGATGACCGTGGAGGCGCTCCACAAGGGCAAGGCCTCGCTGCTCGGCATCGCCTCGGGCGCGGTCGCGGGCCTCGTGGCCATCACGCCGGCTGCGGGTCTTGCCGGCCCGATGGGCTCCATCGTGCTCGGTCTCGTGGCCGGCGCAGCCTGCTACTTCGCGGTCACAGGCGTGAAGAACGCGCTCGGCTATGACGACGCGCTGGACGTGTTCGGCATCCACGGCGTCGGCGGCATCATCGGCGCCATCGGCACCGGCATCGTAGCGGCTCCCTCGCTGGGCGGCTACGGCGTCGGCGAATACTCGATCGGCGGCCAGGTGGTGACGCAGGTCATCGCCGTGGTGGTGACCCTGGTCTGGACCGGCATCGGCTCCCTGGTGCTGTTCAAGATCGTCGATGCTATCGTGGGCCTGCGCGTCACGCACGACCAGGAGCGCGAAGGTCTCGACCTCGCCGACCACGGCGAGCGCGCCTACAATTACTGAAGAACAGCCTTCCAGAGGCACAAACGGAAAAGCCCCGGTCATGATGGCCGGGGCTTTTCTTATAATCATCCGAACAACGTCATCCCGGACGAAGCGGAGCGAAGATCCGGGATCGCATGCAGGATAGGGTGCAGGTCTCCCTCTCCCTGAGGGAGAGGGTTGGGGTGAGGGGTTACAGGCTCATCCGGAGAGGACGCTAACCCCTCACCCGGACCTCCGGTCCGACCTCTCCCCCCGGGAGAGGTGATCCTGCGCCACACTCGTCCGACGATCCCTGGTTCTGCTCCGCAGCCCCGGGATGACACTGATCAATTACCCGTTCTTCACCAACTGCCGCAGCTTCGCGCGCCGGGTCTCCTCCGGCTCCTGGAAATTGGATGTGCCGTAGAACTCGCCCTTGCTATTCATGAGAAACAGCGTCGCCGAGTGGTCCATGGTGTAGCTGCCGTCGGTGGGCACCTTGCGGTAATAGATCTTGTAGGCGCGGGCCGCCGCCGCGATCTCGTCCTGTGTGCCGGTGAGACCGACGATGCGCGGATCGAAGGACGACAGGTATGTCTTCATCAGCTCCTGCGTGTCGCGCTCCGGATCCACCGTGATGAAGGCGGCCTGCAGCTTTTCGGCATCTTGGCCCAGCGCCGCCATATCCTGCGTGAGGTCGTAGAGCGTCGTCGGGCAGACCTCCGGGCAATGGGTGAAGCCGAAGAACACCACGAAGGGCCGGCCCTTGAGGTTCTCTTCGGTGAACGGCTTGCCCTCATGGCTCGTGAGCCTAAACGGACCGCCGATCGGCACCTTGCCGGCGCTCTGCTGCGATCCGGACGGGAAGAGCAGCAGGCCCGCCGTGACGACGAGCACCAGCAGGCCCGCCGTGAAGACGAGAAAGGGAATGAGAAGGCGTTTCATGGTCATCGCTCGTCTCCCGTGTCAGTGCTTGTGCTCGGCGGGAGCTGCCCCACCCATGCCGCGCACGGTGTATTCCACCTCGACAGGTCCGGCCTTCTCGAAGGTGAGCGTTCCCTTCAGGGTCTGCCCCTCCTTCAGGGGCTCCTTCAGGTCCAGGAACATGAGATGGAGCCCGCCCGGCTTCAGTTCGACGGTGGCACCGGGCTTGATCTCGAGCCCGTCCTCCACCGGCTTCATGCGCATGACGTCGCCCTCGAGCTTCATCTCATGCACCTCGACCTTGGAAGCGAGCGGAAAGGATCCGCCGGTGAGGCGGTCGGGCGCTGTGCCGGTGTTGGTGATGCGAAGATACCCGCCGCCCACCTTGGCGCCGCCGGGGGTGGCGCGCGACCAGGGCTGCTCAAGGGTCAGGGACCCTGCTTTCATCGGGGTCGGCGCAGCACCTTGCGCGGCCGCGATCTTCACGCCCGGCGCAGGCGATTTGAGGTTGTGCGGGTCCTCGCCGGTGGCGGGCACCTGCGTCCATTCCTCCACTGCGCCGTCGCATTCCTGCACCACGGGGAAGAAGACCGTGGCGCCGGGCTGGTAGGCATCGGTGAAGCGGGCCTGGAACACGAACTCGTCGTAATGCCCGTCATCGAGGGAGCCGGTCCAGATGATGTCGGTCACACCCTCCGAAACGGCCTCGCCCTGGACCTGATAGGCGCGCACATAGGCGCCCTTGGTGGCCTCAAGCTTCCAGCCGGCCTTGGGCATGGGTTTCACGGCGACGATCCCTTCCGGGATACGCACGCGCACTTTCAAGGTCGGCTTGCCGTCGCATCCGTGCGGGATGCGTAAAGTGGCCTTGTAGGTAGAGTTGGGCGCCGCCTGCCCATTCTCGAAGGTCACATGGGCGAGAGCAGGGGAAGAAATGGCGATGAGCGCGCCAGCAAGCGCGCCGAAGCGGGACAAAGTCATGAATGGAAGTCCTTGCAGAATGGGAATCGAAGTCGGCGATTAACCGAGGCGCGGCGGCGCGCGCGATCCCAGGGGCAGGACATTGGAGGTAAGGCGTAGGCGCGGCAGCTCCGTCGTGCGGTCACTTGCGAGGCTGAAAGATGCGATCCGCTCGGGAGCAGCTGTAAGGGGTGCCGGCCCTGCCGTCCCGGAGCCGTGGCAGCTCAAGGTGCAGCAGAGAGTCCCGTGATCCTTGGCAGGCGAATGATCGGGCCCGGCCGAGCCGTCCTGAACGCAGATGATCCCCACCGTCTCGGCCGCAACCGCCGCATGAACGGCGCCGCTCGCGGACAGCAGCAGGGCCTGCAGGACGAAGGCATAGGCCATCACCGCCGCAATAGCGGCGCGTGTCCAGCCCTGTGCCGAGGTCCTGCATCTCATGGCCGGGACACTGGTCTTTTGCCCGGCGAACGTCAACCGCGCAAAAGGCCACTGGAGCTTCCAGCCATGCGCGACCAATGAAGCCACTTTTCCCCACCCGATGCACTTACGGTTAAAGGACCCTTAACCCGCCCGCGCTAGCATCCAGGCAATACTGTCTCGTCCTGTGGTTTTTTCGAGTGGTTTGATGCGCGCGGCCCGCCGTTCTTCTTCCGCCTATGATGGCCTCTTCAGCTCTTTGCGAGCCTTCCTGGCCCGCCGGGCCCAGGAGCTGACGGGCCTGTGCCTGATCGCCTTCGCGGGCGCGGTCGCCGTGGCGCTCGCCACCTGGTCGGTGGACGATCCAAGCCTGAACAACGCCACCGACCTGCCGGTGCGCAACCTCATCGGCTGGCCCGGCGCCATCGTGGCCGATCTGTTCATGCAGCTTCTAGGGCTCGGCGCCATCGCGGCCGTGCTGCCCCTGGCGCTGTGGGGCTGGCGGCTCATGAAATCGGGCGCGCTCGGCCGCCTGCAGCTGCGCCTCGCCCTCTGGGTGATCGGCGCGGGCGCCGCGACGGCGCTGGCCAGCGCCCTCCCCCCGACCCAGAGCTGGCCCCTGCCCACGGGCCTCGGCGGCGTGGTCGGCGATGCGATCCTGGCCGGCGCCAAGGCCATCACGGGGCTGTCCAACGGCTCGGCCAGCGCTGTGCTGGGCTTCCTGTTTGCCGGCGTCGCGATCCTGACCCTCTCGGCGGCCTGCGGCCTGGGACCTGCAGACGAGCGGCATCGCGAGGAGCCGGAGGAGATCGAGGATCCGGTCCCGGTGCGCCGGCGCAAGCTTCAGGACTGGGACGAGGCGGAGGAGATCGGCCGCGACGAGCCGGGCTGGGGCATCGTGTCCCTTGGGGCGCTGGCCCATGGGGCGATGAGCCTGCGCGCTGCCGCCCGCCGCTGGCGGGAGGGCCGCAGCGCCGTTCCCGACGAGGACTACGACGACGCGCCCGCACCCGCGAAGCGCTCCGCCCGTCAGCGGGGCGTCCGCCGCGAGCCCATCCTCGACGGCGCACCGGCCCGCCCGCGACAGTTGCCGGCCTCCGCTCCCATGCATGACGATGAAGACGAGGCCCCCTGGGACGAGGACGAGGCTCCCCCGGCGCGCCCTGCCGCCAGGCCCGAACCTGCCCCGACCCGGGTCGCGCCGGCCCACACGGCGCCGAAACCCGGCAAGCGCATGGCGCGTGAGTCGCAGCCGTCGCTGCTGGATGAGGAGAACTACCAGCTGCCGCAGCTCGGCCTGCTCGCCGAGCCCAAGCGCCCGGCCGGTCCCACCATCTCGGCCGAGGCCCTGGAGCAGAACGCGGCCCTGCTCGAAGGCACGCTCGAGGATTTCGGCGTCCGCGGCGCCATCTCCAAGGTCAATCCCGGTCCTGTTGTGACGTTGTATGAGTTGGAGCCTGCGCCTGGGACGAAGTCGTCTCGCGTGATCTCTTTGGCCGACGACATCGCCCGCTCCATGAGCGCGGTGTCGGCCCGCGTGGCGGTGGTGCAGGGCCGCAACGCCATCGGCATCGAGCTGCCCAACCACAAGCGCGAGACCGTGTTCCTGCGCGAGCTCCTCGCCTCCCAGGACTTCGAGAGCACCAAGCAGAAGCTCGCGCTCTGCCTCGGCAAGACCATCGGGGGCGAGCCGGTCATCGCCGATCTTGCCCGCATGCCGCACCTCTTGGTGGCCGGCACCACCGGGTCGGGCAAGTCGGTGGCGATCAACACCATGATCCTGTCGCTCGTCTACCGCCTCACGCCGGCCGAGTGCCGGCTGATCATGGTCGATCCCAAGATGCTGGAGCTGTCCGTCTACGACGGCATCCCGCACCTGCTCACCCCTGTTGTGACCGACCCCAAGAAGGCCGTGGTGGCGCTGAAATGGGCCGTGCGCGAGATGGAGGACCGCTACCGCAAGATGTCCAAGCTCGGCGTGCGCAACATCGACGGCTTCAACGCCCGCGTGGTGGAGGCGAAAGCCCGCGGCGAGACCATCACCCGCACGGTGCAGACCGGCTTCGACCGCGAGACCGGCGAGGCGGTGTACGAGGACGAGGTGATGGAGCTCGATGCGCTGCCGTACATCGTGGTGATCGTCGACGAGATGGCCGACCTGATGATGGTGGCCGGCAAGGAGATCGAGGGCGCCATCCAGCGCCTGGCCCAGATGGCCAGGGCTGCCGGCATTCACGTGATCCTGGCCACGCAGCGGCCGTCTGTGGACGTGATCACCGGCACGATCAAGGCGAACTTCCCGACCCGGATCTCGTTCCAGGTCACGTCGAAGATCGACAGCCGCACCATCCTGGGCGAGATGGGCGCCGAGCAGCTCCTGGGGCAGGGCGACATGCTGTACATGGCGGGTGGCGGGCGGATTACGCGCGTGCACGGGCCGTTCTGCTCGGACGAGGAGGTGGAGAAGGTGGTGGCGCACCTCAAGCGCCAGGGGCGGCCGCAGTACCTGGAGGCGGTCACCGCCGACGAGGAAGAGGCAGCCCCACCGGACACACCGGTGTTCGACCAGGGCGAGTTTGGGGCACCCAGTGGCGACCTGTACGATCAGGCGGTGGCGGTGGTGCTGCGGGACAAGAAGGCGTCCACATCCTACATCCAGCGCCGGCTGCAGATCGGCTACAACCGGGCGGCCTCGCTCATGGAGCGCATGGAGCAGGAGGGCATCGTCGGACCCGCAAACCACGCCGGAAAAAGAGAGATTCTGCTTGAATCTCCGGGAGTGGGAGACGATTAAAGCCCCTGACCGGAACCTTGGCCGCGGCCCTGCGTCATTGTTGAGCCCTATGCAATGGCCCGGCAACCGTCATGATGGTTTCGGTCAGGAGATTCTTCGGATGCGTCCCCTCCCCTTTGTTGCTTTGGTGACGGCCTTGTCCGCTGGTGCGGGCATCCTGCCGGCCATGGGGCAGACGCTGCCGATCGAGATGATCCTCCCGCCCGCGCGGCCCGCCGTCCACGGCTTCAGCCGCACGGCCGCGCCCCTGCCGACCGCCTCTTTCCATCATGCGGGATCCGCGCAACATGCGGCTCAGCCGGTCCGGCCGGTGATTCCCAGGCCCGCCAACGCGCAGCAGATGCTCGCCGCGACGGCGCCCCTGCCGCCGAGCCGCCCGGTCATGGATGAGCCCGAGGCTAACCCTGAACCAATCATCATTACCCCGAAGCCCATCGTCACTGCTTCGGCCGTTCCGGTGGCCCTCAACCAGCCGCTGCCCAACAGCGTGGTGGTGGAGCGGGCCAATGCCTTCTTCACGAACCTCAACACCATGGTGGCGGACTTCACGCAAGTGGGCGGCGACGGGCGCCGGCAGGGTGGCACGCTCTATCTCCAGCGGCCCGGCAAGGTGCGGTTCGAATACGATCCCCCGGCCACCCTCCAGGTGGTGGCCGACGGCCGCTCGGTGGCCGTGCGCGACCGCAAGCTCGCCACGCAGGATCTCTATTCCATCTCGCAGACGCCGCTGAAATTCCTCCTGCGCGAACGGGTCAATCTCGGCCAGGACATCAAGATCACCGGCATCACCAACGACGGCAATGCGGTGCGGATCAACCTGGAGGATTCCTCGACGCTCGGCGGCACCTCCCGGATCACGCTCTTTTTCGACCCCCAGGTGGAGAGCCTGAACCAGTGGCGCATCATCGACGCGCAAGGGTTCCAGACCATGGTGGTGCTCGACAAGGTCGAACGGGGCCGCCGGATCGACCAGGATCTGTTCAAGATCCAGTACGAGGCGGTCATCGGCGCGGGGAATAACCGGTAGCCGGGAGACCCAAGTGGAGACCGCAGCACCCCACAGCCTCATCCTGAGGAGGACCGTCAGGTCCGTCTCGAAGGACGAGGCGTCTCCAGGGACCACTGGATCATCCTTCGAGACGCCGCTGCGCGGCTCCTCAGGATGAGGCCAGAGTGAAAACGGACCTGAAGCCCGCCCTTCCCTCCAGACAAAATCTGTCGTAGCCGAAAAGGGTCTTCCGAGGGGCCTCATCCGTGCAACTGACCGTCTCGACCTGGAACATCAATTCCGTTCGCCTGCGCATCGATCAGGTGGGCCGCTTCCTGAAGGAGCGCCGCCCCGACATCCTGTGCCTGCAGGAGACCAAGTGCCCGAACGACAAGCTGCCCCTGAAGGACCTGCAGGCCTTCGGCTATCCGTTCGTGGTCCATATGGGCCAGAAGGGCTATAACGGCGTCGCCATCCTGTCCCGCTATCCCTTTGCCGAGACGAGCTTGATGGAGATGTGCGGACGCCAGGATGCCCGCCACATCACCGTGACCTTGAGCCGGGAGGCCAAGGCCGCGGCGGGTCTGACCATCCATAATTTCTACGTCCCGGCCGGCGGCGACATCCCGGATCCCGAGATCAACGAGAAATTCCGCCACAAGCTCGATTTTCTCGCCGAGATGCGCGCATGGGGCAGCAAGGCCAAGCCCGCCGCCGGCCCGGCGATCCTCGTCGGCGACCTCAATGTGGCGCCCCTCGAGCACGACGTGTGGAGCCACAAGCAGTTGCTCGACGTGGTGAGCCATACGCCGGTGGAGACCGAGATGTTCGAGGACCTGCGCCAGGAGGCGGAGTGGATCGACGCCATGCGGGTTCTGCGGCCCGAGCCGGAAAAAATCTATTCCTGGTGGAGCTACCGCTCGCCGGACTGGGCCGCCGCCGACAAGGGCCGGCGCCTCGACCACATCTGGCTGTCGAAGGGCCTGAAGGATACCTTGCGCACCATGGACGTCACCCGCGACACCCGCGGCTGGGAGCGCCCCTCCGACCACGCGCCCGTGACGGCGGTGCTGGAGCTGTAAGCCGCGCGTCCAACCCTCACACACTCGGCGGATTTGATCATGCACGGCATTGGAATTGTCGGCCTCGGCACGATGGGCCGGCGCCTCGCGGACAGCATCAGGGCGAATCCTGCCTTCACGATCGTGGCAGCCTACGATCCAGCCGTTACGGAGACTGCGATCCCGATGGCCGGCAGCGTCGCCGAGCTCGTCGGCAACCCGGCCGTTCGCTGCGTGTACGTGGCGACGCCGCCGCTCACCCATGAGGAGATCGTCAGGACCGTGGCGGCCAGTGGCAAGGCGCTTCTCTGCGAGAAACCGCTCGCAGCCTCGCCGGAATCAGCCCGGGCCTGCGTCGATGCAGTCACACGGGCGGGCATCCCGGCCGCCGTCAACTTTCCCTTTGCAAGCGCCCCCGCGGCCGTCCGCTTGAAGGAACTGGTCGACACCGGGGCTCTCGGCGAGAACCTGTCGGCCCATCTGACCCTGCGCTTCCGGCAATGGCCCAGGGAGTGGCAGCAGGGCGCCGCCTCGTGGCTCGCCGGGCCGGAGCAGGGCGGCTTCACCCGGGAGGTGGTCTCCCACTTCGCCTTCCTGGCCCTGCGCCTGTTCGGCCCGGGGCGCCTCGCGGAATGCACGGTCGAGCGCGGACCCATGGGTACCGAAACACGGGTCCGTGCCGTGCTGCAGTTCGCGTCAGCCTCCATGACCATCGATGCCGCCGTGGACGGCGACCAGAACGAATTCAACCGCTTCGAGGTGAAGGGCTCACGAAGTTCGGCCGTCATGAGCGAGTGGTACCGCCTGACCCATGAGAGCGGCGATATCGCGCCTGAGCGGGCCGATGCCCGACAGATCGCGGAGCTTGCCCTGCTTCTGGACGGCCGCCCCAACCGGCTGGCGACCTTCGAGGAAGCCGCCCAGGTTGTTTCGCTCATCGAAGAGATTCTGAAATCCTAGAATCTCGCGCTTCAGCACTCGGGGTCGCGCGGGAGTTCGCGTGCGATTGCCTTTGACGGGTTGTTAACCGCTGTTTGCGAAAGAGGCTGCACAACGTTCCCTAAGGTCAACAACCGTGCAGTTCCTCGCCAACCGGAAGCTTTCCCACCTCACGACCGCCGCCATGGTGGCCTTCGTCGTGATGACCGCCGCCGCCCTCTTTGCGGTCGTGTCCCTTCAGACCCGCTCTGACGTCCAGAGCAAGGCGCTGGCGCAGCTGCAATCCAACGTGCGGACGTTTGTCGGCATCCTGCGCGGCTCCATCGGCAGCCTGACCGTCAAGAAGGACAGCACGGGGGCGATCACCGGGATCACGGTGAACGACGATGCCGTGTTCTACAGCGACGAGCTTGCCGACCGCATCGCCGAGGCCACGCAGGCGCCGGCGACCCTGTTCGTGAAGGACAAGACGAGCGGAGACTTCATCCGCCGGGCCACCAACATGCGCAACCCCGACGGGACGCGCGCGGTCGGCACCGCCATGGACCGCAAGGGCGTGGTCTTCCCCATCGTGTCGGCCGGCAGCACCTATGTGGGCCAGGCGAAGATCCTCGGGGGTGACTATCTCCTGGTGAACCTGCCCGTCTTCGGCCAGAGCGGACAGGTTCTGGGCGTGCTCGGCAGCGGGTTCCAGGTCACCGCGCTCGAAGCCTCGGCCAACCGCCTCATGTGGCAGATGGGCATGGTGTCGCTCGCCGCCGTTCTCGTGCTGACGCTGGCGGCGATCCTCTCGGCCCGGATGCTGTTCCGGCCGATCCCGAAGCTTGCCGGCACCATGAACGGCCTCGCCCATGGTGACACCTCCGTGACGGTGCCCTACCTTGCCTGGAAGAACGAGATCGGCGAGATGGCCCGCGCGGTGGAGATCTTCCGCGAGAACACGGTCGAGCGTCAGCGGCTTGCCGTCGAGCAGGCCGCCGAGAGCGACGCCAAGATGCAGCGCGCTTTGAGGCTGGACGGCCTGACCCGTCAATTCGAATCCAACGTGTCGGCCCTGACGCAGGGGCTCGCCACCGCCGCATCGCAGATGGAAGCCACCGCCCAGACCATGACGGCCACGGCCGAGCGCACCAACCAGCAATCCGTCAGCGTGGCGGCCGCAGCCGAGCAGACCTCGGGCAGCGTGCAGACGGTGGCAGCCGCCACCGAGGAGATGTCGATCTCGATCCGGGAGATTGCCCGGCAGGTCACCCAGTCGTCGCAGATCTCGTTCGAGGCCGTCGAGAGCGCCAAGCGCACCAACGGCATCGTGCAGGCGCTCGCCGACGGCGCGCAGAAGATCGGCGAGGTCGTTGCCCTCATCAACAGCATCGCGAGCCAGACCAACCTGCTGGCGCTCAACGCCACCATCGAGGCCGCCCGCGCCGGCGAGGCCGGCAAGGGCTTCGCGGTGGTGGCCTCCGAGGTGAAGAACCTGGCCACCCAGACCGCCAAGGCCACTGAGGAGATCGGCTCGCAGATCGCTCAGATCCAAGGCGCAACGCAGGAGGCGGTGGATGCCATCCACGGCATCCAAACCGTGATCGACCAGATCTCCAGCATCTCCACCGGCATCGCCGCCGCCATGGAGGAGCAGGGCGCAACGACGGGCGAAATCTCGCGCAGCGTCCAGGAAGCGGCCCGTGGCACCGGTCAGGTGACGCAGAGCATCGACAGCGTGAAGCACGGTGCAGGCGAGACCGGCGTTGCGGCGGTTCAGGTGCTGGACGCAGCGCAGGAGCTGGCCCGTTACGCCGAGAATCTGAGCCGCGAGGTCGACGTCTTCCTGTCCGACGTCAAGGCAGCGTGAGGGTTAAACCCCTCACTTGTCCTCCTGCGGGACGTCCGGACGGTCCTCGCCGTCGATGGCGATGAGCTGCTGGCGCACGCGCTCCAGGCCTTCCGTGAGGCGGGTCAGCTCCTCGGCCATGGCCTCGTGGATCGCCGCGGCGGCGTCCGGGAACTCCTCCAGCACCCGGCGCATCAGGCTGGGGGTCACGCGGATGATGGCGGAGGGCTCCTGCGCCGTGGCGGTGGCGCGGCGCTCGATGCGGGCGAACAGGGCCGCCTGCCCGATCAGCGCGCCGGTGCCGGCCACGAAGGCGGCCGGCGAGCCGTCGTCGGTGGCATCGAGCGCAATGGACCCGCGGGTCACCACATAGCCGCCGTCGGACCGGTCGCCCTTCTTGAACAGCACGTCGCCCTCCCGGTACGTGCGGTTCTCCGACGCGAAAGCGACGAGGCGCAGCGCATCCTTCTCCAGCAGGTTGAACAGCGGAGCCTGGCTCAAAGTGGCGATGTCGTCGTCGAGGGCCATGATGCGTGTTTAAGGGATCAGCTTGTAGCCGCCCGGCTCCGTCACCAGGATGCTGGCATTCGACGGATCGGTCTCGATCTTCTGGCGCAGACGGTAGATATGCGTCTCCAGGGTGTGGGTGGTGACGTTGGAATTGTAGCCCCACACCTCGGTGAGCAGGGTGTCGCGACCGACCACGGCCTGGCCGGCCCGGTAGAGATAGCGCAGGATCGCCGTCTCCTTTTCCGTCAGCTTGAGCTTGGAGCCCTTCTCGGTGGTGAGCATCTTGGAGCCGGGACGGAAGATGTAGGGCCCGATCTGGAACACCGCGTCCTCGCTCGCCTCGTACTGGCGCAGCTGCGCGCGGATGCGGGCAAGCAGCACGGCGAACTTGAAGGGCTTCACCACATAGTCGTTGGCGCCCGCCTCCAGGCCCATCACGGTGTCGGTTTCCGAGCCTTGCGCGGTGAGCATGATGATCGGGCTGCGGAAGCCGTTCTGGCGCATGACCTTGACGGCCTCGCGGCCGTCCATGTCGGGCAGGCCCACATCCATGATGGCGAGATCGATCCGGTCGCCCTTCACGGCCTCGATGGCGCCATTGGCCGTCTCCGCGATGGTGACCTGGAACTCGTCATGAAATCCGAGCTGTTCGGCTAAGGTGTCGCGCAGATCCTGATCGTCATCGACGACGAGGAGGCGGCTGGCATTCGACATCTGAAACCCTTCACACGATGAACTGCATGGTGGCTGGAGCGGCCCTTCAAAAGCGAAGAACCCTCAAGCCCCGAGCCGGTTCGTTCGCCCCTTGTCGCCGCTCATGATCCGGATCGACTACCGCCGCCGAGGGTGAACGTCGGCGCGAGCCTTGAGCTGCGGATCATGCTCGACGCATAAGAGTAGTCATTCCCAGCTTGACAACAAGGGGCGTCCGAGGCCCTTCCACTGCCGATGAAACACTCTCGCGTCAATGTTATCCGTGTTTTCCGCTCCCCGCTCGACCATCGGCGCGGGTCTCTCAGGGCGGGAAACCTCGTGATTCCCTGCGCCTTGGGACGCTCCGGCACCTCCCGGGCCAAGCGCGAGGGCGACGGCGCCTCGCCGGTCGGGCGGTTCAAGATCCTGCAGGCCTTCTACCGGGCCGACCACGGACCGCGCCCCCGCACCGGCCTGCCCTTGAGAGCCATTCGCCCCGGGGACGGCTGGTCCGACGACGTGCGGGACCGGCGCTACAACCGCCTCGTTCCCCTGCCCTGCCCCACGAGCAACGAAAAGATGTGGCGCGACGACCACCTCTACGACGTGGTGCTCGACATCGCCTGGAACCGCGGCCCCATCATCAAGGGCCGCGGCAGCGCCATCTTCCTGCACCTCGCCCGCCCGGGCTTCCTGCCCACGGAAGGCTGCGTGGCCGTGGACCGCCGCATGATCCGGCGGCTCCTGGAGCGGATCGGGCCGAAGACGCAGATTGAGATCGTGGGGTGACCGCATGATCCTGATCGCCACCTGTTCCGAATACCCGCACCCGACGCCGAACCTCGAGGCCCTGGTGAGCGCCCTGAAGGCGCAAGGCCTGGACGCGGCCTATCTGCCCTGGAAGACGACGCCGCTGGAGACCTTTGTCGCGACCGACGCGGTGCTGCCGCTATGCTGCTGGGATTACTACGACAATCCCGGGCGCTTTCTCGCCTGGATCGATGCGCTGGAGGCCAGGGGCGCCAGACTGCTCAACCCGCCCGAGCTGCTGCGCTGGAATTTCCGCAAGACCTATCTGCTGGAATTGGCCGCGGCGGGATTGGCCGTGCCGAAGACCTTCCACTTAGCCGACGCCAGCCGTGAGACGATCGCGCAGCGGATGGAGGCGGAGGACTGGGGAACCGCCGTGCTCAAACCAGTCTCCAGTCAGAACGGACATGGCATCCAGAAACTGGATCATGCGGAGCGCGCCCGATGGTCGCTTGAGAGCATGACCGGCGAAGTTCTGCTACAGGAATTTCAAGCCGATATCGGGGCGCTCGGCGAGACCACCATGACCTTCATCGACGGCGCGTTCTCCCATGCGGTCCGCCGCGTGCTCAAGCCCGGCGAATGGCGGGCCAATCCGCAATACGGCATCACCTACGAGCGCGTCGCGGTGAGCCGGGACGTCATCGAAACAGCGCAGGCCTATATCGATCACCTGCCGCAAACGCCGCTTTACGCGCGCGTCGACGGGCTCGTTCGCTCCACCGGCTTCATGCTGATGGAGCTGGAACTGATCGATCCGTACCTCTATCTCGAATTCGCGCCCGGCAGCGCGGATGTGATGGCGCGGGCCATCCTGCAGCGGCTTGGGTAAGGATGCAGATCAAGCTGCAGCCAGAGAGGCCGGCGACCGGAAAGCCGGGACACAATGTCTTCTTCCAGGATGTGTGAAGGTTGCGACAGCATCCCCTCTCCCGTGCGGGAGAGGGGCAGGGGTGAGGGTATGACGGTCAACCAGCCCGGCGATGCCATCGCGGCTGTGGCACGGTTCCCGTAGCGCCACATCCGGCATCGTCCTTCCCTCACCCCAACCCTCTCCCACATGGGAGAGGGAGTGTTGCGTACCATCGCAATCGCTCAGCCGATTACACTCTTGTAAAACGCCTCCGGTCCGTCGATCTCGCGCAGCCTCCCCTTGTCGATGAGCAGGAAGCGAGTGCCGATGGCGGTCACGAAGCTGCGGTCGTGGGAGACCACGATGCAGGTGGCTTCCGCATCGAGGATCTCAGATTCCAGCTGCTCGCGCCCCGGGATGTCCACGTGGTTGGTGGGCTCGTCCATCAGATAAAAATTCGGCTCGGAGAGGCGCAGCGCCAGAAGCCCGAGCCGCGCCTTCTGGCCCGGCGACAGCCTGGCGATCGGCAGCCCCTGCCGCTCGATGGAAAAGCCCGCCTCCGCCAGAACCGCGCGGCTGCGCTGATCGCCCAAACGAAATTGCGACAGAATGAAATCGTGCGCCGTCGCCTTGTCCGGCAGCTGGCGCATGTCCTGATCGACGTAGCCGAGAGCGAGGCTCGGGCTCACCCGAATGCTGGGCAAGCCGTCGGGCAACCGCATCGCTCGATGCAGCAATTGGACCAGTTGCGATTTGCCCGCGCCGTTGCGGCCCAGCACCACGATCCGGTCACCCTGCGCCACCTCGAGCTTGGGGATCGTGAAGAGCTTGCGTGCATCGGGCGTATGCACCGTCACGTTCTCCAGCGCCACCAGCACCCGCGCATGGGTGCCGCGATTGCCGAGCCGGATCTCGCCCGTGCGTTCCTTGTGCACGGACCGTGCAGTCTGCTCCAGGGCTTCGGCCCGGCGCTTGATCTGCGCCGACTTGATCTGCGCGGCCTCGCTGCCGCTGTTGATGCCCACATTGCGCAATTCCTGCGCGCTCTGGCGCAGGCGCTTGACCTCGCGCAGGGTTTTTTCGCGCTGCGCCTGAGCCGACGCATCATGCGCCTCCAGCAGATCGCGGGCACGCCGGTAGGGATACGCGAAGGAGATGGATTCCTCCGGTCTTAAGAAGAGCGTCTTGCTCGTGCAGGCATCGAGAAAGTCGCGGTCGTGGCTCGCCACCACGATGGGCGCGGTATAGCCCGCAGTGTTGATCCACGCTTCCAGCTTGAACAGCTTCTCCAGATCGAGATGGTTCGTGGGCTCATCCAGCAGAAGGATGTCCGGCTCGGTGATCCAGGCGCGCGCAATGAGCGCGAGCCGCTGCCAGCCGCCGCTGAGCGCCCGCATGGGCAGGCGGCGCAGATCGGCCGGCGTATCGAACTCGTCGAGCACCATGTCCACGCGCCATTCTTGGGCAACGCGCTCATCGACTGGAATCGCCTGATGCAGGACGTCGTGGAAGGACAGGTCGAGGAGACCGGCGGGAACGTCCTGCTCGACAAGCGCGACGCGCAGGCCCCGCGAGCGGACGATGTCGCCATGCGTGGGCTCAACAAGGCCGGCGAGGCATTTCAGCAGGGTGGATTTGCCGGCCCCGTTGGCCGCCACAAGGCCGAGGCGGTCGCCCTCGCCGATGACGAGGTTCAGGTTCTGGAATAGGGGCGTGTGGGCGACGATGCCGACATTGCGAAGATTCAGGGAAGTCATGGATGAGGTCTCTGGTGCAGCGCGCTCAGGCCTAGGCCTCAAGGAGCGCGAAAAATCGTGAACGTGTCAGACGCGCCGGATCCTTGCGGATGACAGGCGCGATAAGCCGTTCAGAGCTGACCAGAATGACATGAAGGCGGTTGAGAGCATCTTCGGCAAAAGCGGGACCGGTTTTACGCTCGAAGATGCGGCACTGAAAATCCGCTGTCAGATCCGTTCGATGGTCGGCCCTGCAACATGCTGCTGCAGGGCATGCCAGGGGCCGAACTTGCGTTGATGCATCGCTTCCAGCATGCAGCCCTCCCTGGTTCGAGTAGCGGATCAATCGTTTGAGCTTAACCGGAATGGACCACGGATGCAACGCCGCCGGCTCCAAGCTCCGGCCGGCGCTTGATGAAATCGACGAAGGCGCGCAGGGGTGCGGGCATGTGGCGGCGGCTCGCGTAGTAGAGGAAGGGTCCTGAGAAAGGCTGCAGCCAGTCCTCCAGCACCGGCTCCAGGGCGCCGCTCTTCAACGCGTTGTCCAGGAACCCCGCGAAGGTGGCGATCAGCCCAAGGCCCTGGATGGCGGCGGCGATCTCCAGGTCTATGTTGTTGGCGATCACCCGCGGCGTGGGGCTGATCTTCACGACCTCACCGTCGCGTTCGAACTCCCAGGGGTGCATCACCCCGCTGGCGAAGCGGTGGCGGATGCAGGCATGGTTCAGCATATCCTTCGGGTGCGCGGGACGACCATGCGCGGCGAGATAGGCGGGCGACGCGGCGACGATGAAGCGCTGCACCCGCGGGCCGATGGGCACGGCGATCATGTCCTTCTCCAGCCGCTCGTCGTAGCGGATCCCCGCATCGAAGCCCGCTGCCAGCACGTCGAGGAAGGTGTCGTCGGTCGTCACCTCCAGGCTGATCCCGGGATGAGCGGCGAGGAACGGGCCGATGATCGACGGAAGCACCAGGCGCGCCACGGCGGTCGGAACGTTGAGGCGCAGGGTCCCGGTCGGAGAATCGCGAAAATCGTTCACCGCTTCGAGGGCGGCAGACACCTCGCCGAGCGCCGGCGCAAGACGCTCCAGCAGCCGCTGGCCCGCTTCCGTGGGCGTGACGCTGCGGGTGGTGCGGTTGAGCAGGCGAACCCCCAGCCGCGCCTCGAGTCGACGCAGGGCCTCGCTCAAGGACGAGGCCGAGACCCCGCGCAGGCGCGCCACGCTGCGGAAAGAGCGTGCGCGGGCGACCGCCGCGAAGGTATCGAGATCCGCCAGGTCCACATCGGTCATTGTTCGAAAATCCAAACAGCCTGTTCCTGTTATGACGGATTATCGCACGGGCAGGAAGCGGGCATGATCCGTCCATGCCAGCCCGCAGAGCTGGCCAGACATCTGAGGAGATCACACCATGCAGCAGCGTCGTCTCGGACAAACCGGCCCTTCCGTCTCAGCCCTCGGCCTCGGCTGCATGGGCATGTCGGGCATGTACGGCCCGGCCGACAGGCAGGAGAGCATCAGCACCATCCATGCGGCGCTTGAGGCCGGCGTCACCCTGCTCGATACGGGCGATTTCTACGGCATGGGCCACAACGAGATGCTGATCGGCGAGGCGCTGCAGGGGCGCCGCGATCAGGCGCTCGTCAGCGTGAAGTTCGGCGCCATGCGCGAACCAAGCGGCGCCTGGCTCGGCTACGACGCCCGGCCGCAGGCGGTCAAAAGCTTCCTGGCCTATACCCTGCAGCGCCTGAGGGTCGATTACATCGACATCTATCGCCCGGCCCGGCTCGATCCGAACGTGCCGATCGAGGACACCATCGGGGCCATGGTCGACATGGTGAAGGCCGGCTATGTGCGCCATATTGGGCTGTCGGAAGTGGGCGCCGACACCATCCGCCGCGCCGCCGCCGTGCATCCGATCTGCGACCTGCAGATCGAGTATTCCCTGATCTCGCGGGGGATCGAGGACAGCATCCTGCCCGCCTGTCGCGAACTCGGCATCGGCATCACGGCCTATGGGGTGCTCTCCCGCGGCCTGATCAGCGGCCATTGGCAGGACAAGGCCACCGGCCCCGGCGATTTCCGCTCCCACAGCCCGCGTTTTCAGGAAGGCAATGTGGAGAAGAACCTCCAGCTGGTGGAAGAACTCCGCCGGCTGGCCGAGGCCAAGGGCGTGAGCGTGGCCCAGATCGCTATCGCCTGGGTGGCCGCTCAAGGCGAGGACATCGTGCCCCTCATCGGCGCCCGCCGCCGCGACCGGCTCAGCGAGGCGCTTGGCGCGCTCGACGTGACGCTGACGGACGAGGATCTCGCGGCCATCGAGCGTGTCGTCCCCAAGGGCGCGGCCGCCGGCGAACGCTATCCCGCCGCCCAGATGGCGATGCTGGACAGCGAGAGGGTTTGAGGAAAGGGGTGAGTAATCGCTCCTCACGGTCTCTCACCTCATCCTGAGGAGGTCGCACAGCGTCCGTCTCGAAGGAGCTTCCAGAGGGCGCTGGAAGCTCCTTCGAGACGCAGACTACGTCTGCTCCTCAGGATGAGGGTTGAGGAAGGATCAACGACTTGGGTGGCGCGGTCTGGCCCCGAAAATCGCGCTGCCCACCCTAACATGGGTGGCCCCTAACTGGATCGCCGCATCGAAGTCGGCGCTCATGCCCATCGACAACGCTTTAAGGCCATGCCGCTGGGCGATGGTGTTGAGCAGGGCGAAATGCGGCGACGGCGGGTCCTCGGCCGGCGGGATACACATGAGGCCGTCGATCGTCAGGCCATATTTCGTGCGGCAGGCCTCGAGGAAGGCATCGACCTCGGTGGGGATCACCCCGCCCTTCTGCGGCTCCTCGCCGGTGTTCACCTGAACGAGAAGACGCGGGGTCCTGCCCTGCCGGGTGATCTCCTTGGCCAATGCTTCCGCCAGCGAGGGCCGGTCGAGGGTGTGGATCACGTCGAAAAGCTCCACCGCCTCACGCGCCTTGTTGGATTGGAGCGGGCCGATCATGTGCAGCTCCACGTCCGGATAGCGCTCGCGTAAGAGCGGCCACTTGGCTTTCGCCTCCTGCACATAGTTTTCGCCAAACACCCGCTGTCCGGCGGCGAGCACCGGCTCGATAGCCTCGGCCGGGAAGATTTTTGAAACGGCCACGAGGGTGATGGAGGCAGGGTCGCGGTCGTAATCGGACGCCGAGCGCCGGATGCTCTCCTGCACCAACTTCAGGCCTGCGACGGCATCGTTCTCGCTCATGGGACCCTCTCGCGATCATCTCGCACACGCGAAACCGTTGACCGCGCGGGAGAGCTGTGTCCTAGTCCGCCGCAACGTGGCGGCGCAAGCCGCTTGAATCTTCAAATGACGGATAAAGACGGAAAATGAGGCCTGAGCGCTACAACGCCAAGGAAGCCGAGCTGAAATGGCGGAAGGTCTGGAACGACCGCGACCTGTTCAAGACCAACAACGACGACCCGCGTCCGAAATACTACGTGCTCGAGATGTTCCCCTATCCGTCGGGACGCATCCACATGGGCCACGTGCGCAACTACACCATGGGCGACGTGGTGGCGCGCTACAAGCGGGCCCGCGGCTTCAACGTGCTGCATCCCATGGGCTGGGACGCCTTCGGCATGCCGGCCGAGAACGCCGCCATGCAGAACAAGGTCCACCCCAAGGAATGGACCTATGCCAACATCGCCACCATGCGCGCGCAGCTGCAATCGATGGGTCTCGCCATCGACTGGAGCCGTGAGATCGCCACCTGCGATCCGAGCTATTACCGGCACCAGCAGCGCATGTTCCTGGACTTCCTGGAGGCCGGGCTGGTCGACCGCAAGACCGCCAAGGTGAACTGGGACCCGGTGGACCACACCGTGCTCGCCAACGAGCAGGTGATCGACGGGCGCGGCTGGCGCTCGGGCGCCCTGGTCGAACAGCGCGAGCTGACCCAGTGGTTCCTGAAGATCACCGATTTCGCCCAGGACCTGGATGACCAGCTCGACACGCTGGATCGCTGGCCGGAAAAAGTGCGCCTGATGCAGCGCAACTGGATCGGCCGCTCCGAGGGCCTGCTGGTGCGCTTCGCGTTGCGCCCTGAGACCGTGCCGAACGGCGAGACCGAGCTGCAGATCTACACCACGCGCGCCGACACGCTCTTCGGCGCGAAGTTCATGGCGGTTGCGCCCGATCATCCGCTGGCCAGGGCCGCGGCCGAAAAGAACCCGGAGCTCGCCGCCTTCATTGAGGAGTGCAAGCGCGTCGGCACGGCCCAGGAGGCCATCGACAAGGCCGAGAAGCTCGGCTTCGACACCGGCATCCGGGCCGAGCATCCGTTAGACCCGAGCTGGACGCTGCCGGTTTATGTGGCGAATTTCATCCTGATGGAATACGGCACCGGCGCCATCTTCGGCTGCCCGGCGCATGACCAGCGGGACCTGGATTTCGTCAACAAGTATGGCCTGGGCAACACGCCTGTCGTGTGCCCGCCGGATGTGGACCCGGCCGCCTTCGTGATCACCGACGTGGCCTATGACGGCGAGGGCCGGATGATCAATTCCCGCTTCCTCGATGGCATGACCATCGCGGAGGCCAAGGAAGAGGTCGCCCGCCGGCTGGAAGCCGAGACCCGCGGCAACCGTTCTGTGGCTGAGCGCAAGGTGAATTTCCGCCTGCGCGACTGGGGCATCTCGCGCCAGCGCTATTGGGGCTGCCCGATCCCGGTCATCCATTGCGATGCCTGCGGCGTCGTGCCGGTGCCGAAGGACCAGCTGCCCGTGGTGCTGCCGGAGGACGTGTCCTTCGACGTGCCGGGCAACCCGCTCGACCGGCACCCGACCTGGACGCACGTGAATTGCCCGCAATGCGGCGCCAAGGCGCGGCGCGAGACGGACACCATGGACACCTTCGTGGATTCGTCCTGGTATTTCGCCCGCTTTACCGATCCGACCCTGACGGATCAGCCGACGGATCGCGCAACAGTCGATTCCTGGCTGCCGGTGGATCAATATATCGGCGGCATCGAGCATGCGATCCTGCACCTGCTCTATTCGCGCTTCTTCACCCGCGCGATGAAGAAGACCGGTCATGCCGGCCTGGACGAGCCGTTTGCCGGCCTGTTCACGCAGGGCATGGTGGTGCACGAGACCTACAAGGATCAGAGCGGCGGCTGGGTGCTGCCCTCCGACGTGCGCTTCGAAGCCGAGGGCAATGTGCGCAAGGCCTTCCATGTGGAGACCGGTGCTCCGATCGAGATCGGCTCGATCGAGAAGATGTCGAAGTCGAAGAAGAACACGGTCGATCCTGACGAGATCATCGCGTCCTACGGCGCGGACACGGCCCGCTGGTTCATGCTGTCCGACTCGCCGCCGGAGCGCGACGTGATCTGGACCGAAGAAGGCGTGCAGGGCGCGGGCCGCTTCATTCAGCGCGTGTGGCGCCTGATCGGCGAGATCGCGGACCGTATGTCTGGCAGCAACGGCGCTTCCGCCGAGGGTCCGATTGCGCTCGCCGTGCGCAAGGCCGCCCACAAGGCGCTCGCTGCCGTCGAGGAGGATGTGGAGCGCCTGCGCTTCAACCGCTGCGTCGCCCATCTCTATGAATTGGCCAACGCGCTGCAGGATCTGGCGAACCAGGCGAAAAGCGCGGATGAGCCGGGCGTCGGCGCAGCCTTCGCGGAAGCCGGACGCATTTTCGTGCAGCTGCTCGCTCCCATGATGCCGCATCTGGCGGAGGAATGCTGGGAGGGCTTAGGTCAATCCGGCCTCGTGGCGGATGCCCCCTGGCCGCAGGTGGACCGCTCGCTGCTGGTCGAGGACACGGTAACCCTGCCCGTGCAGGTCAACGGCAAGAAGCGCGCCGACGTGACGGTTGCCCGCGACGCGGATCAGGCTACAGTCGAGGCTGCCGTGCTGTCCCTCGAGGCCGTGCAGAAGGCCATGGAGGGCAAGCCCGCCCGCAAGATCATCGTCGTTCCCCAGAGGATCGTGAATGTCGTCGCTTAACCTGATTGCCCGCGTCGCTCTCGTGACGGGCCTTCTCTTCAGCCTGTCCGCCTGCTTCCGGCCTCTCCACGGCCCGACGACCTCGGGGCAATCGCTCCAGACGGAGCTTGCCTCCATCGACGTGCCGGAGGTGGAATGGCCGCCTCAGCTGGCCAATGCGGGGCACTACCTGCGCAGCGAGCTGATCTATGCGCTTAACGGCTCAGGCTCGGCGACGCCGAAGCGCTATAATCTGCGTCTCGCCTTCACGAAGTCACAGACGAGTCCGATCGTTGATACGCAATACGGCACGGCGAGCTCCGTCATCGTCGGCGGAACGCTGACCTATACGCTGACGAGCCTCGACGGAGCCACGGTGATCACTCAGGGCACGGCCACGTCCAGCGCAAGCTTCGACCGCTTCCCGCAGCGTTTCGCCAACATCCGGGCGGCGCGTGACGCGGAGATCAGAGTCGCCAAGGATCTCGCCGACCAGGTGAGGACCCGGCTGTCGGCGGTGCTCGCCACCAGAACCTGACATCATGGTGGCCGTCAAAGCCGGTGACGTGGAGGGGGCGCTGCGGCGTCCTGATCCGCGCATCGGCGTCTTCCTGTTCTACGGGCCCGACATGGGCCTCATCAACGAGCGCGCCCGGATGGTGGCCGAGCGCTCCGTGGACGATGCCTCCGACCCGTTCCAGATGATCCGCATCGACGGCGACGACATCGCGGCCGATCCCGGACGCTTGGCGGACGAAGCCGGCACCATGGGCCTGTTCGGGGGCAAGCGCGCCATATGGGTGAAATCCACCTCGCGCAACATCGCGCCGGCCGTGGATGCCGTCCTGAAAGGCGAATTGCAGGACACGGTGATCGTCATCGAAGGCGGCGATCTCCAGAAATCGTCACCCCTGCGCACCCTCTGCGAGCGCTCGCAGAAGGCGCTTGCCCTGCCCTGTTATGCGGACGAGGCCAAAAATCTCGGTGCCGTGGTCGACGAGGCCCTGAAGGCGGGCGGCTTTTCGATCCAGCGCGACGCCCGCACGGCCCTGATCGCGAGCCTCGGCGGCGACCGCCTCGCCACCCGCGGGGAACTCAACAAGCTGATGCTCTATGCCCATGGCCAGCGGGAGATTACGCTCGCCGACGTGGATGCCATCATGAGCGACGTGTCGAGCCTCGCCATGGATGCGGTGATCGACGCCGCCTTCGCCGGCGAAGGCACGGGCCTCGAGACCGGCTCCCGGCGCCTTGCGGCTGAGGGCGTGAATGCGGGCGTGCTGCTCGGCGCAGCGCTCCGCCATGCCCTGATGCTGCTGACGGCCCGCCTTACTATCGAGGAAGGTCGCTCGATCCCGGCCGTGATGGAAACCATGCGCAGCCTGCATTTCCGGCGAAAGCCCCTGGTGGAGCGCCATCTCCAGCGCTGGACCGGCGACAGCCTGAAGACCGCCATCTCTCTACTGCAAACCAACCTGCTCCAGACCCGCCGCATGGCCGATCTCGGCGACACCATCGCGGCCAAGACCCTGCTCGACATTGCAAGGACGGCGCGGCGGTGATCTGGTTTAAATGACAACTATTTAGCTTCAGAACACGAGCGGCTTGGCGAGCTTATCGTAGATCGGGATGTGCCAGTCGTCATAATCCGATCTGTCAGGTTCGTCGTAAAGAGAAGCGATGAATGCTTCGAAGGATGGCGCCTGAAGCCAGAGCTGATCGTTGCCTTCGGTGCCCCAGATTTTCGTGCTGTGCAGCCAGCAGAAGATCTGACCGAAATCGGCCGCACGGAGCGACAGAAGAATTTCCAAGCCGCCTGGATTGCACCCGATGAAGAGCATATCCGGGGAGTTCCGCGATCATAGACATCGCCACGCCAATATCGTTCAGCGTCAGCCCAGGAGTAGAAGGGATCAATGTAGGTGACGGGCTCGGTGGAAGGGTAGAACTCCAACGGGACGGTCTAGCGAAAGAGGCGTGGATAGACGCAGCCGCCATTGAAGGCGAGCATGAACCGGCGATAGGCATCGGGCAGGGAGTGGCCGGTGCTCCCTTCCCAACGGGCGATGTCTTCGCTCGGATCCTTTACGTAGAACCAGTCCTGTTCACCCTCGTTCCATCGCTCCGTGAGAGGAGCAATCAAGCGCCTCGTGCTCATTTGCCCCTCTAAACCAACCCTGCCTCGAACCTTATGGATTCAACCGCCGGCACAGTCCGTCCAACTGGTCCAAGGTCTTGTATTTGATGCGCAATTCGCCGCCCTGGCCCTTGTGATCGATGCTGACGGTGAGGCCGAGCACGTCCTGCAGCGCCTTCTCAAGGGCGCGGGTGTCGGGGTCCTTCGCCGCTTGGCCGGGCTTAGGCGCTTTCGCCGCTGCCTTGGACGAGGCGCCCGTATCGCTCTGCGCGATCTCCTCAACCTGGCGCACGCTCATGCCCTCGTCGATGACGCGCTTGGCCACCTGAACCGGGTCGTTCACCGAGAGCAGCGCGCGGCCGTGGCCGGCTGTGAGCTTGCGGTCGATCAGCAGCTTGCGCACCGGTGTCGGCAGCTCGGTGAGGCGCAGCATGTTGGCGATGTGGCTGCGGCTCTTGCCGATGATCTTGGACAGGTTCTCCTGTGTGTAGGAGAACTCGGCCATCAGGCGCGAATACCCCTCCGCCTCCTCGATGGGGTTGAGGTCGGCGCGCTGGACGTTCTCGAGGATCGCGTATTCGAGCGAGGTCTTGTCGTCGATCTCGACCACCACCACAGGAACCTTATGCAGCCCCGCCTTCTGGGCCGCGCGCCAGCGGCGTTCGCCGGCGACGATCTCGAACTGGTTGTTGGTGTTCGCGAACGGACGCACCACGATGGGCTGGATGATGCCGCGGTCCTTAATCGATTGGGTGAGCTCACTCAGATCGGTATCGTCGAAGACTTTCCGGGGATTGCGCGGGTTCGCGCGCAGGAACTCCACCGGGACGGAGCGCGGGATATAGCCCTTGCGCTCAAGACTGCCCATCTCCTCCCCGACTTCGCCGATGAGCGCGGCCAGTCCACGGCCTAGGGATTTCATCTCTTTAGCCATTGCGGTCTCTCACACTCTCAGGCGGCGCGCAGCGCGCGTTCGCGCTGGATGACTTCGGAGGCCAGCCGCAGATAGGCTTGCGAGCCGGCGCATTTCAGATCGTAGAGCAGAACCGGCTTGCCATGGGACGGCGCCTCGGACACGCGCACGTTGCGCGGGATCATGGTCTCGTAGACCTTGGCGCCCATGAACTGGCGCACATCGGCCACCACCTGTCCCGACAGATTGTTGCGTGGGTCGAACATGGTCAGCACGACCCCGTGGATTGTCAGTTCCGGGTTGAGAGCCGAACGGACCTGCTCGACGGTCTTGAGCAGCTGGCTAAGGCCTTCCAGAGCGAAAAATTCGCATTGGAGCGGCACCAGAACGGCGTCAGCAGCGGTCAAGGCGTTGATGGTCAGGAGATTGAGCGATGGTGGGCAATCGATCAAAATATAGGTAAAAGGTTCGCTTACCTCAGGGGCCGAAAGTTCCTGAATCGCGGAGCGGAGACGATGAGCCCGGTTCCGCTCGTTGGCGATCTCCAGCTCGATGCCGAGGAGGTCGAGCGTCGAGGGCGCGACCGACAATCCGGGCACCACCGTCTCGGTGATGCTCTCCTCAAGCGATGCCTCGCCGGCCAGCACATGATAGGTCGAGGTCTGCCGGTTCTTGCGGTCGATGCCGAGGCCCGTCGAGGCGTTGCCCTGCGGGTCGAGATCGATGATCAGCACCCTCTCGCCGATGGCGGCGAGCGCCGTGCCGAGATTGATCGCCGTCGTGGTCTTGCCGACGCCGCCCTTCTGGTTGGCGAGCACGAGAACACGCGGCTTCACCCCACGCGCGCCTGCTTCGGGTCCGGTACGGTCGGTCATCATGAATGGCTCTCGATGGAGGTTATGCGAAGAATCCTGGCTTCAGAATCGGTCGAGCTCGGCAGGACTTCCGTCTCGAATGTCCACTTTTTCCGGGCCTCGGTCAATTCGATCTCGGCGTCGCGGCCCTTGGGGAAGAGCCCGATTGTCCCCGCTTTCAACATGGGTTCAGTCCAGTCCAGAAGCTGGACCAGCGATGCCAGGGCGCGTGCGGAGACCACATCGGCCTTAGCCACGAAGCCCGGAATGACGGTCTCCAGCCGCGCTTCATGCACGGTCGCGGCCGAGCCGGTCAGGCGCGAGATGTGGCGGAGGAAGGCGCATTTGCGCGAATTGCTTTCGACGAGATGGACCTTCAGCCCCCTCTCAGCCCCCGCTATGGCGAGAACAAGACCCGGAAAACCGGCCCCGGAGCCGAGGTCGAGCCAGGTCCTGGCCCCGGGAGCAAGGGCGAGAAGCTGGAGCGAGTCGACGATGTGACGCTCCCAGATCCGGTCGAGCGTGGCCGGTCCGACGAGGTTTTTGATTCCCTGCCAGCGGCGAAGCTCCCGTTCCAGCAGCTCGAGCTTCTCAAATGTTTCACGTGAAACATTGAGGTCCGCTGCCGTCTTGGCCGTGGCTGTCATGCCTGCCCCGCTTCGACGGAACGGGCAGCGCGCCCCGGCGCCTTGCGGGCATGAGCGGCCAGAAGCGTCAGGGCTGCGGGCGTGATGCCTTCGATCCGGGCTGCTTGGCCTAGGGTCTTCGGGCGCACCCGATCGAGCTTGGCCTTGATCTCGTTTGACAGTCCAGGCAGTCCCTGGAAGTCGATGCTCTCCTCCAGCACCACGCTCTCATCGCGGCGGTAGGCGGCAATATCCGCCTGCTGCCGGTCCAGATAGACCGCGTAGGTGGCGTCCGTCTCCAGGCGCTCGCGGACGGGGGCGCTTACCCCAGCAAGGTGCGGCCAGATCCGCAGGAGGTCGGACCAGCCAATATTCGGATAGGAGAGAAGCTGATAAGCCGAGCGGCGGATGCCGTCCTGGTTCAGCTCCAGCCCGTGCCGCGCCGCTTCCTTGGGGGTGAGGGCGAGGGTGTGAAGCTGCTGCCGCGTCTCCCGGATCTCCTCCTGAGAGGCCCTGAAATGCGCCTCGCGCCCAGAGCCGACGCAGCCGATCTCCAGCCCCTTGCCGGTCAGGCGCTCGTCCACATTGTCGATGCGAAGGCTTAAACGGTACTCGGACCGGGAGGTGAACATGCGGTAGGGCTCGCTCACGCCACGGGTGATCAGGTCGTCGACGAGCACCCCGATATATGACTCGGCCCGGTCGAAGACGATGCCATCCTGGTTGGAAGCCCGGCGGGCGGCATTGAGACCCGCCACCAGCCCTTGAGCGGCCGCTTCTTCATAGCCCGTGGTGCCGTTGATCTGGCCCGCCAAGAACAGCCCCTGCATGGCCTTGGTCTCGAGCCCTGCGTTCAGGTTGCGTGGATCGACGTAATCGTACTCGATGGCATAAGCCGGCTGGAGCATGTGCACCTTCTCGAGGCCTGGGATGTGTTTGAGGAACGCGAGCTGCACATCCTCCGGCAGGGAGGTGGAGATGCCGTTTGGATAGACCGTGATGTCGTCGAGGCCTTCCGGCTCCAGGAAGATTTGGTGTCCGTCCCGGTCGCCGAAGCGCACCACCTTGTCCTCGATGGAGGGGCAGTAGCGCGGCCCCGTCCCCTGGATCTCGCCAGAATACATGGCCGAGCGGTGCAGGTTGCTCCGGATCAGGTCGTGCACCTTGGCCGTGGTGCGGGTAACGCCGCACTCGATCTGCGGATTGGTGATGCGGGTGGTGAGCAGGGAGAACGGCACCGGCTCGTCGTCGGCTGCCTGCTTGTCGACACCGGCCCAATCGATGGTGCGGCCGTCGAGGCGGGGCGGGGTGCCGGTCTTGAGGCGGCCGAGGGTGAAGCCGAGCCGGGCAAAGGTCTTGGGCAGTCCAAGCGACGGGCGCTCGCCCATGCGGCCGGCCGGGATCTTCCTCTCCCCGATATGGATCAGGCCCGACAGGAAGGTGCCGGTGGTGATGACCACGGCGCCGGCATCAAGCTGCCGCCCGTCTGTGAGGAGCAGACCGGCAATGCGGTTCTCCTGCACGATGAGATCATCGGCCTCGCCCTCGACGATGCTGAGGTTCGGCGTGTTCAGAAGCTCCGCCTGCATGGCGCGGGCATAGAGCTTGCGGTCGGCCTGGGTGCGCGGCCCGCGCACGGCTGGGCCCTTGCGGCGATTGAGGAGGCGGAACTGGATGCCGGCCCGGTCGGCAATGCGGCCCATGATACCGTCGAGGGCGTCGATCTCGCGCACGAGATGGCCCTTGCCGAGGCCGCCGATGGCCGGGTTGCACGACATGGCGCCCACGGTCGAGAGCTTGTGCGTCACGAGGGCCGTGCGCGCGCCCATGCGGGCTGCAGCCGCAGCCGCCTCGGCTCCGGCATGGCCGCCGCCCACGACGATCACGTCGAACGAAGAACTCATGATGCTTTCCATAACAGGGGTCTACGCAGCACCGGGTCTGAGGTCAAAAGGGCAAAATGTTTCACGTGAAACATTTTGGGCGATCCCCATCACCGCACAGCCCGTCCACAGGCTATCCAGAGGGGATTCAGCACCGTTCCACCGATTCGTGAACAGGCGAAATCGGGAGTCGCACAGAATCGGCGAATGGTTATCGGGCGGCTCACGGGGCTGCCTATTTGCCGATGCAGAAGCTGGAGAACAGCCGATCAAGCACGTCCTCCACGTCTACCCGTCCGGTGATCTCGCCGATGGCGCGGGCGGCGAGCCTCGCCTCTTCGGCCGCTAGTTCCAGCGGTCCCCGGCTCGCCAGCATATCCCGTGCCCGGATCATGCATTCTTGAGCACCGTCCAAGGCTTTTCGATGACGCTCGCGGGTGATCACCGCATCCCCCTGCCCCATCAGGCTCGCGGCTTCCGCCTCCAAGCGAGCGATCAGCTCCGGCAGCCCCTCGCCGGTTGCCGCCGCGATCATCAAATCGCAATCGGACCGGACACCGCTCACATCCGCTTTCGTCCCCACTCTCACGAGGCGCCGCGCCGGGGGCGGTGCGCTCACCTCCCCTTCCGGCGGCACGAGCCAGAGAACGAGGTCGGCGTCCTGCGCACGCGCCCTGGCGCGGGACACGCCCTCCTGCTCGATCAGGTCCGTGCTCTCCCGCAGGCCCGCCGTATCGACGATGATCACCGGCAGGCCGCCGAGATCGCAGTGGACCTCGAGCACGTCGCGGGTGGTGCCGGCAATCGGCGACACGATGGCCACATCCCGCTGGGCCAGGGCATTGAGCAGGGTCGACTTGCCGGCATTGGGCGGGCCTGCGAGCACCACGGTGAGGCCCTCCCGCAGCCGCTCGCCACTGCGATTGGCCAAGGCCCGACCGATCTCCCCCTGAACCCGGTCGATCATCTGTAGGATGTCGGTCTCCAGATCCTCCGGCACATCGCCTTCGTCCGAAAAGTCGAGGCTGGCCTCGAGGAGGGCGAGAACCTGCAAAATACTCTCGCGCCATTCCTCGGCGGCATTCCCGAGGCGCCCGCCGAGCTGGAGCATGGCCTGCCGGCGCTGGGCCTCCGTCTCGGCATCGATGATGTCGGCAAGCCCCTCTACCTGGGAGAGGTCCATCCGCCCGTTGAGAAAGGCCCGGCGGGTGAACTCGCCGGCTTCGGCCGCACGGCAGTTCTCAATAGACGAGAGAGCCCGCATGACGGCAGCGCGGGTGGCAAGACCACCGTGGATGTGCAGCTCGGCCTGGTCCTCACCGGTAAAGCTCCCCGGCCCCGGCATCCAGAGCACGAGCGCCTGATCGAGGGGATCGCCGGTGGCGGGATCGCGCAGGGTCCGCACCACTGCCCGTCGGGGCTCCGGCACGCCGCCCGTCATCCGCTCCAGGATTTTGCGGCTCTCACGTCCGCTGATCCGGATCAGGCACACGGCGGCCCGGCCGTGGCCGGAGGCAATGGCGAAGATCGTGTCGTCGGACCGCATGAACATGAACCCTGTGAGGAGAACAGGACTTAACCTTGATGAAGCCCTAAATCAAAGACGTCCGGGATCATACGGATCGGGATCGATCATCCCGGCCGGGTTACCCCGAAGTCAGGAGCAGGACCGATGAATCGTCTCGAAGCGGCCAGTTCCCCCTACCTCCTGCAGCACCGGGACAATCCTGTCCATTGGTGGGAGTGGGGGCCCGAGGCCCTGGCCGAGGCCAAGCGGCAGGGCAAGCCGATCATGATCTCCATCGGCTATGCCGCCTGCCACTGGTGCCACGTGATGGCGCACGAGAGTTTCGAAGACGCCGAGACCGCGGCGGTCATGAACGAGCTCTTCGTGAACATCAAGGTCGACCGGGAGGAGCGGCCCGATGTGGACCATGTCTACATGAGCGCCCTGCATCTTCTGGGCGAGCCCGGCGGCTGGCCGCTCACCATGTTCCTGACGCCGGAGGGCGAGCCCTTCTGGGGAGGCACCTACTTCCCCAAGGAGCCGCGCTTCGGCCGCCCCGGCTTCACCCAGGTGCTGCACGAGATCAGCCGCCTCTACCATGCGGAGCCGGAGCGGGTTCTCAAGAACCGCGACGCCATCAAGCAGCAGCTCGCCAAGGTCGAGGCGGGCGACGGCGGCGTGCTCGGTCTTGCCGATCTCGACCGGATGGCCTTGCGCCTGACGGAGCTGATCGACACGGAACATGGCGGACTCCAGGGCGCGCCGAAGTTTCCGAACCCGCCGATCCTCGAATATCTCCTGCGCTATGCCCGGCGAGCCAACGACGGCGCAGCCCGGCATCGCTTTCTCCTGACCCTGGAGCGGATGGCGCTCGGCGGCATCCAGGATCATCTCGGCGGCGGCTTTGCCCGCTACTCCGTCGACGAGCGCTGGCTCGTGCCGCATTTCGAGAAGATGCTCTACGACAATGCGCAGCTCCTGGAGCTCTATGCCTTAGGATACGCGGAGACGGGCCGCCCCCTCTTCCGGCAGGCGGCCGAGGGCATCGTCACCTGGCTCGAACGGGAGATGGTGACGCCCGAGGGTGCCTTCGCGTCGAGCCTCGATGCGGACTCGGAAGGCGAGGAGGGCCGGTTCTACGTCTGGAGCTTGCCTGAGATCCGCGACGTGCTCGGTGAGGAGGATGCCGCCTTCTTCGCGAAGGTGTACGACATCACCGAAGAGGGCAATTTCGAGGGCCACAACATCCCGAACCGGCTGATCTCCGGCGAGGCCCCACCCGCGGTCGAGGAGCGGCTGTCGGCCATGCGAGAAAAACTCCTGGAGAGACGTGAAATACGGATCAGGCCCGGGCTCGACGACAAGGTGCTGGCGGACTGGAACGGGCTGATGATCGGTGCGCTGGTGCGAGCCGCTCCCCTGTTCGGCCGGCCTGATTGGATTGTCCCGGCGCAACGGGCCTATCGGTTCGTATCCGAGGCGATGGCCTGGAACGGGCAGCTCGGTCATTCCTGGCGGGCCGGGTCCCTGATCTTTCCGGGCTTCGCCCTCGACCATGCCGCCATGATGCGGGCCGCGCTCGCGCTCTTCGAGGCAACGTCCGATGCCGCTTATCTGCGGGATGCGCTAGCCTGGCGTGACGTGCTGTTGACCGAATTCCTGGTGGAGGAGACCGGCTGCCTCGCCATGACAGCGAAAAACGCAGACCCTCTTGTTGTGCGGCCGCAGCCGACCCATGACGAGGCGGTCCCGAACGCCAACGGCGTCTTCGCCGAAGCCCTCGTGCGGCTGGCGCAGATCACGGAAGCCTCCGACGACATCCGGCAGGCCGCCGACACCCTGGACCGGCTCATCGGCGTCGCCCGTGCCTCGCCCCTCGGCCATACATCGATCCTCAACGCCCTCGACCTGCACCTGCGGGGGCTGAGCATCGTTGTCACGGGAAACAATGCGCAACCACTGTACGAAGCCGCAATGCAGATCCCCTACCCCGACCGCAGCGTTCGCCTCCTGCGGGAAGGCGAAACGCTGGATGACAACCATCCGGCCAAAGCCCTCGCCTCTTCTGGTCCGCAAGCGCAGGCCCTCGTCTGTGCCGGCCAGCGCTGCTCGCTGCCGGTCACGGATGCGGAGGGGCTGAAGGCGCGGGTGCGGGAGATGCTGGCGTCGGAGCCCAGCCGCCCGGCATGACACCCTGCCTCAGCAATCCGGCTCCGGCTTCACCCCTTCCCGCTTCAGATGCGTCAGCGGGAGAACCGCGTCGGATTTCACCCGGGTCAGGGCGAAGTTGGACCGGATGTCGCCGATCATCGACAGGGTCAGGAGCTTCTCCGTCAGCAGCCGCTCGTAGGCCTTGAGGTTCGGCACCACGATCTCGGCCATGAAATCGGCCGTGCCGGAGACCATGTGGCAGGCGACCACCTCCGGCATGCCTAGGAGCGCCTCCTGCAGCGCCTGTGCATTGTCGCGGGAATGTTTCTCCACCTTGATCTCGACGAAGACCGTGAGCCCCAGGCCCACCGATTCCCGGTCGAGCACAGCCCGGTAGGTGCGAATGAAACCGTCCCGCTCCAGGCGGCGCACCCGGCGCAGGCAGGGCGAGGGCGAGAGGCCGACCTGATCGGCCAGTTCTTGATTGGTCAGCCGTCCGTCAGCCTGCAAGGCGTTCAGGATCCGCAGATCGATGCCGTCGAGATCGATATAGGGCATGAGTTCACCGCTCCTGGGGTTTTGCGCAATTTTCTGCCAAGAAGCGCATTATCATAAGTCGAACTTCGCAAGGACGTGCTCTGCCCCGCAAGCCTATGCTTCAGGCGATCGAAGGAGGCTTGCCATGTCCGACCTTACCTGCACCCCATCTCCCCCTCAGGCCCGTCCTGCCGTGCTTGGCTGGATCGCCGCCTTGGCCACCGTGACGATCTGGGCGCTCTGGGCCGTGGGCACCCGCCATGCGGTCACCCATGATCTGCCGCCCGCCGCCATCGGTCTGGTCCGGTTCGGCGTCCCGGCTCTGGTGCTGATTCCGTTCAGCTGGCGAGTCGGATTGTTTCCCAAGGGGTTGGGCTTGACCAAAGGTCTCGGCCTCCTCGGCTCCGGCGCCCCGTTCTTCCTGATCGTCGCCTTCGGAATGCAGTTCGCCCCGGCGGCGGAAATCGGCCCGCTCCTGCCGGGCACCATGCCGCTCTTCGTCGCCTTGATCGGCTGGCTGGTTTTCGGGGAGCGGCTCACGGGCGTTCGGCTCCTCGGCTTCGCCCTGATCCTGGCCGGGATCGTGGGCATCGGGGGCTACGGCGTGCTGTTCGCCGCTGACGGCGCCTGGCGCGGTCATCTTCTGTTGCTCACCGGCGCGTGCCTGTGGGGGGTCTACACCCATGCCTATCGCCGCAGCGACTTGTCGGCCCTGCAGGCGGCCGCGCTCATCGGGCTCTGGTCGTTCCTCATCCTGCTGCCTTTCGGCCTTCCCGCCCTCGTGCAGGTGCTCGGCAAGGGACTGGCCGGACCGATCATCCTGCAGGCGCTTCTTCAGGGGCTATTGTCCGGCGTGGCGGGCATCGTGCTCTACGGCATGGCTATCGACCGTCTCGGCGCCTCGCGGGCGGCGGCTGTCTCGCCCCTGTCCATCGTGATGGCGGCGCTCCTCGCCATTCCGGTCCTGGATGAAATCCCAAGTCCTGCCGCCTGGATCGGAATAATTCTGGCGACCTCAGGCGTTGTGCTGGCGAGCGGCATTCTCAAGCAGCGCGGATCCACCGTCGCGACATGAGAGTGCAGGATTTCAGCCCCTACAGGAGCATGGATGTTCTTTTTCTTCTCGAACCGCCTGGGCTGCGGGGGCTCGCTCCTGATCTCCGCCGTGCTGACCGTGATCGTGCTGGCCCTCATGGGGGTGTTTTAGCGCAAACAAAAACCCCACCCTCTTGTGAGAGGATGGGGCTGTAAGTCCCAGGCGGACGCTCCGCCCGGCTTAGGTGTTCATCGAGTCGAAGAAGTCGCCGTTCGACTTGGTCTGACGCAGCTTGTCGAGCAGGAACTCGATGGCGTCCACCGTGCCCATCGGATTGAGGATGCGGCGCAGCACGTACATCTTCTTGAGTGTGTCGGCCGGAACCAGCAGCTCTTCCTTGCGGGTGCCCGAGCGGGTGATGTCGATGGCCGGGAAGGTGCGCTTGTCGGCGACCTTGCGATCGAGAATGATTTCCGAGTTGCCGGTGCCCTTGAACTCTTCGAAGATCACCTCGTCCATGCGTGAGCCGGTATCGATCAGCGCGGTGGCGATGATGGTGAGCGAACCGCCCTCCTCGATGTTGCGCGCCGCACCGAAGAAGCGCTTCGGGCGCTGCAGGGCGTTGGCATCCACACCACCGGTGAGCACCTTGCCGGACGACGGCACCACCGTGTTGTAGGCGCGGCCGAGGCGGGTGATCGAATCGAGCAGGATGACCACGTCGCGGCCGTGTTCCACCAGGCGCTTGGCCTTCTCGATCACCATCTCGGCCACCTGCACGTGGCGGGTCGCCGGCTCGTCGAAGGTGGAGGCCACGACCTCGCCCTTCACGGAGCGCTGCATGTCGGTGACTTCCTCCGGACGCTCGTCGATGAGCAGCACGATGAGGTAGCACTCGGGATGGTTGGTGGTGATCGACTGCGCCACGTTCTGCATCAGCACGGTCTTACCCGTGCGCGGCGGCGCCACGATGAGCGCGCGCTGGCCTTTGCCGATGGGCGACACGATGTCAATGATGCGCGGCGAGAAATCTTTGCGCGTGGGATCGGCGATTTCGAGATTGAAGCGCTCGTGCGGGAAGAGCGGCGTCAGGTTGTCGAAATGCACCTTGTGCCGAATCTTCTCGGGATCCTCGAAATTGATGGTGTTGACCTTGAGAAGCGCGAAGTAGCGTTCGCCTTCCTTGGGGCCGCGGATCGGGCCGTCCACCGTGTCGCCGGTGCGCAGGCCGAATTTCCGGATCTGGGAGGGCGACACGTAGATGTCGTCGGGGCCGGGCAGGTAGTTCGAATCGGCAGAGCGCAGGAAGCCGAAGCCGTCCTGCAGCACCTCGACGACGCCCGCGCCGATGATCTCCACCTCGCGCGCCGCCAGCTGCTTGAGGATCGCGAACATGAGCTCCTGCTTGCGCATGGTGCTCGCGTTCTCGACCTCGAGCTCCTCGGCGAAGGCGATGAGTTCGGTCGGCGTCTTGGATTTCAGGTCTTGAAGCTTGATTTCCCTCATCGGGGAACACTCTCGGGGTAAGGTCGCGGGCAGTTTGGGCTGTACGCGGGAGGAGACAGGGGAAACGTTCGACAGGGCCGCCGGGTTCACGAACCGTGACTGAAGAGCCCTGAGGGCCCGTGCAGCGCACCTGTCATTGAGGAAGAGAAGTCTTATGTAGCGGTTTTCGGCGCAAGTCTCAAGGGGCTTTGAAAATTTGCATTCCACAGGGGTCATCCCGGACGAAGCGCAGCGCAGATCCGGGATCGGGTGCAGGATGTGGCATTGAACTCCCTCACACTGAGGGAGAGGCTTGGGGTGAGGGATTACAGGTCCACCCGGAAAGGACACTGACCCCTCACCCGGACCTTCGGTCCGACCTCTCCCAATGGGAGAGGTAAAGGGCGCCACACTCGTCCAGCGATTCCGGGTTCTGCTGCGCAGCCCCGGAATGACATTGTCAGCCCGAGAACGGCTTCACGATCACCAGGATCACGATGCCGATCATCAGCACGGTCGGCACCTCGTTGAGGATACGATAATATTTCGCCGGGCGCGTGTTCTTGTCGGCGGCAAACTCTTTCAGACGGCGCACGTAGACGCCGTGCAGGCCCGACATGACGAGCACGAGGGCGAACTTGGCATGCATCCAGCCGGAGGTGTACCAGCCGCCGTCCCAGACGAGGTAGAGGCCGAGCACCCAGGTGACCGCCATGGCCGGGTTGATGATCGCCTTGAGCAGGCGCCGCTCCATGATCTTGAAGGTCTCGGACTGGATCGAGTCCTTGGGCGCGTCGCTGTGATAGACGAAGAGGCGCGGCAGATAGAGCATGCCGGCCATCCAGGCGATGACGGCGATCACGTGAAACGCCTTGAGCCACAGGTACAACATTTTTACTCAAGCCCGCCGCACGCGGGCGATCATCTGCGCCACGTGCTCGACCGGCGTCTCCGGCAGGATGCCGTGCCCGAGATTGAAGATATGCGGGCGACCGCGCACCGCATTCAGGATGTGATCGATCCCCTGCTCCATCGGAGCACCACCGGCAATCAGCGCCAGCGGATCGAGATTGCCCTGCGTGGCGAGCGTGTTCGGCAAGGTCGGGAGCACGAGAGCCGGATCCAGCGTCCAGTCGAGCGCCAGCCCGTCGCCTATCCCGGCGGATGCAAAGCGGTGGAGATTGGCGCCGCCGCCGCGCACGAACACGATCACCTTGGCCTGCGGTCGCGCCGCTTTGAGACCTTCCACCATGCGGCGGATCGGGTTGAGCGACAGGCGGTCGAACAGGGCCGGCGGCAGGGCGGACCCGAAGCTCTCGAAAATCTGCACGGCCTCGGCGCCCGCATCGACCTGGCGGATGAGATAGGTCGTGGAGGCGCGCACCAGCCGGTCGATAAGCTCGTCCATGAAGGCCGGGTCGCGATAGGCGGTGATCCGGGCCGGCGCCTGGTCCGGCGTGCCCTTGCCGGCAATCATGTAGCTCGCCACCGTCCAGGGCGCGCCGCAGAAGCCCAGCAGCGTGGTCTCCTTGGGCAGGCTCTTGCTCAGGCGGTCCAGGGTTTCGAAAACGGGATCCAGCCGCTCCAGCGGCAGCTCATCGGCCAGCCTGGAAAAATCCTTGTCTGACGTGATCGGCTCAAGCTTGGGTCCCTCGTTCTCGACGAAGCGCACATCCTGGCCGAGCGCATGAGGGATGACCAGGATGTCGGAGAACAGGATTGAGGCATCGAAGCCGAAGCGACGGATCGGCTGAAGCGTCACCTCCTCGGCAAGCCTCGGGTTGTAGCACAGGTCGAGGAAGGAGCCGGCCTGCTTGCGGGTCTCCCGGTATTCCGGCAGGTAGCGGCCGGCCTGACGCATGATCCAGATCGGCAGAGGCCAGACCGGCTCGCCGTTCAGCACGCGCAAAATCGCCTTGGTGGAACGCTCGCTCACAGGCCCTCTCTTAAAAGAAGAATCTTTGAATCTAAGAATCTGATGTTTCTCTTGGGCCGTGAATCACGAAGCCGCAACCCCATCCACAGACGGTCCACATCGCCCGACCGTTTAAGATATCCTTAACGGATGGGGCAGGCCCGCCACAATCCTTTCCGAAATCTTAAAGCTTAACAGCCCGTTAACGAAGATTAACCAAACCTGAATCGAATGCTTGCCGGTGATTCGTGCCGGATTCTCCCAAAGGGTCGATTCCAAACTCACACAACCGGGATCTCTGTTGATGGTTTGCAGCGTATCCCACAGGGCCTTTTGCTGGACCTCTGAGCCTGAGCGTTTTATCCACACTCATCGACTCCTCTACATGGAGACTTCGGGCCGTGGGACGCAGCTATTTCCATCTCCATCTCGTCTCCGACTCGACGGGTGAAACCCTGATCACTGTCGCCCGCGCGGTGGTGGCGCAATATGAAGGCGTGGCGGCCATCGAGCACGTCTATCCGCTCGTGCGCTCCAACACCCAGCTCGAGCGGGTGATCCACGAGATCGAGACCGCTCCGGGCATCGTGCTCTACACCCTGGTGGAGCAGGAACTGGCCAGCCGCCTGGAGGAGGTCTGCCGCGCCACCGGCTCGCCGCATCTCTCCGTGCTCGAGCCGGTCCACGCCCTGCTCTCCTCCTATCTCGGCACGCACTCGACCGCACGTCCCGGCGCCCAGCACATGCTGAACGCCGAGTACTTCAAGCGCATCGACGCCATGAACTTCACGCTCCTGCACGATGACGGGCACCTGCCGCACGATCTCGACGACGCGGACGTGATCCTGGTGGGGGTGAGCCGCACCTCGAAGACGCCCACCTCCATCTACCTCGCCAATCGCGGCCTCAAGACCGCCAACATCCCCCTCGTGCCCGGCGTGCCGCCCCCGGCCATTCTGGAGACGGCGAAGACCGCGCTGATCGTCGGCCTCGTGGCGACCCCTGAGCGCATCGTGCAGATCCGGCAGAACCGGCTGCTGAGCCTCAACGCCGACGACGACACCTCTTACGTGGACCGCGAGGCGGTGGCCGAGGAGCTGGCGGCCTCCCGGCGGCTTTTTGCCCGCAATGGCTGGCCGGTGATCGACGTGACCCGCCGCTCCATCGAGGAGACGGCGGCCGCGATCATCGATCTCCACCGCGACCGGCGCCAGCGCCTGAGCCGGGACTAGGCCATGCCCGCCCTCTGGACCCCCTCCGACAAGCTGCTGCTGGCCTCCACCAGCGCCACCCGCCTGACGCTCCTCGTGAGCGCGGGGCTCCCGGTCGAGACGCAGAATTCCGGCATCGATGAACGAGCGGTCGAAGAGGCAGCCGCGCACGAGGGCCTCGATCCGCCGTCGCTTGCGGGCAGGCTTGCGGCGGAAAAGGCCCTGGCGGTCAGCCGCCGCCACCCGGACAGGGTGGTGCTCGGGGCCGACCAGGTGCTGGCCTGCGAGGCGCAAGTGTTCCACAAGCCGGCCGATCGCGATGAAGCCCGCCTTCAGCTCAAGCGCCTCGCCGGGCAGCGGCACACCCTCCATGCGGCGGGCGCTCTCGCCATCGGCCGGCAGGTGGTGGAACGCTTCTCAGACAGCGCCCATCTCACCCTGCGGCCCCTGACGGACGAGGCCATCGATCTTTATCTCGACCTCGCCGGTCCCGACGTGCTCAAAAGCGTCGGCGTTTACCAGCTCGAAGGGTTTGGCATCCATCTCTTCGAAGCGGTCGAGGGGGATCATTCGACGATCCTGGGGCTCCCCCTTCTGCCGCTTCTCGCTGCCCTGCGCCGTCTCGGCTGCCTGGCTCTCTAGGACAAGATTTTATGGCGAAGGCCTTCGTCGTCGGCCATCCGATCAAGCATTCCCGCTCGCCGTTGATCCATGGTCATTGGCTGAAGACCTATGGTCTCGACGGCTCCTACGAGCGCATCGACGTGGCGCCTGTGGATTTCGGGGAATTCCTGGCGGGCTTCCACGCCCGCGGCTTTGCCGGCGGCAACGTCACCCTCCCCCACAAGGAGATGGCCTTTCTCGGCGTCGAGCGCAGGACCGAGCGGGCGCAGCGCGTGGGCGCCGTCAACACGCTCTGGGTCGAAGACGGGGTGCTCTGGGGCGACAACACGGATGTTGCCGGCTTCATCGGCAATCTCGATGCCAGCCTGGGGACAGGCTGGGAACAGGATGTGGAAACCGCCCTCGTGCTCGGGGCTGGCGGTGCCGCCCGCGCCGTAGTGGCGGGCCTTCAGGACCGGCCCCTCAAGCGCATCTTCGTGGCGAACCGCACCGGGTCGAAGGCGGAGGACCTCGCCCGCGATCTCAGGCCGGGTAGTTCCGTCTCCTTGGAAACCGCCGCCTGGGAGGCCCTCGGGCGGGTGATCCCGCACGCCCAGCTCATCGTCAACACCACGTCGCTCGGCATGGCGGGCCAGCCAACCCTCGCCATCAATCTCTCCCGCGCTCCCCGCAACGCCGTGGTGACCGACATCGTCTATGTCCCCCTGGAAACGCCCCTGCTCGCTGCCGCTGCCGCGCAGGGCCTGAGGAGTGTCGATGGTCTCGGCATGCTGCTGCACCAGGCGGTCCCCGGCTTCCGGCGCTGGTTCGGCGTCACGCCTGAGGTCACGTCGGAGCTGCGCTCCCTGATCCTGGCCGATCTCGAGGCAGCCCGATGACCTTCGTGCTCGGCCTCACCGGCTCCATCGGCATGGGCAAGTCGGCCACCGCCGATCTTTTCCGCCGGCTTGGCGTCCCGGTCCACGACGCCGACGCCACCGTGCACCGGCTCTATCGCGGCCGTGCCGCGCCGCTGATCGAACAGGCCTTTCCCGGCACGGTGGCGGACGGCACCGTCGATCGCGCCAAACTGGGGGCCGCCGTTCTCAACAGCCCGGAGCGCCTCAAGGAACTCGAAGCCATCGTGCATCCGCTCGTGCGAGAGGAAGAGGAGAATTTTCTCGCTTGCGTCTCTGCGCTTGCGCCCATCGCCGTGCTCGACATCCCCCTGCTGTTCGAGACAGGAGGCGACAGGCGCTGCGACGCCGCCCTCGTGGTCACGGCGCCGGCTCACGTGCAGCGCGAGCGCGTGCTCGCCCGGCCCGGCATGACGGCGGAGAAATTTTCTGCCATTCTGGCCAAACAGATGCCCGACGCCGACAAGCGCGCCCGAGCGCATTTCCTGGTCGACACCAGCCGCGGCTTCGCCTCCGCCGAGGCGCAGGTGCGCTCCATTGTCGTTTGCCTCGCCGGACGTCCCGGACGGCGTCACCGTTTTTGATGAAGAGTTTTTGATGTCACGTGAAATCGTTCTCGATACCGAAACCACCGGCACCAGTCATGCAAGCGGCGACCGGGTGATCGAAATCGGATGCGTGGAGATGCTCAACCACATCCCCACGGGCAAGAGCTATCACGTCTACATCAACCCGGAACGCCCGGTCTCGGCCGGTGCTTTCGCGGTGCACGGGCTCTCGGACGAGTTCCTGGCCGACAAGCCGGTCTTTGCCACGATTGCGGATGAGTTCATGGATTTCGTCGCCGATGCCCCGCTCGTCATCCATAACGCGGCCTTCGATATCGGCTTCCTGAATGCGGAACTCGCCCGCACCGGGCACCCGCAGTTTAACCTCGCCGATGCAATCGATACGCTCTCGATGGCCCGGCGCAGGCATCCGGGCGCGGCCAACAACCTCGATGCGCTGTGCACCCGCTATGGGATCGATAATTCCCGGCGCACCAAGCACGGGGCGCTCCTGGACGCCGAGATCCTGGCCGAGGTCTATATCGAGCTGATCGGCGGCCGCCAGGTGGGCTTCGACCTGTCGCTGCAGCCGACGGCCCGTCGGACTGCCGCTGCGGCGGAACAGGCCGCCCGCAATGCCCGTCCACGCACCCTGATCTCCCGGCTGACGGAGGCCGAGCGCGCAGCGCATGAGGCTTTCATCCAGTCCATCGGGCCGAGCGCGATCTGGCATGAGTACATCGGCGAGGCGAAGCCGGAGGCTTCTTCGTAAGAACCCGACCCTCATCCAGAGAATGCTCAGGCTTCCACAGCCTCACCTCTCCCGGTGGGGAGAGGTCGAGCGCAGCGAGGGTGAGGGGGGAGAGCGCTCTCCGGATAGACCTGTAACCCCTCACCCGGACCTCCGGTCCGACCTCTCCCTCAGGGAGAGGTGAACCAGCGCCTGGACTTGCTCTCACAGCTACCCGAAGCAGTAGCGGCACAAAAAATCGGACGAAGCTTTCGCCTCGCCCGATCTGAAAATTCCGAACCTTGTCCGAGTGCTTACGACAGCGTCTGACCGGCGCCGTTCTCCTGACCCTGCACCTCGGCGGCGCGCTGGCGGTAGAGGGCCACGAAGTCGATCGGGTCGATGTAGAGGGGCGGGAAGCCGCCGTTGCGCACCGCATCGGCCACCATCTGGCGGGCGAAGGGGAAGAGCAGGCGCGGGCACTCGATCATCACCACCGGGTGCATCTGCTCCTGCGGGATGTTCTGGATCCGGAACACGCCCGAATAGGTGAGCTCGAAGGCGAACAGCACGTCCTTGCCGCCGATCTTGGCATCGCCCTCGAGGGTCAGGTCGATCTCGAAATCGGCCTCGGCGAGCTGCTTGGCGTTCACGTTGACCTGCAGGTTGATCTGCGGGCCTTCCGTCTGCTGCTGCAGGGAGCGGGGGGCGTTGGGGTTCTCGAAGGAGAAGTCCTTGCAGTACTGCGCAAGGGCGTTCAGCGAAGGCGCTGCGTTGTTTGCCGCATTGTCGGCCATGGTTTGGTGCTCCCTAGGGGTGTCTCGTCGAGCCCGGGCGGAACGCCTCGTCGAGCGGGGCGTCGGCTAGCGGCGGGCCATGGATCTTCGCGCTACCATGCTTCTCATGCGGGAAGCAAGATTTTGAGCCAACTCATTCGCTTGTCGGGGGCACAGGTGGATGTTACGACCTCAAGACCCCATATGCGAAGAATGACACCTTCGCCTCCCCGACACAACGCCCGGCCGCAACCGGACGCGGGCAGGCTCACAACGGATCGACGATGCAGGATTCCTTCGACATCACGACCCTCATTTTCATTGTTCTCGCCGTGTTCGTGATCTGGCGCCTCCGCTCCGTCCTGGGGCAGAAGACCGGGAGCGAACAGCCGCCCTTCGATCCGCTGTCGCGCCGGGATGCCCCCCTGCGTCCGGGCAATGCCCCGGCCGAGCCCGATCACAATGTGGTGCGCCTTCCCGGAGCCAACGGCCCCCGTCCTGCCGCCGAGGTTCCCCCGGCCGAGCGCTGGAAGGGCATCGCCGAGCCCGGCACGCCCACGGCTCAGGCGCTTGATGGCATTGCCCGCCTCGAGCCGAACTTCGATGCCGCCGAATTTCTCGAAGGCGCCAAGTCCGCCTACGAGATGATCGTCACGGCATTCGCCCAGGGCGACCGCGCGACCTTGAAGGACCTTCTCTCCCGCGAGGTCTATGAGGGCTTCGAGCGGGCGATCACCGAGCGCGAGCGCCGGGGCGAGACGGTGGAGACCACCTTCGTGTCCATCGACAAGGCCGAGATGGCTGGGGCCGAGCTCCAGGGCAAGAATGCCCAGATCGTGGTGCGCTTCCTCTCCAAGCTGATCACCGCCACCCGCGACGCCTCCGGGGCCGTAGTGGACGGCAGCCTCGAGACCGTGGCCGACGTCACGGATGTGTGGACCTTCGCCCGGACCCTCGGCAGCCGCGACCCGAACTGGCTGCTCGTGGCAACCGAAGCGGGGCAATGAGGGATGCCGGGCGGGTCCTCGTCGCCTGTTGTCTTGCCAGTCTCCTCACTTGGACGCTGAACATGTCCGCCGCGGCCGCATCGGGGCTGAACGATCAGGCACGCCTGGAGCCCCTCTCCTTCAAGGATATCGAGGGCTGGGAGGCGGACGATCATGCCGTCGCCTTCCGGGCCTTTCTACGCTCCTGCCGGGCGCTTGAGGTCAGCGCCGCGGCACTGCGGCCGGCTCAAGTCCCGCAAGGAGACCTGCTGGCCGTCTGCCGTGTGGCGCTGAAAAGTCCCGATGTCGGCAAGGCCGACGCGAAGCGCTTCTTCGAGATGCATTTCCAGCCCGTCGAGGTCATCCCCCATTCCGGCAGGGGCTTTCTCACCGGCTATTACGAACCAGAGTTCCAGGGCTCGCGCACGCCGGATGCCACCTACCGGGTTCCGCTGCTCGACCGGCCTGACGACCTCGTCACCATCCCGCAAGGGGAGACTCTGCCCGACCTTGAGCCGGGTCTTCAGGCGGCTCGACGCACAGGCACAGGCCACGAACCCTATCCGGACCGTGCTGCCATCGAAGACGGTGTCCTGGGCGACCTCGCCAAGCCCATCGTGTACCTTCGCGAGCCGGGCGAGGCCTTCATCATCCATGTGCAGGGCTCGGCCCGCATCCGTCTCGCCGACGGCTCGGTGATGCGCGTGGCCTATGCTGGGCGCAACGGCCGGCCCTACACCTCGATTGGCCGGGTGCTGGTGCAGCAGGGCGAGATGGACCTGGAATCCATGACGCTGGCAAAGCTCATGGGCTGGCTTAAAAGTCATCCGGGTCCGGCCAAGGCCCTGATGCGGCAGAACCAATCCTACATCTTCTTCCGCGAGGCCGCGGAGTTGGCGCCCGCCGATGGGCCCATCGGCGGGGCCGGCCACCCGCTCGTGCCCGGCCGGAGCCTCGCCGTCGACCGCTCTCTCTGG
>NZ_JACXAB010000101.1 GCF_014699075.1 Microvirga sp. | reverse complement strand
GGGCTGCTCCTGGGCTCCTGGCTGCTCGAAGCAGCCATGCTACCTCACCGCGGGGTAGGAGCCGTCCACAGCATCAGAAGCGGTCCTTACAAGAGGCCGCACCAAGCGACGCTACGCTTGCAATCCTCGCGTTTATTCCATAAGTCTCGACAAATGGAATCAGAGAACGTCATTCTTGCGCTCGCGGCACTTGCCCAACCGACCCGCCTCGACGTCTTCCGTCTGCTGGTGAGGCACGAGCCTGACGGTCTCCCGGCGGGGGACATCGCCCGGGAGCTGGCGGTCCCGCACAACACCATGTCGAGCCATCTCGGCATCCTCTCCCGGGCGGGTCTCGTCCGCTCCGAGCGCTGGAGCCGCTCGATCATCTACCGCGCCGACCTTGATCGGCTTCGCGAGGTCGTGACCTTCCTGCTTAAGGACTGCTGCGGCGGCCACCCCGGCGTGTGCGCTCCCTTGATCGACGCCCTCGCCCCCTGCTGTTCCCCGAAGGAGACCCTCGATGGCTGACCGTCCCTACAACGTGCTGTTCCTATGCACTGGCAACACTGCCCGATCGGTTCTGGCCGAAGGTATCCTGCGCAAGGGCGGTGCGGGCCGCTTCAACGCGTTCTCCGCAGGCAGCCAGCTGAAGGGTACCGTCAACCCGTTCGCCCTCAAGGTACTCGACAGCCTCGGCTACCCGACCGATGGCTTCCGCTCCAAGAGCTGGGATGAGTTCGCCGGACCGGATGCGCCCGTGATGGACTTTATCTTCACCGTCTGCGACAGCGCCGCGGGCGAGGCCTGCCCGGTGTGGCTGGGCCATCCGGCAACCGCCCATTGAGGCATCTAGGATCCTGCCGCGGTCGAGGGCACCGACATCGAGAAGGAACGGGCTTTCGTCCAGGCCGCCAAATACCTGAAGAACCGGATCTCCGCCTTCCTGCCGCTGCCGATGTCGAGTCTCGACCAGGTCGCGCTGAATCATCGCCTGAGCGAGATCGGCCGCCTCGAGGGCGCAACCTCGGGCACTGTGCTCCCCTTCGACCGCCGCCAAGCCTGAGGCTTTTCCATGGACGTCATCATCTACCACAACCCGGATTGCGGCACGTCCCGCAACACGCTCGGCCTGATCCGCAACGCGGGGATCGAGCCGCACGTCATCGAGTACCTAAAGACCCTGCCGACCCGGCTCCTGCTGCGCCACCTCATCGACCGCATGGGCGTCTCCGCCCGCGACGTCATCCGGGAGAAGGGCACGCCCTACAAGGAACTCGGCCTCGGCGATCCGTCCCTGACGGACGACCAGCTTCTCGATGCCATGATGGCGCACCCGATCCTGATCAACCGTCCCATCGTCGTCACCCCGAAGGGCGTGCGACTGTGCCGTCCGTCCGAGGAGGTCCTCGACCTCCTGCCGCCGCAGCAAGGCGAATTCGTCAAGGAGGACGGCGGGATCGTCGTTGATACCTCTGGACGCGGCGCGGCCACCGCCTGAAGGATCCAGCATGTCCATCTTCGAACGTTACCTGACCCTCTGGGTCGCCTTGTGCATCGTGGCCGGCATCGCCCTCGGTCATCTGTTCCCCGGGGTCTTCCAGGCCGTGGGTTCCCTGGAGGTCGCCAAGGTCAACCTGCCAGTGGCGGCGCTGATCTGGCTCATGGTCATTCCGATGCTGATCAAGATCGACTTCGCCTCGCTGGGGCGGGTGCGCGAGCATTGGCGCGGCATCGGTGTGACCCTGTTCATCAACTGGGCCGTCAAGCCGTTCTCGATGGCGGCACTGGGCTGGCTTTTCATTGGATATGTGTTCAAGCCCTACCTGCCCGCTGATCAGATCAACTCCTACATCGCCGGATTGATCATCCTGGCGGCGGCGCCCTGCACGGCGATGGTGTTCGTCTGGAGCCACCTGACCAAGGGAGAGCCTCATTTCACCCTGTCACAGGTGGCGCTCAACGACATCATCATGGTGGTAGCCTTCGCACCCATCGTGGGCCTGCTGCTTGGTCTCTCCGCAATCACTGTGCCGTGGGACACGCTCCTGCTCTCGGTCGGGCTCTACATCGTCATCCCGGTGGTACTGGCACAGTTCCTGCGCTCACGCCTGTTAGTAAACGGTGGCGAGGCGTCCCTGACCGGATTGCTCCGGGTCTTGCAGCCGCTGTCACTCGTGTCCCTGCTCGCCACGCTGGTGCTGCTATTCGGCTTCCAGGGCGAGCAGATCCTGGCGCAACCCCTAATCATCGCCATGCTGGCGGTGCCGATCCTGATCCAGGTCTACTTCAACTCCGGACTGGCCTACCTGCTCAACCGGATGGCTGGCGAGCAGCACTGCGTTGCCGGTCCCTCGGCCCTGATCGGTGCCAGCAACTTCTTCGAGTTGGCCGTGGCCGCCGCCATCAGCCTGTTCGGGTTCAACTCGGGCGCGGCGCTGGCTACGGTCGTCGGCGTGCTGATCGAGGTGCCCGTGATGCTGTCCGTGGTGTGGATCGTGAACCGCAGCCAGGGCTGGTACGAGCGCGGTGCCGTGCGTCACAGGCTGTCTGCGGCTAGCCCCAAGCAGGGAGTCCAGCCCGGTGAGTGACCTCCCCAACATGGACTTCTCGGTCCTCGACGTACCCGACCTCGGCAGGCTGGAGCCGGGGAAGCCGTCGACGCACTCTCCCCGCATCCTCCTGCTCTACGGCTCGTTGCGAGAACGCTCCTACAGCCGCTTCCTCACGCTGGAGGCGGAGCGCCTGCTTCGGCACTTCGGCGCCGAGACGCGCGTGTTCGATCCGCATGGCCTGCCGCTGCCGGACGCCACCGCCAGTGACCATCCCAAGGTGCAGGAGCTGCGCGAGCTGTCGCTCTGGTCCGAGGGGCAGGTCTGGTGCAGCCCGGAACGCCATGGTGCCATGAGCGCCGTGATGAAGGCTCAGATCGACTGGATCCCACTCGCCACGGGCTCGGTGCGCCCGACGCAGGGGCGCACGCTCGCCGTGATGCAGGTCTGCGGCGGCTCGCAATCCTTCAATGCCGTCAACCAACTGCGCGTGCTCGGGCGCTGGATGCGGATGGTGACGATCCCGAACCAGTCCTCGGTCGCCAAGGCCTTCCAGGAGTTCGACGAGGCCGGGCGGATGAAGCCGTCCTCCTACTATGACCGCGTCGTGGATGTAATGGAGGAGCTGGTGAAGTTCACGCTGCTGACCCGCGACCGCTCCGACTACCTCACAGACCGCTACAGCGAGCGCAAGGACACGGCCGAGAAGGAAGCCAAGCGTCTTGCAGCAGCCGCCATGAGCCACGAGATCAAGGCAGCCGAGTAGGCATCACCTCGAGACCATGTGCCTGGCTCCCCGGCAGATGCTTCTCACGGTCGATGGCGTGTCATGGAGCATACGGCTTCTGGAAAGCCGCGGTCAGAAAGGGCCCATGCAGTGACTGAGTCCGAACGTCCCGCAAGGATCGGCATCCTGACCGTGTCGGATCGGGCGAGTGCCGGACTTTACAAGGATGAGAGTGGCCCGGCAATTCAGGCGACGCTCGAGGAAATCCTGTCCTCACGGTGGGAGGCCGTGGCTCGCATCGTGCCCGATGGTCTGGAGAGCGTGCGCGACGCCCTGGTCGATCTCGTCGACCAGGCTGGACGTGACCTCGTGTTGACGACCGGCGGCACGGGGCCAGCGCCGCGCGACCTGACCCCTGAGGGCACCGAGGCGGCCTGCGAGAAGATGGTGCCAGGCTTCGGGGAGCTTCTTCGCCGGAAGAGCTTGGAGCAGGTGCCGACCGCGATCCTTTCACGATAGACCACCGGAATCTGGGGGAAGGCGCTGATCGTCAACTGCCCCGTCAAGCCGTCCTCGATCCAGGTGACCTTGCTCGCCGTCTTCCCCGCCATCCCGTACCGCCTCGAGCTGATCGGAGCGGCGCGAATCGAAACCGATCCAATCGTCGTTCAGGCGTTCCGGCCGACCTGAGGCAGGACCGGCGCAAGCATTCCCTGCCGCTCAAGTCCTTAGGCAGGTACGGCGTCAGGCCGGGTTCGGCGTCCCTGATGCTGGTCGGTGAGTACCATCCCGGGACCGCTCATCCGCGAACGGCGGGAAGCCCTGAAGCGAAATCATCGTTGCATTATTCGAAAGTTTTCGAAATACCGTTTGACATCAACTGAGTTCAGGTCCAGATTATTTCCATGAACATCGAACAAGCAGCAAAGCAGCTCGAAGCGCTCGGGCACGTCAGCCGGCTCCAGGTCTACCGCACCCTCGTCCGTGCAGGCGAAGCGGGCCTACCCGTAGGGCAGATCCAGGAGCGCCTCGGCATTCCGGGATCGACGCTGTCGCACCACCTCCAGCGGCTCCTGCTGACTGGGCTGGTCACGCAGGAGAGGCAGGCCACGACCCTGATCTGCCGGGCCAGCTACCCGGCGATGGATGGCTTGATCGGCTTCCTGGCCGACGAGTGCTGCGCCGATGCCAAGTGCTCGACCCAGGCGGAGAACGCCGCCTGATATATTTTTGCCCGTTATTTCTATGATACCGGAAATATGAAAGGAGACACAAATGCCAGGCTTCCTCCCCACCCTCCTCCGCTTCGCCCGTGCGCTCCGCAACCGTCGGCAGGTCGTCGCCCTCGGCGAGCTGGACGACCATCTGCTGCGCGACATCGGCCTTGAGCGGACAGACGTGGTTGCTGCTTTGGCCCATCCCCTCTACCGCGATCCGTCGCGGATGCTCAAGATCCTGTGCTGCCACGGGCGCGTGTTCATCGAGCGCGTGCGCGACGGCTTCGCTCCCCGGCCTGCCTCCTGCTGCTGACCTACAAGGAGTTTTCCAATGACCTCAGTCGAAAGTCTCCCCGTTGCCGTCATCGGCGCAGGTCCGGTCGGTCTCGCTGCCGCGGCACATCTGATCCAGCGCGGGCTGCCCGTGAAGGTCTACGAGGCCGGCGAGACCGTTGCCGCCAATGTTCGTGATTGGGGCCACGTACGCCTGTTCTCGCCGTGGGAGTACAACACCGACACGGCGGCGCGTGCGCTGCTCCAAACCCACGGCTGGCAGGAGCCGCCCGGCAAGGCGATGCCGACGGGCTCGGACCTGTACGAGGCCTACCTCAAGCCGCTCGCCGACACGCCCGAGATGGCAGCCGTGATCGAAACCAATGCCAAGGTGAAGGCGATCACCCGCCAGGGCGCCGACAAGGTGCTCAGCAAGGGCCGCGAGGCCAAGCCCTTCGTGCTCGCCGTCTCGAACGGCGACGGCACGATCCGGCGCGACCTCGCCAGGGCCGTGATCGACGCCTCCGGGACGTGGACGGCTCCGAATCCTTTGGGCGCGGGAGGCATCCTCGCCGAGGGCGAAGCGGAGAACGCGGACCGCATCGTCTACGGCATCCCGGACGTGCTCGGGCGCGACCGCGCCGCCTACGAAAGCAAGGCAATCCTTGTGGTCGGCGCCGGGCACTCGGCCGCCAACGTCCTCATCGACTTGGCCAAGCTGGCGGAGCGTAATCCCGCGACGTCGATCGTGTGGGTGACCCGCGGGGCCAACCTGATGCGGGTCTACGGCGGCGGGCGCGCCGACCAACTCCCCGCCCGGGGCGAACTCGGCTCCAGGCTCAAGGCCCTCGTTGACAGTGAACGGATTACACTGGTCGCTGGCTTCTCCGTGGTTCGCGTCAAGACCGTCGGCGACCAAGTCGCCCTCGAGGGCGAAACCGCGGACGGCGTCCGCGAGGTCGGTCCGGTCGACCGGATCGTGGTCACGACCGGACAGCGCCCGGACCTGAACCTCACGCGGGAACTGCGCCTCGACCTTGATTCGTGGCTGGAGAGTTCGAAGGCACTCGGCCCCCTGATCGACCCGAACCTGCACTCCTGCGGATCGGTCCCGCCGCACGGCCACCGCGAGCTCGCCCATCCCGAGCCGGGCTTCTATACCGTCGGTATCAAGAGCTATGGCCGGGCCCCGACCTTCCTCATGCTCACGGGCTATGAGCAGGTGCGATCGGTCGTGGCGGCCATCGCAGGGGATCTTGCGGCAGCGGACGACATTCATCTCGTGCTGCCGGAGACAGGGGTGTGCTCGACCAACCTTGCCCCGGTCGCAGCGGCGGCATCGTCCGGCTGCTGCGGCGGTCCGGCTCCGGTGGCCGTCGACGCGTGCTGCGTCACGGACGCAGTTGCCAAGGCAGATGGCAAGGACGGCTGTGGCTGCGGCTCCGCAGATGTATCCGGCCGCAAAGCATCGGAGAAGGTTGCGGAACCCGCAGGCTGCTGCTGAGATCCGCAGGTGTCGAACCCCGCAACCGAACTCCTGGCAGGTGATCCTGCTATGCCGAAGCCAAGCCCGGGGGTGGTCATTGCCACCCTCGGGATCACACAGATCCTTGCCTGGGGATCGTCCTTCTACATCCCGGCGGTGCTCGCCCGTCCAGTTACCGCCGACACCGAATGGTCGCTCGGCTGGGTCGTGGGCGGACTGTCGCTCGGCCTCCTCGCTGCCGGCCTGGTGGCACCGAAGGTCGGGCGCACCATCGATGCCAAGGGTGGGCGTCCGGTTCTCGTCGCCAGCTCGATCCTCCTCGGGTCAGGCCTCGCCACCCTGGCTCTGGCCCACAGCCTCCCCGTCTACCTAATAGCCTGGCTGGTGATGGGCGTCGGCATGGGATCGGGCTCTACGATGCCGCCTTCGCCACGCTGGGCCGACTGTACGGGAAGGATGCCCGACGCGCGATTACCACCCTGACGCTGTGGGGCGGTTTTGCCAGCACGGTCTGCTGGCCCTTAAGCGCCTGGCTTGTCGAGCACTTCGGCTGGCGCGGCGCCTGTGCCGTCTACGCCGCGATCCAGATCCTCATTTCACTGCCGCTGCACGCCTTCGTCCTGCCCGGCATCGGCCCGGTCAAGCCGGATGCCAAGCCGTCCGGAGACACCCCTGAAGCCCCTGCCCCGCAGACGCTGATCGGATCCAGACGCAACCGGGCATTCCTGCTGCTGGCCACCGTTCTGACCCTTGGGGCGGTGACCGCCTCGATGATCGGGGTGCATCTGCTGACACTCCTGCAAGCCCGTGGGCTGGAACTCGCGGCGGCGGTTGCCCTCGGCGCACTGGTTGGCCCGTCGCAGGTCGGGGCGCGGATCGTGGAGATGGCGTTCGGACGTCACTACCACCCGATCTGGACCATGGTGGCTTCCGTTGCCCTGGTTGCGGCCGGAGTGATCCTTCTGGTCGTGGGCTTCCCGATCCTCGCCCTGGCGCTGGCGCTCTACGGGGCTGGCAACGGGATCGGCTCTATCGCCAAGGGGACGCTGCCGCTCGCGTTGTTCGGCCTCTTCGGCTAAGCGTCGCTCATGGGCAAGCTGGCCATGCCGAGCCTGCTCGCCCAGGCCCTCTCGCCGTCGATCGGAGCGATCCTGATTGAATGGGGCGGCACTGATGCAGCGCTCCGCCTTCTAGCCGCACTGGCTTGCCTGAACCTCGGTCTCGTCGGCCTGCTGTGGGTGACCGCGCGGAGGGGCTGACGTTCAGGCCGACACCTCAGTCATCGCGGTCCGCAGGCGCTTGTCATAGGCATTAGCCAGATCGTGCAGGGCCGTGATCGCATCACCGTTGAACGAGGAGCCGTGCATCAGGGCCAGGGTGCGCGGGGTCAGGTCAGCCAGCCGGCTCACCGTCGGGGCAATGCTCGGGCCGAGGCTCGTGTCGTAGAAGATGTCCTCTGCCGCAAGAGCGGGCCCAACGATATCGCTCTCGGTGAGCGCGGGACCGTTGCCGAGATGCGTGAAGAGATCGCCGCAGAACAGCGTCTGGCTGGTCTCCTCGTAGATCACCCCGGCATCCCAGCCGTGCGGCACATGGGGCGTGTCGATGTAGCGGATGCGCTTGCCGCCAAGGTCGATCACCTCGCCGTTCGCCAAAATGCGCGGCGGGCGGTCGGCCATGTCGTTCAGCGACACCAGGCACCCCGTCGTCCCGTGCGCTACCACCGCGTTCGGGGCCACCGCCAGCCATTCGTTCATGGCGCCGCACTCGTCGGCCTCGTAGTGGCCGAACGTGATCCAGCGCAGATCCCGGACGGGCATGAGCCGGGACACGGCTTCCGATACCAGCGGGAACATCTTGCGGAACCCGGCGTGGAACAGCAGCGGCTCCTCCCCGAGGACGAGGAACTGATTGAAGGTAAAGCCGGCCGGCGGCACGATATCCGGCACATAGGTCGAGAGGCGGTAGATGCCATCGCCGATCTCATCGATGCGGGTTTCCATCGGCTTGCTCCTTGGTTCGCCCCCGCCGCCAGGGAGTAGAACCCGGTTTTCGTACGGAAATACGGCAGGCGTCCCTATTCCAGCCACCTTGCGACTGCTCCAGTTCTGGGTCGTGGCGCCGGCAGCAACAGGGTATGATCCGGCTGACACGGCACCATGCGCCATTCCACGGGAAGGAAGCCGACAATGTCCCGCCGAAAGCACCAAAGACGCCTGGAAGAGCACTACAGGAGCCAGCTTGCCCCATGGCTGGTCGGTGCTTCGGGAGTTTGCGTCCTGCTGATGCTGGCCATCTATATTGCCACCATGCCCCTGTGAACGCGGACTGCATGAACACCTCTACCCTGCTCACCTGGAGACCGTCGATGCCACGCGTAACTCTCGCACTCATCGCATTTCTTGCTGCCGTGGGTTCAGCCCATGCCCAACATGCGCCCGCCTCACCCTATGCCGGCTTGGAGCAGCGGACCGTGAAGGCGCTGTCCGACCAGCAGATCGCCGATCTGCGTGCCGGACGCGGCATGGGTCTCGCGCTGCCAGCCGAACTCAATGGTTACCCCGGCCCTGTCCATGTCCTCGAACTGGGCGACCAGCTCCGGCTGACCGAGGATCAGCGCACCCGCGTGCAGGAGCTCCATGCCGCGATGCAGGCCGAGGCCATTCCCCTGGGCGAGCGCCTGATCACGCAGGAGACTGATCTCGACCGGCAGTTCGCCACCAAGGCGGTAACGCCCGTGAGCCTTCAATCGACGACGGCGGAGATTGGTGCGACGCAGGCTGCCCTGCGGCTCGCTCATCTGCGTTATCACCTCTCGACGCTTAACGTTCTCACCCCTGAGCAGGGCCGGCGCTACGGCGAACTACGAGGCTATCAGGCATCGGGCGGTCATGGACATGGCCACAAGGGGCGCCACTAGGGCTGTCAACGGGAGGCGGCATCTCAGCCGCCCGTCACGCTCATATGGCGTCCGACCGCCGGACGATCGCGGCGATCAATGATGAAGTCGTGGCCTTTCGGCTTGCGGCTGATGGCTTCAATGATGGTCCGTTCCAGGCGCTCGTTCCCTTCCGAGACCCGCAGCGGCGTCCGAAGATCGGCAGCATCCTCCTGGCCGAGGCACATGAAGAGTTGGCCTGTGCAGGTCAGCCGCACCCGGTTGCAGCTCTCGCAGAAGTTATGTGTCATCGGCGTGATGAACCCGAGCTTCCCGCCCGTCTCCTTGACCCGAACGTAGCGTGCGGGGCCGCCGCTTCGCTCGTCGAGGTCGTCAAGCGTATGGCGGTCCGACAGGCGTGCCCGCACGACGGAGAGCGGCAGGAACTGGTCGAGCCGGCTCGCCTCGATGTCGCCGAGCGGCATGACCTCGATCAGGGTGAGGCCCATGCCGCGCCCGTGCGCCCATTCCATGAGGCGCTCGATCTCGTCTTCGTTGACGCCCTTCAAGGCCACCGTGTTGATCTTGACCTTGAGACCGGCTGCCTGCGCAGCGTCGATCCCTGAGAGCACCCTGCCCAGGTCACCGCAGCGGGTGATGCGGCGGAACTTGTCCGCATCGAGAGTGTCCATGGACACGTTGATGCGCCTTACTCCACAGGCGGCCAGTTCCGATGCATAGCGGGCGAGCTGCGAGCCGTTGGTCGTGACGGTGAGTTCGTCAAGTGTTCCGGCTTTCAGGTGGCGCGAGAGCGACCGAAACAGGGACATGATGTCCCGCCGGACCAGAGGCTCGCCTCCGGTGATGCGCAGCTTGCGCACTCCCTTGTCCACGAACACGGAGCAGACGCGATCCAGCTCCTCGAGGGTGAGCAGGTCCTGCTTGGGAAGGAAAGACATGTGCTCCGACATGCAATAGACGCAGCGGAAGTCGCAGCGGTCGGTGACCGATACCCGCAGGTATGTGATCGCCCGGCCGAACGGGTCCATCAAGGGCATTCCAGGATCGAGGGCGTCCAATGGCAGCTTCACGACCATCCCTCCAGTTCACTTTTGCTTTGACGGGAGGTTAGCCCTTCCGGCGCCTCGTGCAATGGGCCTCTCGATGGGGACGATGCTCCCGACGCTCGGGAGCATCGTCCCAGACCTCATGGCCAGCTCGTCGGAGACCTTTGCCTCCACCCACTCCCCGACCTTGCCATCGGCATGATGCTCCCGCTTCCAGAACGGAGCGGAGGACTTGAGCCGGTACGCATGACCGCTGGCCACAATGCCCTCCGCGAAGGGGTCCCGACCAAAAGCTCGCATTCCAAGATGCTCTGGCACGAAT
>NZ_JACXAB010000100.1 GCF_014699075.1 Microvirga sp. | reverse complement strand
AGAAGGATCAACTCCGCGAAGCCGCTTAGCCAGCCTGCTCGGCCGCCCCGCTTTGCAGAACTTGACGCACACAATCCGGAAGAATGGGGTGCGCTCTTATATCCCAGGAGAGTCTCCACGCCTCATACACGCTTGACGCAAGTGTTTCGGCATGAGGCGGTGCGGCTCGCGCCGACCAGCGGTTGCAGCCGACCTGGAATCGAGCCAGCATGCGAGCTTCTCGAGCGAACAGAACTTCCGGTCACGGAGATCGCCCAGTAGGTCGGATACTCATCAAATCAGGTTCTGGCGCGCGTTTTCATGAAACACAAACGCGTGAGCCCAAGCGACTATCGCCGCGCTAACAGGGATCCGACCTCCCGCTAAAACCAACTGCTCCCCTTCCCCCGCCACCCCAGTCCCGCAGGCTGGCGCATCCAAGCGCAAGATTGGCACCGTTACCGCACTCGGTGCAACGAGTGTCGCGACGGGAAACGCTAACTTATAATTCGACGGCTGTGGACGCTGGCCGGCGCCACGTCGCCTGAAGTTTCCAGTCCTGAGCTGATTTCAGCTCAACCAAGGAGGCCTACCCATGGCAAGCGAGACAATCCGTAACCCCAAGACCGACCATCTCATCACGCCCGAGAACTCAGCCCTCATCATCATTGACTACCAGCCGGTGCAGGTCTCTTCGATCCGGTCGATGTCGCAGGAGGAACTCGTCTTCAACATCACGGGCGTCGCCAAGGCCGCGATGAACTATGGTGTGCCGATCATCCATTCGACGGCGAACGTGTCGACCGGCCTCAACAAGCCGCCGATCCAGCAACTGCAGGACGTCATCGGTCACCTGCCGACCTTTGACCGCACCAATGTCAACGCCTGGGAAGACGTCGAATTCAAGCAGGCGGTCAAGGCGCTCGGGCGACGCAAGCTGATCATGACGGCGCTGTGGACCGAAGTGTGCCTAGCCTTCCCCGCGCTCGATGCCCTTCTGGAGGGCTATGAGGTCTATGTTCCCGTGGACGCCGTGGGCGGCACATCGGTCAAAGCACATGAGGCGGGTCTGCGCCGCGTCGAACAGGCCGGCGGTCAGATGACCAGCCGCGTCCAGTTGTATTGTGAACTCCAGCGCGATTGGACCCGCACAGCCACCGTCCCCGGCTTCATGGACGTGTTCGAGAGCTACGACGGGTTCAACCCGGAGAAGGCCGCAGCTGCCGCCGCCTAGGCTCGGTCAAACGCTTAGGACGGGAGGGTTGCGACGGCGACAAGTGTCGTCGTCGCGACCCATAGACGAAGCGACATCGGATGAGCAAGTTATCCATCGCCGTCAGTCTCAAAGTTAAAGCAGGGGCGGAAAACGAACTCCGCTGCGACCTGTCGGCGCTGGTCGAGCCTTCGCGCAACAGGAGTGGCAGGATCATTTCGATCTGTTCGGGGATCGAGATAAGCCGGGGCGCGAAAAGTGCGTCGTCCGTCACTTCTTCAGAGCACGGCGCGGAGAGATGCCGCTTTCGTGTCAGTGTGGACACAACCATGGAGAACACCGATGCCGACACTCTATTATGCCGTAGGAGCGTGCTCACTGGCTCCGCACGTCGTCCTCGAATGGATCGGCAAACCGTACGAGGCAGTGAAGGTGAATTTCGGCTCCAAAGAGCTGCTTGCGGTCAATCCTGCCGGTGCTGTACCGACCTTGCGTGAGGACGATGGCTGGCTCCTGACACAGGCTGGCGCAATCCTTGACTACTTGGCGCAGAAGCACCCGGAGGCAGGGCTTGCCGGCGGTGACGATCTTCGCGCCAAGGCAGAGACGCATCGCTGGTCCGCTTTCTTCACCTCGGACGCTCATGCCGCTTTCTGGCCGGTCTTTTTGCCGTCTCGCTATACGACTGACCAAAGCGAACAGAGTAGGCGGGCCGTGGTCAATGCAGGGCATAAGCTGATCGAGAGGCAGTTCGCCATTCTGAACCGCCACCTCGAGGGGCGCGAGTACATCCTTGATGGAGGGCGCTCCGTAATCGACGCCTATTCCTTCCCGATAATCCGCTGGGCAATCAAACTCGTGCCGGGCGGTTTGAGCGAGTATCCCAACGTGCAGGCGTTGCATGATAGGCTGGCGGCAGATCCGGCCGTGCAAAGAGTACTTGCGCGCGAGACGGGCGGCTAACCTTCAAAGGCACCTCGGCAATGACAAGCGGCATCCACCACTTTACGGGTATCACGGCCAACGTGCAGGCTAACGTCGATTTTTATGTCGGCTTCTTGGGCCTCAGGCTTGTGAAGCGAACTGGCGGCTATGCGGATGCCGAGCAGCTCCACCTGATCTATGGAGACGGTCTTGGCAGCCCTGGCTCATTGCTGACCTTCCTGGTCTGGGAGGCCACCGGCCGTGGCCGCACCGGTATTGGGCAGGTATCGGAAGTGGCACTCGCCGTTCCGCCAGCTGCCGTCGGCAATTGGGTCACGAAGGCACTCGCGGCAAACGTCCCTCTGGAGGGGCCGTCTCGTGAATTCGGAGAGCCGGTCCTCAGGCTGAAAGATCCGGACGGGTTGATCGTGAAGCTCGTCGGCGTCGACATGCCAGCGCCGGCTCCGCTTCCAGACGCACCGACTCGGCTGCGAGGTGTTACTGTATTGACGGACAAGGCAGCGGCCACAGCACAGTTCATTAGCCGGTTCGGGTATAGGTACGAGCAGAGCGCTGGCGCGACGCAGCGTTTGATTTCCGGTACTGATGTGGTGGACATCAGGGAAGTGTCGGGGTTCGTGCCCTCCGTGCCCGGAGCCGGAGTGCCCGACCACGTGGCTTTCCGAGCGGCGGATGCCGAGGCTGTCCGATCCATGCGGCACTCGCTCAAGGACTACGGACCAACCGAGGTCCATGACCGAAAGTATTTCCTGTCACTCTACGTTCGTGATCCAGCCGGTATTCTTTTGGAATACGCGACTGATGGGCCAGGGATGACCGTTGATGAAGCGCCCGACGAGCTCGGCCAAACCTTGTTCTTGCCACCGCACGATGCTGACCGTGCGGAAGATCTGAAGGCGATGCTCCCACAATTTGCTTTGCCCGGGGAGGAGCGGTTTCCCGCTCGCGAACTGCCCTTCATTCATCGCTTCAACCGGCCGGAGGATCCGGACGGCACCACCTTGGTGCTGCTGCATGGCAGCGGGGGACATGAAGCCGACCTGATGCCGATCGCCCGCCGTATCGCACCACGTGCGACGCTGCTGGGCGTGCGAGGGCGGGCGACCGAGGAAGGAACCAACCGTTGGTTTCGCCGCCTCGACGCCACGTCTTTCGACCAAGCGGACATCCGCAGCGAAGCAGAAGCGTTCTCAGCCTTCGTCGAAGGTGCCATCGCCAGTTACGGGCTCGACGCCAACAAGCTTGCCTTTGTCGGCTATTCCAACGGAGCAAACTTCTTGGCGGCCGTCATGCAACTTTATCCCAACGTTGCACGCCGCGCGGTTTTGCTGCGCGGCATCCAGGCGTTGGAGGATCCGCCTGCTACAGATCTTTCAGGAACGAGCCTGCTGATGCTCAACGGGCGTGACGATCCTTTTGCCCAGAACAGGACCGTGCTAGCGGACGATCTAAGGACCCGAGGTGCCAAGGTCGAGCCCCGCGAGCTGCCAGCCGACCATGAGTTGTCCGCAAGTGACGTCACCGAGGCGGCGGCTTGGATCGAACAAAATCTCCAGGTCGCAGCGCCTGTCTGATGTAGAGGCCACAGGGCTGAGCGGCTTCCTCGAAATCGCATAGTCCAAGACGGTGCTAGGCAGCATGGATTCAAGTAACGGCCCATCTGCTCGAAGAAGTTCAAACGATGCCCCGTCATCGGCTGGATGGTCACGGGACGGTTGGTCTTCAGCGCCACAGTTCTTGCCGAGCACGACCTTCCGTTATGTCCCCGAAGCGCTGAACCGCTTCACTTGGTGCGTCGCGTCGTTCACGCTACAAAGGTTCAAGTATGCAGGGTAGCACCGGGCGACCTAGTTGATTTGGCCCTGCTGAACATTAGCTACGCCCATGCGCCGGACCGTCAAGGATCGTGAGATCTCCTTGGCTCCGACGACAGGACCCTCGCGCGGACGTCTCTCAGTTATGGTCCGGACCGGCAGTCGACTAAGTTCTAAAGTGGCTATAACAGCGCCAGGTGACTCAATGATGGAAACGGCGGCCCTGTAGGCTTCCACACGATTTTCACTCACGGTAGCTGAGTCAAAGGAACTGAGACAATGACGTTGGCTGTCAATTCTGCTTCCGCTCAATGGTATATCGAAGGCCCACAGGCGCCTCATGTTCGCACGATAAAGTCGGCAGGCGGAATCCTCGACCTGCTCGAGATCGACGGAGTGGCCGGAGACGTGTCCCGACCTGCCTCGTCGGATATTGTGCTGTATCAGGAAATGGTTGGTGGCTGTCACATGCGTGGCGACCTCGGAGGGGGGCGCTTGGATCTAATAACCAAGAAAGGCGAGGTTGTGCTTGCCGCGCCGGGCTTTGCTACGACGACCATCATCAATATAAACCATCGCGTTCGCAGCTTGGTTTTTCCGATAGGGCAGTGGCAGAGAATGCTTGATGAAGCCGGTGACGGTGGCTTCTCGGTCGACAATTCGGGTATTTACGGCCGCATGCTCGAGTCATCGACTATCCGATCCGCACTCAGGCACTTGTGGTCTCTCAGTGCGGACGAAGGGGCGCCTTCGCGTCTGCTGGCCCGGGCTGCTGGCTGCGAAATACTCGCCGAATGGTGCCGATTGGGCGGAACCCCTTTGGCACCGGCGAAGGGCGGTCTCGCACCTTGGGCAAAGCAGCGTACCATCGAGCTTATGCATGCGCGGCTCGCGGACGACATCAGTCTCGACGATTTGGCGGCCGAGGCTCGGCTCTCACCGTTTCACTTTGCCCGTATGTTCAAACAGAGCGTTGGCGTGCCCCCTCGGGTCTATCTAACGCAAATACGAATCGAGAAAGCTTGCGAGCTTCTCGAAAAGAGTGATCTTTCGGTTACGGATATTGCCTTCGAGGTGGGATATTCTTCCAACCAGGTGCTCGCCAGGGTGTTTCTTAAGCAGCGCCGCATGACCCCCTCCGACTATCGCCGGGCAATGCGCGACCCTTTCGCTCGTTCGCTTGGTGATGGCACCTGAAAGCACTGTCGACTGTCTTCGGCCGGCGTCATGCTCTCGCGCTCCGGTGGAGGAGGCGTGCGACTCGCCGGCGGGGCGGAGAGTGAACTGTCGCAATCGGATCGAGGTCGCATGAGCGAGGCACGCCGATGGTTTCGATCGCCTCCAAGCCGATCTCGTCACGGACGATTGGTCTCAATCGCCGGGCTCCAGCGTCCATCGGCTTCGCTCTCCTGTTAAACCTCGATCAGAATGGAGGATCCAGCGCATCCAGTTCCGCGCACACGCCGGCGCCATAATCCGGGTGGACCTGCTCGAAGAGGTCGACCTGCCGTTCGATTATAGGGGCGGGGACATCTTGCATAGTTGCGGCGATGTTGGCGAACAATCTTGCTTTCTGCCCATCATCGAAGAGCATGAACAGAGCGCGTGGCTGACTGAAATCGTCGCTGCCAGTCCGGTGGTCGAATCTTGCGGTCAAGCCTTCTATCTGAAGCGGCGGCTCTGAAAATGAACGGTTCTCGACCGGGCCACCAAAGCTGTTTGGCTCGTAATACGCTTCGGGTGTTGCCGCGTTGTCGAAGAACCGCATGGCGCCGTCTTTGTGGTAGTGATGGACCGGACACTGGGGCCTGTTGATTGGAAGCGCCTGGTAATGGGTCCCAAGCCTATAACGATGGGCATCCGCGTAGGCGAAGATCCTGCTCTGAAGCATCTTGTCTGGCGAGTGCCCAATGCCACGGACAACGTTGGACGGGCTGAAGGCCAGCAGTTCAATATCGGTGAAATAATTGTCCGGATTTCGGTTAAGCTCGAGGATGCCAATCTCGACGGGTGGGAAATCCGCGTGGGGCCACACCTTGGTGAGGTCGAACGGATTGTAAGGAGACATTTCTGCATCGGCCTGCGTCATGATCTGAATCTGCAAGGTCCACTGAGGAAATAGCCCAGCCTCGATTGCTCCGAACAGCGCTTCTTGGTAGCCCTCGCGCGTTCGTCCGATCACGTCGACCGCCTCGGCATTTGTGTAGAAGCGGTGCCCCTGCCGCGTCTTGAAGTGGAATTTAACCCAGACACGCTCGCCGTTGTCGTTCCACAAACTGTAGGCGTGGCTGCCATAGCCGTTCATGTGCATCGGGGTGACAGGGAGGCCCCGGTCGGAGAAGAGGATGGTCACTTGATGCAGGCTCTCGGGCGACAGGGACCAGAAGTCCCACATTGCCGTCGGCGACCTCAGGTTGGTTCGCGGATGGCGCTTCTGCGTGTGGATGAAGTCGGGGAACTTGAGCGGATCACGGACGAAGAAGACCGGGGTGTTGTTGCCGACCAGATCCCAATTGCCCTCCTCGGTGTAGAACTTCAGTGCGAAGCCGCGAATGTCTCTTTCGTGGTCTGCCGCGCCCATCTCCCCGGCAAGTGTTGAAAAGCGCACGATCACTGGTGTCTCGGTGCCGACTTGCAGCACTCTGGCGCAGGTGAGGTGCGTTATGTCGCGCGTTATCCGGAGAGTGCCATATGCGCCACAGCCCTTGGCATGTACCACGCGCTCGGGAATCCGCTCCCGGTTGAAGTGAGCGAGCTTCTCGATCAGCGGCCAGTCCTGCAAGAGGATTGGGCCTCGATCACCTGCGGTCAGGCTGTTCTGGCTGTCAGAAACCGGCGCCCCAGCGGTCGTCGTAAGGTGCGGATCCTGATCGGTCTGCGACGGCATCACACGTTCCTCAATTGTTTCATGGAAAGTTGTGCGATGTCTCCCCGCGCCGCCGCAATGGGAGACTTCGAGCTCGAAGCTCACCGACGAATTTAGTGAGCTTCGACAGCAAGGCGTCGCAGACCATGCGGTGGCGATGCCGTTCTTGCGCTGATTCATCGGTTATCGGCGGCGGACGGCCGGGACATGGCTCTCCTGCGCGGCTCGTCAGACCTGTGCGCGCGGCACCGTTTTCTGGCCAGAATGCCGGATTTTGAGGCCGCGAGGAGATTTCCGGATTACGGTTGAGTGGGTTTGAGCACGTTCTCCCCCGGATCACCTGATCCGGGCGAAATCCGCTTCTGGTCAGGCAGCCTGCCCCCGCGTGAGCTTCATCGCGCTGCGATCGCTACTCTTGCGGTCCATTTACCAACTACTAGATCCTGTCTGACCGCTTGAGTGTGCGCAGGTACTGGCGCATGAAAGCAAGCTTCACCTTCGTTGACAAGTTGAGGGCAAGCTTCTCATGCCGAGTGGCGATGGATCGGCAGCCTTTCAGCCATCCGACACAGCGCTCAATCACCTTGCGTTGGCGAGCCGATGGGGGCCGACAAGCTGCTCTGGACGGACGTGGAGGGTCGCAAGGTCTCCGTCCGCGTTCCGGTCGAGACCTCCCACCCCCGCGGCAGCCGCGTGACTCTGGTACCCGCGATGGGCAAGGCTAGCCTCTTCGATGCGGGCACCGAGGCGCGCCTGTAATCCACCTCGGCCCGCTCACGGCGCCGCTCCAGGCACCTTCGTGATGTCCAAGCCTCGCGACAGCTTCGGTATGGCGAGACCGATCGGCCCTGTGCGCCGACCGGCCCCGCTCGCGATAGCCAATGCGGCGGTTCACCCGATCCGGGCTGCACGCCCCGTTTCGCGCTCGTGCGCGATGGGGAAGGCATCGCCTCCAGGCAATCTCCGCAACGGCGGCGACCTCCCGCTCTGCCAAGAGGCGTCCCTTCACCTCGCCTCGCTCCTTCGGCAGGCTGCGGCGCAGGCGTTTGTAGAGTTTCTCCAGACCAGCGAGCTGACGGTCAGGCACGACAAGTGCGGAAACGACAGCGAGGCCTTTCTCCGGAACAAACGATCCGGGCTCATCCATAATGATCTGCATGGAGATGCTTCTCGGGTGAAGGGGCACGGCAATAGGTTGCTCAGCTGTGCCCCAACACTTGTCCTGTTCGGATTGTGAAACGGGCGGCCCCTTAGGGACCGCCCGTAATCTTACCGCATGTCTTCGGCCGGATTCGCGGAAGGCGAAGCTCAATTGGGCCGAACTTCGCCTCTCATTTCACGAGGCCAGTCTGTCGGTCGTGATTGAGGATGGCGGATAGTCGTCCATCATCCTGAGCGCTTTGCGCAAGAAGCGATAAGCGGCTCGGGTGTTGCGACGATCCGACAGCATGAAGTCAATCAGCCGACCGTGCTTGTCGACCGCTCGAAACAGGTACTTCCATACCCCGCCGACCCGCACATAAGTTTCGTCCACACGCCAAGAACATGAGCGAGGTCCTTGGTATGGTCGGACCCGCTTCTCGATCTCTGGCGCGTAGCGTTGAACCCAACGGAAGATGGTGGACGGGTCGACGTTGACACCTCGCTCCTCCATCATCTCAGCGAGATCGCGGTAGCTGATCCCGTACTTGCAGTACCAGCGCACGCACAGCAGGATGATCTCGACGGGGAAGCGACGGCGCTTGAACAGAGACAACAGGGCAGTTCCTCAGGTAGCCGCCCTTTCCTAATCGCCCTAGGTTAATGCAACGGAGCCAGGAGAACTCACTCGAATGGCTGGGATCCACCTCTGTGCTCAGCCGCACATCCGATCCCGCCTAGCTGGCTTATCAGTACGTCACTTACCTTCCTTACTGGAACAACGCCCATGGCTTCTTCCGCTCAACTGTCAGCCTCCGCAGCGCACGCACCGTCATTGGGGACGGCTCTCATCCGGTTTGCCGTCGCATTCCCATTGATGACCGCAGCCATGGTGCTCGTGAGCGCGATACCGGGATAATAAACACGGGCAGTCTCTTGCGGTCGCAACCCAGCAGGGAAGCGGCACCGGGGCTCCTTCATCCGCTTGACCTGATCGGATTTGAGCCCGCCATCCTCAGAGCGCCGGCGATCGTACGTGACCTCCGTCACGCCGATCTGCCGGATGGCCTCTGCCACTGTCCGGCCCTGCGCCGTCAGCACATCCCCCTGCCGCAACTTGGAAACGATCGCTTCCGCCGTGTGCCTCTTCCTGCCCAGCTTCAATCCTCCTTCGGCTCATAAGCCATACTTCAGGGAGGATCACTTCGCAGGGGGCAGACCATTGGATGCATCTGTACTTCGCCGTTTAGATGGATCAGGCAGGGAGGCCGAAGATGGTGCCATTTCCGGCCTCCCTTCTGCGTGACCCGACCGGTCGTTAAGCCTTAGTCTTTCTGGCAGGGCTCGAAAGTCCCAAGGCTGTAGTTCCTGCCACGGCTGGACGAGATCTCGACGACATGGTGACATCCATGTGGATCTGTCCTCCAATTGTCGATGGCTCTCTGCGAGATGAAGACATCGATCTTTAGCTTGGTCACCCAATGCATGCCTGTTCTCTCCGTACAGCCTACGTCATCCCAAGAGATCTGCATCCGAAAAGGCTCCCTCTTGGCCTCCAGCGAGGGAGCAGGATGCAGGGGGATGGTGAACGGGAGGTTGCCAAGGGTACAAGGATCGAAAACGGCTCTATCGGCGCCCCAAACCGTGGCAAAGTTGCGCGTCTTGGAGGAAAGTTGTCGCTAGTATTCGAGCGCTAGCCGAGAGGATCGCTGAGGCCAGTTTTACTGAATGGGCGCGGCAGCGTTCCAAGAGCCCGCGGGAACACTTTACGGATACGCAAAATCGCGTTCCATACTGACAATTATGCGAAATTGCAGGTTTCAGTTCAAAGGGGAAAAGGCGCAATCTACGGAGGGATCGCCAAGGGCAACGCTGAACAGCGTTTGACCTGAAAAATCGGTAATCACCACTTTCCACCCCTGCCACTCTGCTGAGGCAAGCATGTCATCTTGGTGGAGTTCCTCGAGCGCGCGAGCAATACGGCTCATGAGGTCACCCTCAAGCGGTAGATTAATCCCTTCCTCATCCTGGATCACCTCTGCATCAGAGATCAAGTTGAAGAAGAACCTTGCTGAGGGGAGTCTTTCCGATACGATCATCAGAACCTACCAGTAGAAGGCCACACAGAGATCGATCATGGGATCCGCTCGTGCGGAGAATGTGGCAGGACCAGCGATCTATATGGCTATAATCGAGTACCTATATTCAGCTATTACTTAGCTAAAGTGGTATGATTTAGCCATTATAATCCTAATTCCTGCAAAAGACTTTCCTATTTAGCTGGCGCAGGATTACATTCGCAGCGCGTTCCATACTGCGCCTTTGCGAAATTGCGCAGCGTGTCGGGAACCGGACCTCCGGTCAGGAGTAGGATAAGCTCAAGTAGCGTTGTTCTGACGCTCCGACGAGCGCCGCCTGCCCATCATTGAGGGAGAGCGGTCTATGTCTCTCAAGCTTGAGTTCTTTACAGCGATCGCCCTGCTCAGTTTCGATCCCCCCCGCCGAAGCTCATGACATCTACTCGCCCCTGAGGGACAGAGCCGGAAGGAATTGCTGCGATAATGGGGATTGTCGCCCTGCGCCCTACCGGGTGAGGCCAACCGGGGTGCAGATGTTCGTCGAGGGACGCTGGATATGGGTACCAGACCACACGATCCAGTATCGGGCGCTACTTGGTGACACGGGTGAAACAGACGGGGGGCATTGGTGCGGACGGTTCGGGTCTAGCTACGAGATGGGCTATGCAACCTTTTGTGCCATCCTTCCGCCGAACCCAACAGCCAATTTTGAACCCGCGTTTGCCCTTCGTGAAGGCCGTATCTAGTCCGTTCCCTGATGGATCTTATGCGAAATTGCGTGTCGGGTACCAAGCACGCATGTGGCCGAGCCGAGCACCCATAGAAAAAGGGCCGCGCCCGATCTTGTGACCGTGTTCGCGACCCTTCGAAGCGTATTTGCCCCTACGGTGAGGGTTGTATACCTACCTCGGGCGAGGTATACAATAAGTACAAATCCCTATACGGGGCAGTCACTGCCAAAATGCCGCATGCTTCGGCAGTGCAATGACAAAGACATCACAGGTTTTCTGTGAGCAGTTGACCTTTATCGGATTTGTTCGTTTGCCCCTACGGATCCGCAACTCTAAGCGCCCTCTTTGGAGCGGCGCTTTTTTCTTGTCCGCCCCGTTCTTCTACTTACGTTCCACACCGGACCTTATGCGAAATCGCGGGACTTCAGCACGTGCGAGGACGCGCGGTTTGTGGTAGAGTTGCGTCTCTCCTTGAGGAGGAGT